>NZ_AJLR01000169.1 GCF_000307855.1 Schinkia azotoformans LMG 9581 | reverse complement strand
CCAGAACTAGGCTGGCTGCCCTCATCGCCTTTGTCCTTACGCTATACAAGATAAAGTAGTGTTAAAAGGGGATGTTCGGATGATGAAAGAAACAACTAGAAAAGTCATCCGAGACCAAGTGAAACAAATTGCTAAAGGCGTTGGAGTAACCTTTGGGGTTGAAGTGATTGTAGATTATGACGATAACTATCCTGTACTCTTTAATTCAGAAAATCTCACTCACTTTGTAGTTGACAGCTTAAAAGATCAGAATATTTCAGAAGTCAATAATATAGTCGATTTAGGACCACAAAATCCTTCTGAAGATTTTTCATATTATGGGCAAGTTGTACCAAGTACTTTCTTTTACATTGGTGCACAGCCTGAAGACGGCGGAAATTATCCCCATCATAGCCCTTTATTTAAAATGAATGAGAAAAGTATTTTAATCGCGGCTAAAGCAGTTGCAACTGTAACTATAAACTATCTATTTTTCAATAAAAAAATGTAGATTTACAAATAGC
>NZ_AJLR01000168.1 GCF_000307855.1 Schinkia azotoformans LMG 9581 | reverse complement strand
GCTCTTCCGATCTTCATTATATATACTTACAATCAAGGCTATTACGTTATGTTCAAAGACCAACAGATATAAATCCTTTATATTTTCAGTGTCCTGATTTATCAAACGTTGATTTCAGACAGATTTTATCTCAAATCGTGATGTCAAAAGATAATCAGTCTGTTCAATCTTAGTTTTACTGCCCCTGCCTGCAGGGGAGGAGCCCAGGCGCCTGGGCGGGTTTCTAACGTAAGTTTAATCGATTGTATCACTAAACGTGATACGATTGCTCAAGCTCATGTTAAAGCACTTATACAGCCGGCAAGCGTAGCGCGCTAGTTTTCTTAAGCTAACGTATCTATTATCTTTGTTAGATGTGTATTAGTTCGATAGAACTGTTAAAATAGTGTCAATGTGTGATTTGACTAGGTGCGCTCTTATTTAGGAGAGCGCACCTAGAGAAAATGATGTAACTTAGAAAGGTTTTTATGACTGATTTGACTCTTCAAAATATGAATGGCGAACTGAACTCTTTGGGAGCGGGCGGTTCTAATAGCCCGCTATATGTTCAAAAATTGAACCCTGAGGAATTCAGAAAGACTTTGGCAATGAAATATGGTTACCTGCATACAAAGATTGACCGCCTTACTATTACTGGGTATCCGAATGAGCAATTAGAGAATGATTTGATTGCTGAAAAAATTGTGCTCTACGACGTCGTAGGTCTTGCAGAAAAGTCTATTAGTCCTGATGGGGAGTTTGTAAGCTATACTGGACAACTTTATAAGCCTGAATTTAAAGAAAATTTCTTTGTTTCTTACACGCCTAT
>NZ_AJLR01000167.1 GCF_000307855.1 Schinkia azotoformans LMG 9581 | reverse complement strand
AGCCACGAAAAAATGAAATTTACGGTTATCATTTTGTCCAATCTTTTTCTCCTGATGACCATTTAACCCCTGAACAAGTTCATGAAATTGGTTTAAAAACCATGAAAGAATATCTCGGAAATTCTGCGGAATTTATTATTGCCACTCATACCGATAAACCACACCTCCATAATGTGCGCCCAGATAGGGTGTTAAGTCAAGTAGTTTAAGGTACTACTCTGTAAGATAACACAGAAAACAGCCAACCTAACCGAAAAGCGAAAGCTGATACGGGAACAGAGCACGGTTGGAAAGCGATGAGTTACCTAAAGACAATCGGGTACGACTGAGTCGCAATGTTAATCAGATATAAGGTATAAGTTGTGTTTACTGAACGCAAGTTTCTAATTTCGGTTATGTGTCGATAGAGGAAAGTGTCTGAAACCTCTAGTACAAAGAAAGGTAAGTTATGGTTGTGGACTTATCTGTTATCACCACATTTGTACAATCTGTAGGAGAACCTATGGGAACGAAACGAAAGCGATGCCGAGAATCTGAATTTACCAAGACTTAACACTAACTGGGGATACCCTAAACAAGAATGCCTAATAGAAAGGAGGAAAAAGGCTATAGCACTAGAGCTTGAAAATCTTGCAAGGGTACGGAGTACTCGTAGTAGTCTGAGAAGGGTAACGCCCTTTACATGGCGAAGGGGTACAGTTATTGTGTACTAAAATTAAAAATTGATTAGGGAGGAAAACCTCAAAATGAAACCAACAATGGCAATTTTAGAAAGAATCAGTAAAAATTCACAAGAAAATATAGACGAAGTTTTTACAAGACTTTATCGTTAGGATTAGATAATAGAAATGCAAAAGAAAAAAGTGAGTTAATAAGCGAAGCAGAAGTTGTCATACGTATGCCGACATTGCTGACACATTGACGTCTGGTCA
>NZ_AJLR01000166.1 GCF_000307855.1 Schinkia azotoformans LMG 9581 | reverse complement strand
TGATGTTATCCTTAAATCTTAGAGTCACTATTGTATAATTTAGACAAAGGACAAAAACATGCAAAAACGCTACTCAAAAGAATTTAAAGAAACCCTTATCGCCTTCTATCATTCTGGTCAATCCGTCACCCAGCTGTCTAAAGAATACGACGTGGCCCCTGCAACAATTTATAAATGGATAGACCTCTACTCTAAATCTAATGAAAGCTCCGTCTCTAAAGCTGATTTTCTAGAATTAAAAAGACAACTGGCTAAAGTTAAGGAAGAACGAGACATCTTAAAAAAAGTATTGACCATATTCGCCGAGAAAAAGAAGTGAGTGCTGCGGATATGGCTCAAACCATACAAACTTTAGCACTCAATGTCAGACTAAGCTGTCAACTCCTTGATGTTCCTGAATCAAGTTATTATGAACGGATTAACCGACATCCATCTAAAACTCAATTAAGGAGACAATACCTGTCACTCAAAATTTCTCAACTCTTCAATGCTAACCGAGGAATCTATGGTGCTCCTAAAATTCATCATCTTCTACTTAAACAAGGGGAAAAAGTCGGGTTAAAACTGGTACAGAAGCTAATGAAGCAACTTCAACTCAAGTCTGTAGTCATTAAGAAATTTAAGCCTGGATACTCACTAAGTGATCACATCAATCGAAAAAATCTCATACAGACTGAACCTACAAAGAAGAATAAGGTTTGGTCAACCGACATTACTTATATTCCTACTCAACAAGGATGGGCTTATCTCTCAACCATTATGGATCGTTATACTAAAAAAGTCATTGCTTGGGATTTGGGCAAGCGAATGACTGTAGAATTAGTGCAAAGAACTTTAAATAAGGCCATTAAATCACAAGACTATCCAGAAGCTGTTATTCTTCATTCTGACCAAGGAAGCCAGTATACGAGTCTAGAGTATGAAGAGTTGCTTAAGTATTATGGGATGACTCACTCTTTCAGTCGAAGGGGATACCCTTATCATAATGCCAGTCTTGAATCTTGGCATGGACATTTAAAAAGAGAGTGGGTGTATCAATTTAAATATAAGAACTTTGAAGAAGCCTATCAGAGTATTTTCTGGTACATCGAAGCCTTTTATAATTCAAAACGAATCCATCAAAGTTTAGGGTATCTTACACCTAATCAATTTGAAAAGGTAAGTGCTTAAAATAAATAGATTAAAATTCTACGTTTGTTACTCTAAAAACTTGACTTAACGTCACATTAAGTTCTTTGATTGATGAATACTCACCTACTTTATAGCCGTAAA
>NZ_AJLR01000165.1 GCF_000307855.1 Schinkia azotoformans LMG 9581 | reverse complement strand
GCTTTTCTTTTTTATGTCTATTTATTTGATAATAGTCCAAAAACACTAAACAGGCTTTTAGTGATCCTTGCCTTCAATCGTTTCGATATCGCCTTTGCCGTCACGGGACACGATGGCCTTGATAGCGGCAGTGATGCCTAAAACATCATCATCCAATGACAACGATGGTGTTTCCGGACGAGTGACAACCTGTTCCGGCAAAAATGGAATATGCATGAAGCCGGCCTTAATATCGGGAAACATCTTATCCCGCATATACTGTACCTGATAAAAAATGTGGTTGCAGACGTAAGTGCCTGCTGTGTTGGAGACTGCTGACGGAACACCAGCTTCCCGAATGGCTTTGGCCATGGCCTTAATTGGTAACTGGGTAAAGTAGGCATTCTCGCCATCGCCATGAATCGTGTGATTAAGTGGCTGATACCCGGCATTATCTTGAATCCGACCGTCATCCAAGTTAATCGCAACTCGCTCCGGCGTGAGTTCAAACCGGCCACCAGCCTGACCAATGCTCAACACATAGTCAGGCTTTTCTTTGGCAATAGCATCTTTAACGACATCGGCTGAAACATTAAACTTTGTCGGAATTTCCAATTTAACGATTTGTGCCCCAGCAATTTCATCCGGCAAACGTTTCACGGCTTCAATCGCAGGATTAATTTTATCGTCGCCAAAGGGATCAAATCCGGTAACAAGAATTTTCATGAGAAGATTTCCTTTCTAAAATGCCAAGAAGTACAGAAGCTATCGAGAAGTGTATCTTGTACCATCTTTAAGACGTTGGAGTCTTTGATGGGTAGGACAATTTGTTGCGCCATGATTTATATATACCTTTCTGAAATTAAATAATTAATTAAATAAACCCGAATTGCTAGTTGAT
>NZ_AJLR01000164.1 GCF_000307855.1 Schinkia azotoformans LMG 9581 | reverse complement strand
TAAATAATCAACTAGCAATTCGGGTTCTTCCATAAAAATTCTCTCCTAATAAAAACATTATATTAGAATTTTCTAATAAAATAGTTTTAAAAAAAAGAAACCTCAGGGTTTCTTTTAAGCTTGTTCCGATTTTGATAAAAGAATAACAGACACGATGACCATAACAATCCCTAGTAATTCGAGTGGGGTTAACTTCAAGCCAAATAATGGAATACTTAAAAAAACAGAAGTCAATGGTTTAGTAGCTGTTGCAACAGAAACAACAAGCGGTGAAATCAATTGAAAGGCCCTTAAAAGCAACAAATAAGCCAGTGCTGTTCCAACAATAGAGATTGTTAAAACATAAAAAATTGACAACGGTTCAATTCGAAAATCAATACGCCAAACTGGATAGAAGATATTACAGGCAATCCCCGCAAGCATCATTCCCCACCCGGTCATATTAAGTGCGCCATATTTATCCAATAATGGCCGAGGGATGATTGAGTAAATAACAACAGCTACAGCAGCGATAAGCCCTGTTACAAGGGCTAGGGGACTGATTGATAAATGTTTGATATTTCCGTCCGTAATCAACAAAAAAACACCTATCATTGCTAAAATGACGAATAAGACCGATTTGGGTTTTGGTACTTGACGTTGAAAAATGAGTAAATAAAGCATAATAAAAACGGGTGCTGTATATTGTAAAATTGTCGCTGTAGCACTATTTGAAAGTTGAATGGCCACATAATAAAAATATTGAACAGAAAATACCCCACCAAAAACATACAAAAAGAGGGTTGGCATATTCTTTTTTGATTTCCAGACATCAAAAAAACGCTTATGGTCTCGCGAAAAAGACATGGCCAATAAAATAATACCAGCAATCGTTAAACGTGTTGATGTAATCCAAAGCGGGCTACCATGATAATCACGGAAAAAAAGCTGACCAAAAATGCCAGAAATTCCAAACATACAACCGGCAACTACTGCATAGAGTGTTTT
>NZ_AJLR01000163.1 GCF_000307855.1 Schinkia azotoformans LMG 9581 | reverse complement strand
CCAGCTTATTATATTCTTACCGATCAAACAAAAACGAAATATTATTTTGACTTTGGCACGGGGAAGTTGGAAGCGATATTTGATTCTAATGAGAATATTTTGGATATTGGCTATACTTCGGATGGCACGCTTCAATCCATCACGGATGCATCGGGACGAACGATAAGGTTCACTTTTAACGCAAATGGGAAACTGGATACAATCAAAGGGACAGAGATCCCAACGGTGAAATATTCGTACTATTCGAATGGGCAATTACAAATGGTGCAAAAGTTAGATGCAGCGAATAATGTTAAGCAGCAAGTTTCCTATGAATATGATAGCCAGGAAAATCTTATTACTGTCTATGATCCAAATGCAAATCCAACTTCAATTGGCTATATTGGTGAGTATACCCTTACCCATCCTAAAGGTTTTACGTACGTACAAAAACATCAAGTAGATTCAATTAAAGAATATGTAACGACTAATGATATGGTTCAACATACGTATACGACCTATTTTTCCTATGGAGCAGATATAAAAGTTACGGATCCCAAGGGAATTGTGACCCTCTACACTTTAAATGCACAAGGAAATGTAATAAAAATTACTGAAGATGCAAATGGACTTAACTATGAAACTTTTTTTGAGTGGGATTCAGAGAATCAACTAACAAGTACAAAGGATCCCAGATTATTGGAAACCATTTTAACCTACGAGGAAGGTCACCTAACAAGTCTGACTAATTCCAAGAGTCAAGCAGCCATTTTTAAGTGGGAAAAGGATACCCTTAAGCAAGCCACGGACTTTGGCGGAGCGACGGAAATGAACTATTATGACGAAAAGGATAACGAAACCGTCCAATTGAATCCTCTTTCAGGAGCCTCCGTTAAAGAATATGATACACATGGAAATTTAATCTGGGCTTCAACTCCGATCGCCATTGGGAATAATTTAGTGATGAATAGCGGATTTGAAGAATGGAATTCAACAACGAACGTACCTATGCAATGGTTGAAAACCGGTCAAGGGACGATTGAGAAAAGCTCTGCCAGTAAAAACGGCAACTACTCATTGAAAATGGGATCTACAGGATATAATGATCGGGCCATGATGGCTTCATCCTTTATCCCCGTTCATGAAAAGATGAAATATACCGTTAGTTGGATTATTCAAACGTATAATACGACTATAGCTGATGTAAAGGTTGATTGGTATCGGGACAAAACAACCTCAAGTTTAATAGGCTCAAGTGCGTGGTTAGCTAATACAAAAGGCTTAGTCCAAGAATGGATCAAAAAAGGTGGGCGCGTAGCATCTCCGGGTGGTGCAGCTTATGCTAAAATAACACTCCTAGTGGAGAGTGGCACAGCCTGGTTTGATAACATTCAAATGGAGGAAGGAACACAAGTTACAGACCAGAATTTTGTAATTAACGCAGGCTTTGAAACAGATATTTATAATTCTGGATGGCCTGATTATTGGGGAATTAAAGCTAGCACCCTAGATGACATAAAAGACGGAATCAATATCGTCAATAAGAAAAAAGGAAACCACTCCTTAAAACTTGTAGGTACTTCACAAAATAAATTTCTTGGTCAGGACATCAATGTCTCCGGTGCAGATGGTGTTCAAATAACGTTCGCCGGATGGTCGATGGCTCAAGGGGTATCTTCAAGTGGTGGTGCTTATCAAATATTATTACGAGTTGATTATAAGGAGCCGACCGTCAATAATGGGCAGCCGGATTGGTTTGGTGCTAATTTATAATAAATACGATCACCCATGGGAATATACAGAAAGAAGCGTTGTTATACCAAATGCTTTTAAAAGCCTAGGTATCTATGTGAAATTAGAAAACCAACCAAATGCAACGGTGTGGTTTGATGAAATTGTTGTTCGGGCATCCAGTGTTTCAAATGCGATCATGAGTGAATACAATTTGGCACAAAACAATAGCTTTGAATACGATCTGGAAAAGACCGGTGCTCCAGATCAATGGCAATTATATATCCAAGATAAGACAACAGCGAATGTTCAATGGCTAACTTCTAATCGGGATATTAAATCTTTTATTGGCGAACATTTTGTTAGTTTTTCAAATACAGGTGGATGGACTTTCTATGGAAATAAACAAAACGAACCCCTAAAAGCAGGAGAAACGTATGTTGCGACAGCGATGATTCGAACAGCAGCAAAGGTAACCAGTGGCGGAGGAATTATTAAATTTGATTTATATGATGGAACTGGAAATTATTTAGGGGAAAAAGTGAGTAAAACAATAACTCAATCGAATGATGATTGGACGCGTGTTTTAGTCGTTTTAACCTATGATGAGGCTAAGAGGATAAATGCTGCTGCTACAAGTATCAAATTATCGATTGGAACCTTGGCACCTACAGCAGGGACTCTTTATTTTGATGCTGTTAATTGGTTGACAAAGCCTGTTCTAACTCAACTTGGATATGATGCGAATAAAAATTATGTAACCTCCATCACGAATCCCTTAGGATATTCAATGTCACTTGCACGGACTCCTCAAGGTAACTTAGCAAATGTCATTTTGCCCCGTGGGGGCAAGATTATATACGGATATGATACTTTAGACCGACCAACGTATATTGAAAATCAGGCAACAAATGCAATCTACCAGATTATTTACGACAAAAATGGAAATATTCTCAACCTCGGATTTTATGAGCTTGTAAATGGCAATGTGGTCTGGAAAAGCCAAATGAAACAAACGTTCAATGAACGAAATCAAATCAGGACACATGAAGATCAAAAAGGGAATCAAACCATCTATGATTATGATGCAAACGGCAATTTGGAACTTGTATCATTTCCGAATAATACTAAACTTAAACTTGTTTACGATTCATTGGATCGACTTAAAACAAAACAAGACATTACATTTAATAATAGCTGGGCATTTTCTTATGATAAAAATAATAATCTAACCCAGGTTATTCAAACGAGTACTTCCGGTCAAGAAGTAACGGACTATATATTGGATGCTTTAATTGATGAAGTGAAAAGTATAACGTATCCTATGATTAATGGCATCCGTCGTTCTGTGAATTATACGTACAATGCAAATGGCCAAATCACAACCATTGCCCATACCTCTATTACCCAAAAGTTAGGTGTAGATGCCATTTATCGTTATGACTATGATCAAGCAGGGATGATGGCTAGTTTAAATGGACCGAATAAGGAGCAAGTTGGTCAATTTTACGACGAAGCAGGGCGCTTGAAAAAGTCGTTTATATCAGATGGAACAAAGGCTTATAACACTTATTACGAATACAATGAGCTAGGTGATTTGAAGGAATATCGTTTAGAAACAGCGGATGGTGTCATCTTAAGCCGGGAAAAGCATGCCTATGATGCCGATGGAAATACAACGACTATAACTTATAATGATGGGTCAAAACATTCATTTCAATATGATTTAGCCAGTCGTCTAACAAATGAACAAAAAATTGCAAGTAATGGAGCAATCCTATCCGCTATTTCCTACCAGTATGATTCGTATGGGAATCGACTCACGATCACAAAGAACGGAACGAAGACAACCTTTAAATATGATTCTGCCAATCAAATTAGTTCCGTAAATGGGGCTTCAAGTCTTTACCAGTATGACCAGAATGGAAATCAAATTAGAGATGATCGTCATAAATATTACTACGATTCATCTAATCGGTTATCGTATGTTGAGCAGGCAAATGCAGTAGTAGCCATTGCCTCCTATTCTTATGATTATGAGGGCAAACGGACAAAGAAAGTGGTGTATGGTAAGAAAACCGAACAATACTATTATGATGCTGGGCATTTAACGTATATTGCCGATGAAAACAACCAAATCCTTTACAGTTTCACCCGGACTTACACGGGCGATTTAGTCACAATGACCGATTATACAAGTGGAACTGCGGTCAATTATTATTATGTCCACAACGGTCATGGGGATATCATCGGGTTGAAGGATAAAACCGGAACTACGGTGGTAACCTATGA
This sequence comes from Schinkia azotoformans LMG 9581, assembly GCF_000307855.1. Classification (GTDB taxonomy): domain Bacteria; phylum Bacillota; class Bacilli; order Bacillales; family Bacillaceae_J; genus Schinkia; species Schinkia azotoformans. The sequence continues at coordinate 1,853 of NZ_AJLR01000163.1, read as the reverse complement.
ATACGATGCATTCGGTAATATCATCACAGCAACTGGAACAGCGAAAACTGGGAACGGAAGGCTTCTACGAGAAGAAAATCCATTCAGATATGCAAGCTATTTTTATGATGAAGAAACAAAGCTGTATTATTTGCGGATACGGTTTTATGACCCATTGATAGGTCGGTATCTTACTAGGGACATCGTGCCATCAGCTAATTTATACGTATACACTGCGAACAATCCAGTTAGGTTTATCGACCCATTTGGCTTATCGTTCTTCTCAAAAATCAAATCATTATATAAAAAGGTAAAAAGGAAAGTAAGTCAATTTTTTAAGTCACTGTTTAATGCACAAGGTATTAAATCAAATGTAACTAGTAAGGATAATAAAGTTACAAAAAAATACGATAAATCCAGGGATATTCTGAAAAGTAAGACGTATGCAGGAATGTCTGGTTATGCAGGAAGAATTATTAATAAGGGTGAAAAGGTCGGTAATGTTTCCAGTAAAAGAGAGTTAGGATTTAGTGGTTATGGTATTGAAGGTAAATGGGGTGAAATTGAGGGAAAGAATTCATATTTAAATGCGAACATTGAATATGGGGTAGGTCCTGATTTGTACGGTTTTGGAGGAGAAATTACTTTTGCTAAATTAACAGGAGGGTTTACCATCCCTTTTAATCAATATAATGTAAAAGTGGAGTTGTCTAGAAGTGTTCTAAGTGCTGGAATTAAAGGCCTTGCAGGTATTAGTGATGATGTTTTTGTGATAAAGGGTTTCCTCGGCACAGGATTGATTGGGTGGGGACTTTCAATAGAAATTGAAGAAGGATCCTAATTTGGAATAGAGAGGGTCTATTAGCCCTCCTATTTTAGGAGTGAATAAAATGACTGATGATTTAAAAAACAAGAGAGATAATATGAATGCCGGATTTTTTATTAATTTTGTTTTATTTTTTAGTATAGGAATTTTAATTAACCTCTATAAAGACTTTTTTGGAACAAACAACAATTTCTTTATAAAATTGGGACTTAATATTTTATATGGATTAGCAATATTGTTATGGTTATTATTTCTTTTTAGATGGTTTAAATATGCATATTTACAAAATAGAATAATTTATAATAGTTGTAAAAAGTTAATTGATAAAATAAAGAAAAAAATATAAATTTCATAAAAACCGATGGTTCTATGTAAAGTCAGCTTCCGAAAAGGGACTGGCTTTATAATAATCAAATTTAGAAAGGTTGATTACTATGCAAGAAATTAAAATTAATAATATTAAATTTAGCTCTTTTGTTAAGTTAAACATTGTAATTCAGATTGCTCTTGGAATTTTTGTTGGATTAATTGGATTGCTAATAAGTTTTTTTAGTCAAAATGTTTATTTTAATGCTGGGGATTTTAAAATTACGGGGATTTTAGCAGGAATGATCAATTTGATATTCTTCCCCCTTACTTTGGGTATTACTGGTATTTTTATTTCTATATTTGCATACTTTCCATTTAAATATTGGGTAAAAATATTTGGACTAAGAATTTTTACAATGTGTGAATCTAAGGACTAATAAAAAATATAATCAAAAATAATAGGAGTTAAAAATTTTATTTATTGTTTTGGTCACTAGTGTTACGTCACAGTAACAACCCGAATGGTATTGAAGGCAAATGGGGTGAATTTAAGGGTTCATAAAATACTTTCATCCCCGGCAAAAAAGGATTAGGCTCCTTTGATGGCAATAATTTACATTTACCCTCACCATCTCAGTCACGGACTGCCTTTGATGATGTTAACATGGTTCTATCCTCACCAAACTAGATTCCACGAGTCATTTGATGACAGAAAACCCGGTTTTATCCTCACCAAACT
>NZ_AJLR01000162.1 GCF_000307855.1 Schinkia azotoformans LMG 9581 | reverse complement strand
AGCAATTCTTAGTTGACTTATCGTAGGGAGGAGACCTGAAGTTTGCTAGGCGATAGGCGCTGGAGCTAGACAATAAGAAAGGGCCAAGGACAATGTTCTCTTGTCCAAATTGGCCCCATTTTTATTCTGCTATTTTCAATTCAGGCATCAACTGTGTCATATGATGAGTAATATCAGTATAAACACTTGAATCTTTATTATATACATTTTTTAACGGAACAACTGTATATTTTGACACTGCCGTTTTCCGTACAATCGTCGGCAAGAAGGATGGATTTTTAATTTCAATATCAACACTGCTGCCGTTAATTGTTTTCTCTACATCTAATTTAAGAATTCCGCCAACTTCCTTATAAATCCCTTTTTGACCGGATAAAAAGTTTCCTAATGAATAGATCACAAATGTTTTTTGACCATCATCCCGTTCAACCCATTCAGCGGGCTGCAATACATGGGGGTGGTGCCCTAAGATAATATTCGCACCGGCATTTGCCAACTCTCTTACAAGATGCTTCTGATTTTCGTTCGGTAGTCTTTGATATTCGTTACCAAAATGGACACTAACAACGACAGCATCCGAAACGGCTTTTGCCTTAGTGATATCATTTTTCATAGCTTCAATGTCTATTAGATTAACTAAAAAATTTTTTCCTTCCGGTACCGGAATCCCATTTGTTCCATAGGTATAAGCTAAAAAAGAAAATGTTATGCCATTAGCTTTCAATGTTCGAATCGTCTGTTGGTCCTCTTCATTTAGGTAGGAACCTGTATAAAGCATTCCAATTTTATTCCAATGCTGGATCGCATTATTTATTGCTTTTTCACCACGATCCAATGTATGATTATTAGCCATGGACACAATATCAATACCTGCATCCTTTAACGCATCCCCGACTTCTGTTGGACTATTAAAGGTAGGGTAGGTGGAAAGACCAATCTCTTTTCCGCCGATCATCGTTTCTTGGTTGGCAAAAGAAATGTCAGCACTATTAATGTACGGTTTCACATCGGCAAGCAATGGCTTGAAATTATAGCTTTCACCAGCTTTTACATCTTTGTAAACAATTCCATGAATTAAAATATCCCCAATCCCGACAAGGGTTGCTGTCGTCGGTGGTAAGGCCTTAGTATTTGATGTAATAATTTTTGTTGAATGACGATGAGCCGCTTTTTCTGGAGCAGCCATAACCCCGGAAACATGATGAGCTTTGGTCATATACATTTGTAATAACAGAAAAACTGACAAGAAAAACAAAGTCATCGACAAAATTGATATATACATCTTTCCTTTTATCTTCATTTATAAAAAACTCCTAGTTTTGTTCTATCTCTACTATAATACAAAAACAGACGATTTTTACTAAAAATAGATAAAAATATTATTTTTATTCGACATTAATTTTTTAAAAATAACAAATTTCGATCTAGTTGGGTTGTTCGGAAAATGGATGTCTATAAATTGACAAAATATAACCGTTGATTTTTTAGGACTTCATATTAAAATAAGGTTATAAAGATGAAGGAGAGAGTAAAATGAAATTCCCTAAAAATGTTATTTTAGAATCTGTTGTGGAAAGAAAAAATCACCCAACTTATGGTCTTGAATTTGTTCAAGAACTTGGAAATGACGATGCTGGATATGACGAAATGGTAGTAGTTATTTTTAAATACCAAGATAAATATTATAGTGTAGAAATCCAACATCTTCATGGTGATAATAACTACGACCATTGGGGAGATGAAGTGGACTGCCCTGAAGTCATTCGTAAAGAAGCAGTCACATATTATTGGGAAGAAGTAAAAAAAGAATTAGTCATGGCATAATACCATATTAGATTGCATTACTTTTCTATGAAATGTACAAGCTAACGTCTAAGGTTGTTCAATACTTCACTTAGTAGTTAGCTTTTTTATTTTAATCATATTGCAAGCAAAACTTTTGCAAAAAATAAATGTGATAGTTATAATATACGTATAAGGGTATTAATCAACGATATAAAGAGGTGAATGTATAGTGGTAACAGTAACAAAAGCAGCCATTACGAAAATTAAAGAAGAAATGGCTTATTATAATCAAGAAAAAGTTGAAGAATTGTTTCTACGTTTAGGAATGGGAGTTGGCTGAGGGGGACCACAGCTACGTCTGGCTCTGGAAGAGTCAGCTTTACCATCAGATGAACAGTTTGAACAAGACGGCATCAAATTTTTAGTAAATAACAATGACAAGCCATATTTTAACGGTCTATCGCTTGATTACCGTGATTCATGGATGGGCGGAGGCTTTACATTAGTGGATGCTGGCGGTAGTGAAGTCGGTGGGAAGTGTTAAGTTAGTTCCCTATCTATTCCACTTAAAAATATTTTTTAATATTGAATCTCCTATCTAAAAGGTAGGGGATTTTCTTAATTAATCATATTGGTCACAAAATTGGTCACAAATTACTCATAGCATTAGAAAAAATGTTCATCGAAGTTTGTTGCATTTCAGGCAAAACATGTGAATATATGTCTAATGTTATTTGGATACTTTTATGTCCTAATCGTTCTTGTATGACCTTTGGATTCACTCCTAGCTTTAATAGATTAGTCGCATGAGAATGTCATGGAACCTGATTTTGGGTAAATCAAGTTTTTTTCATGGTCCTCCTAAATAATACCCAATTGCTGTGGGGGACAGTGGTTTACCGTTCAAATCAGATGTTAAAATATAGGTTGTAATTGTTCAAAAAGGCATTCTCTGAGTTAATTGAAAAGAGCAACGTCTTGTGGGGCGCTGCTCAATATAACCTTATTTGTTAATATAGGTGTCCATAAGGCGAATATATTCGTTATTTCCAGTTTCCTTTGCATGATCAATTGCTGACATTTTATCTTCATCTTCTAATAATGGGTCTGCTCCTGCCTCAAGTAAAATCTTACCAATTTCGATATTTTCAGTCATAACAGCTGACATAAATGGGGTCCAGCCGTAATCATCCTGAAGATTTGGATCGGCTCCACTATTTAACAATACCTTGATTAGTTCTACATCCTCGTTTACAATTGCTATTAAAAGAGGACTTTCACCAAATTCATTCATCTCATTAGGATTTTCTCCTGCTGATAATAATTCATTTACCCGTTCCCAATCTCCCTCCTGTGTCGCCTCCATTAATGGTGTATAATCCGGTTCAAATGGCATCCAATCCATTAAATTAAATTTCTCGATAGCTTTAATCCCTGCAAAAGTAACACCGGCTACAAGGACCGGAAATAAAAAGAATACGATAAACATAATGGCAAAAGTTTGCTTCCCTCTATTTATTAGTGGCACGGTTGACTCTCCGAACATCAAATTTTCTATCTCATGAATCCGCTTAGGAATAGGTGGATGGGTACTTAGCAACTCCATTAATGTTACAAATACTCCCTTTTTATCATTGTATTGTTCCAAGAATTCACTTAGGTTTACTTTATTATATAAACGTTTTCCAGCTGCTAATATTAATAACCCGTTAATGGCATCATGGGGCTTTTCCGTGTAATAGGCTGCCATTCGATCACAAGTGTATTCAGCCATTCTTGAAAAACCCACTCCGATAAATGGGATCCACATTGCGGGAAAAATAAGAAGAGCTTTAATAATATGATTCCTTTTAATGTGGGCTAATTCATGAGCAATAACATAATCAATCTCATTCCCACTTGAATCATATGAAATATCAACAAAATCAGAATATAAGACAACCATGTTTTTGCCAAAAAATCCAAATACCTTTGTTGCAAAAGCATTAAGCATACCTCCGGACTCAACTACGTAAACTTCTGGAACCTTCTTTAATTCCATTTTTTCACAAAGTTCTAACACTCTTCTATACAAATCAGGAAATTGATTTTCTTTCAACCGAACACCATTAACTTGTATATGGGCCATTGAAATTGCGTGTGAAAATAAAGAAATAATACCTAAAACAATAAAAATAATGGCCCCAATAATCGAAAGTAGTAAATAAATAGTAAGTGCGATACTTGTTATTATACAAAGTCCATACATTAAATTTTCATTTTTATGGACAAGTAGCGGCTTTTCCATAGACACATACATCTCCTTTCAAAAATAACCTTTCCCAAAGTTGAGAAAGGTTATTATCTTGAATCTATTCAGCCCTTATAACAATTGTTTTAGCTATATAGTCGTGTAAAGCTCTTTTTGACCTTCCTGCTGCCATTAAAAAACCTATGAGCAGGATAAGGCCAGAAACTAGTTTTCCGATTATTTCTCTTAATGTCATTTGACCAATTGTAACCCGTTCACCCTCTAGATTAGCAACACGAATGCCGGTTATTTTTTTACCAATTGTTTGTCCATTAAATTTAACCTGAAGCCAAACAAAATACAAAAAGGTTAAAATAAGATTTATGATGGATGATAAAACATTCATTTCTGTGAGAGAGTAACCACTAATTAAAAATGACAAAACGAATTGAACAATACTCAAAATAATAGTGTCGATAATTAATGCAATAAACCGAATCCAAAATCCTGCTCTATGTTCCATCAGCAGCCCTCCTTAGATTTATATTATCCAGATAAAATCAGGCTATTCTGAAGTATGGTTTTGTAATTTTCCTAAAGACAGTTTTTATATGAATGAGAACACTCTTTTGAAGGGAAATGTAAGAAAAATATTATTAAAATATCAGGGGAATTTATTCTAGGAATTTTTGAATTTGTTTTCGGCGTTTTACCCATAGTTTTTTCTTATTGATAAAACTTAAATGTAGGGGTGATATATATAAGATAGAAAACTAAGTGATCTAAGGAAAGAAGGCATAATATCCATGTTGGTATTGGTTGGAGCTTTTATCTTACTAATAGGTTTGGTGTCTGCTATAGCCATATTGATTTCTACATATTGAGAACTTAAAAAAGAAGATAAAACATCGAATAAGGTGTTATTTGTAATTGTAGGTATGCAATCCAAAATACGTGATTGCGGAAGTAAATAGTCAAATCAAGTCGGTCTAGGCAGTCTTGCGGATAGTATTATTAGCGCCTTGCAAATAAGGTTTAAATAACTTATTATTCGATAGAAATTGGACCTAGGCAGAGGAAATAGAAAAAAATAAGAGAACTCACTAATTTTTACAGTTAAGTATTTATTTGGCGATACTTTTATAAATTAATGATTCAACATAGGATGCCAATGTAAGGGTTAGATAATGTCTTTTATTATCTAACCCTTTTTGCCATTCCCTCATCCTAAACAATATACTAATGGTATTAATTCAACCAGAAAAATTAGACAGAATGTGCAGTGGTAAGAATATTCAGAATATTATACCATATGAAATATCGGCAGTATTCGAAGAGGATCCTATTTCGTGTGAACGGCTGTCGTCATGATAGGAATACTTATCTAGTGAAAAGGAGGGCTTCACGGCCAAGAGAAATTTTAAGATTCATTGGTTACATTTTCGATAGGGGATACCATTTCGAACTTCGTTTCATGGAAACGATTTCATTGAGTTGGTAGGAAATTATTTTTCACAAAGTGTGGGGATGATTATGACAGTAAAACAATATGATGGCTATCGCTCCTTTCAATATCTAACACCAGGCAAACACTATAGATCGTATCCTCTCCCTCAATCGGACAGGTATAGGAATACCTATGAAATCAAGCTTTCTGAAACAGAGGAACGAATTTTTGATACAATTCAAAAATATTACCCGATTGTTTCTTTAAGGGACCATGGATTTATTGTACCAAAAAATCCGGATGATATTATCCCTTATTGCCGTCAGCTTCATACAGAGTTTGATTATGAGGGCTTAGCTCGTTCCGGCATTGATGTCATTTTCGAAAATTTTATGGATGGAATTTCCATTATTTCGTCGCTAAATGGGTTAAAGTGGAACGATGTAATCATGACTTTAGGTATACGTTTTTGTGACATTGCCAAGCAAGACACTGTCTATCTAGCAAAAACATTCAAGGATATACAGGAAGCGAAGATAACGAATCGGGTAGCAATTTTACCCTCATTAGAAGCTGCTAGTATTCTAGAAAATGAAGTTGATCGGGTGGATGTTCTTTATGGTTTAGGAGTTCGCTGTATGGGGATTACCTATAATGCTGCCAATACGTTAGGATCTGGGTTAACAGAAAAGTTCGACGGTGGATTAACTAAGTTTGGTAGAAAAGTAGTCGAACGAATGAATGTACTGGGAATGGTCATCGATATTTCACATTGTGGGGATCAAACAAGCCTAGACATCATTGAGGCAAGTAAAACACCAGTTATGATTACACATGCCGGTGCAAGAAAGGTGTGGGATTCTCCAAGGATGAAGCCTGATGAAGTCCTGCTCGCATGTGCGGAAAGAGGCGGTATAATCGGAGTTTGTGCTGCACCGAATACAACTCTATCATCTAAAAATCCAAATGATCATACCATAGAATCTGTCATGGAGCATCTTGAATATCTCATAGATTTGGTTGGCATTGACCATGTAGGATTAGGGCCGGATACCTTCTTCGGGGATCATGTAGCCTTACAGCATGCATTTGATGATATGTTATCGCTTCATGAGTCGCATGGAAATCAAGACTACGAAACTCCTTCCTTTGTTGAAGGCCTGGAGAACCCGACAGAGGCGATGAGTAATATGATTAAATGGATGATCAAGAAAAACTATAAGATTCAAGAGATTGAAAAGATTGTTGGCGGAAATGCGCTCAGAATTCTTCAGTATATCTTGTCATAAATAGTAGTGAAAGGCGGGGCAGATTTATGGATCATTTGGAAGGCTATGAAAGAGTAGCAGTTGTGACTGGAGCTGCTCAAGGCTTAGGTTTAGCGATTGCAAAAAGCCTATTAGAAAAAGGGAAAAAAGTCGTTTTTATAGATGTCAATCAAGAATTATTGCAAGAACTAGAACAGTCTTTCCAATCTAATTATAAAGAGCGGGCTATGTTTTTGCAGATGGATGTTTCGAATATCTGTCAAATACGTGAATCCATTAACACTATTATTACACAATGGAAGCGGATTGATATTTTAGTCAACAATGCCGGAATACGTGAAGAAACATCAATAGAGGATATCGAAGAACATGAATGGGACCGCATTATTGATGTGAATTTAAAGAGCACATTTTTCTTTTCACAATCCGTAATTGATGTGATGAAAAAGCAAAAATGGGGTCGCATTATTAATATGTCTTCCTTTGGAGGACAAGTTGGTCCCCTTACATCCGGTGCCCATTACTGTGCATCAAAGGCAGGGCAGCTTGCCTTGACAAAGGTGTTTGCCCGTAGTTTATCGAAGGATGGAATTACTGTGAACGCCGTTGCACCTGCGGCGATCCGTACACCGGAGATGGATCGAATTGAGCCTGGAAAACTAGCAAAAATGGTTGAAGGGATTCCTATTGGTCGAGTGGGGGAAGATCTGGAAGTAGCCGAGCTTGTCCTATACTTAGCTTCTGAGTCAGCAGGGTATATCACTGGATCAACATTTGATATTAATGGCGGATTATTAATGAGATAAAAACAAAAAGGAGGAAAAAGACATGGCAGGAATTAAACACGGAGCACCACAAGTCCCATCACCACTAAGGGTGATGATTTATTTCGAATCAACGGGGTGGTTTAATACGACCGGTGAGGAGAAAACAAATGAGATTTTACCCACATTAAACGAGGTAATCGCTTCATGGAAAGAAAATGGTTCTGAGTTACTAGGAACATTTGACCGTGATATTTTAACAGCCGGTCCAGCGGGAAATACAGGATGGCATGCTTGTTTCCTTTATAATATTCCTGATTTACAAACCGTTGCGGATATGACACATTCATTTCGTGAAACGGGATTAGATAAGTATTTCCGCTTGGAAGCAGTCATAGGCAGACCGTTTTTCTTACTTGAAAAAAATTAAAGGAGAGTCGTATATGAGAAAAGGGATATTATTCAGTTTAATTGCTTTAATGATGTTGTTTATGGCAGCCTGCAGCAGCACTTCATCTGGGAACCAATCAAGTGGAAACGAATCGAGCGGAGAAAAATCAGCTGATGTAATTGAACTAAACTATGCTTTCTTTGCTCCTGCCGGGACTTTTCCTGCTGTTCAGATGGAAAAGTGGGCAGAAGAGCTTGAAAAAAGAACGAATAATAAAGTAAAAGTGAATACATTCCCAGGAGGTACATTATTAACAGCTGAAAATATGTACGATGGGGTAGCAAATGGACTTGCCGATATTGGTTTATCATCTACTACATATGAACCAGGCAGATTTCCATTATTGGCGGTTTCTGATATGCCGTCAGGATATCCAAATGCAAAAGTAGCAAGTAAAGTCATTGCTGATTTAGTAAATGAATATACGCCAGAGGCCTTTAAAGATTTTAAAATTATTACAACATTTGCCTCTGAGCCAGCTTATATCCAATCACAACAACCGATTGAAAGCTTAGAAGATTTAAAAGGAAAACAATTACGCATCTCAGGTGCCACAACGGATTTATTTAAAGAACTAGGCGCTGCACCGGTAGGTATGTCTCAAAGTGAAGTAGCAGAAGCCTTGCAAACAGGAATTGTTAATGGCTATGTATCTTCTCGCGAAGTGTTAAAAGATATGAAATATGCTGAAATGGTGAAATATATAACAGACTATCCACTAACAGTAAATACATTCGTCGCGGTTATGAATAAAAGTAAATGGGATTCACTTCCAGAGGATGTGAAGACAGTTATTGATGAATTGAACACGGAAATGACTGATTTTACTGGCGATTATTTAGATAACTATGTAGGCGAAGTATTAAAATGGAGTGAAGATGAACATAGTATCAAAACAGTTCCACTAAAAGACAATGAAAATTGGACTGAAATTGGTAATAAATTACAACTAAATGCAGTGAAAAAAGCTGAAGAGGCTGGATTGCCTGGACAAGAATACCAAAATCGCTTGAAGGAACTTGTTGAAAAATATAGTCAAGAACAATAGAAACAAAAAAAATGATTACTCCCTATGACGTTTTCATTGGGGGGTAATCATTTTATACGCTATGAACAGTATCATAAATGGATATTTCGAGGTGGGATATACGATGAATGAAGTGACAGAGTTAACAACAGGTAAAGAGTCAATAAGTCTAAATATAGAAAAAAATGCAGCGGGAATAAACATGTTTGAAAAATTTACCATCAAGGTTAGTAAGTTTTTTGCTTGGATTTCTGGAAGCGCTGTTATAGTGATGATGCTACTTATTGTAATCAATGGGATTAAACGGATTTTTTCAACTCCAATATTAGGAACAACTGAAATCGTCGGTTGGCTGGCTGCCATTTCGGTTTCTTTTGCACTAGGGTTTACGCAAATTCATCGTGGTCACGTAGACATTGATTTACTTGTGTCGAAATTCCCAAAAGGTTTGCAAAAGGTGCTAAGAATCATTGTTGCTTTTCTTTCTCTTGGATTCTTTGGTATTGTGGGCTGGCAGCTATTCCAATATGCCTTTTCATTATCAGCCAATCGTAACGTTTCACAAACCCTAGGGGTTATCTATTATCCGTTCGTCATTCTATCTGCTCTTGGATTTTTTGTATTCGTGCTAGTTCTTCTGAAAGACCTTATTTCTGAAATCAAAGGGGGAGAATCCAATGGATCCAACTAGTATCGGATTAATTGGTATCATTGCTTTATTAGTCGCTATTTTTCTACGTATGCCCGTCAGTTTCGCAATGTTTATAACCGGATTTGTCGGATTATTCCTGTTTATGGGGAAAGCAGCGGCTTTCAATGTTCTAAGCGCTGATATCTGGGGCCAATTTGCGAGTTACACTTTGGCAATCATTCCATTATATGTATTTATGGGGGAAATCATTTTTCGTTCTGGTATCACACAAAATTTATTTGATGCTGCTTATAAATGGCTTGGGCAGTTTAAAGGCGGTATGGCAAGTACGACTATTTTAGCAAGTGCGGGATTCTCCTCCATTTGCGGCTCCAATACGGCGACTGCAGCAACAATGGGAACCATCGCCCTGCCGGAATTAAAAAAATATAAGTATGATCAGGCAATCAGTGCTGGCGCTGTAGCAACAGGCGGAACACTAGGGATCTTAATCCCGCCAAGTACAGTGTTAATTGTTATAGCTATTCAAACACAGCAATCTGTGAAAGATCTATTTGCAGCTGTTCTTTTGCCAGGAATTTTGCTTACAATCTTAATGATATTAACTATTATTTTTCTTTGTCAGAAAAACCCTAATTTGGGGCCAGCAGGGCCCAAATTCCCTTTAAGTGAAAAATTAAAGTCCCTAACAGGAGTTATTCCCGTATTTGTATTATTTGCTTTTGTTATCGGTGGATTGTTTTATGGGTTATTTACACCAACTGAATCAGGGGCATTCGGGGCATTTGGTGCTCTGATCATAACCATTGCTATGAGGAAGTTCACATGGAAACGCCTTGTAGATGCTTTAGATAGTACCATTCGTTCAACCGCTATGGTGTTATTTTTAGTAGTTGGTGCGGTTGTTTTTGGGCGTTTTATTACGGCAACAAGACTTCCGTTTGCAGTCGCGGAGTTCGTTAGCAATTTGGCGGTGCCATCTGTCATTATTCTTATTGCTATCTTATTTGTTTATGTTATTGGCGGTGCGATTATGGATGCATTAGGCTTCTTAATCCTGTCTATTCCGATCTTCTTCCCTGCTGTCATCATGCTCGGATATGATCCAGTCTGGTTTTCTATTATTCTATGTATTGTGACGAGCCTTGGTGCGATTACACCTCCAGTTGGAGTCAATGCCTTTATTGTTCAAGGGATATCAAGGGAAATACCCATGACAACGGTCTTTAAAGGAACTGGTTACTTTATCGTCACTTATAGTATTTTAATTGCAATACTCATCTTATTCCCACAAATCGTTACATTTTTAATCTAAAGTTTTAGTAGAAAAGGATAATCTATCAAAGTGTCTGGGATCCGCCAAAAATCTATGGAGTAAACATCTACTCGATTACTAGATTTCGTTCGGCGGGACTAGACTATTTTTTTGTTTTGAGATAATCGTACGAACCATACTGAATTTTCCATCATGTTTAAACCTAATGAGTTATAGTTGGAATTTTTAGAATAATTTAATATATTCGTAGAGATGAAAATATAGGGAGGAAAGATACATGACTATTAAGATGCAAAGTAAGACCATGCTCAACAATGTGTTGACTGAAATCCGTGCTCGCCGGGACGAATTTGAAGCAAAGCGCCATGTGCCTAGGGACATGATTACGAAGTTAAAACAATTAGGCGTCTATCGCGCTCATACACCACGCTGCTTCGGTGGGGATGGCTCCTCACCTTCGGAATTCCTTAAGCTAATTGAGGCAATCTCCGAGGCTGACGGCTCGACCGGATGGGTGGCAAGCTTTGGCTCTGCTTCGAACTATCTAGCAGCCCTTCCACGTGAAACACTTGCACGCGTTTATGCAAATGGACCAGACGTAGCCTTTGCGGGAGGACTATTTCCAGTCCAACCTGCAGAAAAGGTTGAAGGCGGGTGGAAAGTGAACGGTCGTTGGAAATTTGCTAGTGGTTGCATGGGTGCTGACATACTTGGTGTCGGTATTGGTTTCGGGGATGGAGGTAAGCCGCTCACAGCTGTACTTATGCCTGATGATTTGGAAATCGTTGAGAACTGGGAAGTCATCGGGATGCAGGGAACAGGTAGCCATGATTTACTTGTGAAAGACACCTTTGTTGCCGACGAATGGACTTTCGTCCGCGGTGGGAAGCCTTCCATTGAGGAGCCGATTTATCGGTACCCATCTATCGCTTATGCAGCACAAGTACTAGCGGTAGTCAATCTTGGCATAGCTCGTGCTTCGCTTGATGAAATTACTCAGATGGCAGGGGGTTCTACTATCACTGGTGCACCTAAGATGGCTGATCGTGCTTACATGCGAATCGGTTTGGCAAAGGCAGAAGCAAAACTCAGGTCGGCGCGCGCTTTCTTCTACGAGGCCACCGATTCCGCTTGGGAATCAATCCAAAAGGGGGACATTGTCTCCGCTGAGCAAACAAGTATGTTGCGCCTAGCAGCCGCACATGTTGCTCGTGAAGGTGCAAGCGTTGTGCAGTCAGCTTACATGCTCGCTGGTACCTTAGCAATCTACGACGGGCACCCACTGGAGCGCAACCTCCGGGATGCGATGGTCGTAACTCAGCACGCTTTCATAAACGAAAGTATGTACGATGGAGCGGGCTCAGTTTTCCTTGGCTTACCACCGTTTCGTGGCTACATCTGAGCCTATTAATCGTCACTGAACGAACTGAAATTGCCGTTAAAACACATTGTTCCATAGGTTTTATCCTATGGAACAACGTGTAAGTCAATTATCTTTTCTGGATACCCCCTGATAAAAACTCCCTATAAACTAGACTCCGAAATAAAACAAGGGTTTTAAATTAATTGTAATTTTACAAATATTATAAAAATTGTAGCAGTTATTCTGATCATAAAGTATAATTTAATTGCAATAACGTGTCTTCTTGGCTACTTTTTAAACATTTTTAATTACTATATTGAATTAATATGGTGTCAATCAAAACCTAAAGGAGGTAAAGTAATTTGACATCTACTGTAAAAAATGCATTAACGAATATTTTTTCCTTTTTCAATAATGGAGGAGATCATTATTTTCAAAAAAAGAGGATGGTTATTTCAAGCACGGATGCATGGGGAGTCCTACGGAAGGATCTCATCGATACACTGGGTATTCAGCGCGCAAAAAGGTTCCTCATCCGCTACGGGTGGAATTGTGGAAAAAATGAAGCAAGGATGCTAAAGGATATGGTGGATTGGGAAAGTGACTTGGATTGGCTTTTGGCAGGTTCGCAAATGCACCAAATTGGCGGACGTGTCTTTTCTTATCCAGAGCATTTTAAGGTTGATATGGAGAAAGGAATTTTTGATGTTTCTGGGTACTGGATTGATTCGTATGAAGCCAAACAGCATTTACATCATTATTCCTTATATCACGAACCTATCTGTTATTTTCTTATCGGCTATGGAGGGGGTTATACAAGTGAATGTCTTGGAAAAAAGATCATTTTTAAGGAAACACAATGTGTAGGAAAAGGTGATAAACAATGTTGTTATGTCGCAAAAACCCTTGAAGAATGGGGAGCCGAAATTGATGATGAATTAATTAACTATGAGGAACAAGACATTGCGGATGAACTGGATATTGTATACCGCCGTGTCGAGAGACAAAGTGAAATTCTACATGTTGGTGCGTCTGTAACTAAGAATCTGACATCTGCCCTACTTCAAGGTAAAGGGATGGACGATTTCGCGAAAATTCTAGCAAATGACTTGAATCTTCCGGTTTTGATCCAAAACCAATATTTCGATTACATAGCCCATTACGTGGATGAAAGCAGGCCGGATGTACAGCAGTATAATCGGGGGGAAATCAAAGATTTTATTGAAAAACAATTTTCGAAACATGTCTTGACTCAAACCGAGCCATTAGAAATAAAGCCTAATCAAAATTTACTTATCTCTCCTATTATTATTCAAAATGATGTGTACGGCTATATTTCTATCTATCGGGAAGGAGCCCTATTCGGGGAGGCTGAGACAGACTTCCTAGAAAGGGCTGCAAGTGTTTGTGCTGTTAAAATGTTAAATGAACGGACTGCGATTCAAACCGAAGTGAAAATGAAGGGCGATTTACTAGAGGAACTCTTTAAAGGTAAAACAGATCCGGCCAGCATCATCAAGCGATTCTGCTATTTTGGATACAATATTAATCAACAACAATATGTATTAACAGTTGAATTCTCCAATCAGAATCCATTCTCAAGCTTTGAGAGCAACGCTAAAGACCTCAAAAGTGCGCCAAAACAATTAATGAACTTTTTTACAAGAGAAGAAACACATTATCATACTACATTTGTTAGACTTGAAAAGTTTAATAAAGCAACAATCCTTATTCCAAAAGAATACCTTCAGAAGAAAAAAACGAGTATAAAGCAATTTGCTCAGCATTGTTATGACCTGGTTCAATCTAGTCATGGTTCGGGTCCAATCTATATAGGGGTAAGTAAACTATGTACAGATGTAGGACAGTATAGTAAACGATATAAAGAAGCTAATAAAGCCATTGAAATAGCGAAGGCGAAAAATCGATTAATTAATGAATCTAGTAGCGGTGTCGTACATGCGGAAGAGTTAGGACATATCATGATATTGCTGGATGCACGGAAACCAGAGGAGTTATTGGATTACGCTCATGAGTTTCTTTCAGATCTAAAAGCATATGACGAAAAGAGCTCTACAGAACTCCTCAGAACTCTTTTCTATTATATTGAAAATCAATGCAATCTTCATAAAACAGCAAGAGAAATGAATGTTTCTATTAGTGGAATGAGATACCGGATCCAGCGTATCGAAGAATTAATGAATGTTGATTTATCGAAGGCAACGTCAACATTTGAAATTCAAATCGCCCTACAAACGTATATGGTCTTTAATCTATTGTAACCAATGATATTCATGATTTTTTGGGGAAAATCAGACTTTATTTCATTTACTGTATGGTTAGGTTGTAAATAAATCAAATTTTCCAACCTAATCATAGATAGTATGTGATAGAACAATTTAATAGAATATATACATAAATATTAATATTCAGAATAAATAAATTAATTTCCGAGGAGGAATTTAAATGCTATCAAAAGAAGATAATCATTTATTAACACGTACAGGCCCAGGAACTCCAATGGGGGACTTGTTTCGCTTATATTGGATACCGGCACTAAAATCAGATGAATTAAAAAGTGATGGAAAACCACAGAAAATCAAGTTGCTAAGTGAAGATCTAATCGCTTTCCGTGATACGGAAGGGAAAGTCGGCTTGATGGAGGAAGCTTGTCCACACCGTGGAACATCTATGTATTATGGTATTAATGAAGGTTGTGGCCTACGCTGTATGTATCATGGCTGGAAGTTCAATACAAATGGTGACTGTACGGAAATTCCGTCAGAAGAAGGGGATCCGAAGTTCAGACAGAAAATTAAGATCAAAAGTTATCCGGTGAAAGAGGTTAAGGGAATGATCTGGACATACATGGGACCAGAGGAGAAAATGCCGGAATTTCCTGAGTTTTATTGGATGGGATTGCCTGATGACTACGTGATGTCAGAGCGGGTTTGGCAGGAGTGTAACTATGCTCAGGTAATGGAAAATGACCTAGATTATGTACATGCTGCGTTTCTTCACAAAGCAAATGGAAAACAGGAAGTAGGGGAAGGAATTTTAAGTTCAGATTTAGGAATTTCCCCGGATCATCCTCTTGTTAGAAACCCACCGGTTAAACAGGATGTAGAGGATACCAATTATGGAAAGCGCTGTATTGGAGTTGGCATCGGTAGTGAGACAGAACATGCCTTCTTTGAAATTCACTACATCTTTCCGTTTTACACATTCCCGCCTCGCCTTGATGGTGATGATGGGATGTGGCATGCTTTCATTCCAAGGGATGACTACAGTACATGGACTTGGGATGTCCAATTTTCTCACAACCGTCCAATTGATGTACAGGCCAATCATGAACGTCGCGGTATAAAGGTGGATGAGCATTTTAGAAAACAAATCAATTTTGAAAGTGATTATGGTCAAGACCGTGAGTTGCAAAAAACAGAAAAAGGAAACTTCACGGGAATTCGTGGAATTGCTATTCAGGATCATGCGGCAACAGAAACGATGGGACCGATTGTAGATCGCTCCAAGGAACATTTAGGCACAAGTGATTTGCCAATTATTCATATGCGTCGCTTATTACTTCAGCAGGTAAAGGCGATACAGGAAGGAAAAGAAGAAAACTTCAAACTAGATTCCAACTCGCTTAAAACACTGTACAGCGCTGGAATTTATGACAGCAACAAAAAGTCCTGGCAGGAAGCCTTTCCGATGAAGCCCCAGTTTAAAAAGGATGGGCAAGAAGTGAATTCTTAACGAGATAAAAGAAAGGTATCAGGCACCACACCGTCATATCTAGTATTACCACAACATAAATTGGTACTAGAGAAGATAAAATGTGGCTGCCTATTGCCTTTTATAGATTTATAGAGAAAGCAGGGGAATACATGACATTAGAAGAATATTTATCCACCATTTTAGGCGATGATGAAATAAAATTAGCAACACTAGAGCCAGCTTTTACTTTTAATCTAGAATGTTATGAGGAAACAAGTCATGAATGAACTTCTTTTTGAAACAATTGAAAATGCGGGGAATGCAATAAAAAATAAACAAATTTCTCCAATTGAACTAACGCAGATGACCTTAACCCAGATTCGTGAGCATGAACCAACCGTCAATGCTTTTATTACTGTAATGGAAGAAGTGGCACTGGCCCATGCGAGGCAATTGGAAGCAGAGCTGATGCATAATCAGGTAAGGGGACCGTTACACGGAATTCCGATTGCAGTCAAGGACATTTTACAAACAGCAGGTGTCAAAACGACTGGTGGATCGAAAATTTTTGAGGGCTGGGTCCCAGATGAAGATGCGGTAGCTGTTCAAAAACTAAGAGAAGCCGGAGCGATTATTATCGGTAAGGCCAACCTGCATGAGTTTGCCATGGGGGCAACGACGGAAAATCCCCATTATGGCAGTACCAAAAACCCATGGAATGAAAAAAGAATACCAGGAGGATCAAGTGGCGGCTCTGCAGTAGCTACTGCAACTGGAATGGCCTTTGGTGCAGTCGGTACAGATACGGCAGGATCCATAAGATTGCCAGCTGCAATGTGCGGTACAGTCGGGTTCAAGCCAACCTATGGAGTTGTCAGTAGACGGGGTTGTCTTCCGTTTAGCTGGTCATTGGATCATGTAGGTCCGATGACAAGAACGGTACGGGATGCAGCCATCATGCTGGAGGTGATGAAAGGATATGATCAAAAGGATCAGGCATCTGTAAAAAGAAATGTTCCAGTCTTATATGATTCGTTACCTGACTTAAAGGGAATAAAGCTGGGCTTCTATGAGCCTTATATGTTCGCGGGAATTGATGCTGATGTGAGACGGGTTATTGACGAAGCTTTCCGTCAACTTGAAGTGCTTGGAGCAGAAATTGTTCCTATTGATTTACCAGGGATTAACGAAGCACTCAACGCTTTAAAAGCAATCGCTCAATCTGAGGTTCTATCCGTTCACGAACCGTTATTGAAAAAATTTGGACATCTCTATGGAGATGACTTGAAGTATCGCTTTGAATTTGGCAGCGATATGTCCGCAACCGACTACATTCGGTCTCAACGTAGAAGAGACCAATTTGTCAGGGAAACAATCAAACAAATGAATGGGATTGACGCTTTAGTAGGCCCAACAAATGTCCAACTGCCTTTTGAAATTGGTACGATGGTTCCAGAAATGGCCATCAGTAATATGTTTACACTGGGCAAAACACCATTGGCAAATATCCTAGGCTTTCCTTCATTATCGGTTGCCTGTGGTTTTACTTTAGAAAATCTTCCAGTCGGATTGCAGCTCATTGGAAAACCCTTCACTGATCAAAGAGTCCTTCAAATCGGTGACTGCTACGAAAAATCAATGCCATGGGTCAAAGCATTAAGGAAGCACGTGGAGGGGCGAACAATATGATACAGAAAATGGAGCATGTAGCCATTATGGTTCGCGATATGGACCAATCGATTCGGTTTTATTCGGACATCCTTGGCTTTAAAGTTCGTCTGCATGGCAGTAAACCCGATCGGGTAATGGCATTTTTATATCTAGAATCACAGCCAGATATGGAGATTGAGCTTATCCAAGAAAAAACGGAAGCTACCGAGTACAGTGAAACAGGAATTGTGAACCATCTTGCTTTTACAGTTGAAAACATTGATGAAACTATTTACTTTTTAAGAGAAAAAGGGATTGTCTTTTCTTCTGATGAAGTGAAGTCTACATTGGAAGGCGGTCGCATGATTTTTTTTCATGGACCTAACCAGGAGTTACTACAATTAGTAGAAAAAGTGAAATAAGGCGATCTGTATTTTTATAGTAAAAGCCAGTATTTAAGATTTATATTAGGGGGATAAAAATGGCAAGAGTTATGCGTTTAGGTCGTGTGGAATTAAATGTATTAGACCTGGAAAAATCAGTAGAATACTATACAAAGGTTATTGGACTAGAAGAAACTGGACGTATGGAAAACAGTGTTTACTTTAAAGCATGGGATGAATATGACCATCATAGTTTGATTTTAACTAAATCTAACAAGGCAGGTTTAGCCCATATGGCGTTTAAAGTAGAGACTCTTGATGATCTTGCCTATTATGAAAGAAAAATAGAACAATTTGGCTGTACGACTACTCGTATTTCCAGTCATACAAGATTAGCAGAAGGGGAAGCCGTTCATTTTATTTTACCAACTGGTCATCATTGTGAACTTTATCATGAAATCGGTTTTCTAGGAACGTCCGTTGGATCACTAAACCCTCATCCTTGGGTCTTAGATTCAAAAGGAATTGCACCACATCGTATTGATCATTGTTTACTTACGGGTGACGATCTTAAAACTGTTACGAGATTTTTTATAGAGGCTCTTAATTTTAGACAAAGTGAAAAAATTACGACAGTAGATGGGGAGGAGTTATTAGGCAGTTTCTTGTTTACTACCAATAAAGCGCATGATTTAGCGTTTGTTAAAGGACCTGATGCAAAGTTACATCATGCTGCCTTCGCAGTTGATTCTCTTCATGATGTATTTAAAGCGGCAGATCTTTTATCAATGTATGAAGTACCATTTGATGTAACACCAACCCGCCATGGAATAACACGAGGACAAACGATTTACTTCTTTGATCCGTCAGGGAACCGTAATGAAGCGTTTGCTGGAGGTTATATGTCCTATCCGGATATGCCGACCATTACATGGACGGAAGATAAAATTGGGCAAGGTATTTTCTATCATAGACGAGAACTTTCTGAATCTTTCATGAAGGCATTAACTTAATAGTATTTGGAGGAGGAATCATGTATAAAGTATCATTAAAGGCAAGAAGCCAAGAATTTGAATATAATTGCAGTCCGAACCAAACACCTCTAAAAGCAGCCAGAGACAACTTTATTCCTTTTCCAACAGGATGTCAACGGGGAGGCTGCGGAATGTGCAAAGTAAAAGTATTGGATGGAGAATATGAGCACGAATTAGTACGCTCACATGAGTACCTTCCTGACGAAGAACTCAACAATCGCTTTGCCCTAGCCTGCTGCATGACACCTAAAAGCAATTTGGAAATCATAACAATAGAAGATTATGAGAAGCAGAATAATCGTATCTAGAGTATTTTGAAAATCTTTATATATAATTAACTCAACTTTCGCACCAAT
>NZ_AJLR01000161.1 GCF_000307855.1 Schinkia azotoformans LMG 9581 | reverse complement strand
ATAAGTCAACATCGGCTCTCAGGTTCGCTGTGTTTCCTTTATCTCAGTCGATGGGCGCAAGTCTTATACGTCGCTGAACTAGCTTTAAGCTTTTCGTATTGACAATTCATCTGTAAGGGTTACAATCTAAGGAAACATTGTTTTTATTGGGGGCAAAATCGGTGGAAACGCCATTTTATCGCGATACTTGGGTAGAGGTAGATTTAAATTGTATATATAAAAATGTTCAAAACACGAAAAGATATCTCGCCGATGGAGTAGATATTATTGCTGTTGTGAAGGCGAATGGATATGGTCATGGGGCTTACGCGGTTGCACAAACAGCTTTGGCAGCAGGTGCCAATGCGTTGGCTGTTGCTTTATTAGACGAAGCGCTTGAACTTCGACAAAAGGGAATCGAAGCACCGATTCTCATTTTGGGTTGGACTCGACCTGAAGATGTCCAAGTAGCAGCAAAACATCATATTACACTCACTGTTTTTCAAATGGAGTGGCTAATGTCTGCACTTCGATTTTTAAAATCAAATCAAACAATCGATTTTCATTTAAAAGTTGATACAGGGATGGGCAGGATTGGGATTAAAGAGCAGCATGAAGCGGATGAGATCATGGATTTTATTTTAGAAAACCCGCAATTTAAAATGACTGGTGTTTATACTCATTTTGCAACTGCTGATGAGCTGGACTTAACGTATTTTGAAAAACAATATCATCGTTTTATTACAAGTTTAGGCTGGTTAAAGGATAGAAACATACAGGTGAAAACGGTCCATTGCGCTAACAGTGCAACCGCCCTAAGGTTTCCGAATCTGAATAATGCATTTAATGCGGTGAGGTTAGGTATCTCTATGTATGGATTATCACCGTCACCGGATATCAAGGATCAACTGCCGTTTCCGCTTAAAGAAGCTTTTTCATTAAAAAGCAAAATTGTCCATGTAAAACAATTAGTAGCTGGGGAGCGAGTAAGCTACGGAGGAACGTATGAAATAATTGAAAATGAATGGATAGGAACGGTTCCAATTGGATATGCTGATGGATGGATACGTAAGTTAAAATCTTCCGAGGTGCTCGTTAACGGTGAACGATGTCCAATTGTTGGACGGATTTGCATGGATCAGCTTATGATAAGCTTACCGGAGCAAGTTCCCGCTGGTACAGAGGTTGTATTAATTGGAAAACAGAACAGTGAAGAAATACACATTGATGAGATTGCAAAAATATTAGATACTATCAATTATGAAGTTCCTTGTATGATCTCATCCAGAGTTCCAAGAATTTATATGAAAATGTAATCGTAATGTAATTGAAAATTGCTTTGCATTCGAACTTATACAATGGTATTATTAATTTGGTGAAAAATTGATTTTTTTAATTGGTGTGTAGTTGATGGTGGAGGTGTATGTTTGTGTCTGAAAGTACACAAGAAATTTTAATTCGATTACCGCAAGCACTCATTAATGAAGTTGACGGTTTTCTGAAACAGGAAGAGAGTAATCGAAACGAATTTATTTACCAAGCAACAAAAATGTACCTCAGAGAGCGTAGAAAGCGACAAATCCGTGAAGCAATGAGACGCGGTTATATGGAAATGGCCAAAATTAATCTAAATATTGCGTCTGAAGCCTTTCTTGCTGAGGAGGAAGCGGACCACACCTTAGGGCGCTTAGTTAGCGAGGTGTAATCATTGAATGTGAAACGTGGCGACGTTTATTTTGCTGACCTTTCTCCTGTAGTCGGCTCTGAACAAGGTGGCGTTCGCCCAGTACTTGTAATCCAAAACGATATTGGAAATAGATTCAGTCCTACGGTTATTGTTGCAGCTATTACTGCTCAAATTCAAAAAGCAAAGCTGCCAACACATGTGGAAATTGATGCAAAAAAATATGGTTTTGAACGTGACTCTGTTATTTTACTAGAGCAAATACGAACAATTGATAAACAAAGGCTTACGGATAAAATTACGGCTCTTGATGAAAGTATGATGAGTAAAGTTGATGATGCTTTACAAATCAGTTTAGGTCTTATTGACTTTTAAAATAATTTTTAAGCTAAGGTTGCTTCTTTTAATAGTAGCAACTTTTTTTATTTGCACGGAATTTACATCGCTTTCGGATATTGATTGAAAGGTTGTTTGAAAAATGAAATAATATAAAAAGATGCATTTTCATTATGGGCTTTCATAGTTTAAAATCCCGATATGGAGGGTATAGTGCTCTAGCGGGTAATACCAAAATTGAATAGGAGGTAATATCAATTGAACTTAAAAATTGATATTGAAGAGTCGCAAAATGGCCGGGTAGTGAAATTAGCTGGTGAGGTTGATGTGTATACAGCTCCTATGCTTCGTGATGCTATTATTCCGTTAACAGTTGAAAATGATTCAAATTTAATTGTCGACATGACTAAAGTCAGTTATATGGACAGTACTGGTTTAGGGGTTTTTATTGGCGCTTTTAAATCAAGCCATCAATATAGGAGTACATTAAAACTAATAGGGGTAACAGAAAAAATAGAACGCCTATTCCAAATTACTGGTCTTTCGGAAATTATCGACATTGACACTAAGCCTAGAGGTGAATAATTATGAAAGAACCAAATGAGTACATAGAAATGAGAGTGCCTGCTAAGCCTGAATATGTTGGTGTTATTCGCTTAACTGCATCGGGAATTGCTAATCGAATGGGTTTCTCTTTTGAAGACATAGATGATATTAAGGTTGCCATTTCTGAGGCGACTACAAATGCTGTTGACCATGCTTACGGAGAACACGAAAATGGCGAGGTTGCATTAAGATTTGTCATTTATGCAGACCGATTAGAAGTTATCGTGGCGGATAATGGAAAAAGCTTTAATTTTAAAGAAAGCACCTATAAAACTGAGCCTTATAATAAGTCGTCAGCAATTGAGGAAATGAGGGAAGGTGGATTAGGGCTTTTTTTAATGAAGGCACTAATGGATGAAGTATCCATTAATAACGAATCAGGTGGTGTTGTAATTGTTATGACAAAACACCTAACTAGAGATGAGGTGGGACATAGTGGCGACACAATCTCAACCTCCGAATCAAAATAACGATGTGTATGAATGGATTACGGCCTTTCAAGAGGGAACGGATCCCGACGTTCAAATAAAAATTGTGGACCAATATAAAAATTTGGTGGAGTCGCTTGCCCGAAAGTTTTCGAGGGGAAGAGGGCTGCATGAGGATATAGTTCAAGTTGGAATGATTGGATTATTAGCAGCGATCCGTAGGTATGATCCGGTTTACGGAAAAAGCTTTGAATCTTTTGCGGTCCCAACCATTATAGGTGAAATTAAAAGATTCATTCGCGACAAAACTTGGAGCGTTCATGTCCCTAGACGTATAAAAGAACTTGGACCTAGAATTAAAAAAGCTGCAGATATTCTAACAAACGAGTATCAACGGTCACCTAAAGTGGCAGAAATTGCAGGCTTTCTTGAAGTATCAGAAGAAGAAGTGCTTGAAACAATGGAAATTAGCAGAAGCTATCATGCGCTTTCTATAGATTCTCAAATTGATACAGATGCTGAGGGCAGCAAAGTTACGATATTGGATATGATTGCGGTCAATGAAGACGGTTATAATGAAATTGACCGTACAATGTTAATTGAAAGGGCATTTGTAGTTCTGAACGAGCGGGAAAGGGAAATATTAAATTATACTTTTTACCAAAATCTGAGCCAGAAAGAAGCGGGAGAAAAAGTGGGAATCTCCCAGATGCATGTATCCCGTATCCAAAGACGCGCATTGAAAAAGTTAAAAGAAGCGCTCCAGGTAGATACGCTTGAATTATGAAGGAAGTATATAGATAGGTGGCGGACAAATGAGTAATCGCAAGGAAACGATCATTAAGAATATTGCAAAGGAATTAAATATACAACCTAAGCAAGTGCATAATGTTATTACGTTAATTGAGGAAGGAAATACGGTTCCCTTCATTGCTCGTTATCGAAAAGAAAGAACGAACGGCTTGGATGAAGTTCAAATTCGTTCAATCACGGAAAAATGGGAATATGCTCAAAATCTCGAAAAAAGAAAAGACGAGGTTATCCGCTTAATTGAAGAGCAGGGTAAATTAACAGAAGAGCTGAAGAAAAATATTGAGAATGCGGACAAGCTTCAGCAGGTTGAAGACTTGTATTTACCGTATAAGAAAAAACGTCGTACAAAAGCTACAATTGCTAAGGAAAAAGGGTTGGAACCTTTGGCTGAGTGGTTGTTCGGATTACCGACAGAAGGCGATGTTTTTGAAAAGGCAAAAGAATTTATCAGTAAAGAGCATGAAGTTGCTTCATTAGACGATGCTCTCCAAGGTGCCCGAGATATTATCGCTGAATACATATCGGATACCGCTGCATTTAGGGAGTGGATCCGAAATGAAACATTTAAAAAAGGTATCCTTAAATCAAACGTAAAAGATGAAGAGAAAGATGAAAAGAAAGTGTATGAGATGTACTACGAATATGAAGAATCAATTCATAAGGTAGTGCCCCATCGTATACTTGCGTTAAACCGTGGTGAGAAGGAAGAAATCCTGAAAGTAGGAATTGAGCCTCCTGTAGAAAATGTTCTATTTTATTTAAATAAACAAGTAATTAAAGAGATTGAGACTGTTGCTAAAGAGCAGCTTGTCGTTTCAATTGAGGATGCCTATAAACGCTTGATTCAGCCATCAATAGAGCGGGAAATTCGCAACAACTTAACGGAGAAGGCGGAAGATCAGGCCATTCATATTTTTGCTGAGAATTTAAGAAATCTTCTACTTCAACCGCCATTGAAAGGGAAAATGGTGTTGGGAGTTGACCCAGCATACAGAACAGGCTGTAAATTGGCAATCGTTGATGAAACCGGGAAAATGTTATTGATTGACGTTGTATACCCGCACCCGCCTAAGGCAAAGCCGGAGGAAGCTAAGCAGAAGGTTTTATCTTTATTAAAAGAGTATCCGATTGAAATCGTAGCGATCGGTAATGGTACGGCATCGCGTGAAACAGAGCAGTTTATTGTTGATTTATTAAAAGAAGTAGATCGTGAAATATATTATGTAATCGTAAATGAGGCAGGGGCTAGTGTATATTCGGCGTCGGATTTGGCTCGTGAGGAGTTTCCTGATCTCCATGTCGAAGAGAGAAGTGCGGTTTCAATTGCACGGAGATTGCAGGACCCGTTAGCGGAATTAGTAAAAATTGATCCAAAATCAATTGGTGTAGGTCAATATCAGCATGATGTTTCACAAAAGAAGCTAAGCGAGTCGTTAACATTCATTGTTGAAACTGTCGTTAACCAGGTAGGAGTTAATGTGAATACGGCTTCGATATCGTTGCTGCAATATGTATCGGGTTTAAGTAAATCTGTTGCAACCAATATTGTGAAGCAGCGAGATTCAGAAGGTAAATTTATTAACCGTGATCAATTGAAATCAATCCCACGTTTAGGTGCGAAAACATACGAGCAATGTATTGGGTTTTTAAGAATTATTGACGGCGACCATCCGCTTGATCGTACATCAATCCATCCGGAAAGCTATGAGGAGACAAAGCAATTGCTTAACAGAGCAGGTTGTACGCTTGATGACCTCGGATCAGAGAAGCTTAATAATGCTATAAAAGAATTAAATGTAAAAGAAGTAGCTTTGGAACTTACTATAGGAGAACCTACACTTAGAGATATCATTGATGCATTAATCCGCCCTGAGCGTGATCCAAGGGATGAAGTTACCAAACCATTATTGAAGAAAGATATCCTAAAGCTTGAAGATCTTCAAAAAGGGATGGAGCTTGAAGGAACAGTTCGTAACGTTGTTGACTTCGGGGCGTTTATTGATATCGGGGTAAAACAGGATGGGCTTGTTCATATTTCAAAATTAAGTAAGCAATTTGTGAAACATCCTATGGATATCGTATCGGTTGGCGATGTTGTAACAGTTTGGGTTGATGATGTAGATCAGAAGAAAGGGCGCGTCGCTTTAACGATGCTTCCTCCACAATAATTTAAAAAGCACTGACTTATGAGCAGTGCTTTTTTCTGTAAAAAAACCAGCATTGGTTTAATAATTTAATTTGATAGCTGTTTTTATCATGATAAGCTTGCATTAGTTGCTTTACTAACCAATAAGGCATCATAAGGAACACACCTCCCAAAATCTGATGGAATGGGTCTTGGCGTACTTAGGTATTACTTAGTGTATGCAAGATAATGTTTAATGTGCAGTCCTTTTTCAAGTAATATGAGACTTTTATGGTAAACGGAGTAATGTGATATGAATCAAAATCAATTACAAATCCTATGTGAGCAGTTGTCGATTGAACTTTTTGACAAACAATTTCTTCATACTGTTCGTTTTAATAATAGGTTGAGAACAACTGGTGGTCGGTATCTATTAAGATCACATGATATTGAAATAAATCCGAAATATTATAACGAACAAGGAACAGAAGCGGTAATAGATATCCTAAAGCATGAATTATGCCATTACCATCTTCATATTGAAGGGAGGGGGTATCAACATAAAGATCAAGACTTTAAGTCGTTGTTAAAAAAGGTAGGCGGCCCTAGGTTTTGTAAGCCGCTTTCAACATCAAAAAAAAGAAAGCAATTAATAAAATATATATATGAGTGCAACGTTTGTAAACAAACGTATAAGCGTAAAAGAAGGATGGATACGGTGCGTTATGTTTGTGGAAGATGCAGAGGAAAACTTTCCTTAAAAGAAAATGTAAATCATAGTTGACGATGAAAAATAGGATGTGTTATATTAAATAAGCCGTCGGAAGACGAGCATAGAAATGAATGAAAAGGTTAAAAAATATTGATTCATTTTCTTGACAACAATAAAATATTATTGTACAATATATAACGTTGTC
>NZ_AJLR01000160.1 GCF_000307855.1 Schinkia azotoformans LMG 9581 | reverse complement strand
ATTCAAGTTTCCTTTATCTC
Organism: Schinkia azotoformans LMG 9581; assembly: GCF_000307855.1. Taxonomy (GTDB): domain Bacteria; phylum Bacillota; class Bacilli; order Bacillales; family Bacillaceae_J; genus Schinkia; species Schinkia azotoformans. The sequence goes on along the minus strand of NZ_AJLR01000160.1, from coordinate 10,154 downwards.
GAGACCGAAGACCCTCCAATTTGTACGGTGATGAGCAAGGCGCTTGCGCTTTTCTAATTTATGATATGATTTAGGAAAATATTGAAAGGTTTTTGGTGATTATTGTGAACGAACTAGCGTTATCGGATAGACTAAGAGCAGTTGCTCTTGAAATCCCCATCGGTTCAAAAATAGCTGACATTGGCTCAGATCACGCCTATCTTCCTTGTTTTGCAGCGCTTCAGGGTCTAATTAGTTATGCCGTTGCAGGTGAAGTAAATGAGGGACCTTTTCAATCAGCTAAAAATCAGGTCGAAAAATTAAATTTGAATGACCGTATAAAGGTTAGAAAAGGAAATGGCTTAGAAGTAATTGAAAAAGATGAGATAAATGTTATCACTATCGCTGGTATGGGTGGTCCCTTAATCAGTGAAATTTTAGAAGCGGGTAAAGACAAATTAAATGGAAAAGAACGCCTGATTTTACAGCCGAATATTGGAGCAAAAAGCATTAGGCTTTGGCTTATAGAAAATGGCTGGGAGTTAATAAAGGAGCATATTTTAGAAGAAGATCAGAAGATCTATGAAATATTAGTTGCTGAAAAAGGTAACCCGCACGCACCCTATAGTAACGAGGAGAGGGAGGCTGACTTATTGCTTGGTCCATTTTTAAAGAAAGAAAAAAATGAAGCATTCCAGAAAAAGTGGAAGCATGAGCTTTTAAAATGGAAAAAGATTATCAGGCAAATCGATCAAAAAGCTCAAAACGAAGATACCGTCGAAAAAAGAAAAGATCTAATGAATAAGATACAAATGGTTGAGGAGGTATTGAACGATGAGATTTCCTAACGGACAGGAAGTCATTCAAGTATTTGAAAAACTGGCACCAAAATCATTGGCAATGGATGGTGACAAAATTGGATTACAAATAGGAACCTTGCAAAAGCCAATCAAAAAAATTATGATCACACTTGATGTACTAGAGGATGTTGTTGATGAAGCCATAGTTAAGCAAGTGGATTTAATCATAGCTCATCACCCTGTGATCTACAATCCATTAAAAACAGTGATTACCGATAATCCTTCTGGGCGGATAGTTGGAAAGTGCTTAAAAAATGATATTACGGTTTATGCCGCCCATACTAATCTAGATGTTGCAATTGGCGGTGTAAATGATCTTTTAACTGTAGCCCTTGAGCTTGAAGATACAGAAGTATTAGTTCCGACATTTGAGGATAGTTTAAAAAAGTTGGCAGTCTATGTACCGGAAGATCATGCTGAAAAAATGAGAAACGTCTTAGGTAGTGCCGGGGCGGGATATATTGGCAACTATAGTCATTGCACATTTAATTCAGCGGGTACAGGTACTTTTCTGCCCAATGATGGGGCAAATCCATTTATTGGTGAGCAAGGAAAGCTGGAGCATGTAGCGGAGGTGAAAATTGAAACTATTTTTCCGGGATCAATTCAAAATAAAGTCATTAACGCTATGTTAAAGGCTCACCCATATGAGGAGCCTGCTTATGATATTTATCCGTTAGAAAACAAAGGACCAACACTTGGGTTGGGTCGTATCGGGGTGCTGAAAAAAGAAATGACATTAAAGGAATTTGCAGAACATGTTAAATCTTCCTTGGATGTTTCCGGCGTGCGAGTAGTTGGTGATCTGGGTTCAATCGTTCGAAAGGTCGCAGTTTTAGGCGGAGATGGCGGCAAGTTTTGGCCCAAGGCTAAATTTAAAGGAGCCGATGTTTTTGTAACTGGTGATATATATTATCATGTTGCCCATGATGCCATGATGGAAGGGCTTAATATGGTTGATCCAGGGCATAATGTTGAGAAGGTCATGAAGCAAGGAGTGCAAAAGTATCTACAATCATTTATAACTGAAAAGAAATATGACACTACAGTCATTACATCACAGGTCCATACTGATCCGTTTCAATTTATGTAAAAAAACAAAGTTTGTGCGTAAATAAAACAGGCTGAATATCGCTCCTAATAACTGATTGGACAAACAAAATTTCGAATAAAATCTAAAGTCTCTAGGCTAACACGAATGAACATCTGGGTATTTCGGGAAGTGAGACTACATTCGTGTTTTAACGCCTAGAGACTTTGGTTTGCAAGTATTCATGATTATGAACGTTGTCCAATCAAGTTCCGTCGCAATATCCAGCCCGTTTTATTAATTTCAAAGAAATGCGTTCTTATCGTTTAATCTTTGGTAAAATTTTATCAACTGTTACTCTACGTTCAACGTTCCATGTAGATTCGTCATTAGGGTCAAATTGCTCTAAAAACGCAATAACCTCTTTAGTAATTGGTGTCGGTGTTGAAGCACCAGCAGTAACAGCAACCTTATTAATATTTTTTAACCAATTAACATCGATTTCTGTAACATCTGCAACTCGATAGGCGGTGGTACCTGCTATCTCTTCTGATACTTGAGCTAATCGGTTTGAGTTATTGCTTCTTGGGTCCCCAACAACGATCGTAAGATCCGCATCATGCGCTTGTTCTGCAACTGCTTCTTGGCGCATTTGGGTAGCCATACAGATCTCATTATGAATCTCGGCATGTGGATACTTCTCTTTTACCTTTTTCATAACATCGGCAACATCCCATTGACTCATAGTTGTTTGATTTGTAACGACAATCTTGTCACAGTCAATTTCAAGCTTTTCAATATCATCCTCGTTTTCAATCAAATGTACGATATCAGGAGCAACACCAACGGCGCCCTCTGGTTCTGGGTGTCCTTTTTTACCGATATATATGACTTGGTATCCTTTATCTTTTGAACTGCGAATCAGGTCGTGTGTTCTAGTAACATCAGGGCAAGTAGCATCCAGTACAGTTAAGCCACGGTCTCTGGCAATTTGGATGACTTCCGGAGAAGTACCATGTGCGGTGAAGATAACGGTTCCTTCCGTTATTTCATCTAGAAGTTCTTTACGAGTTTTCCCTTTTATATCTAAAGTTTTAATATCTTCTTTCTCAAACGCTTCTGTAACATGTTGATTATGAACAATCATTCCTAATATATAAATAGGTCTTGGTAAACTTTTATCAAGAGCAGCATTTTGGGCAATTACCATCGCGTCAACTACGCCATGACAATAACCTCTTGGTGCGATTTTTAAGACTTCCATCCTTGACCCCTCCTCCCGTTACAATTATATGATAGAAGAGGAGGAATTACAAAGGAAACTCCTAGATATACAGCTTTGGTTTTGAGAGTTTAACTTTTTCAACCGGTTCCACCTTAATGTTGTCGAAATCGGGTACTTCTTTCTCTATTATTGCTTGCGATCTTTTTTTATTTCCTGTCGAACCTTCATTAACAAAATCTTCTGCAGTAGTACCATCTTCTGCAATAGGACTATCTTCTGTAGAAGTACTATCTTCTGTTTCAGTTGACTCATCGGAGTTATTTAGTGCTCTCATCATTTTGAACATGGCAGGCATGTTCTTAATAAAAGGTCCATATTGTTGGATCATTGGTCCAACTTGTTGGGCCAGCCCCATAACCCTCTGTACGTTATTTAACATTCCAGAAATTCCACCTGAAGAAAAATTTCCCATGAGTCCTGATAAACCTGAACCACCACCATTCATAAGCTGTCCGCCAATTCCAGGGTTAAAACCCTGGCCCAATCCACCTGGGAAACCACCGCCTCTAAGGAACGTGCCACCACCTGGGAAGGCGCCACCGCCAGGAAAGCCCCCGAAATTAGCTGGTGCATTTCCTTTTCCTAAAAGCCTTGATAGTAAGCCGCCAAGTCCCCTTGATTGCTGCATTCCCTGCTGCATCTGCTGCATTGGAAATCGTGAGATTGGTGGCATCATGGGGCGTTGCATTGGAAAATTGCCTGGTCGAAAAGGGTGCATTTTATTCCTCCTTTCATAGTTAAACCGCAATATATGTCTCATTGTTAAAATATGCTGTTTTTTGACCAAGGTGTTAGTCATATGAAAGAATGGGTGTTTACCTAATAGAGTTAGTTAGCTATTTTTTGCAGTTTATTTTATACTAGTAAGACGACATGAAATTTATAGAATTTAGGAGATATACAATGGAAAATTCATTTAAAAGGTTTGATTTAAAACCGTTCCTTTTAGAGGCTCTAAAAAGTATTGGCTTCCAAGAACCAACTGAAATTCAAGAAAGAATAATACCGACAATTAAAAAAGGGGACAGTGCAATCGGGCAATCGCAAACAGGAACGGGAAAAACACATGCATATTTACTGCCAGTAGTCGATAGTATTAACCCGAAAAAAGAACAGGTTCAAGCGGTGATTACAGCCCCGACAAGAGAGTTGGCTACGCAAATTTATGAGGAACTAAACAAACTTACCAAATTCTGTTCTGAAGAAGAAATTATTACATCGAAACTATTTATTGGTGGTACGGACAAGCTGCGTACGATTGAAAAATTAAAGACTCAGCCACATATTGTTGTGGGGACACCAGGCCGTATTAACGATCTTGTAAAGGAACAAGCCCTATTTGTTCACACAACAAATAGGCTTGTTGTCGATGAGGCAGATCTCATGCTGGATATGGGTTTTATTAATGATGTAGACCAAATTGCCGGGAAAATGGGGCAAGATTTACAAATACTCGTTTTTTCAGCCACGATTCCCGAAAAGCTAAAACCATTTTTAAAAAAGTATTTAGAAAATCCAACATTCACACATGTGGCCCCAAAACAAATTGCCGCTGAAAAAATAGAACATTTATTAATTCCGTTGCGTCATCGAAATAAACTGGATGTCATTTATGAAATAGCTAATCAATTTAATCCTTATTTAGCCCTTATTTTTACAAATACAAAAAAAATGGCAGATGAGGTGGCAGATGGTTTAATCGAAAAAGGCCTAAAGGTTGGACGCATCCATGGTGATTTAACCCCTAGAGAGCGGAAAAAAATGATGAAGCAAATTAAGGACTTGGAGTATCAATATATTGTGGCTACGGATTTAGCCGCAAGGGGTATAGATATCGAGGGTGTAAGTCATGTTATTAATTATGAGTTGCCTTCAGATTTAGATTTCTACATTCATCGTGTTGGGCGAACAGCAAGAGCCGGCTATTCTGGCATAGCAGCTTCTATTTATGAATTAAGGGACCAGGATGCTCTAAACAGGCTCGAGAAAATGGGCATTGAGTTTAAGCATGTGGATTTACGCGATCACGAATGGGTCGATTTAGGCGCTAGGGATAAAAGAAAAGAAAGAAAAAATAACGCTCCACAGGCCGAACCGGAAAAGCTTGCTCATAAAACAATAAGAAAACCTAAAACAGTAAAGCCAGGCTATAAAAAGAAAAGACAGCAGGAAATTGAAAAATTTATTAAGAAAGAAAAAAGAAAAATTCGTAATAAAAAATAAAGGGAGAAGAATTGAATTATGTTAAAAATAGGTTCACATGTTTCAATGAATGGGAAAAAGATGCTTTTAGGAGCTAGTGAGGAAGCCGTTTCCTATGGAGCAAATACGTTTATGGTGTATACAGGTGCACCACAAAATACACGAAGAAAGCCGATAGAAGAATTAAACATAGAAGCAGGCCTTGCACACATGAAACAAAATGGGATTGAAGAAATTGTTGTTCATGCACCGTACATTATCAACATTGGTAATACTGAAAACCCTGCAACATTTGAGCTTGGAGTGAGATTTCTTCGATCAGAAATTGAGCGTACAGCAGCCATTGGGGCAAAACAAATTGTCTTACATCCGGGAGCACATGTAGGTGCGGGCGCTGAAAAAGGAATTCAAAAGATTATTGAAGGTCTAAATGAAGTGTTGACGAAAGAGCAAACTGTTCAAATCGCCCTTGAGACAATGGCAGGAAAAGGCTCTGAATGTGGACGTTCCTTTGAAGAACTTGCCGAAATTATTGAAGGTGTTACACATAATGAGAAGCTGTCTGTATGCTTCGACACATGTCATACACATGATGCAGGGTATGACATTGTCCATGACTTTGATGGAGTATTAGAAGAATTTGATCGGATCGTCGGTATTGATCGAATGAAAGTACTTCATATTAATGATAGCAAAAATGAACGAGGGGCGCGTAAGGACCGGCATGAAAACATCGGATTTGGGAAAATTGGCTTTGATGCCTTAAATTATGTCATCCATCACCCACAGCTTGAACAAATCCCTAAAATCCTGGAAACTCCGTACGTTGGAGAAGATAAAAAGAACCAAAAACCACCATATCGCTTTGAAATCGCGATGTTAAAGGAACAGACATTTGATCAGAGCTTATTAGAAAAAATTATGAATCAATAAATAATAAAGAAGAGGCTGGATATAAAACAGCCTCTTCTTTACTTTTTAAATTGTCTTAAAAGTTCATTTGCTTTTTTAGCTAAATTTACATTGACCTCTTTACCGATTTTTTTAATGATATTGCGATGCTGTTCATCGTTATCAATACTAATGTTTTTTTCTGCTTTAAGGATAGTAATGATTTTGGCCGCTTCTGCTTGGGATAAATTAATATTATAATTTTTGGCATGCTTTAATAATTCATCGACAGTGATCGTTTTTAATTTTTGATTAATAAACTGCTGAACAAATGGATTCATTTTGAACTTCCCCACCTTTGATTGTGCCATTAATAACATAGTATGAATTAACAACTAAGGTGTTCTAGCCATTATTGATAAAGATTGACATTAATGATTCGGCCATAATCGGACCATACTATTAATGCTCCTCAATTAATGAAAGTGAGGGATCCAAGGTGGCAGAACAAAACTTTAGTGAAAAAAATAAGAATAATAAGGCTTCAATAGACGATTCCCAAGGGATATCGTATGAGAATTATGAGAACAACTTTGCAGATATCACACAAGCTGAAAAAAATAACTCTGAGGATTATGACTTAAGGGACCGAAACGACTGGGCAACAACAGATGCGGATTTTTCTGAAGAAACGGCGGCTGAGGTTGCACCTGGTTTAGGTTATTTAGGAAGGGCCGATGATACGGACAGACCGCGTACCTTTGATAGACCAACGGAGGAGGGAACTGGCGGAAGAGTAATGGGGGCAATTGCTTTAGCATTGTCAATATTATCCCTATTCTATTCCCCAGTACTATTTGGTGCTGCAGGGATCATCGTTGGATTTATTGCACGCCGAAGAGGAGCAAATGGATTAGGTAATTGGGCGATGGGGATTGGTGTTGTATCGTTAATCATCGGATTATTTATTGCACCATTCTTTTATTAAATAATTATCATTAAAAGACATGAAAAAGGAGCTACCAATTTGGGTAAGCTCCTTCTTCATAAATTGTCTAGCGCTTCTGCTTTTCTTATCAATTTTGTTTTTGGAAGTGCTCTTCGGCTAATTGATCGACTTCCTTCTTTAATTCCTCAATAAGTTTGTCTTCCGGTACTTTACGAATAATTTCTCCGTGGCGGAATAATAATCCTTCACCACGTGCACCGGCAATACCAATATCAGCCTCACGTGCTTCACCCGGCCCGTTAACCGCACATCCAAGCACTGCTACTTTTATTGGTGCCTTGATTTTTGAAATATATTCTTCAATTTCATTCGCAATACTGATTAAATCAATTTCGATCCGGCCACAAGTTGGGCAGGAAATAAGCGTCGCTGCATTGGCAGCCAGGCCAAATGTTTTAAGAAGTTCTCTTGCTACCTTTACTTCCTCTACAGGATCAGCACTTAGGGAAATTCGAATTGTGTTTCCGATTCCTTTGCTTAAAATGGCACCCAAGCCAGCTGCACTTTTTACAGTACCCGCAAAAAGTGTTCCAGATTCGGTAATACCTAAATGCAAAGGATAATCAAAGGCTTTTGCTGCTTTTTCATAGGCCTCAATGGCAAGATTTACATCAGATGCTTTTAGTGACACGATAATGTTGTGAAAATCAAGGTCTTCAAGAATTTTAATATGGTGTAGTGCACTTTCAACCATACCATCTGCTGTAGGATAGCCGTATTTATCCAAAATTCGTTTTTCTAAAGAACCGGCATTAACACCGATACGGATCGGTACGCCTTTTTCCTTAGCAGCTTTAACGACAGCTTCCACTTTTTCACGTTTGCCAATATTACCGGGATTGATTCTGATTTTATCTGCGCCGCCTTCAATTGCTTTTAAAGCTAGGCGATAATCAAAGTGTATGTCTACGACAAGTGGGATATTTATTCGTTTTTTTATTTCAGCAATTGCGTTTGCTGCTTTCTCGTCTGGGCAGGCAACACGAACAATTTGACAGCCGGCCTCTTCCAATCGATTTATTTGTGCAACCGTTGCATCAACATCGTGTGTTTTGGTTGTAGTCATACTTTGAATAACAACTTCATTATTACCGCCAATCGTTAAATTACCAACTTTAATTGGGCGGGTTTTTGTACGATGTGTTATTTCACTCATGCGAAAAACGCTCCTTCATAATGGTATACCCATCTATTGTATCAATGTATTCAAAAAAATGACAACTTTTTTATTGATGGAGAGGAGCATTATTCTTTATCTGTATAAACTGGAAATTTATAAACCTTTCCAATTTGGATCATTTCCGGTTCTGTCTTAGGATTTAATAGCTGAAAGTCAGTTATTAACTGTGAAATGGAAACGGGTAGTGGTCCGTCTTGAATTTGTTCAACGATGGATAGTACAGTTTGTCCGGCAGCTACTTTTACCTCTTGGTAATATAACTCTTCTTCTTTTCCAGTGTTAACACTCTTTTGTTCCTGTTCGTTCGCTTTTTCTACTGTTAATTCTTTTGCTGTTGCGTTTTCACTTTGTTTACTTTCTTTATTTTGTAGTAAAACGATGGAGGTTGGTTTACTTAAGACACCGGCACTTAAATCATAATAGATTACATAGGTAATAAACAAAACAAGCAAAGTAAGAAGTAATTTTCTCATAATATTCACCGTCTTAATCGTTTTACTACACTTTATGCTTGTCTTTTGAAAATATGATAGTTTTATACGGAAATTTTCGGTGAATCTAGTAATTTTATTGATTCTTTTACCTTTATATCTTTTACAGCGATCTGCTTCCCTTTTTTCTTTTTCCGATTTGTCAATATGGTTGCTCCTTTTTAAAAGTAGAATATGTTTGATATGTTATATAATTTTGGCAAAAAAAGAGCTACCTATTCAGGCAGCTGTTCTTCATTACTTGGGGCTTTTGCTTTCGGGATTTCTTTAATAATTAAATATAAAACAATGATCGCGGTTGCCCAGTATAGTAAAAATGCAAAAGGGATCGTAATTTTTAACGCATCGGTAATGGCAAAAAAGAGAGTTGGTATTGTTACCGCATAGGCAGATAGAATCCATAGATTTTGGTAGCGGAGCTTTCTGTTCATTTGTTTTGCAACCATTATTCCGATTAAAGCTAGGAACGAGACGCCAATAAATTTTAGACTAGACTGGAATAAATAAATGAATATAAATAAAATTGGGAGAATGACTAAAACAATCGAATCCAACTTATCTGTAAAACCTACTACCGTATCTTTGTTTAATGTTATGTTTCCAAATGAAGAATAGGGCAGGCGCTGTGAATCTGTCTCATTTACCAGTATCGCTTCTTTCTTTAATAAACCAATTGCATTGGAATGTTTTGAAACATCGCTCGCAGATACCTCACCAGTTGTATCAAAAATAAAGGTAAAGCCGCTTTCGATGTCTTCCTTTATAATTGGAGATTTAATTTCCGATGTTAGGATGCCATTTTTAAGTTCAAAATTTGGTAGGTCATTGATGATCTTTGTATTTGTAATGGAGGCCCAATTAAGAAAGTCCATCCCAAGTGAAATACTTGTTATTAAAGTGGAAATGAACATTAATAGAAACACATAGCCAATTGTCTTACCTATTCCTTGAAATCGAAAGAGCGCAACATCTTTAGGAGAATAGATGCTTTTTCCTAATTGCTTAAATATATTCATTTTTATAGACACACTTCCCTTCATGGCATATCTTACCTATCTATTCAAAAAGATACAAGTAAAATAATTATTGAGTTTTGCTCTTTAAAATGTTATATTATTTTAGCAGTCGTTATTCATAGTTTCAAAAGTATTTTAAAAAGAGTTGACATAATTAAGATTGTTTGATATATTAAAAAATGTCGCTAAACAATATTCCACAGTAGCTCAG
>NZ_AJLR01000159.1 GCF_000307855.1 Schinkia azotoformans LMG 9581 | reverse complement strand
AAAGGATATCCGGCGACGAAGCTATGCTGAGTCGATGTTGACTTATCGTAGGGAGGTGGGTGAAGTCCACTAGTCGCTGGGCGCTGGAGCTAGACTTCATGAACAAAATAAGGGGCTGATACGCCCCTTATTTTTAAAACTATTGTTAGACAAATTTCGACATAAGTATGATGATAAGGGATGTGAAAACATTGAATTTCTTAAATAAAATTATCTCGAGAGCCGAGGAATTACTATGCGGCCTTGCCTTATCGCTTGCAACGACTTTCGCATTTATTGAGGTTATTTTACGTAGAGGTTTTGGTTCAAGTTTAGGCTTCACGCAAGAAGCGGTTAACTATTTATTGATTTTTGTTGGTTTGATCGGTGCTTCAATTGGTGTACGTGAAAAAGTTCATCTTGGTGTAGATTTACTTGTAAAGCAGTTTTCTCCTAATTTACAAAAAGGGATGATCCTTTTTATGTATAGTTTAAATATTTTGTTCTGCCTTGTTGTTGCTATTCTAGGTTATCAGCATATTGGAATTTTAGCGCAGTTCGGTAATGTATCCCCGGAGATGGAAATCCCTATGTACATTCCAAAGGGCATTGTTGCAATAGCATTTACATTAATGACATTCCGTTATCTTCAAGAATTAATTAAAGCAATTAAAACTCCGACAGAACAGCTCTTAGCTGAACAACAGGAAGGCGGTGCACATTAAAATGAATGCAGTACCTAAACAAACATTAGAGCAACCTTTGATGCCAAAGTCAGGAACACCATTAAAAAAATATAGTTCATTATTCTTTATTGTTCTATCATTAGTCGGCGTTATTTATTCAGTTATGATAGGCAGTGCAGCTTTAGCGGTATTTTCATTATTATTCTTATGTTTATTTTTAGGTTTACCGATTGCGATTTCATTAGGTTTAGCATCTTTTGCAGTTATTTATTTTTTTACAACCGATCCGCTTCCTGATTTAGCTGGAAAAGTGTTTTCTGGTCTTGATAACTTTCCATTAATGGCGATTCCCTTTTTCGTACTAGCTGGTAACATCTTTACAACTGGCGGTGTTGCGAAACGTCTTATTAATTTAGCTAATGCGTATATCGGTCATTTACCTGGTGGTTTATCAATTGCGGCTATTATGTCATGTGCTTTATTCGCGGCTATATCTGGTTCATCCCCAGCAACCGTTGCAGCGATTGGAGGTATTATGATTCCAGCGATGGTGAAATTTGGATACCCGAAAAGTTATGGGGTAGGTTCAATTGCCACTGCTGGTTCTCTTGGAATTCTTATACCGCCAAGCGTACCGATGATTGTATACTGTGTTACAGTTGAACAATCAGTAGGAAGAATGTTCTTAGCTGGTATCGTACCAGGAATTTTTTTAGCAGGACTTCTTGCATTTGTAAGTTTTTATGTAGCAAAGAAAAATAAATATCCGCTTAGCCCTAAGGCTACATTCTCTGAAAAAATGAAAGCTTTTCGCGAATCAATTTGGAGTTTATCATTACCTATTTTAGTTATCGGTGGTATTTATTCCGGCTTGTTTACACCGACAGAATCAGCTGCCGTAGCTTGCTTCTTCGGATTAATTGTTGGATTTTTCATCCACAGAGATTTAAGAATCAAAGATATACCTGGCATTTTAATTGAATCTACGAAGACAACAGCAATGTTATTCTTTATCATTGCTATGGCGATGGTATTCGCTCACATTCTAACTTTAGAGCGAATCCCTCATGAGCTTGTTTCAGTTATTAAGGATATGAATATGGGACCAATCGCGTTCCTTTTAATTGTTAACTTAATCTTATTTATTGCCGGACAATTTATGGAGCCAACAGCAATTATAACAATTCTTGCTCCAATCCTTTTCCCGGTAGCGATGGCATTAGGAATTGACCCAATTCACTTTGGTATCATTATCATCGTTAACATGGAGATCGGTATGATCACGCCACCGGTCGGACTGAACTTGTACGTAGCCAGTGGTATTTCCAAAATGTCACTTGTCGATGTTACAAAAGCAACTGGGCCATGGTTATTAGCTACAGTTGTTGCTCTTGCAATCGTAACATTTGTACCACAATTAAGCTTATGGTTACCAAACTTCTTATATGGATTGCAATAAAACAATATTTTTATTCATTTGCCTAGGGGTGGGCAGTGAGGTCGAACAATAAATAGAAAGGACAAAGGTTTATTTATTTAACCTTTGTCCTTTTCGTTTTCCACCTGGGTCATAGGGGGCAGGTTCTGAGTCTCGGGCCACGGGGTCGGGAACTCTGTCCCAATCGGGTTCTCCGTCCCAATCAATCGAGTAACTTCCGTAATTCCTTGCGCATTAGTTTGTTTGATGCGTTCCGTGGCAATCCATCCTCTACGAAGATCACATCAACTGGTACTTTATATTTTGCTAATCGTTCCTTGCAAAGACTAAGGATTTCTTCTTTTGTAACCATCTCGCCATCCCATGTTTTTACAAATGCAATCGGCACTTGCCCCCACTTTTCATCACTTTGGCCAACAACTCCGGCTTCTTCAATCGCCGAGTGTGATAAAATAACGGCTTCAATTTCCGCTGGATATATATTTTCACCACCAGAAATGATTAAATCATTGCGGCGGTCAAGCACATATAAAAAACCATCTTCATCCAAATAGCCGATATCTCCTGTATACAACCAAGCATTTACAATGCTTTTCTCTGTTGCTTCTTCGTTCTTCCAATAGCCTTTTGTAACAACAGGGCCTTTGACAACAATTTCACCAGCTTCATTAGCAGACTGTTCCTTACCATCTTTTTCGATTCTTAACTGTGCCGGGAAAAGTGATTTTCCGGCAGAGCCAAGCTTAGATAGCATATATTCTGTACTTAATGTTGCGATTTGCGAAGAGGTTTCTGTCATCCCATACGATTGATATACTGGAATCCCTTTTTCTTTACATATTTCTAAAAGCGGTTTTGGCGCAGGGCCTCCCCCTAATAGTGCACATCTAAACGATTTCGGATACACCCTTTCCCCAAGATCTGCTACCAATCTAACAAGCATTTGGCTTACAACAGAAATATGCGTAACATGATAATTTTCAATCGCCATATTTACCTTAGCTGGATCAAATTTTTCTACTAAATAAATAGGCATGCCGTAGAACACACTTTTCATTAAAATTGAAAGACCACTGACGTGAAATAAAGGTGTTACACATAGCCAACAGTCATCCATATGTAAGCCTAGATTTAAGGATGAACTAACTGCATTCCACCAATGGTTTCCATAGGAAAGCATGACTCCTTTAGGGTTTCCGGTCGTTCCTGAAGTATAAATAATCGTATGTACTTCGTTCAAATCATATTCAAAACGGATTGTTGCCTTTCCTTCCTCAGCGTTAATGAACTCAGCTAATGAAAGCTGTTTTACGGCTTTTGGAGCATTTTCAAGTTTTTCTAGGAAAACATCATCAAATACTAAAAGCCTGCTCTCTGAATTTTCAAGTTGCCAGCTGATTTCATGGGATGTCAATTTTGTATTCAACAGTACAGCCACTGCCCCAATATATTCGAGACCATGCAGAAGAAACAAAAATTCTTTGCGGTTTCCGATTAAAACTGCAACGTGATCACCATGCTTCACACCTAATGCTGATAGTTTATTGGCAGCAGAAACCGATAATTTATGCAGTTCGTTAAACGTCCAAGTTGCCTCCTCAGTAATTAGTGCTACTCTTTCCGGTGAAAGATCCGCTCTTTTAATAAGCCAATTCGGCATAATATCACTTGCCAATATTCCTCACCCTCCTTCCGGGACAAAGAACCCGCCCCTGTGTCCCAGTTAATTGAAAAAACAGCTTAGCATAAGAAGTTGCTAAACTGTTCTTCACTCAAAAAATCCTTACCTATTAAGGGAAACGCGGGAACTGATTGAAGTCTGGTGTGCGCTTTTCTTTAAAGGCGTCACGGCCTTCTTTTGCCTCATCAGTTGTATAGTATAGCAGCGTAGCATCCCCAGCAAATTGTTGGATTCCTGCTAAACCATCTGTATCAGCGTTGAATGCTGCTTTTAGGAAACGAAGTGCTGTTGGTGATTTTTCAAGCATTTCATTACACCATTGAATTGTTTCTTCCTCTAGTTTTTCTAACGGTACAACAGTGTTAACTAGTCCCATATCAAGGGCTTGTTGTGCGTTGTATTGACGGCATAAATACCAGATTTCACGAGCTTTTTTGTGACCAATAATGCGCGCTAAATAGCCGGAACCATAACCAGCATCAAAGCTTCCAACCTTCGGACCAGTTTGACCAAAGACAGCATTTTCAGCCGCAATTGTTAAGTCGCAAACGATATGTAGAACATGTCCGCCGCCGATGGCGTAACCTGCTACCATCGCAACAACCGGCTTTGGAATAACACGGATTAAACGTTGTAAATCAAGTACATTTAAACGTGGGATATTATCCTTGCCGACATATCCGCCATGACCGCGGACTGACTGGTCGCCGCCTGAACAGAATGCTTTTTCACCAGCACCTGTCAAAATAATAACGCCAACTTCAGAATCATCACGTGCATCAGCAAAAGCATCAATCATTTCCCCCACAGTCAGTGGTGTGAACGCATTATGTACATGCGGACGATTGATTGTAATTTTTGCAATACCATTATATTTTTCATAAAGAATTTCTTCATACTTGCCTGGATATTTCGCTACCCATTCTACTGCCATTAGAATACCTCCCGTTTGTCCATTTTTAAATAGTCAAATACTATTTTACCAAAAATTTCTGGTTGTTCCACATGAATTGCATGACCGGTGTCATTTATGATTAAAATTTTTGAATTTGGAAAAAGCTTGTGCATTTTCTCTCCTATCATACAAAACTTTTGATCATCTTCCCCTACCAACAATAAAACAGGCTTTTGAAAATAAGCAAGCCGGTCCCACCATGAAGGTTGGACGCCTGTGCCCATGCCGCGAAGGCTATTAGCCAAGCCTTGAGTGCTATTTTCTAGTCTTTCTTGACGTATGGATTGTTTTCTGACATCAGACAACCTTTGTTCCTGCGTAGAAAATAACGGGATTTTCTCCCAATAGTCTACAAATTCATGAATGCCGACCCGCTCTATTCTTTCGGCTAATTGATTATCCTTATCTATTCTCGCAAGTCGTTCCTCTTCAGGCTCCAATCCTGGCGAACTGCTTTCCAAAATTAATGAAAGGACATATTCAGGATATAGAATTGAAAAGGACAATGCAACCCGGCCACCCATCGAATACCCCAGTAGATGGACCTTTTTAATATTCAGTGTATGTAAAATCTCCTTTAAGTCATGGACTACATTATCCATTGAATAACGATCAACATCCTCGGGATGATCTGTTTTACCGTGGCCGATTATATCTATTAAAATAAGCTTAAAGGAGCGGCTCCAATCGTTAATAAACGGTTCCCAGGTCTGAAGTGTACCGGTAAATCCATGTAAAAGAAGAAGTGGTTCACCTTCGCCGATTGTCTTCACGTGATAATTGATGCCATTTACTTTAATGTGCATCTCCTTCACCCTGCTCCCAGTTTGCTTTGATAGTTTCGTTTGCAATCCGCCAAATTTTACGATGTTTTTCAGCATTCAATGAACGGTCAGTTCTAACTTCAATTACGTTTAATCCCTCAA
Source organism: Schinkia azotoformans LMG 9581 (assembly GCF_000307855.1). Classification (GTDB taxonomy): domain Bacteria; phylum Bacillota; class Bacilli; order Bacillales; family Bacillaceae_J; genus Schinkia; species Schinkia azotoformans. The sequence continues at coordinate 18,049 of NZ_AJLR01000159.1, read as the reverse complement.
CATCTTTACTGTTTTTAATTGCGGCCGACAACTCATTCCAGTCGTCAATTCTCTTAAACTCACCGCCATACATCTTTACAACATAACTATAATCAAGACCTAATGGCGTTCCAAATAACAGCTCAAAATTTTTCGGGTGTTCACTTTGTGGCAGGAATGAAAAAATTCCCCCGCCTTCGTTATTCACAATCACAATTGTGGCATTCAACTTATGTAGCTTTGCAGCTAAGAGCCCATTCAAATCATGGTAAAAGGTTAAATCTCCAACTAGAAGAATAAGCGGCTCTGCTACTGTACTAGCACCAAGCGCTGCCGAAATTGTTCCATCAATTCCGTTTGCACCCCTATTGGCCATGATGCGAATGTTCCGTTCCGTATTTAAGAAAAAGCTGTCAACATCTCTAATCGGCATACTATTACCAACAAAAAGGGTCGCATTATCCGGCAAATTCTCAGCGATACGTAGGACTACCTGACCTTCAAATTCCTGTTCTTCATTTCCAAAATGTTGGAGTACTTCCCCAGCGACACGGTCTGCCCTTATCCAACTTTCAAGCCAATTACTGGTAGGCTCCCCCGTTTTTCGCCCTTTATTTTCCAAAAGAATCTTGTTTAATAATCGGCAAAATAAAACAGGGTCAGCGTGAATTACCTCTGATGCTAAGAGTGTCGGGTCACGCCATAGCCCTTCTCCATCAATAATAATTTGCTTAATCTGCGGATTTTTTTTCAAAAATAATAATACAGCCTTTGAGACCGGCATGGCCCCAAATCGGATCACTACTTCAGGGACAAGTTCCTGTGATATGTATTCGTCACGCAAAAATGCGTCATAACTATCAATAACTAGTTTTTTATTATACACGCCGCTTCGTAATTGTGATAACGGGTCTGCGATAACCGGAAAGCTTAATTTATCACCAAGGGCAACAACTTCTTCTGCAAAGCCAGGACGGTCCAATGGGCCGCAAATAATCAATCCCCGCTCAATTCGAGTGAGCCCGCTTGCCAGCAATTCCAATTCCTCATCCTTCATCATCAACTTTGATTCGGCTGCCTTAACGAATTGTGTTCTATGATCCAAACCGCTTTCCCAAATATGTTCATCCTCGATAATTGGAACAAGTGGCTCACGAAATGGAAAATTCAGATGAACAGGTCCGCTCGGGCCACTTAGCGATGTAGAAACCGCTCTTGCCGCAACAGTACGTACGTAACGAAGAATTTCCGGACTTTCCTCCGGGATTGCCATTTCAACAAACCATTTCACTTGCTTCCCAAAAAAATTGAGCTGATCAATGGCCTGAGGTGCACCAATGTCTCTCAATTCATGTGGGCGGTCCGCAGTCAATACAATCAACGGAACCTGCGACTCCTTTGCTTCCACTACTGCCGGCATATAATTAGCAACTGCAGTTCCGGATGTACATACAATGGCCACCGGCTCTCTTCGTGCTTTCGCCATTCCTAAGGCAAAAAAAGCAGCTGAACGCTCATCAACATTTAACCATACATGTAAGTCGGGATGCTCAGCTGCAACCATTGCAATGGGCGTTGATCTCGATCCTGGGCTTACGACAATATTCTTTACATTTGACCGCACTAATTCATCCAAAAAAGCAGCAACATAAACCGATAATGCTTTACTCGCTGATGTCATTAAAATGATCCCCCTAATGCAGAAAGCATTGGTCTTAATTTCATTTGTGTCTCTTTATATTCTTCGATTGAATCTGAATTTCCGACTATTCCACATCCGGCAAACAATGAGGCTTCTTTTCCTTGTAATAACCCTGAGCGAATCCCTACAGCAAATTCACCATCACCATTACTATCAAGCCAGCCAATAGGACCTGCATATAAGCCTCGATCTAAATGTTCAATTTCTCTTATTTTACGAAGAGCTTCTTCACGCGGATATCCACCTAATGCCGGAGTAGGATGAAGTTTTTCAACAAGGGTTAATAACGATACCGTATTTTTTACCTTACCAATAATCGGCGTATAGAGATGTTGAATATCACGAACTTTATATAAAGTTGGATTTTCCGGTACGATAACCCGATCACAACCTTGTTCAAAGGCAGATCTAATTGCTCGAACCACTACTTCATGCTCATGTAGATTTTTTTGGTCCTGTAAAAGTTCATTGCCAAGATGGTCGTCCTCTTCTTCCGAATTTCCTCTTGCAATGGAACCGGCTAAACAAGTTGTAAAAGCCTCTTCCCCTTCCTTCTTAATTAAGCGCTCTGGGGAGGCACCTATAAAGCAATCCTGACCACTTTCAACCGCAAAAATATAGCTTGACGGTTGTTCTTTTCTAAGACGATTTAAGATATCTTCAGTTTTAAATAGAAAATCACTTTTTACACGAATTTCCCGTGCAAGCACTACTTTTTCAATTTCGTTATTTCGAATCTGACTCGCAACAGTATCAACTGATGAAATCCATTCATCCTTCGAAACTTCTTCTATTATAAATTCTTTACCAAAAGAGGCTTCATAAGGAATATGGGCATCCTTACATAAATCCTTTTGCTCTTTTGATAAAGATTCTACGATTTCGTCTACATTTGTATCACCATGAACAACAACATTTAATGTTAACCAGAATTCATTCTTAGTAATTGTCAATAAATGCTGCGGAAGCATCATTTTGGAAACGGGGAAGGAACCCCAAAGTTTCGTTTTTTCTTTTCTTGGATCAAAGGAGAATGCTCCCAATATTACCGGCCCTACTCCTGATACTCTTTCCTTCGGCTCAATCACACTAAATTCATTTAGTTCGATCCATTCCTTCTCTACTTGTCCAAAATTATTGCCACCATTGCTTTCAAAGGTGTACGCATTTCCAATTCCAACCATGACAAAATCCCCACTAGGTGCGGACCAGAATATCCTTTCACCTGTGCGGTTCTTTCCTCTTTCATAGAAGGTAACCGGGTCTATAATTAAATCAACTTTTGTACTAGTACTAACCAATATAGAGTGAGAAACAGACTTTGCTTGTTCAACTCCATAAGCGATTTTTTTGTGTATTGTACTTTGTTGAATCGTTACCACTACTTCTCCCCCTTAGAAAAACGTAACTCAACATATTTTAACATACTTCAATGTTTTTACCTATCAATAGGTGCAAAACTTGTAGAAATTCGTAATTTAATAACTTTATTCAGCAGAAGCCTCCACTAATATAAGTGGTAACATGAAGCCTCCGGCGAGCCATGCGATTTTTAAAGGTAGTTTTTCGATCAAGCTCGAAAAAATCTAGGCACAAACTCGCCAAGTCGAATTTGATTTAGTATGCCCTGTCAATTTGTGCATATTCGCTGAAAACCATTGACACAAGGGGGTGTTTTTCCTAAACTAAATAAGTATGACAAATAATGAAAGTGTAGAATTTTGATGTATTTTACACACTAAATAAAAGTTGTTTTAAGTTTGTCGTTTGGGGAATCGAAAGGGGGACAACTTAAAGGTGGAAATAAAAATTCCGGAACAGCAACTGGGTATTAATAAAAATAAGAGTATGTGGAAAATTTGGTATCGTCAATTAAGGCCCCACACGTTAACAGCTGCTTTTGTACCAGTGTCTATCGGCAGTGCCTTGGCACTACTAGACGGTCATGCAAATATATTGTTGTTCTTGGCTATGCTCCTATCAAGTATTCTTATTCAGGCAGCCACTAATTTATTTAATGAATATTATGATTATAAACGTGGTCTGGATACTGAAGAATCGATTGGAATTGGTGGCGGTATCGTCCGCGATGGGATTGCACCAAAGACAATTTTAAATGTTGCATTAAGCTTTTTTGCAATAGCGATTCTTCTTGGTGTATATATTTGCGCAAGTTCCAGTTGGTGGATTGCGGCAATCGGTATAGTTTGTATGTTTACAGCTTATTTTTATACCGGTGGTCCTTATCCAATTGCTTATTCTCCTTTTGGAGAAATTGTTTCCGGCTTCTTTATGGGGGTTGTGATTATCCTCATTTCATATTTTATCCAGACAGATTCGATTTCATTAGAAAGTTTTTTAATCTCAATTCCAATTTCTATTTTAATTGGTGCAATCATGCTATCTAATAATATTCGTGATCTTGATGGAGATAAAGAAAGCGGACGCCGAACACTTGCGATTCTTCTTGGTAGAGAAAATGCTATTAAGCTTCTTGCTGGAATGTTTACAGTTTCCTATGCTTGGATCATTATACTAATGGCTATGGGGATTGTTTCTCCATGGTTATTAATCGTATTCGGAAGCCTGCCAAAGGCAATGAAAGCCGTACAAGGTTTTAAAGGAAAGACTCTTCCAATCCAGATGATGCCGGCAATGAAAGCTACAGCTCAAACGAATACAATATTTGGCTTCCTTGTCGCAGCCGGATTATTACTAAGTTATTGGGTTTAAGCACATGATCTTTGTATCATGTGCTTTTTTTGCGGGGATGATTTGGCCTTTTTTGTTCATACTAATTTTGAGGCAGAAAATTTGGTCAAAAGGAGCGTTTTTCCATGCTTACTCCTAATGAACTTTCATCTCTAAAAGCTGAATTACTTAAACGGAAAAAAGAAAAATTAGAAGGATTGGAAGCAACCGATTATTACGATACAGAGCGTGCCGGGGTGCATGACTCCATCGGCGAACTCTCGAATTATGATAACCATCCTGGAGATCATGGAACCGAGCTTTTCGAACGTGGAAAGGACATTGCCCTAGTAGAACACACGGAAAAAGAAATTAAAGATATAAACCATGCGCTCGCCAATATCGACAAGGGAACGTACGGAAAATGTGAGGAATGTGGGAAGGACATACCTGTTGATCGGCTAAAGGCATTGCCTACCGCTACCCACTGTATTGAACATACCCCAGACAACGAGGTATCGCATGACCGTCCAGTGGAAGAAGATATATTAAGCCCACCCTATGAAAAGTTTGTAAATGATGGAAAAGATGCAACCTTTTACGATGCCGAGGATTCCTGGCAAGATGTTGGGAGATACGGAAGTTCTGATACACCCTCCGACTTTCTTGATCCAAGTATGTTAGATTATAATGACATGTATATGGATTCGGATGAAAATGTTGGTTTTGTGGAGGACATTGAAAGCTTTGTTGCCACTGATATTTCAGGTAATAATATTCAGGTTTTCCCTAATGTAATCCATGAATTATATGAAGATCGTCTTGATTCAGAGGATGTTATGGCGGTTACTGGTAATCTTGGTGGGGCTGAATTGGAGTCTTTTGATAATGATGAATAAATATTAATACTGAAAAAGGACTGTTCCTGTAGTGGGGAAACAGTCCTTTTTCTAAAGAATATTTTTAATTGCATGGGAAAATTTGTATGGGCCACATGTTATAATGAGGTTGATACATATCAAAGGAGGAGTTTCGCATGAATTCACATGAAATCGAATATAAACTTTATGGCGATGATATGCAATTTGTTGAAATCGAACTAGATCCGGGTGAAAGCACCATTGCCGAAGCCGGGGCGATGATGATGCAAGAGGATGGCATCGAAATGGAAACCATTTTTGGCGATGGAGCTTCTTCAGACAAAGGATTATTCGGAAAATTACTAGGTGCAGGTAAACGTATTCTGACAGGCGAAAGCTTATTTATGACCGTGTTTACCAACCAAAGTCCTTCCATTAAGCATGTTTCTTTTGCAGCTCCCTATCCCGGTAAGATTATTCCAATGGATTTAAGTGAGCTTGGTGGTAAAGTAATTTGTCAAAAAGATGCGTTTTTATGTGCCGCTAAAGGAGTTGCAGTTGGAATTGAATTTCAACGCAGGCTGGGTGCCGGCTTTTTCGGTGGTGAAGGCTTTATTATGCAAAAGCTTGAAGGAGATGGCTTAGCTTTCCTCCATGCCGGTGGAACGATCTATAGGAGAGAGCTGCAACCTGGTGAACGCTTAAAAATTGACACTGGCTGTCTAGTTGCGATGACAAGGGATATTGATTATAACATTGAATATGTTGGTAAAATTAAAACGGCTTTCTTTGGCGGAGAGGGATTATTCTTTGCGACCGTTCAAGGACCAGGCACGGTTTGGGTTCAATCGCTTCCATTTAGCCGCTTGGCAGATCGAATTTTTGCTTCAGCTCCAAGCGCTGGTGGAAAAAGCCGTGGTGAAGGCAGCATCCTCGGTGGTATCGGAAACTTTTTTGATGGGGACAACGACTAATCGAAAAGCTGAAGAGGCTAGCCCATGCTATAGGGTCAGCCTCTTCATTGTCCAGCTCCAGCGCCCAGCGACGTATAAACTTTGCTGAACGGACGCTTCTGCTTTTCTCATTACTTCACAATAAATACGGGACAATTTGCTTTTTGAACAACAAAATGGCTTGTGCTTCCTAAGAACATTTCTTTAATTCCACTTAAGCCTCTGCTGCCCATCACGATCAAATCACAGCTTGTTTGGTTTGCATGATCGACAATTAATCTGCCCGGGTTGCCTTCTAGGACAACAGCAGCTGTTTTATTTGGCAGTTCAGCAATTTTTTCTTTTACTTCACTAAGAATCTTTTCTGCATTTTCTCTTATTTCATTTATTAATTCTTGGTTATAAATACCATAACTTCCCATTGAAGTGGCAGTTGGAGGATTAGAAACAGCTACAACTGTTAATTCGATTCTTTCATCCTGCTTTGCTAATGCCATTGCCATATCTAATGCTTTTTTACTTAAGTCAGACCCATCATATGCTACGAGAATTCTAGAATAAAAGGTTAACATTTCTCTCACTCCATTTCCATATTCTACATTATATTTTACAACACGATCGAGATTAAAAGTCTTGTTATTTACGTCTATTTTTAGAACCTTTTTGCAAAATTCAATCAAAGGTTCTACTGTTTTTCAGTAGGCTGAGGCAGTTGTTCGAATCCTTCTGGGATGTCCTCTAAACTTGGAAATTTTTCAGCATTTTTAGCAGCTTCCGGCAACACAATATCATTTACATTATTGAAATCTGAAAAGTTTAGATCCATCACATAATGAATGCTTTCAATTGGCATTTCCAGCGCAGGGTCCTTTGCTGCTCCATATTTAATTTCAAATTGAATCGTTTGGTGTGTTGGTAGTAATGTTTTTTCATCCACCATCATCGTTCCATCCATTGTCATTTCAATATTAGGCATGCCTTCTAAGTCAGAAAGTAAAGTATTGGATTGGTCTTTTAAGACGCTTGACATCATACCGATGATTTCTTCTAATGAGTTAATTTTACCGCTAAATCCAAGCTTGTACTGACTTTGTCCATTTACTTGTTCCTTACCCAAATCTCTATAGAAGAAATATTTACGATTTAAATCATTCATCATATTCATATTATCTTCATTGATATTCATAAGTTCCTCAAATGATAGTGGCATAGCGGCACTCATGTCCAACCATTGGTCCTCGCCCGAGTTTGGATCCGTCATTCTCATAAAAATGCCTTCTGGAACAAAATATTGGTCGATGACCATCTCCACTTCTTTATTCGTTTCAGGGTTTGGCACTTTTGTTGTAATAGTTTGAAGCAATCCCTTTTCTCGATTAAAGCTCATGACAATATCGCTGTTCATTTTCATGCCGTTTGTCATCCCCGGAATTTCAGGTGTTCCTTCCTTCAGCTTAAATTCCATGGACATTGTAGCATCAGCTTTGAAAGACTTTTGCTCGTTTTGGGCAGCCGTCGTTTTATCTAAAAGCTCTAAAGCCGTTTTATCGCTTGTTAAAGCTTTTGAAACGATTTCCTCAGCTTTTTCTAAAGTAAGGATTTTCGTATTTTCAAAAGTGATTCCATATGTAGATGCTAAAGCAGATGTTGCATCTCCTTGTATTGCTAGAAAACGAGAAACGATGCTGCTTGCTTCTGCCGGAGTAATCGTTTGATTTGGTTTAAAAGTGCCATCTTCAAAGCCAACTACTATTTTTTTGTCTTTTAATACTTTTGCAGCATTAGCATATGGTGAATTGGCGGAAATATCCTTTGGTAGTTCAACCTTCAGATTTGCTGCATCATACCCTAAATGATCGACGACAAGTTTAAAAAATTCCCCACGCGTAACGGCTTGGTCATTATTTGCACTTGCTGAAGTAAGTGGGCTCGCTACTAAAAGTGCTGACAATACCAATGAAGTTACTCTTTTTTTCATGAATAACGCCTCCTATAAATCTAGTTTTTACCAGTACACTTATATTCTACCATATTATTAATCTTAAAGTTTCAAAAATCGAATAGAAAAAAGAATACCGAATACACTAAAATCGGTATCCTTTTTATTAAAATTACGAACGGGTAATTCCCCAAATTTCATCCGCATATTCCTGGATGGTACGATCACTTGAGAAGCGTCCCGATTTGGCGATATTGATAATACTTTTCTCTAGCCATTGATCGCGATTTCGATAGGCTTCTCCGACTTTTTCGTGGGCACGGACGTAGGTGCCAAAGTCTTTCAGAACAAAATATTCATCATTTTGGACGAGCAAGGAATCGTAAATCGTTTCAAATTCATGGGCAGGGACAGGAAAGAAACCATTAATTAACTGGTTGATGACTTGATTCAGGCTTTGATCATGATGATAATATTCAATTGCCCGATAACCACCATTTCTTTGATAGGCTAGAACTTGCTCTGCTGTTAATCCAAAGGTAAAGATATTGCCCGGACCTACCTCTTCATGGATTTCCACATTGGCCCCGTCCATCGTACCAAGAGTAACTGCACCGTTCATCATAAACTTCATATTTCCCGTACCGGATGCTTCCTTACTTGCTGTAGAAATTTGCTCACTAACATCTGCAGCGGGAATAATCGTTTCAGCTAAAGAAACTCGATAATTTTCTACAAAAATGACTTTTAATAAATCTTTTGTTTTTGGATCATCATTTATTTTTGCAGCTAGTGTATTTATTAATTTGATTATTTTTTTTGCATAATAATAACCAGGAGATGCTTTTGCACCAAATATAAAAGTGTGAGGTGTGATAGAAAAATTAGAATCCTCCTGCAAGCGATTATACAAATACATGATATGCAAAATATTTAAAAGCTGACGTTTATAGGCATGAAGTCTTTTAACTTGAACATCAAAAATAGAATGTTCATCAATTGCAATACCTGTTAATTGCTTAATCTGTCTGGCAAAGGCAAGCTTATTCTGGTATTTAACCTCATATGCCTTTTGTTTAAAGCCGGCATCATTTGCAAACGGAAGAAGTGCCGATAAGTGCTCCGGTTTCGCAATCCATTTATCACCGATTGCCTCAGAAATCGTCCGAGCAAGCTCAGGATTTGCTTTTATCAACCAGCGACGGTGGGTAATTCCGTTTGTCTTATTATTAAACTTGGTTGGATAATAGTCATAAAACAGCTTCATTTCCCGCTCTTTTAGTATATCTGTATGGATTTTGGCCACCCCATTGACACTGTGGCTGCCGACAATAGCTAGATGCGCCATTTTGATGACACCATGGGCAATAATCGCCATCTCTTCGATCCTTTTCCAATCCCCAGTATACTTATCCCATAATCCCCTACAATAACGCTCGTTAATTTCCTCGACAATCATATAAATTCGAGGGAGAAGCGGTTTAAAGATGGAGATTGGCCACTTCTCAAGGGCCTCCGATAACGTCGTATGGTTCGTATAGGAAATGGTATTGGTCGTAATATGCCATGCTTCTTCCCAACCCATTCCATGTTCATCCATTAATATTCGCATCAATTCCGGAATCGCTAATACTGGATGTGTATCATTAATATGAATCGCTACCTTATTATGAAAATCGCTTAGATGATCATTATTTTTCAAATAGGTCCTAACAATATTTTTTAACCCAGCTGAAACAAGAAAATATTGCTGCTTTAACCGCAAAATTTTCCCTTCAATATGGGAGTCATCCGGATAAAGGAATTCAGATATCGCTTCTGTTTCCCGTTTATATTTCATGACATCCCCTTTGTCAGGTCGAAACTGGGAAGGCTCCGCACTCCATAGCCTTAAAGTATTGATCGTTTTATTTTCATAGCCAATCACAGGCATATCATACGGTACGGCTGTAACGGTCTCCGCGTTGATATGGTGAAACATTAACGGTCCATTTCCGTAGGAAACCTGAATATCTCCACCAAATTTAACTTCGATTGACTGACTCGCTTTTCTAATTTCCCAAACGTTTCCGTTTCTTAACCATTGCTCTGGCAATTCAACCTGATAGCCGTCAATAATTCTTTGGTCAAATAACCCATGCTTATAGCGGATGCCTACACCATGCCCTGGTAAGGAAAGGGATGCTAATGAATCTAAGAAACAGGCAGCAAGACGGCCTAAGCCTCCATTTCCAAGACCGGCATCTACTTCCTGTTCTTCTACTTCTCTTAAATCAACACCAAGTTCTTTTAAGCCTGCTTCTACTACATCCTGAACCCCTAGGTTTAATAAATTGCTGCCCAATAATCTTCCTAATAGAAATTCAATTGAGAAATAGTAGGTTTGCTTTTTATGATTCGCGCGATTTCTTTCATTCGTCTCAATCCAAGCATGACTTACATATTCACGAACCATTTGTCCCAATGTATTATATAGTTCAGGCAGAGTGGACTCCTCAAAACTTTTACCATACATAATTTCATATTTTTCAAGGAATTGTTGCTTAAAAGCATCTTTCGTCGAGAACATTAATAAGCTCCCCCTCAACTTGCAAATTTCAGATTATAGATATGTTCAATCAATATTGCCCCTCGGCTAGGACCTTATACATTCCGTTATACTTTTGGGCTGATTGAGACCAGCTATAATCCTGCGCCATTGCCGTTTTTACGAGTTTTTCCCATACATGCTTTTGATTATAAAAATGAAGAGCACGTTGGATAGTATAAAGCATGTCATGGGCATTGTAATTTTTAAAAGTAAAGCCATTTCCAGTTTGCGTCTTTTCATTATAGGAGGTTACTGTATCATTAAGACCACCCGTTTCACGAACAATCGGAATCGTTCCATAGCGCAAAGCAATTAATTGCCCGAGCCCACATGGTTCAAATTTAGACGGCATTAAAAATAAGTCTGAACCAGCGTAAATTTGATGGGCAAGTTCCTCATTAAAACCAATATATGCCCGAACCTTTTTTCTGTTCAAGCTTTCCATTGTCCGAAAATAATCTTCAAATTCGGTGTCACCGGTTCCTAGTACAATAAACTGGATATCATGGGCTATGACCTCATCAAATACCAGTTTAACAAGGTCTAATCCTTTTTGGCTTGTTAATCTCGAAATGATGGAGATTAATGGAATATTGGCATTCTCTTCTAATCCAAACATTTTTTGAAGATGAAGCTTATTTTTTATTTTATTTTCCGGAGAATTTTGATCATAGTTTTGTATGATAGAAGGGTCTTTACCAGGATTATAAATATCAGCATCGATTCCATTTAAAATCCCTTTTAATGCCGTATGCCTTGAACGCAACAGCCCATCCAGCCTCTCCCCGTAATAAGGCATTTGGATTTCATTCATATAGGTTGGGCTGACTGTTGTTATTAAATCGGAAGAGACAATCGCCGCCTTCATGAAATTTACACAGCCATAGAATTCCAGCTGCTCATCAAAATAAGAATCATCCAGATTTAATAAATCACCTAGAATTTCTCTCGGAAAAATTCCTTGGAATTGCAGATTATGGATCGTGAATATTGTACGAATATCAGCATATTCCTTTAAGTCCCGATACTGCGCGTTAAGTAAAAACGGTACCATTCCTGTATGCCAATCATGGCAATGCAGGATTTCCGGATTAAAATCCAAGTGTGGAATCGCCTCTAAAACAGCCCGGCAGAAATAAGAGAACCGTTCTCCATCATCATAATGACCATACATTGTATCCCGCTTAAAATAGTACTCATTATCTATGAAATAATATACTATTCCCTCATACTCTAGCTTTTCGATTCCACAATATTGGTTTCTCCAGCTTAATTGCACATTAATTTCAACCATTTTCTCCATTTTATCTTTAAACTGCTGTCCAATGGCACCATATTTTGGCATGATAACCCGCACTTCACTGCCAAGCTTCTTTAATTCCTTTGGCAGGGCTCCAGCAACATCGGCTAGACCACCGGATTTAATGAATGGTACGCATTCAGAAACTACAAACAATATATTCACGAATTCATCAGCGCTCCTTGTACACTACCCTTTTGAATAACAACAGGTGCCTCCGCAGTCCCATACATTTTTACCTGGTCATTAATCGTAACATCTTTATCAAGTATGACACCTTCAAGTACCGCACCTTCCCCAATTTGGCTCTTTTGCATAATGATGCTGTTCTTAATGACAGCATCTTTTCCAACTTTTACACCACGAAAAATAATACTATTTTCAATATGTCCCTCGATGATACAGCCGTTCGCTATTTGCGCATTCTTTACAATCGCATTCTTGCTATATCTTGTTGGTGGTTCATCCTTAACCTTTGTATAAATTGGTCGTTTTGGTGAAAATAAATGCTCCATAATTTCCGGCTGTAATAACTCAAGACTATATCGGTAATAATCTGTTATAGAATTAATGGTTACGGCATACCCATCATATTCATAACTGTGACAGGTTAGTTTTTGTGGGAATTTTTCAATCACATCACAAAGACCATAACGACTGTAGCGTGACTCATCATGATGCGCATCAAGTATATCTAAGAGCAACGTCTTTTTAAGAATATACATATCAAGGGGCTCACCATTTTTGCAAACCTCGGTAATGTCAGCTCCAGTTTCAATATGACGGTTTAAAACATCATTAAAATCAAGATTACAAATCGTATTACTTCCAGCTATTACAGCATACTCCTGTGTACTACGATATAAATAATCCTTATGATATTTAATATAGTGCAATACAGATGCTAAATGGTCATTTTGCGAGTTGAACGGTGGTGGGAAGAAAAAGAGTCCATCTTTTTTTCTATTTAAATCCCAATCCTTACCTGAACCAAGATGGTCCATTAAGGAACGATAATGATATTTCGGAAAAATCGCCACACTTTGTATTCCTGAGTTTACCATATTTGATAAAGCGAAATCTATAAGGCGATAACGTCCCCCAAAGGGAACCGCTGCTGATGAGCGCATCATCGTTAATTCTTTTAAATCGCCGAAGCTTGTTGTTGCATCTATTAACCCTAACATTTCATTACTCATTGTATTTCACCTCTAACAGCTAATTTTCTCTTCTGCTACTAATACAACCTGGCCTTTCTTCTCAGGTAAAATAATACGGTCATTCTCAATCATCATATCGCTGGCAATAATGGCATTTTCAATCCGGCAGTTAGCCCCAATTCTCGCACCTGGCATAACTACGGAATCCTTCACGATTGTACCCTTGCCAATATGTACTCCCGGGAATAAAACAGAGTGCTCCACTGTACCATTTACCATGCAGCCTTCATTAACTAATGACTGATGAACGGTTGCTGTTGGCGCAATATATTGTGGGGGTTGATTTGGATTAACGGAATAAATCCTCCAGTTATAATCATTTAAATCAAGCTCCGGCTGATCTTCCAGTAAATCCATATTAGCTTCCCATAGGCTTTTTACTGTTCCAACGTCCTTCCAATATCCTTTGAAAGGATAGGCATTTAGCTTAAGCCCTTCTTCCAGCATTAGAGGAATGATATCCTTCCCAAAGTCATGGCTCGAGTCTGAATTACGATCATCCATTTCTAAATAAGTTCGTAATGTTGCCCATTTAAAAATATAGATTCCCATCGAAGCCAAATTGTTTTTGGGATGGTCCGGCTTCTCTTCAAATTCAGTGATTTCTAAATCCTCGTTCGTATTCATAATTCCAAAACGACTTGCTTCATCCCACGGTACTTCGATAACAGAGATCGTTGCATCCGCACCTCTTTTAATATGGTAATCAAGCATTTTAGAATAATCCATCTTGTAAATATGGTCACCCGATAAAATCAACACATGTTCAGGATCGTAGTGCTCGATAAAATTCATATTTTGAAAGATTGCATTAGCTGTTCCACGGTACCACCGACCGCCATCCTGTTCCATATAAGGTGGCAATACTGTTACACCACCATCTCTTCTATCCAAGTCCCAAGCACTGCCAATACCTATGTATGAATTCAATACAAGCGGCTTATATTGCGTTAAAACACCTACTGTATAGATACATGAGTTTGTACAATTACTTAAAGGAAAGTCAATGATCCGATATTTACCGCCAAATGGCACAGCTGGTTTTGCAAGATTTCTAGTTAGTAAACTTAAGCGGCTTCCTTGCCCTCCAGCCAGAAGCATTGCAATACATTTTTTTCGACGCATTTACTCTTCTCCCTTTCGTTAATGAGGTGAATTTATTTTGAAATTTACTTTTACCAAGCTGATAAATTCGACGTATCTTTTTCGTAGGACGCAAGATTGAAATACCAAACGGCGGTATTTTTATTGAAATATAATACGGTTGCCCATGCCAATTTCTCTTTTTGCTTATAAGCTCCCCGGTATTTACTTGTCCTGTACCGCCAAATTCCGTTTCGTCGCTGGAAAACACTTCAACGTACGAAGCATGCAATGGTACACCAACCTTGAAATCCTGATAAACAACAGGGGTAAAATTACAAACAATAATTAAAAAATCGTTCTTATTTTTGGATTTTCTCATAAAAGATAAAATACTTTGTTCTTTATTATCCGGGTCAATCCACTGAAATCCATCCCAGCTTAAGTCAAGCTCCCAAAGGGATCTTTCTTCTTTATAAAATTTTAACAGCTTTTTAGTATATGCATGGATTTTATTATGCATGTCATAATTTAATAGAAACCAATCAATCTGTTCCAAGTCTTTCCACTCTTCAAATTGACCAAGCTCCCCACCCATGAAAACTAATTTCTTCCCCGGATGCGCCATTAAATAACCATATAATAAACGAAGCTGCGCAAATTTTTGCCAATAATCTCCCGGCATTTTATTCAGTAAAGACTTTTTCCCATGAACGACTTCATCATGTGAAAACGGAAGGACAAAGTTTTCTGTATACGCATATAAAAGGGAAAAGGTCAGTAAATTATGATGGTATTTTCGATAGACTGGATTAAGTTCCATGTATTCCAATACATCATTCATCCAGCCCATATTCCATTTATAATTAAATCCTAATCCACCAGTTGTCGTCGGAGCCGTCACTAATGGCCATTCTGTAGAATCTTCAGCAATCATCAAAGCGGTGGGGTTGTATTTAAAGACCTGCTCATTAAGGGCTCTTAGAAACTGAACGGCATATTGATTTTCCCGAATCGTACCATCGCCATTCATGTCCCAATACAGCATATTGGCCACAGCATCCACGCGAAGCCCATCAATATGATAGACATCCATCCAGAATATGGCATTTGAAATCAAGAAGCTTTGGACCTCTGTTTTGCCTAAATCGAAGTTGGCTGTTCCCCAAACGTCATTTTGCATCACAAAAGGATTAGCATACTCAAACGTCGGTTCCCCATCAAACAAATAAAGGCCGTGAGCATCTTTACAGAAATGACCTGGCACCCAATCCAATATAACTCCAATCCCATGCTGATGGCATTTATCGACGAACTCCATAAACTCATGTGGACTCCCGTATCGACTCGTTACTGAATAATAACCTGTCCCTTGGTACCCCCATGAACGATCAAATGGATGTTCAACTAGCGGCAATAATTCTATATGGGTATAACCAGCTTCGACAACATATGGAATCAATTCATCAGCAAGTTCACGATATGATAAAAACTCTCCATTCTCCTTTGTTTTCCATGTTCCCAAATGAACCTCGTAAATAAACATTGGTTCATTGTAGGATAAATGCTGTTTTTTATGATGGAACCACGTATTATCATTCCACTCATAGTTTGAAAGATTGTAAATAATCGAAGCTGTATGTGGACGTTTTTCTGAATAAAAGGCGAAGGGGTCACTCTTTCTTAAGATCCGGCCATCTGCAGTGGTGATTTCATATTTGTATAAGGCTCCTTCAGAAACTTTTGGAAAAAAGTTAGTCCAGATACCTTCTTCGTTCAATTTTTCTAAATGATAATGGTCCCCAATCCAATTATTAAAATCGCCAATTACACTAATCTTTTCAGCATGCGGAGCCCAAACCGTAAACCGAACTCCTAAAACACCTTTTTCTTTTCCAATATGCGCCCCAAACGTTTTATAGCTTTGAAAAAGCTGGCCAAGATGAAATAAATAGGCATCATACTCTGTCGGATGGGAAATTACCATTGAAATACCTCTCCTTACTAACACGTTCTTGGTGACAACTTCTGTCTAAAAACCTATATTCAAGAAGTATACATGAAAATCCTTTAATGATCTGTTAAAAATTTGTAAACAATACAAAAATGTCGAAAATTTGTTATATTTCCAAAATGAATTTTGGGCAAAAAAAATGAGAAGACAAATGATGTCTTCTCAATAAATTATGTACCCTACATGAGGATATGCCTTACAACCAATTTCAATTATAGCAAAATAGTAAAAACGAGACAATAAACACTTTTTTTAAAGATTGTGGCAAATCTCGGAATATTTTCCACATGTCGTCATTTTATGCAGGATTTTTACACTTTCTAACGAAATTTAACATTGTGGAATAATATCTTATGTAAGGAGTGCTCCCATAATGGAAGTCAATTTAAAATTCTTATTAGTTGATGATTCAGTATTAATTCGTAAAAAGCTTAGAAGCATTCTTGAAAAATGCAATTGCAAAAATATTTTTGAAGCAGAAAACGGAAAAATAGCAATTGAACTTGTAAAGCAGGAACAGCCAGACGTTGTATTTTTAGATATTATCATGCCTGATAAAGATGGAATTGAAGCTCTTAAAGAAATAAAAGAATATAACTCAGATATTAAAGTGGTCATGGCTTCTTCCGCAGGTACACAATCACATTTACGAAAAGCAATTGAACTAGGTGCCTATGATTTTATTCAAAAACCAGTAACATTGGAAGCTGTTGCAAATATTATCGAAAAAATAATTAAAGAGTAGCGGGGGAAATTTACTATGTTTAGTCAATATTTTGGGCATTATTTATTGAACAAAGGATTAATCAATACGGAACAGTTAAAAGAAGCGTTAGAGCTGCAGGCTGAAACACATGTTAAATTGGGCGTCTTATCCGTTAATGCTGGCTATATGACACCGTTTCAAGTGGAAGAAGTTCATGAAAAGCAGAAGCAGATTGATAAAAGATTCGGCGAGATCGCGATCGAGCTCGGTTTTCTTACTGAAGAACAGCTTGATCAATTGCTTTCAGGTCAAAAACAAAATCATTTAATACTAGGACAAGCCCTAGTTGATCTCGGGATTTTGAATATTGATCAATTTTCAACGGCGTTAAGTAATTATAAAAAAGAACATAGTTTATCAGATGAGCAATTTGATGCTATTAAAGCTGGAGATATTGACACATTAGTCGAAACTATCGTTGGTTTAGAAGATATTTCTAATAAGAAGTTATATGCGAATTACTTATCTCTTTTTGCAAAAAATTTGATTCGCTTTATTGATGACCAAGTACGTCTAGAAGCCAAAAAGGTAAATGATCAATATAAAGCCAATTGGATGGTTACCCAATTAATTAAGGGAACTGGAGCTGGTGAGCAAACACTTTCAACAGGAATGGGCTGCGATGAAGAAACCTTTATTAAATTCGCTTCCATTTACGCTGAAGAAACGATCGATGAAATAGACGAGCTCGCCAAGGCTTCTGTCAGTGAATTTTTAAATCTACATAATGGAATCTTTTTAGTTAATATGTCCAATCGTGGTGTAGAACTTAATATGGAGCCCCAGCAAATTCATGAAAATGCTATTGTTCCGGTTAATGCAGTAATTGTAACTGCCTATCTGTCTTTTGGTGCTATAGATGTTATGATTTGGTAGGGCAAGTAATATCCGAACTACAAAAAAAGACTAACATTCTGTTAGTCTTTTTTTAGATGACCCGTACGGGATTCGA
>NZ_AJLR01000158.1 GCF_000307855.1 Schinkia azotoformans LMG 9581 | reverse complement strand
GAATTGCTAACGCAATTCAAGTTTCCTTTATCGCTGTCGTTGTGCCCTCCAATTTGTACGGCGATGAGCAAGGCACTTCCGCTTTTCTACCTACCGTTTCCCTTTTATATAGGGTGTTCCTGAGGCCTTAGGCGCATCCGCTCTACCGATAAAACCGGTTAATGCCAAGATCGTCAATACATAGGGGGCAATTAATAAGTAGACAGTGGGCAAGTCTCTTAATCCTGGAATCATTTGTCCGGTAAAGCTTAAGCTTTGGGCTAATCCAAAAAAAAGCGCCGCCCCTAAAGCACCTATCGGATGCCATTTCCCGAAAATCATGGCTGCAAGTGCCATAAAGCCTTGTCCACTAATGGTAGCATGACTAAAGTCTCGTGATATAATCAAGGCATATATGGACCCTCCAATCCCACCTAGAGCACCACTGATCATTACTGCAATATAGCGCATCCTCGAAACATTAATACCCATTGTATCCGCAGCAAGGGGGTGTTCCCCAACTGACCGTAGCCGGAGACCAAAAGGGGTTTTATAAATCACATACCAGGAAATAATCGCAACTAATATGGCAATATAAGAGGTTACATAGGCATTGCTAAATAATAATGGTCCTATTATTGGAATATCAGAAAGAAACTTAACATCAATTTTATTAAAAACGGCATCAGAGGAAATTTGATCAGTTTGTCCTTTGCCATATATTTTTTTAACTAAAAATAAAGCGCCCCCAAGAGCAAGGAAATTAATGGCGACCCCACTGACAACTTGATCAGCTCTAAACGTAATCGATGCGACTGCATGTATTAAAGAAAACAGTGCACCAATAATCATCGCCGCTAAGACAGATAACCATGGGGTAAGCTCCCCCAAACGATCCGCAAATGTTAAATTAAAAACAATACCTGTAAAGGCTCCAACGACCATTAAGCCTTCTAGCCCAATGTTGACAATACCTGACCGTTCACTAAACACTCCACCTAAAGCTGTAAAAATAAGCGGAGCAGAAAAGAAAAGTGCAGAAGGGATGATGATTGCTAAAATGTCCATCAAACTCATTTACTTTCCCTCCTTCTTCAAGCGAGTCAGTACGAGACGAATTAAGTAGCTGGATGCAACAAAGAAAATAATCAAAGCGATGACAATATCCACTAATTCAATAGGCACACCAGCAGCTGAAGGCATTTCTAACGCGCCTACCTTAAGTGCTCCAAAAAGGATTGCGGCTAAAATAACGCCAAAGGCTGTATTCCCACCTAATAAAGCAACGGCAATCCCGTCAAAGCCAACTCCTGTAAAGCCAGATTTAACAGAAATATTTTCGAAGGTTCCTAAACCCTCCATTGCACCTGCCATACCTGCAAATGCTCCAGAAATGACCATTGATAATATAATGTTTTGACTAACATTCATACCAGCATACTTTGATGCATGTTGATTAAAACCAACGGCTTTTAATTCATAGCCTCTTGTCGTTTTTTCAAGCAAATACCACATAATGAGAGCTGTTAAAATCGCAACAAGAATGCCATAGTGCATGGTAGAATAATCTGTAAGTGCTTGTAAGAGTGACGACCTTAATGATGCTGAAGCTAATATTTTCTCAGATTTATATCCTTGATCTGATAAAACAGAGCGAATGATGGCGTTTACTACATGCAATGCAATGTAATTCATCATAATCGTCACAATAACCTCGTGAACCTTAAATCGAGCTTTTAAAAATCCGGGAATTCCTCCCCAAATTGCTCCTGCAAAGGCTGCGGCAAGGATCGCCAGCGGTAGATGGATTATTTTCGGTGCCTCGAAACTCACTCCAACCCATACGGCAGCAAGCCACCCTACCATTAACTGTCCTTCCACTCCAATGTTAAATAAGCCTGTACGAAAAGCAAAGGCGACAGCAAGACCAGCTAAGATATAAGGGGTGACTTGTCTAATTGTTTCACCGATATAATACTGGTCACCAAATGCACCTGATAGTAAAGCACTATAGCCACTAATGGGGTTAAACCCACTAACAAGCATGACAATGGCTCCGACAATAATTCCTAATAAAACAGCGAATACAGGTACAAGTACATTTGTTAAGCGGTTATTCATGAAGGAACACCTTCTTCCGTGCGCTTACCCCCAGCCATCAATAAACCCAATTCTTGTTCCGTTGTTTCTTTCGGGTCAACTGTGGCGACAATTTTCCCTTCATAGATAACGGCAATTCGGTCACTTACATTCATAATTTCATCAAGCTCAAAAGAAATTAATAAGACAGCCTTGCCATGATCCCGCTGCTCAATTAACCGTCTGTGAATAAATTCGATCGCACCTACATCGAGACCACGTGTGGGCTGGGCCGCAATTAATAATTCAGGATTACGGTCTACTTCACGGGCAATAATCGCCTTTTGTTGATTTCCGCCCGATAATGCTCGAGCTATTGTGAATTCATCAGGGGTTCTGACATCAAACTCTTCGATAAGCTGCCGAGCCTTTTTGCTTATTACATCAAATTTTAAGATGCCATTATTCGAAAAAGGCCGTTTATAATACGTTTGCAACACCATATTCATACCAATTGGATAATCTAAAACAAGGCCATGTTTGTGTCTGTCTTGCGGAATATGAGCCATCCCTATTTCGGTTATTTTCCTTGGTGGAAGGTTCGTTATGTTTTTTTCATTTAGCGTGATGATCCCTGCATCAACCTTCGTTAATCCTGTAATCGCTTCTAATAATTCTGTTTGCCCGTTGCCATCGACACCGGCAATCCCCAATATTTCGCCTGCGTGGACTGTTAAATTCAAGTGATCAACAGCTGTTACATTTCTTGAATCTTTAACAACTAGATCTTCTATGATTAAAACTTCTTT
This sequence comes from Schinkia azotoformans LMG 9581, assembly GCF_000307855.1. Taxonomy (GTDB): domain Bacteria; phylum Bacillota; class Bacilli; order Bacillales; family Bacillaceae_J; genus Schinkia; species Schinkia azotoformans. The sequence continues at coordinate 5,337 of NZ_AJLR01000158.1, read as the reverse complement.
TCCGGGGATTGCGGATATCTTCTCTGTCTTAAAGGTAACCTCACGCCCTACCATTAAGGACGCTAAATCGTTCGGATTCGTCTCGGAAACATTTACAGTCTTAATCCCCTTACCCTTTCGAATAACTGTTACCCGATCACATACTTCCATAATTTCTTTTAGTTTGTGAGTAATTAAAATAATCGACTTTCCTTCATTAATTAAGTTCCGCAGAATTTGAATTAACTCTTTTATTTCCTGCGGTGTCAATACAGCCGTAGGTTCATCAAAGATCAAGATTTCTGCTCCACGGTAAAGGGTCTTCAAAATTTCGACCCGTTGTTGCATACCGACCGAAATATCTGCTATTTTTGCGGATGGATTTACAGCGAGCCCATATCTCTTGGATAAAGCTCTAACTTCCTCTTCTGCTTTTTTTATATTAATTTTGCCAGCCTTTGAAGGCTCACTCCCTAATATAATATTTTCGGTTACAGTAAAGATATCGATAAGCATAAAATGCTGGTGCACCATACCAATTCCAAGGTCATTGGCAATATTCGGATTCGATATGTTGACTTTTTCGCCTTGAACACGGATTTCCCCGCCATCCGGCTGGTATAATCCAAATAAGACATTCATTAGTGTTGATTTCCCAGCTCCATTTTCTCCCAAAAGCGCATGGATTTCTCCCTGTTTCAACTGTAAGGTAATATTATCATTGGCCACAAAGCCGCCGAATTCTTTACGGATATTTAACATTTCGATTACATATTCACTCAAGTACCTCACTCCTCTTAAAAGTACAGTGTAATCAAATACGCCTTGGCGTATTTGTGCCCGGATTTTTTCGAGCTTGCTCGAAAAACTACATTTGAAAATCCGAGGCATCCGCCGGAGGCTTTAACTTTATTCGCAGAATAAAGTTAATCGAAAGAGATAAAGCGCCTAGTTATCCCTTAGGCGCTTCCTATTTTCCGATTATCATCATACTTCAAATTTATCGTACTCCGCACGAGTGTGTGGTACTTTAATGTCCCCGTTGACAATTTTCTGTTTCCAATCATCAACAGCTTTCAGCACTTCATCTGAAAGATTTTCTTTTGAATCAGCAATGCCAACACCATCGACATCAAGACCATATTCGAGAACCTGACCGCCAGGGAAATCCCCTTCCATTGTACGTTTCGCAAGATCCTGAACAGCAGTATCTACCCGCTTCACCATAGAAGTAAGCGTGACCTCATTTCCATGTTCAAGTGCCTGATCTTTGTCGACACCAATCACCCATAGTTCACGGTTAGGATCTTTTGTTTTTAAATCTTTTGCTTCAGAGAATATTCCATTTCCAGTTCCACCTGAAGCATGGTAAATGATGTCAATTCCAGAAGCATACATGCTCGCAGCTATTTGCTTACCGGAATCGGCTTTGGTGAATGATCCAGCATACTGAACTTCAACCGTTGCATTGGGATTTGCAGCTTTAACACCGGCTCTAAAACCACTTTCGAACTTCTCGATTAATGGAGACTCAACACCACCAACAAATCCAATTTTATTCGTTTTCGTTGTTAATCCGGCAACCACACCAGTTAAAAAGGAGCCTTCATGCTCTTTAAAGGTGAGGCTGGCTACATTGGGCTTTTCAACAACACTATCAATGATTGCAAATTGGGCGTCAGGCTTTTGGTCGGCAATTTCCGAAATCGCATCCGTCACTAAATAGCCTACGCCAAACACTAGCTTGTAGCCACTTCTTACTAGCTTATTCAAGTTTGGGGCATAATCTGCATCACTAGTAGACTGCAGATATGCATAACCGCCTTCGCCTTCTTTAAGATTATTTTCCTTAGCAAATTCCTTGATCCCTTCCCAAGTTAGCTGGTTGAATGATTTATCATCAATCCCACCCATATCAGTTACCATTGCTAGACTAAATCCTTTTTCCTCTTCGGCGGGTGCTCCTTCACCTGCGTTTTCTTTATTGTCTTTTCCTTTATCGGCAGTTCCACAACCACCGAGGATCGTACTTGCTGCAAATAGAACGGAAATCAAAAGACCAGCTTTTTTTCTAGCCAAGTTCAGTCCTCCCTTTAATAGATTTTCGTTCTTATTTTGCACAAGAATTATGTAATTATTACGCCCTTTTTCTTAAGACATGGAAACTAAACTTGTCCGCTCTGAAATAATTGCAAGAGTAAAAAGTTGGCCGATCATTTTGATCGAAATGCATTTGTTTCATAACTAATAAAGATGCATCTACCTCACAATGTAGGCTGGGTGAAATTTTCTCAGAAAATCCTAAAGGCTCAATATTTGTGACCGCATACGTAATATGACAGCCTACTTCTCTTTCAAATAATTCAAAAATAGAACCCAATTCATGAGTGTAATTTTTCGGCAAAATGGAACTTGGAATTTGATCAATACAATAGACTACAGGCTCATCATCAGAAGTTCTAACACGTTCAATTACAACAATTTCCTCGTCATAGGAACAATTAAATTTACTCACGTCGTCTGCTGTTGCTTGTCTAGATGTGGAAGAGACGAAAATGGTCCCTGGTTTTTTACCAGCCCGGTTAATCATATCTGTTACGCTAAATAATTCCTCAATGCCTGAAGTAAAAAGCGGCTTCGGATTGATAAATGTTCCTACCCCGTGTCTACGAATGATGATACTTTCTTCTTCCAACACACGTAATGCCTCTCTTAATGTTGCCCTGCTAATTCCCAGCTGTTTTGCTAATTCAAATTCCGGCGGAAGCTTCTCATCCTCTTTATAAAGCCCTCTATCTATATCATTTTTAATTTTATCGACTACCTGTAAATAAAGATGTCTAGTATCCGGTTTAATATTCATTGGTTTCCTCCATGGTTAATGATGAGACATCAGACCTCTGACCTGTATTCTTAACTATACCATAAAAAAAGAAGAGTGAACATGATGCTCACTCTTTACTGATTTGATACCTCATCTTTAATTTTTGATACCAATACAGCCCGCGGCTTACTACCCTCATAGGGTCCGACTATTCCTTTAGCTTCCATAGCGTCGATAAGCCTTGCTGCCCTTGTATAGCCTATTCTGAATCGTCTTTGCAGCATCGATACGGAAGCAGTTTGCATTTCTGTTATTAATTCTACTGCATCATCAAATAAATCATCATCAACCTCTATCGTTACTTCCGTTTCCTCAGTAGGCATCATTTCTTCATGATACTGTGCCTTTTGTTGAGAAATAACATAATCAACAACTTCCTCCACTTCTGAGTCGGAAACAAAAGCACCTTGGACTCGAACAGGCTTTGAAGCACCCACAGGTAAAAATAACATATCGCCTCGACCTAAAAGTTTCTCGGCACCGCCCATATCGATGATCGTTCTTGAATCAACGGATGAGGACACACTAAACGCGATTCTTGATGGAATATTCGCTTTAATAACCCCAGTGATAACATCAACTGATGGGCGCTGTGTTGCAATAATTAAATGAATGCCGGCCGCTCGTGCCATTTGGGCAAGCCTTGTAATCGCATCCTCAACATCATTTGAAGCGACCATCATTAAATCAGCAAGCTCGTCAACAATCACGACAATAAATGGTAATTCAGGTTGCTTTTCGCCTGTCTCCTGATTGTGGATTCTAATATGATCATTATACCCTTCAATATTTCGTGTACCAGTGTGTGAAAATAATTCGTAGCGTCGTTCCATTTCCGAAACAACCTTTTTTAAGGCTTGTGATGCTTTCTTAGGATCTGTGACAACCGGTGTTAATAAATGTGGTATTCCGTTATACATATTCAGTTCAACCATTTTTGGGTCAATCATCATTAGTTTTACTTCATGTGGCTTGGCCCTCATGAGAATACTTATAATAATTCCGTTAACACACACACTTTTCCCGCTTCCGGTTGCACCCGCAACAAGAAGATGCGGCATTTTATTTAGTTCGGTTAAAATTGCTTCACCTGATATATCACGTCCAAGTCCAACCATTAACTTAGCATTTGGATTATTATTTTTTGATTCTAAAACTTCCCGTAACGAAACCATCGCAATTTCCTGGTTAGGAACTTCAATTCCTATCGCAGATTTACCAGGAATTGGGGCCTCAATCCGGATATCTTTAGCGGCCAAGGCCAATGCTAAATCATCACTTAAACTTACGATCTTGCTAACTTTTACACCAACATCAGGATGAACTTCATACTTTGTAACCGCAGGTCCTAAATGAACCTTTCTCACCCTTGCTTTAACACCAAAACTCTCAAAGGTTTTTTCCAATTTCTGGGCATTGATTGAAATTAATTTTTTCTCTTGGTTTTGACTATTATGTATTGGCTTTTTTAATAGCTCATTTGTCGGCAATTGATAAGCTTCATTGGCGACTTCCGTAAAGGTCATTGATACTGTCGCATCCGCTCTTTCTTCGTGCCCGTCCGCCTCTTTTTTAGTGTTTGTTTGCTGGTGATCGATCTCTTCCCTATGAAGACTAGCAGAAGTATCATTACTTGCTACTTCGTTAAAATCAGAAATGATCGGTGCTACCTCTTCATGGTAGCCATGATCTAAAATAATCGTTTCGTTTTTTCCCTCTTCAATTTCAATCTCTTCTGCTACAGTCTTTGCTTTATTTTTTCGGCTTTCCTTATTCTTCTGTTTTTTTCTTCTGCTTGAAAGTTTACCTTTTACATCAGCGACAAAACCAATAAACTGGTTTTTAATAAATTGAAATATCCTTTGGCCGGCCGTTGTTAAAATATCATGGATTGAAATTCCCGTTAAAAGAATAAGCCCAATCATCATAAGGAATAAAAAAATAATCTTAGTTCCCATCGCACCAAAAAGGAAATAGGATATTGCAAAAAGAATAGCTCCGATCATTCCTCCTCCTAGGACGAGCGAGGACCCTCCTTTAACCTCACCCCAAAATTGACTCCAGGTATTTTTCAGAATGGAGGGATTCCCTAATGGGGCTTGATTATTAATTTCCGCAAAAGTTTCTACATGCGAATATAGCAAAAGAGCCGCAATTATAACATAAGCCCCAGCCAATCTCCTTGTAGCGAAACGAGGCCATTTTCGTTTAATAATAAAATATAGCGACAGGAGTAAGAGTCCTCCTAATAATAGGCTGTACCATTCCCCAAAAAAGAAACGGGATAACTCGATTAATGCCCGACCGATAAAACCGCCAATATTGGCAAGAGCGATAATTGATATTGCCAGAAGCACGAGTCCTCCAAGTTCATATGTCAGCGTCCTCTTCCAGTCTAATGCTCTTTTTTCGGATCTTTTTTTCTTAGATTTTGCCATATCAATCACCTTCATCATCAAATACGCCTTGGCGTA
>NZ_AJLR01000157.1 GCF_000307855.1 Schinkia azotoformans LMG 9581 | reverse complement strand
TCTTCAAAAAAATGCGGCCATGCCCAGGGCGGAACCCGCACTCCTTGTCCGCAAAAATGAAAAATGCGGCCATGCCAAGGGCGGAACCCGTACTCCTTGTCCGCAAAAAAGAAAAATACGGCCATGCCAAAGGCGAAACCCGCACTCCCTGTCCGCAAAAAAGAAAAATGCGGCCATGCCAAAGGCAAAACCGACACTCCCTGTCCTCAAAAACGAAAAATGCGGCCACGCCAAGGGCAGACCTCGCACTCCCTGTCCGCACCGCAATGTTGGAAAGCCAGTTTCGATCCTCCTGCTATGCCTACTGCACAATAGGGCTCTATTGCGAAGCATATAGGCATCTTTCTCATTCAACCAAAGGGTACCCGCTAGTTAAAGAACACTCCTTCGCAATCTTTTTTTATATTATCCAAAAGTTTCAATTTCCAACAAAATAGCATTCCAACTCTTAGTCTATTGGTATGCTAATATCATACTATTTACAGTACTTCTCTCCAAAATCGATTCACGAACCAACATCCTGCACCGCACCACTCTTATACAATTCATAGTAAGCCCCTTTTTTCGCAAGTAGCTCATCATGGCTGCCACTTTCGATAATTTCGCCCGCATCAATAACCATAATCGTATCAGCACTTTGAATCGTGTTCAGTCTATGAGCAATAATAAAGCTTGTGCGGCCTTCCATGACATTGGCTAGTGCCGCCTGAATCTGATGTTCCGTGCGCGTATCAATATTGCTTGTTGCTTCATCTAAAATTAAAAACGCAGGTTTAGCTAAGATCACCCTCGCAATCGCTAATAGCTGTTTTTGGCCTTGGCTTAAATTGCCGCCGTTCTCTGCTAAAACGGTGTCATACTTATTAGGAAGGCGGTTAATAAACGCATCAGCATTTGCCATTTTGGCTGCATTCACAACTTCCTCATCGGTTGCATCCGGTTTTCCATATTTAATATTTTCTTTAATCGTTCCGGAAAATAAATACGTATCCTGCAACACAATCCCGAAGCTGCTGCGTAAACTATCCCTTGTATATGTCCTAATATCTCTTCCATCAATTAAAATTCTGCCGCTTGTTACATCATAAAAACGAGTCAATAGGTTTACAATCGTTGTTTTTCCTGCCCCTGTTGGACCGATTAATGCTGTTCGGCTTCCGGCTGCAGCTTCAAAACTTATATTTTTAATAATCGATACATCCGACCGATAGCCAAAGCTGACATTTTCAAAGGTAACCTGTCCGTTTGGATTTTTCAAAGGGAACGCACTAGCTGAATCCTCTGGCTCATCATGTTCATCCAAGATTTCAAACACACGCTCTGCCCCGGCAACTCCAGATAATATAACATTATAAATATTAGCAAGTTCATTCAACGGTCTTACAAATTGGCGTGAATAAGTAATAAAGCTTGCGATCACTCCAACCGTAATCATGCTTTTTACAGCAAGGATACTGCCGACAATCGCAACAACGACAAATCCAATATTGCCGATGACATTCATAATTGGCATTAGGAAGCCGGACCAAATTTGCGCTTTAATGCCCACCTTTCTTAACTCAGCATTCACCTCATCAAATTGCTCAATTACCTTTTCCTCATGATTAAAAGCTTTAATGACATAAAAACCTGAAATCGTTTCTTCAATTTGTCCGTTCAGCATCCCCAACTGTTTTTGCTGATCCTTGAACAAAACTTTTGTCCTTTTCGTAATTGTCCGTGTCAGTAAAAAGATGAGTGGAATTGTGATTAAGCTTGCCAACGTTAGAATTGGGCTTAAATATAGCATCATAATAAAAGTCCCAATCAAAATAATAATCCCGCTCATCAGCTGTGTTATTGACTGGGAAATACTATTCGAGACATTATCAATATCATTGACTAATCGGCTCATTAATTCCCCGTGTGTATGACTATCAAAAAAGGCAACCGGCAGCTTTTGCAGCTTCGCAAACAATGCTTCTCTTAGGCTCCCGACGATTCGTTGGGAAACCCCAGCCATAACCCAGCCTTCTAGAAACGTTAGAGCCCCACTCACTATATAAGCTACGAGCAATACGACCACCATAATTTTTAAAAATCCAAAGTTAACGACACCGTTTTCCGTTGCCATTGCATCTATCGATTGGCCAATTAAATATGGTGAAACAAGTGAAAGAGCCGCATCTATTAAAATAAATAAAAACACGGTCGTCAGTAGCCTTTTTTCTTGCCTAACAAAGGACCAAAGTCGTTTCAATGTGGCACTTACGTTTTTTGGCTTTTCTATCGGTTTTTGATGATGCTTTCCAAAGCCCCCTCCACCTGGGCGTAGATTAGGACCTTGTGACTGGGTGCCTTCCTTTTGTGATTGATTTTTTGCCTCTGAAGACACGCTACAGCACCTCCTTGCCCATCTGAGAGTAATGAATTTCCTGATAAACTTGGCAGTCAGCCATTAATTGTTCATGGGTTCCAGAGCCAACCAGCTTTCCGTCATCTAAAACAAGAATCTTATCGGCATCCTTTATTGACGAAATTCGTTGGGTAATAATGATACATGTTAACTCCACCGCATACTCTTTTAGACTTTTCTTGATTTTGGCCTCTGTTGTTAAGTCCACAGCACTTGTGCTATCATCCAAAATAAGAATTTCCGGCTGTTTCACCAAAGCCCGAGCAATTGACAGCCTCTGCTTCTGGCCCCCGGATAAATTAATGCCACCTTGACCAAGCAATGTATCATAGCCTTCAGGCGCAGCCTTAATAAACGATTCTGCTTCGGCTATTGCGGCTGCTCGCTTTATTTCATCTTCAGTTGCATTCTCCTTACCCCATCGAATGTTTTCTGCGATGGTTCCCGTAAACAGCATCGTCTGCTGCGGCACAACAGCAATTTTTCCTCGTAATTCTTTTAGATTGTATTCACGAACATCCATACCATCAACTTCAACAGAGCCTTCACTTACATCGTAAAAACGGGGAATTAAATTAATTAAACTGCTTTTTCCGGATCCTGTGGAACCAATAACCCCAACAGTCTCACCTGGTAGGCATGTGAATGTGATATTTTTTAAAACAGGTTCTCCCGAAGCCCCTTCATAGGTAAAAGAAACATTGTGAAAGTCAATCTGCCCTTTTGTATTTGGAGACTGCTGGTTTTCTCCTTTTTTATCCAAAAAGTCCCCTGTGTCTACCATTCGATTTTCTTCTGAGAACACTTCACTAATACGACCTGCCGAAGCTTTGGCACGCACGAACATGATAAAAACCATTGAAATCATTCTGAGTGAAAACAGAATTTGAATCATATAGTTTGTAAAAGCAATGATTTCCCCAACTTGAATGTTGCCGTTTTGAACACCATAGCCGCCAAACCACAGCACAGCTACAATGGCGATATTCATGACCGTAACCATCATCGGGCCAAAAATAGACATCATCCTCGAAACCGATGTTGAGGTTGATTTCAGTTCTAAATTAGCCTGCCCGAATTTAGTAATCTCGAAATTAAATTGATTAAATGCTTTCACAACCCTGACCCCTGATAAATATTCACGCATGACACGGTTGACCCAGTCTATCGCTTTTTGAACCTTAATAAACCGCGGAAAGCCAAGACGCATATTTAATATAATTAAAATCGCAATGATCGGTACGACTATCGCGAGCACGATTGATAAATCCAGATTCAATCGCACGGCCATAATGAGCGAACCGATACAAAGCAACGGGGCTCTTACGAAAATCCGCATAAGTCCATTCGTAAAATTCTGAATTTGTGTAACATCATTCGTTAACCTGGTGATCAAGGAAGCCCGGTCAAATTTGTCAATATTTTGGAAGGAAAGCGACTGGATCTTACGAAAAAGATCAGCCCTTAAATCCGCCCCAAAGTTTTGTGATACATAGCTAGAGATAAAATTTCTACTGGTCGCCATTATAGCTCCAAAACCAGTAATCAACAGCATGATTCCGCCCATTTTAAGTACATAATCCATATCCCTGTTAGCAACGCCAACATCGATAATCTGTGCCATAATCGTTGGCAAAAGCAAATCTGCTGTCGCCTCTATTGTTAAAAAAATAACAGCAACCGAAAACGGTAACCAATATTTTTTTGCATATTTTTTCAAAAAACTCATAAAAGGAGACCCACCTTAAATAATTGGATGATTTTCAACATTCTCAACTAAAATATACTCCAATTTAGTGAGAATTCCACTTATTAAGTTTCGGGTTTTATAATATATTGGGATTGTGATTTTGGGGATGGTGCCGGAGACGGGAGATGAATAGAACTGTATTTGAGTTTTGCCTAAGGCCTAGGTTCGGACTCTTGTACGCTGAACTTTCGAAATACTGTCCGATCCGTCGTACGCCCAGACTCAATAAGAAAAAGGGGCTGTTGTGATGTTGAACAGCCCCTTGTTATCTACCACAAAACCGGCTTGGCCACCATAAAATACAGCATGATCATTAGCAGGATCACGTAGCCCCAGGTTGAGCGGTACAGTGTTTGAATTGATTTTTCTTTATCCTTTGTTGGGTCATTAAACTTGCGGACAGTTGGCGAAAAGGCGCGTGCCAAGAAAAACCCAGAGCTAAGCATGACCAAAACCGTCATGACAATCCATGACGTTTTCCATGTCCATGAAGTGATCCACACGAGTAATATACCTGTAACAACGAGCACATGCCCGGCATGTTTTGATACTTGAACAGTAAATCTAAATAAGCTTAAATATGATTGTTCGACATCTTCGTTTGCTCCACGAAGCTTTTTAATGAACGGAAGCAATATAAAAAAGGGACCGATGGAAAGGATTACACTAAAAACATGGATATAAAGAATCGTTGTATAGATGTGATAGTTCATTTTATATTCGGTCCTAATCTAGTTTACCGATTGGTTAACCAGAATGGAGTTCCTAAGCCCGGCAAGGCTTTATGCTCGCCGGAACTCGTGAACCCATACACGCATTTGCGGTAGCCAAGGCATCCCAGGATGCATTGATAAAATTGATTGTTTGTATTCCTCTAAATTAGCGTATCCTTCTTGGCGGGCATGCTCATCAGCCAGTTCCCCAAGTGACTGTGAATAAACTTTTTCTACAACGAAATCTTGCCCTTCTAGAGTCATCACTTCGCCAATATCAGCATATCTGCCATTTCGACGAGTTGCTGTTTTTTGTCCGTTTAATACTTTTTCTACATCCTCAGGGACTGTTACCAGTCTTTCGATTGTACATGTTTTTGGTGGTAAAGCATTTGTATCATTTTGTTGATGATTCATTTTAATGAAAAGCCACCTTCCTATGTAATTTTTCTGCAATGTTTGTACTATTATGTAACATTGCTTATGTAAGTCCACTTTAACATATATTATTCCCAGATTGCACCTTTAACAACACGTTTTTAGTATTTACTTTTTTAAGCCAAAGGGTCTGGCACTGTGTCCCGCATCGTCAAAAAGAGCCAGAGGACCCGACCCTGTGACCCACACACCAAAATGAACCAGAGAACCCTACACTGCGTCCCAATACATGTTTTTTCCGAAAATCAAAAAGAAAAGCGTTGCAACTTACATAAGTGCCGGCTTGCTAAAACACTGAACCATAATATTGACAAAGGTGGAGACGAAATGGAGAGCACTAGTGAATTTGTAGCGAGAATCCATGATAAACTTTTAGATGATCTTGCTATTAATTCCGAAAATCCAATTAATGCATTGTCATGTGCATCGAAATTATCTCAAAATCAATTCGATGCTCTTGCTTCTATTACATTTAACGGAGGACCTCGCGTTTTAAAAACAAATGATATGGTGACCATGTTAAATGATCCTAAAGTTTTTCCCGATTTTATTGGACCACTTTCCCGTTCAGATCTCAATACTCTGGCCGAAGAAGTAAAAAAGGCATTTACCTATGGATTAGCGCAAGGTTTAGCACCCAGAAGAAACAGGGAAGCTGATCTGTTTTGTAAAGGTCAAAAGTATACACACAATACAATAGAATAGGAGATCTATGAAAGTTTATCAAAAATAACTTTCTATCAGACACGTAGCTTCGCCTTTAATTATTTAAAACCACAATATATTTATACATATATATTGTGGCTTTCTTGAGTCATAATGCACATCACATACTTAAAGAAAGAATAATTCCTTTTTATTTATCATTAATCTTTTTCAACTCAAAATATGTTGCCTCAAGCTGCAAAATAAGTCTTTCATTGTTCACGATAAAAAGACTAAAAGGATATAAATCATTTTTGTCATTTGTAATTGTTATAGATCTTATTATATCGCTGGGATTAAGCCCTAGGTTACCTTCTGCTCGATTGACCTTACTATAAACCAGAAATGATTCAGCATTGGAGTAGACCATATCAATGTAAATTTTCGGGTTTTTTATGGTATACTGATACCACTTATAGTTAACAATACCTTCCGATGAGAACAAGTCTTTAGTTATAATAATGTTGTCACCAATTACTTTCTGACCTTTTGGGTATTCCGACGCATCATTATATATAATTAAATCCAAGTAATTTATCAATTTTCCATGTACCAAAGAGAAATTGTTCTGAAATTTTATCTAATTGACTTTCTGGAAAACTAATCGGCGAATCATCATTTGAATTGGATTTTAAACTTTTATTGCTATTTGAACTATTTCCAACATTAGTTTCTGCTGCTTCGGTTACAATTGATCGAGGAGTAGAAGCCTTAAATTCCTCATTAGGCTGGCAACCAGTAGGTAGAAACCCCAATAGAATTGTTACTAGTATTATATTTTTCATCATACCCAACCTTTCTATGTATTACTACTATAATATTCCTAAATTTGGAAAAAAGTAAATTACTTCAAAACTTTGTCGGCAAATATCCTGCAAATGATGTCTAAACCGTTTAATACCTGGCTCAATATACTTCGGGTTGTCATAGAGTACCCAGATAAACTTCAAAATAAATAAAAAGATTGGTTATTGGATTATCAAAAATAATTGTTTATAACAACATGAAGGCCGCTGTGAGGAAACAGCTTGCAGGCACTGAAAAGCAGCCAATCTCATATTGGAAATTGGCTTGCTAATTGTTCTATTTGTTACTGGTAGATTTTATTTGTTCTATAGTCTCAAAAAAACCAGGAACATTTAAATCTACTTTATTTAATCTAGTAATAATACTTAAAATAATCTCTTGCTTAAGATCTTCTCTATTTTTTGGGTGAGTTTGAAGTAATCGCTTATTTATAATGGGTTCTAATAATTTAATAATCTTTTCGACATTCTGTGATTCGTGCAATACCTTCTCACTCCTTCTTTTGTTTAACAACTTCTGCAAGTTGTACAATAGCGTTTTCTAATGACTCTATCTTGTTTTCAAACCTATGAAGTAAATAAATACTAATAGCGATTGGGAAACCCATATTACCTATTAATGTAATGATGTCATA
>NZ_AJLR01000156.1 GCF_000307855.1 Schinkia azotoformans LMG 9581 | reverse complement strand
GAATTGCTAACGCAATTCAAGTTTCCTTTATCGCTGTCGTTGTGCCCTCCAGTTTGTACGGCGATGAGCAAGGCGCTTGTGCTTTTCTAATAAGGGGGATGACCATGAGAATTTTAGTGAGTGGCGGAGGTACAGGTGGTCATATATATCCGGCAATTGCATTTATTAAAGAGATTAAAAAACATCAACCGGACGCTGAATTTTTATATATCGGAACGGAAAAAGGTTTAGAGAAATCAATTGTAGAACGGGAAAATATTCCGTTTAAATCAATTGAAATTACCGGGTTTAAAAGGAAATTGTCGTTCGAAAATATTAAAACGATCATGCGATTTCTAAAAGGAACATCTTTAAGTAAAAAGTATATCAAGGAATTTAAGCCTGATATAGTGCTAGGAACTGGCGGCTATGTATGCGGACCAGTAGTCTATGCCGCAGCAAAGCTTAACATACCTACGATCATTCATGAACAAAACAGTGTTCCAGGTTTAACAAATAAATTTTTGAGCAAATATGTTGATAAAGTAGCTCTTTGTTTCGAAGAGGCTGGTCAATATTTTCCTAAAGAAAAAACGATATTAACCGGAAATCCAAGGGCATCCGAGGTTATCGGTAATGATGGGAATATAGGAAAAAGATCAGTTGGTCTTGATCCAACGAAAAAAGTCGTCTTAATTGTAGGTGGCAGTAGGGGGGCGAAGCCAATAAACGACGCCTTTATTGAAGTGTTGCCAAAAGTTCGCGAAAAAAGTTATCAAGTATTATATGTGACCGGCGACGTTCATTACGAAAATGTATTAAAGGAAGTTAACAAAGTAGGAAACCCGGACAATGTTATCATTAAGCCTTTTCTACATAACATGCCCGAGGTTCTAGCTGGGGTTGATTTAATTGTGGCAAGGGCTGGTGCAACAACTTTAGCAGAAATTACTGCACTTGGAATCCCAAGCATTTTGATCCCAAGCCCCTATGTTACGAATAATCATCAAGAAAAAAATGCACGTGCACTTGGTGATAACGGGGCAGCTATTGTAAGATTGGAAAAAGAAATGAATGGCATCACTCTATTACGGGATATAGATCATGTCCTTTTAAACGAAGAAACGTTGATGCAAATGAAACAATCCTCTGCCCGATTGGGGATCCCAACGGCTGCTAATAAACTGTATGCCGTAATGGAACAATTAATCAAATGACTTGCTTCGTACGTGTCAAGCCTACGTATCATAAACTAATACAACTGAAAGGAGGGGCAATATGGAAAAACTGAAAAAGAAGCTGGAAGAAGCTAATGTTGGCAAGGTTTTATTAAATGAACCATTAAAAAATCACACAACAATGAAAATTGGAGGCCCTGCCGATCTCTTTGTAGAACCTAAGAATGTAGAAAGCGTAATTAATGCTATAAAAATCATTCATGAAGAGGGAATTCCCATTACACCAATTGGGCGTGGATCTAATTTACTTGTACTTGATGAAGGGATACGTGGAGTCGTCTTAAAACTAGGAGAAGGATTGAATCACCTAGAGGTAACTGGAACCGAGGTTCATGTGGGCGGTGGTTACTCACTTGTTTCATTAGCTACCACAATCAGTAAAAAGGGACTATCTGGCTTTGAATTTGCAGGAGGTATTCCCGGATCCGTTGGCGGCGCAGTTTATATGAATGCCGGTGCACACGGGTCCGATATTTCCAAAATCCTCGCTAAGGCGCTTATTGTTTTTCAAGATGGGAGCTGTGAATGGCTTTCAAATGAGGAAATGAACTATTCTTATCGTACCTCTGTGTTACAAAAGATAAGACCGGGAATCGTAGTAGAAGCCGTTTTTCAACTAAAGGAAGGGGATAAGGCTACAATCGTTCATGAAATGCAAAAAAATAAAGATTATCGTCGTGAAACTCAGCCTTATAATTATCCTTGTGCCGGAAGTATTTTTCGCAATCCGTTACCGAATTATGCTGGTCAGCTAGTAGAAAAAGCAGGTTTAAAAGGTTATCAAATTGGCGGCGCAAAAGTATCTGAATTGCATGGTAACTTTATCGTTAACACGGGAAGTGCTACAGCTAGTGATGTATTAGCTTTAATCAAACACATCCAGAACGTGATTATGGAAAAGTTTGGTGTAGAAATGAAAACTGAGGTTGAAATAATTGGCAAAAACTAAGCAGAAATAATAACAAAAACATGTTAACTTTTGTTATAATAGAACCAAATCAAATGCGCCTTCGCAAATACGCTGAGGCGCATTTGATTGTATTGTCTATGGTATTAGAGCAGTATGGGGGATTTTTGGATGAAAAATAATAAAGTTATTGATATCGAAGACCGTATACCGAAATTAAAAGAGCAGCGAAAACAAAAAGCAAACAAAAGGTTTATAACATATATATCTTTATTCTTTGTACTAGTTATCTTCATACTTTATTTTCAATCCCCTTTAAGTAAAATTCAGACTATCCATGTATTAGGAAATATCCATGTATCAGATGAGGCGATCATTAACGCTAGTGGTATTGAAAAAGGGACAAGCTTTTGGAAAATTGACCCTTCTGCAATTGCTAAAAAGATTAATGAGCATGATGAAATATCGAAGGTTGAGGTCACACGGAAATTGCCTAATCAAATACAGATAGTTGTGAGGGAAAATACTAGAGTAGCTTACTTAATTGATGGTACATCCTATTATCCAATTTTAGAAACAGGGAAAATCCTTGAAAAGGATAAGTTGGAAAATATTCCTGCGGATGCACCGTTATTAATAAATTGGGCACAGAGTGAGGAGCTTCAGGAAATGGCAGCACAGCTTCGTCATGTGCCGGACAGCATACTCAATCGGGTTTCCGAAATCCATCTTACTCCGGAGGATAGCGACCCGCTTCACATTACATTGTTTATGAATGATGGACAAGAGGTCAGTGCTACAATTCGTGGCTTTTCAGAAAAAATTAAAAATTATCCGATGATCAAAGAACAATTGACTGATGAGCAATTTGGAGTCATCCACCTTGAAGTCGGTTCTTATTTTAAGGCATATAAAAATGAGGGGGATGAAAATATTGAAGGTGAACGGTAAACATGTCGTTCTTTCTTTTGTGGCTATCGTTTTAGGTTTTTTAATTTCGTTCTCCTATCAATTTACGAACAGTCACACCGGCACAGTGGCTGAAGGGAAGCAATGGCAAAGAGAATTTGAGTATCGCGAAAAATTAATAAGATTAGAAGAAACAACAAAAAGGCTGCAACAGGAATTAACGGAAAAACAACAAAGTGTGCGTGAAATTGAGGCCAACTTTGCGCAGCAGGAAAAGTCTTTTAAAACGTTGGTTGAAGACATTGAAAAGCTGCGTATGTTTGCTGGAGAAGTTCAAGTAAAGGGGCCCGGAGTAACTGTAACCTTAACGGATGCCTCTTATGTTAAGTTAGAGGACAACGCCAATAATTATATTGTTCATGAAGGACATGTTCATAAAGTAATCAACGAGCTCCGGACCGCAGGCGCAAAAGCAATTGCCATAAATGGGCAAAGGCTCGTCCAAAATAGTTATATAGCCTGTATTGGGCCTGTAATAAGCGTTGATGGCAATGAATATAACGCTCCTTTTGTTATTTCTGCCATTGGTGACCCGGAAGTGTTATATAGCTCCTTAGTTATTCTACATGGGGTTCGGGACCAGCTTGTCATGGATAATATTGAAGTGAAAATAGAAAAAAAAGGTGAACTAATTTTTGATCCATATTTTGAAGCGAAAGAAAGTTAATTTTAAAGGATTGTCAGGTTGCTGTGTAATGAAGGGTGATAGAAAAGAATGAGGAGCAAGAGTAAAGTAACACTAGCTTTAATAACAACTATATTAGGTTTTATGATGGCCATTCAATTTCAAACAATTAAAGAACCAGTTGTCCGGGATACAAGAGATATATGGGAAATTCGTGAAGATATTGAGCATGAGCAGCGGCTGATTACGGAGCTGTACAAAGAGATCAGAACAAAGGAAGACACATTAAGGAAATATGAAGAAGCTCCCTATAATAGTAAATATGAGGGAATAACGGAACAACTGGAAGAATTGAAGAAGAAAATTGGACTAACTGAGCAAAAAGGCTCTGGAATTTTAATCAAAATTAGTCCATCATTTAACCAATCCATGATCGGAGAACCATATCAAACTGTGCCGCCTGATCTGCTCATTCGACTAATCAATGAACTATACCGATATAAAGCATTGGCTGTTTCGGTTGACGATGAAAGAATTATTGTTACATCCCCAATCCGTGATGTAAATGGTAAAACTTATATAAATAACACTCCACTTGGCCCTTTGCCAATTGAAATTAAGGTCATTGCCGAGAATGCAGAAAAACTGCATAATCAAATGCAGGTTTCGCAAATTGTCGATGAATTTTTTGCATTAGAAAATTTGGAATTAACATCAACATTACAACAAGAGGTTACATTACCTGCTTATGATGAGGTTTTAAGAAATAAGTATATGCAACCTGTTGAACCTGTTAATTTAGAAAAGGGGAACAGTTAAATGTGGTTACCGGTATTAGGTTTGTTGCTTGGTATTTTTTTAGGTTTACTAACTGATATACGCATACCTGATGAATACTCAAACTATCTCTCGATTGCAGTATTAGCGGCACTAGACACTTTGTTTGGTGGAATACGGGCACATTTGCAAAATACTTATGATGATAAAGTGTTTGTTAGTGGTTTTTTCTCCAATATTTTACTTGCTGCAAGTTTGTCTTTTCTAGGTGTTCATCTTGGTGTAGACTTATACTTAGCCGCTGTCTTCGCTTTTGGGGTTCGCTTATTCCAAAACATTGCGGTGATCAGAAGACTACTTTTGTCGAAATGGTCAACATCACGAGAAAAATAGAAAAAATTCCTATATTATTAAAGGGAAATAGTCGTTCGTGTTGAATAATTTTAATGTTGAGCAATTTTTTAACAGATCAATCAAACAAAACTTAAAAAACAACAATACTAAATGAATAGGAGTAACTTAAAGGAGGTGCCAAAGTATGAACAACAGTGAAATTATTGTAAGTCTAGACATCGGTACATCCAATGTTAAGGTAATCATTGCAGAAGTTTCTAGTGATTCTTTAAACATTATAGGTGTGGGTAATGTAAAATCTGTAGGCATAAAAAAAGGATCTATTGTTGATATAGATGAAACCGTACAATCCATTAAGAAGGCTGTCGAACAAGCAGAACGTATGGTGGGAATGGATATTAATCATGTAGTAGTAGGAGTTGCCGGTAATCATGTACAGCTGATACCATGTCATGGGGTTGTGGCAGTCTCAAGTGAGAACAGGGAAATTGGCAACGAGGATATTGCCCGTGTAATTGATGCTGCTCAAGTCATTTCAATACCACCTGAAAGGGAAATCATCGGTGTGGTCCCACACCAGTTTATCGTTGATGGGTTAGATGGCATTAATGACCCACGTGGCATGATCGGTGTACGATTAGAAGTCGAGGGAACAATTGTTACAGGATCAAGAACGGTATTACATAACTTATTAAGGTGTGTGGAAAAAGCAGGTCTTAAAATTACTGATATTTGTTTGCAGCCTTTGGCAACAGGTGCAATCGCGCTTTCAAGAGATGAAAAAAATATCGGAGTGGCTCTTGTTGATATTGGTGGTGGACAAACTACTGTTTCTATATTTGAACATGGACATTTGCAGGTGACAACCGTACTTCCTATTGGTGGGGATCATATGACAAATGATATTTCCATCGGTCTTAGAACTTCAACAGAAGAAGCTGAGAGAATTAAAATAAAGCACGGATATGCTTTTTACGATCACGCATCAGAAGATGAAGTTTTCTCATTGCCTGTTATCGGCAGCGATAAGCAGGAACAATATAGCCAACTTGACCTTTCTGATATAATCGAAGCTAGATTAGAAGAAATCCTTCTCATGGTACAAGATACCATAAAAAAATTAGGTTATAGGGATTTACCAGGAGGCTATGTATTTACAGGCGGAGTTGCAAATTTACCAGGTCTGTTGGAGCTGGCACAGCTTGTTCTACAACATAATCTGCGAATTGCTAAACCTGATTATATCGGCGTTCGGGATCCTATATATACAACTAGTGTTGGATTGATCCAATTCGCATATCGAAATGCAAGACTTCAAGGTGCTGAAGTTGCCGCTGCAGTTTCAAATCAAGAATCTGATCGACCACAAAAAAGAACACAACATGTTGTAAAGAAACCGAAAAAGAATAATACTGATGTGGTAAAGAAAGCGAAAGAATTATTTAAATCCTTTTTTGAATGAGGATCTTTGAATGGCAATTTGGATATTTAGGAGGATTTTATGATGTTGCAATTTGATACACATATGGATAGTCTAGCCTCTATAAAAGTAATCGGTGTCGGCGGCGGCGGCAGCAACGCTGTTAACCGTATGATTGAACATGGGGTGCAAGGAGTAGAATTTATTGCGGTTAATACGGATGCACAAGCTTTAAATCTTTCCAAAGCAGAAATTAAACTACAAATTGGCACGAAGCTAACTAGAGGTCTTGGCGCTGGGGCTAATCCTGAAGTTGGAAAAAAAGCAGCTGAAGAAAGCCGCGAGCAAATTGAGGAAGCACTTAAGGGTGCAGATATGGTGTTTGTTACTGCCGGTATGGGTGGTGGTACAGGTACAGGTGCAGCACCAGTTATAGCTCAAATTTCCAAGGAATTAGGAGCATTAACAGTAGGGGTTGTAACCCGCCCGTTTACTTTTGAAGGACGTAAGCGTTCGACCCAAGCTGCAAGTGGAATTGCATCATTTAAGGAAAATGTTGATACTTTAATTGTAATCCCTAATGATAGATTGTTAGAAATTGTGGATAAAAACACACCAATGCTGGAAGCCTTCCGTGAAGCCGATAATGTACTTCGTCAAGGTGTACAAGGTATTTCTGATTTAATTGCTGTACCAGGCCTAATTAACCTTGACTTTGCAGATGTTAAAACAATTATGTCAAATCAAGGGTCTGCACTTATGGGTATCGGTATTGCTACTGGAGAAAACCGTGCTGCTGAGGCAGCTAAAAAAGCGATTTCAAGCCCACTTCTGGAAACATCTATCGATGGTGCACAAGGTGTTCTAATGAACATAACCGGTGGTATGAATCTAAGCTTGTATGAAGTTCAAGAAGCTGCTGATATTGTTGCGACTGCATCCGATGAAGAAGTCAATATGATTTTCGGTTCTGTCATTAATGAGAACTTAAAGGATGAAATTGTTGTAACTGTTATTGCTACAGGCTTTAAAGAAACTGTAGGTAATAAACCTATTCAAGCAAGCCGCCCAAGTATGATTGGAAATCGTCCAAGTGTCGTTCCAAATCGTAATATGGCAAGAAAAGAGGAGCCTGTTCAACCAGAGCAGCCACATCTAAATAATGCTGGTCAATTTAGTGCAGAGGATACTTTAGATATTCCTACATTTTTACGAAACCGCAACCGTCATCGCTAACATTAAAATTGACCAAAGAAAAGCATGTACCTAAAAGGTATGTGCTTTTTTTGTATGCATTTCGCAGTCTAGCTCCAGCACCCAGCGACTCGTAAACTTCGCTGAACGGGCGCTTCCACCTCCTATCTCGACAATAATCTAAAAAACATGTCAAAAACTCTATGTTAGAGACGTCAAAGTATGACAGACTTCCAAAGAGGATGTGCTATATACTAGTTTCATAGTACTTACAATTTGAAAGGGGAAAATTATTGACCATTTATCTGGACGTTATATGGTTATTAAACTTTTTCTTTGATTCATTCTTATTATTTTTAACTGCCATAATTTTAAAACGAAAGGTAAAGAAGTGGCGCATATTTTTAGGAGCATTAATAGGGTCATCGATCATTCTTTTTTATTTTACGCCGTATGTGGCAATTACATCATATCCTGTTATGAAACTGCTCTATTCTATACTTATTGTATATTCGGCATTTGGATTCCTGAAATTTCGTTACTTTATTAAAAATCTCCTAACTTTTTATTTTATTACATTTATGGTCGGAGGAGGAATGCTCGGGTTACACTATTTTTTTCAAACAGATATCGCATTCATAAATGGCGCACTCATGACACAATCAAGTGGATTTGGTGACCCGGTGAGCTGGTTAACGGTATTAATTGGTTTTCCGCTGGTTTGGTATTTTTCAAAGTACAACATAGAAGAAATTGAGATGACTAAGATTAACTTTGAACAACTGGTCAGGGTTCAAGTTAAAATTGGTGAGGATTCCATGGATTTAAAGGGACTTATTGATAGTGGTAATCAACTATATGATCCAATCACACAAACTCCTGTTATGATTCTAGAAATACAAAGGTGCGCATCATGTTTTCCGGCAGCGCTCATTCAGCAATCCCAAAATCCCGAAATGCTCGATTTTAGTACAATCGATCGAAGTTGGGCCAATCGTATTCGGATTGTTCCATACCGGGCTGTGGGCCAGGAACATCAATTTTTACTTGCGATTAGACCAGATCAAGTAGTGATTATGATCAA
Source organism: Schinkia azotoformans LMG 9581 (assembly GCF_000307855.1). Lineage (GTDB taxonomy): Bacteria > Bacillota > Bacilli > Bacillales > Bacillaceae_J > Schinkia > Schinkia azotoformans. The sequence continues at coordinate 1,779 of NZ_AJLR01000156.1, read as the reverse complement.
TGAAAAAGAAATTACAGTGAAAAAAGTATTAATTGGGTTAAGCCATACGATTCTGTCTTCTAACGGGGATTACGAATGCATCATCCATCCGAAGATGCTTACAAAGACAAATATTTCTGCATAACAACATACTGGGGGGAAGGAAATTGAGAACAATTAAGATCAAACTTACACTTATGTGGTACAAACTATTAATGAAATTTGGATTAAAAGCAGATGAAATATATTATATTGGCGGTAAAGAGGCATTGCCACCACCCTTATCAAAAGAAGAGGAAGAGCATTTATTGGAAAAATTACCGACGGGGGATAAGGCTGCCAAGTCCATATTGATTGAAAGAAACCTGCGATTAGTCGTTTATATAGCGAGAAAATTCGAAAATACTGGTATCAATATTGAGGATTTAATCAGTATTGGCACGATTGGCTTAATTAAAGCTGTAAATACATTTAATCCTGAGAAAAAAATAAAGCTTGCTACATATGCGTCAAGATGTATTGAGAATGAGATTCTTATGTATTTACGGAGAAATAATAAAATTCGTTCAGAAGTATCCTTCGATGAGCCACTCAATATTGATTGGGATGGAAATGAATTATTGCTATCTGACGTGTTAGGGACAGAGGAAGACATTATTACAAAGGATTTGGATGCAAGCATTGACCGAAATTTACTATTAAAATCATTGGAGCAATTAAATGATCGAGAAAAACAAATTATGGAGTTAAGGTTTGGCTTAATGGGCGGGGAGGAAAGAACACAGAAGGATGTAGCTGATATGCTTGGTATATCCCAGTCCTACATTTCGCGCCTTGAAAAACGAATTATTAAACGTTTACGGAAAGAATTCAATAAAATGGTCTGAAAATTTGGTCTACATTTCACTTTAAACGAAGTGCATAAATTTCCCTCTTCCGGAGATACTTTACTTGTACAGCAACCTCTAAATTAGGAGGGAAAGAATGACGCGAAATAAAGTAGAAATTTGTGGTGTAGACACATCAAAGCTTCCAGTATTGAAGAATGAAGAAATGCGCAAATTGTTCCGTGAAATGCAAAGTGGGGACATTAGTGCAAGAGAGAAACTTGTTAATGGCAACTTACGTCTCGTACTTAGTGTAATTCAGCGGTTCAACAACAGAGGGGAATATGTAGATGATCTATTCCAGGTTGGCTGTATTGGCTTGATGAAATCTATTGATAACTTCGATTTAAGTCAAAATGTGAAATTTTCAACATATGCTGTACCAATGATAATTGGAGAAATACGCCGTTATTTGCGTGATAATAATCCTATTCGTGTTTCAAGGTCTTTAAGGGATATCGCTTATAAGGCATTACAAGTAAGAGAAAGATTAATGGGTATGACATCAAGAGAGCCGACAGCCGAAGATATTGCGAAGGAATTAGACGTTCCCCATGAAGAAATTGTCTTTGCATTAGATGCCATTCAAGATCCGGTTTCACTATTTGAACCAATCTATAACGATGGCGGGGATCCAATCTATGTAATGGATCAATTAAGTGATGAAAAGAGCAAAGATCTTCAGTGGATCGAAGAAATTGCGCTTAAAGAAGGGATGAGACGCCTGAATGAAAGGGAAAAACTTATTTTAACAAAAAGGTTTTTCCAAGGAAAAACACAAATGGAAGTTGCCGAAGAGATTGGAATTTCTCAAGCGCAAGTGTCGCGCTTAGAGAAAGCAGCAATTAAACAAATGAATAAAAATATACAATGATTGGACTTGCATGAATGCAAGTCTTTTTGTGCGACGGGC
>NZ_AJLR01000155.1 GCF_000307855.1 Schinkia azotoformans LMG 9581 | reverse complement strand
CACACCCGTTCCCATTCCGAACACGGAAGTTAAGCTCTTCAGCGCCGATGGTAGTTGGGGGCTGTCCCCCTGTGAGAGTAGGACGTTGCCAAGCGAATAGAAGAGTAGCAGATATGCTACTCTTTTTGTTTAAAGATTAGACCGTGAGGTTATATAAGCGCCAAGTGCTTAGCACTTCGACATTTCTTATCCTTTATTACAATTTATTGACGCATATTATCCTTTATTAGCAAAAATTCCTTTAAGAATAACAAGAATTCCTCTAGCGTTTCTGGTAGCTCTTCAGGTAAAAAATTGGTACTATGCATTTCGATAACCTCCCAATAATAATAATTCTAGTTATAGAATGTCCAATCTTTAAAACTTTTATACTTTTAATTTGAAATTCTTCGACGTTTAATTTCTCTTAAAGTAAAGTACTTGTTAAGGTAATGATTATGGACCCCAGAATATATAATTTATTAGAAGAGGGTAATGAATACTTTGTAAATATTCAATGCAGCATTTAGGGGAGAATTATGAAAAAGTTAAAGCGAAATATCAAAAGGTTTTTTATATTTTTAGTTATTTTGGTAGGTTTTATTTACTTAAATAACACATCATTATTCACAAGAGATAGTAATAAAGAACCATTATTGCTGGCCCATCGGGGAATGGCACAGACCTTCCATATGGAAGGAATTACTGGCGAAACTTGTACAGCAGAAAGAATCTACGAACCTGAACATCCATTTTTAGAAAATACTATAGCTTCAATGGAAGCAGCTTTTGAGGCTGGAGCAGATATTGTAGAATTTGATGTTCAACTTACAAAAGATGGAGAGTTTGCTGTTTTTCATGATTGGGCACTAGAGTGCAGAACTGATGGCAAAGGAAAAATAAGGGACCATACGATGCAAGAACTAAAACAATTGGATATTGGTTATGGCTATACAGCAGATAATGGAGAAACTTATCCTTTCCGAGGCAAAGGAGCAGGGCTTATGCCTACACTTGATGAAGTGATGTCGCATTTTCCTGAGCAATCTTTTTTGATTCATATCAAAAGTAATGACCCGAATGAAGGGGTACATTTGTCCAATTATCTGACCAAGTTTCCAGATAGCAGGTTGAAAAATCTTTCTGTTTATGGTGGCGACAAGCCGATTGCTTCTTTGAAAGATAAACAGCCTGATATGCGTGTTATGTCAAAGGCTATGTTGAAAAGTTGTTTGCTTCCTTATATAGTAGTTGGTTGGACAGGATATGTACCGGCAGCGTGCGAAAACACTCAATTGCATATTCCAGAAAAGTATGCTCCATATATGTGGGGATTTCCAAACAAATTTCTAAATAGAATGGAGGAAGCTAATACAAGAGTAATCCTCGTTGCGGGTGATGGTAGTTGGTCAGAAGGATTTGATAAAAAACAAGACTTAGAACGCCTTCCTAAAAATTATACAGGAGGTATATGGACGAATCGTATTGACATTATAGCCCCAATTTTAAAAGAATAATTGACGGGCTTCAACAAATGGGGGCGTTGATCCAAGAAGGATTAACCGCCTTTTTTGTTGAAGCTATTAAGCTACCATGAAAATAACTTCTGGGATTCCGGAAAAAAGGCAATACCAAAGTAGACGCAGCTCATTCATTTTTTAAAAAAGGAGAGTGCCTGATTATTGAGGGTATGGGAAAATTGATATTTACTGAATTAAGAGGCTTCTGGTTCAGTTATTGTTCCTGTGTAACCAAGACTTTCAAGTCTTTTTAATGAATGACGTACGATTGCTTGTTGTCTTTGTTTATCAAAATAATCTTCTCCTAAGTCTACATACATTTCTTTGCAGGTTAATAGATAATAAGCAATACGTAACATGGCGTGAGCGACAACCATACCTGCTCGTTTTTTACCTTTTCTTGTTTTAGTCGATTTCCTTTTTCCTGCACTTTCATTATTACCGGGAACCAGACCTGTCCATGAACACATGTGAGGTGCACTTAGAAATTGTTCTTCCAACTTCAGATAGGATTTGCTCTGCCATCTGAGTGGCGATACCCGGTATGGAGTCTATACGTTCAACATCTTCTTGATATTCACTCACTCTTTTTGCAACTTCTTGATCAAGCATTTCAATCGAAGGTTATTGTAAATACATAATTGTAAGTGGCGGTATAGGAAAAGAAGGTTTTGATGAAGCAAAAGTAATGAAAGAATACTTAGTAAACAAAGGCATTCCCTCGGAGAAAATTATAGAAGATAGTAATGGTTACAATTCATCCATGACTGTCCAAAATACTAGAGACATAATGACGAATTTAAATTTAGAATCTGTTATGGTGATTGCACAATACTTTCATATTACACGAACAAAATTAGTGTTTAATAAGCTTGGTTTTGAAAATGTATATTCAGCACATGCGGAAATCTTTGAGCTTAGAGATTTATATTCGATAATACGGGAATTTCCGGCATACTATAAATACCTTATTTTATAAATGTGTGTACTTTTAAGGCACTATTCTACACCATCACTAATTGTTTTTCATTCTGATGTATTGGTATCAATGTATTTGAGATCATTCACATGTATCGCTCCTTTCTGCATCTTAATAACACTATATTTCAACGTGGAATAATTTCATTCCTATCAGATATGGGGTGTAACATGTTAAAATTAAGAAAAGAGGAAATTTTCGAGAGGTGAGACCATGTATATTCCATCGCATTTTCAAATTGAAGATGTAAAAATTGCTTATGACGTAATAAAACAATATGGCTTTGCGACTCTGTTTTCTCAACACAACGGAGCACCATTCGCTACGCATTTACCTTTAAATTTGGATAAGGAAAAACAATACCTCTATGGACATTTTGCTCGTTCGAATCCACAATGGAAAGATATTAGTAATCAAATGGTTTTAGCAGTATTTCATGGTCCTCATTGCTATATCTCTCCCTCTTGGTATGAGACGGATAAAGCAGTACCTACATGGAACTATGTGACTGTTCATGTTTACGGGGAAGTTGAACTTATTGATGACGAGCGAGAGCTAATGGAGTCTCTACATGAATTGGTATTGAAATATGAAGCACCTGAAAGTACATACAAGTTAGAGAACGTAGATACTGACTTTATTGCTGGTATGAATAAAGGTGTTCAAGGATTTAAAGTAAAAATAAACAAGATAGAGGGCAAGGCAAAACTAAGTCAAAACCACCCAGAAGACCGACAAGAACTTGTTATCAATCAACTGAAACAGATTTCGTGTGAGGATGAACAAAAGATTGCCTCTCTAATGAAAGCAAACCTCAAAAAATAGCCTGTATGTTATTTAACTATAGGGTAGCGATTGCTAAACAGAAGCAGTTTAGTAAAGGAATGATTCACAGTTTAGTCGGCTGTGTGTGTTTAAATAAAAGTATTACAAGTTTGTTTTTTTCATATTTACTTAAATATATACTTATTTTGGGAAGTGTTTAATAGTGAATAATAGTTTAAAGTCAGATTGTAATAATTGCTTTGGGTTGTGTTGTGTAGCATTGCCTTATGGCAAATCAGCAGATTTCCCTTTCAACAAAGATGGTGGAGAACCCTGCCGAAATTTATGCTCAAACAATTTGTGTTCTATTCATGGCAAATTAAGAGAGACAGGTTTTCGTGGTTGTGTGTCTTATGAATGCTTTGGTGCGGGTCAACATGTTTCACAGTCTATTTATAATGGTAAAGACTGGCGTGAGGGTGGCGAACATGCCGAAGAAATGTTTGCTGTATTTCCTCTTGTTCAACAACTGCATGAAATGCTCTGGTATCTCCAACAATCTCTAACTCTAAAGGAAACTCACTCCTTACATAATACCCTGCAAAAAATTTATGAAGAAACAGTTGATCTAACCGTAAAAAGTCCAGAGGAGATTTTAAAAATAGATATTGTCGCACATCGAAGTAAGGTAAACGCTCTTTTAATGGATTCAAGCAAATTGTACAGAGGCGACAACAATAAAAAGGGTAAACTGATGAAGCAAAAATCAGACTATATAGGAGCAACTTTAAAGGGTTTAAACTTACAAGGCGAAAATTTTCGTGGGAAACTAATGATTGCCTCAAATTTAAGCCAGAGTGATTTGAGGAGAGCTGATTTTATTGGTTCAGACCTTAGAGATGCAGATTTAAGTGGTGCTAACTTGACAGAGGCTCTCTTTCTTACGCAGTCGCAAATCAATTCAGCGATTGGGGATGTTCATACTAAAATACCGAGTTATTTAGAAAAGCCAAGTCATTGGATTAAGAAAGGCAATTCTTAATCTTCTTGAACTACCATGTAAGAACGAGGTATTGAACTCGCTAAGAAAGAGGGGGAAATTTAAAGGGCGATTACAAAAACATTATAAAAACTATGCGGGGATGAACTATGCAATAAAGTTGTATAATGAGGAGAATATGACTGTAAATCAAATATGTGAAATCACAAATGTATCTAGAGTGTCATTATATAGAAAGCTATCGGAAGGAAAAAGTCTATTAGTTTAACAAAATGTTCAATGTGTTAAACAAATAAACATTCAAACCTAATAGCCAATCCCTTTACTATCAAGGGGTTGGCTATTTTTAGTGTACCCGACATGGGCTATATCTTGGTGGTGAAGATCGACTTGCATAATCCACTTTTATTTTTAATTAATAAAATATTGATTAAATAAAAATTATGTCACAAAACAGCTCTTTGAACTGTTATAAGGGTACAGTCGACTGATAAATAATAGGGAGGTGAGCCAATGGAGAAAATAGACATTGGGAAAAGATTTGTTAATGGCGGAGAAGATGAACTGGAAGAGATAATAAATCTCTATGGTGAAAAACTCCTTCACTATGCAACGGCGATTCTATGTGATTATCATGAAGCAGAAAATATTGTACAAGAAGTCTTTCTTTCAGCTTATCAAAATCGGGATATTTTTGATGGCAATAACCTATCCGCATGGTTGTACAAAATTACATATAATCGCTGTTTAAATCAACTAAAAAAGCGTAAGATCCTATATTTTCATGAAATTCGTAGTGAAGTAGTTTTACCAGAAAAAGATAAAGGTTTGAGTGATGAGACGCTTCGTGCGTTACAGAAGCTTAAACCTAAGGAACGTGCCTTGTTATATGGGAGGATTATGGATGGGCAGAGTTACGAGGAACTATCTCAGCTTACAGGGAGTTCCCCCGCTGCTTTACGGAAGCAATACCAGAGAGCTAAAGATAAATTGGTTAAATATCTAAACTTCGAATATTGTGGAAAGGAGTCTAAATATGAGCAAATTTGATATTGACGAGCAGAAAATCCGTGATATGCTTTCTCAAATCACTGTTGATTCAAGTAAACTTGCAGAACAGGTTAAAAGCCGATTGTATGAGGATCGTGCTGACATGCCTGCTAGACACCGAAAACGGTGGACAAGGTCAACAATTGCAGCTATTGTGATGTCATTCGTATTAGTTGCTAGTGCTACTGCGGCAGTTTTAGGGAATTTCGATTGGTTTATAGAGAGATTTAATCCCGATTTTGGCAAAATTGTGGAGCCAGTTGAAGTCTACAGTGAAGACCAAGGAATCAGAATGGAGGTGATCGGTGCCCAGAAATATGATAATCAGGCAATTGTTTATCTATCTCTTCAAGATATAACAGGTCAAAACCGGTTGAAGGAACTGACTGACTATGGAGCTGGGTTTAGCGTGAAAATGAATCCGCAAGCACAAGAGACAGTCACAGGAGTTGATGAGTTTACATCAGCCAATGCCATGTGGAAAGAAAAGATACTTTATTTTGATGAGGATACCAATACCATTTATTATGAGTTTAATATTACGGCAGCCCCAGAGACACCTTTGGCAGAACCGTTGGAACTCCGTAAATTCCTTATTTATTTCGATGAAAAAGCATACAATGATGAGCCCATTTCCGTGTCCCTTACTGGAATTAAAAGTGCGGAAACTACACCTCTTGTGAAAGTACAGTTTTGGTCATCTTGGAGCGGAGGTAATATGCCAGATGATCTAAGTTCATATGCAGAGGCACTTATGCCCGGTCATTTTGCTGACATGCCCCATGGTAAAAAGGATCAATGGGTTTCAAATATCGGTATTATCGACGGAAAACTGCATGTGCAGATAGGCGAAATCTTTAACGAAGTGTTTGGTCCTAGTACGCCGGAGCTTTCTCTAAAAGATCCAGATGGTAATTCAATCTCCCCAGATTATAGTTTTGTATTTCTCGGTGATGAGAAAAATGACTTACTTAATCTTGAAAAAAACGATTATGCTGATGGAATTGACAGGTACAATGAATTCGTATTTCCTATAAGCACTGAAGATCTTAGCGAATATAAGCTTAGCTATACCGGTTCAGTTTCTACTGGTGTTAAAGGCAGCTGGAAGGTATCAGTAAATTTAAGTGATTCTAACCAAAGTACGCGCACTTGGACAAATGATATTTCAGTTGATGGTCATCTCTTTGAATATATAACTCTTAGTCCTTTAGGATTGCAAGTAATCGGAACCTATCAAGGAGAGGAATGTCTGGTTGGTGATATGTCAATTGGTGTTGAAACTGTTGATGGAATTATTCCATTGGAAGCTGTCGGGGGAAGCGAAAAACCTGATAAGCATACTTTCAATTCAAGTTGGAATACGAAAGCACCTTTAGATATTACTAAAGCTAAAGCAATAATTATAAATGGCACTCGAATACCGATTAAATGACAAGATGATAAAATAAAAATTTCAACACACTAGTTTAACAAAAGCTTCATTTTGATCCACGAAAGGGTAAATGCTCTTTTTGTTGAATTGTTACTAAAGGGGCAGGCTAACTTAGGAAAAATAGTATTATTATATAGGGGTCTTAAAAAGGGGGGAAAATGAAGTTTAAAATGTTGTTCGGTATTTTTCTTATAATCCCAGGAAGATATATATGATATTGAAATTGAATTTGAAAGTAGAGATGGTTTGCTTACTGGGAATTTAGGAAATATGGAAACAAAAATTGACGGTAACGTTATTTCTTTTTTAGTTGGTACAGTTAATTTCGAGACATTTGAAGATGATAAGTATAAAATTACTATAAAACTCAAAGATAAAAAGGATATTATCAAGTTACATATAAATTAAAAAGGAATTAAATGTCGAATTACCTAAAAAGTTGTTTGAATGATATAGTGAAATAAATGGAGTGTTTGATAGTTTCGACTGTCCTTTAATATGGTCAACTTCACAAATAGTAAAGGATAATTTATTTTTTAGAACTTTTGGTGACTATAAAGATATTTATATGCCATTTGACCATAAGAAAACCGCCTTCGTCAGAAAAGGCGGTTTATTGCTATCGTTCCCCATTACTTCAAAAGATTTTGGTAATTGGGGAGGAAATCATCCTTATCGGGGCCTCTAAGATGTTCAAAATTTTTAAGCTCAACTCCAACCGACGAGATCCGATATGTAAGTACATCTTCGCCGACAGGGGTATGAGGACCGACTATGGGTTGAGCATCTAATGTGATTAAAAAATCAAAACCACGAAAAGCAGCTACCCTTTCAATGCTCTTCACATTTACATAATCTGGATGAATAACTGGTGGTACTGTAATTACATCTGCGTATACCCCAGTAAGTTTCTCCTGCATATGTGGAAGTAGAATTAAAACAAGCATATCTTGTAGTTGCAGTTCCCTTGAATCTTCAAGCGGCTTATTACCATCTGCATTTGAAGTTTGCTCTGAAAGAGCCTCTTCAGCAACATAGTGAACATCTATTTTATGTTTGTTATCCGTCTCAGGAGAGGCTTGTGTGTATTCTACAAGAGCACCACTGCCCTCAGCGAATAAACGAAGAGGTACATATGCCTTGTTATTATAGTTAAGCACCTCCTCACTTTCCTGTGGTTGTACTTCTTTGGAAAGCCCGTTAGCTAGAAAAAAAGTAACTTTACTTGGAAAGATTGTTGCTTCAATTACACTCGAAGCAAATACAGAAGTTGTTGCCATTAAGAAGGCACCACACAACACACCAGCAATAAAATGTTTCTTCAATTCGTCCTCTCCTCTTCAAATGTAAATTATTCTATCTAATAGACGAAGCAAATCCGAACAGTGATATTGTCCTTATTATAAAACGAATGTTCATAATTACCAAATATCAACAATAAAGTTTAACATAGCCAAAATATTAAATGGTAGTTTTCAAACAGAAGCTATTTATGTATGGAATCACGAAGATGACAGCTGAATGTGGGTTGCCCCATCATTGCAAGTATTTATTAGAGGTTGGATTACAGGTGAAATTACTATTTAGATATAGAATTTGCTTATTAAATAACGGGTGGCGATAGCTGAACAAGGCTATCGCTTCTTCAACTATTGGGGAGTTATTTTTATTAAGCATTTGCTGCTGTTTTCAATAGTTATTAAAACTTTCTTAATCATGATACAATATAAGTAAATAATCTCCGGAGGGGACTTAAATGAAGTGGGAAGATGTGTGCCAGGCTTTCCCAGAACAATGGGTTTTAATAGATGAATTAACACTGCAGTCAAATAGCTAATGGCAAGTATAAAGGGGGACCTCTATACTTGCCGTTTTTTAAAAGCATAGTTTATTCAACAAGCGGGAGTGATTGCATAAGAAGTGCAGTCGCTTTTTTACTATGTACTGCACAATACCTCAAAAAGGAATATGGGCCTTTATGGTAAAGTAATCTTAGTAAAGGGGGAATAAAATTGAGTAAAAAAGGGAAGTTACTATTCAGAATTTCAAAAGGTTTGAATATATTGCTCGTTGTAATTGTAGCTTGGGGAATTATTAAGATGAATTTTGTTAAAGAGCAAGTTCTTGTCACTGAAGTGCAGAATAATTTAGTTGAATTGGAGGGTTTGATTGCACACCAGATGGATAATAATTGGTCTGAACCCAATTTGGTTACAATCGAACTTGGGGATGTTTTAAATGGTATTTGGCTTGGTAAGATTACGGGGGAGCAATTAGGAACACTTTCAAAAAGTGACAAGAAAACTCTGGAGCGTTTATATTTAAAATTAAGGCAATATCCTTACGATGAATTATATAGGTTCGCTGATGTAACTGATGAAGATAAAAGGAATTTTGAAGAGTTGAGAGAAATTCTACGTGAGGTAGGATTAGGTATGAATATAACCATCAGCGCAGATATGGAAGCATTTATGAAACAGGCAGAGGAATTAAATAAAAAGATTGAATCCCCGTTAAATTAATGTGTACGTGATGTTGTGATAACGGGGGAAAAAGTTGAAAGGAGTGACTTATGTCAAGGGTAGAGGTTTTTGCTTTGGGTTTAATATTGTTTATCTTTGGCATTGGTTTTTCGTATTATAGTACGCAAGCCTTTTATGAAAAGTATAAAGAAATACGAAGTGAAACAGATGTCTCAAAAAAGTTTATGAAAGGACTTGGGGAGATTTGGCTGTACGAATATAGCACTTTAGGGTTTTTGATATTTACAATCTTATTAATTATTATTGGTGTCATATTGATGTTTTTTTCAATAACAAATGATAGCCAATTTATTAAACAAATAATTGATCTCCTTTTATCAATAAGAGAATAAAACATATAAAGGGGCAAGAAATTGTCAAGGTGGCAGGTCGATTTTTATTAAAAGGTCACATTAAACCACAGAGCCTATGATTAAAAACGGTCAACATTTTGATCGTTTTTTATGTTTGAGCCTTTTTTCTGCAGGAATTATTAAACAGTAAATGGGGAGGTTAACTAAATAAAGGAGGTATCAGTAATGGGGTGGGTACGAAGAAAAAATAATATTCATATTGAGGACCTAGATACAGAAACTCTTGAAGAAGTGATGGAATTCGTCGGGAAAAATAAAGATACTTACAGAAAAAAATGGAGTAAATTTAAATATGGAAAAAAGGGGGCTCAATTTTCTTGGAATTGGGCTGCATTTATCTTTGGATTTTTTTGGTTTGCATATAGAAAAATGAATGTTTATGCGTACTTGTTTTTCGGAGTCATTACCATTATAGATGTACTTTTCCTTATTACAACTAAACAAACAAGTACTAATAATAGCAGTTTCTTTGGTGTCTTTTTAATTATAGCATTATTAGGTAATCAATCTTATTTGGAGTTTGTAGTAAAAAAAGTTAACAAATTAAAGGAACAGTATCCTAATAAAGATGAACGTCTTAAATTAATCAAAAAACGTGGAGGAATTAGTTGGATTAATGTCCTTATCTTTGTCTTAGCAATGGTAGTTTATGCTTTCACAATTTCAATCGTTGAAGAAAATGTATATCAAAATTATGCTGCTCAAAAGTTTGAAGAAGCAACCCAGTTGGAGGAAAAAGGGGAAACAAAAGAAGCTATAACAATATACGAAAAACTAAAAAATAAAGATCACCCTATACCTGAGATTTCTTTTAATTTAGCTTTACTTTATTATTCAGAAGGAGATATGGATAAAGCTGAAGAAGAAATCAATCACTTTCTGGAATATGAACCAGACGATGAAGAAGCAAGACAAATAAAGCAAGAAATATTATCACGGTAATCATTAAATTTGACCTTTTTCCTATCGCTTGTTTATAACTGCCTTTTTATAGCATTTTATTAAGTCCAAATATTAACGTCTGTTTTTTAATAACCAATATTATTTCTATTGAATGTGATAAGATTTGCAATTTCGACTTGCTCATTATGAAAAAATGGAGTATGGATTTGTTTTACCATATTAATATACTTCACCTAAAGGGGCGATAGCAGATTAGGGCTGTCGCCAAGCATTTTAATCTAAGGAAAGGTTTATTTTTATTTTTTTGGCTTCTTCCGTATATATACCAATAGTATAAGTACCTATTTCTCCCGGAAATTCAATAACTCCGTTCTTTGAATTAGTGATTTCGTCTTCCCATACAGTATTTTTGGAACCCTCTAACATACATGTAAAAGCTCCCCTCACCAACGGAGGCTATATAAGGTATTGAGACTGTTCTATTTTTGGTAACATCAAAACTTTCAACATCATGATACCCCTTTAATGAACCGATGGATAGTTTAACTTCTCCGTTTATTACTGATTTACTTGAACCTATTGACACATTATCTCCGAACAATAGAGCTATCGCAAACATACCAACTGTAAATAATCCGAATACCAACCCTAAAATTAGTATTGCTTGCTTATTCATGCCTTTTAATCCTTTAAGTATGTTGTAATTCACTTTGTATACAATTCGAAATAATACAGGAAAAATAATAGCTAAAAACAATAAAGAAATCCAGCCACCATAAATAACGGTTTGAACAACAGATACTGTCACTACAAAAAAGTAAAATCCGACAGTAATCCAATATGAAATTGAAAACAGTTTACTTTTAGTATATGGTTTGCCAAACAGGAAGTAGATAAACTTCTTCAAAAATATCTTTCCTTTCGAGAATGTTTATTGATTAGCTTAACCAAAAACTTCAAAAGGAAATAAGGTGTGTAATGGTAAAAGTAACTATATCTTTGCTACCAAAGGGGCTTCTTAAAGTAGGGGAAATACCTATTCCTATTGAACGGGCGGTTTAGTGGAAAAAGGAATTAATATAAACAATAAGCCTGTATCCATGATTACTTGTTAATCTAAGATACAGGTTTTATATTTCAGTTATAATCGTATGGATGAATCCTTTTACGGAATATTTATAAAAATCAATGAAGGATTAAACATTGAATAGAAACGAATCTTTGTTAAAATAAATATTTTTTAAAAATTGAACCTATTATGATTTGATAATCGTCTAATAGCAGAATTTGAAGCAGGTTGAAAGGGAGGGGAGTAGAATGGACAAATCAGAAAAAGATTACATATTAGATAAAATAATGATTGAATATGGTAATGAGTTGGTACGATTGGCATTTTCTTATGTGAAAGATGCCGAGATAGCTAAGGATCTGGTTCAAAATACGTTTATTAAATGCTACAAAAGCCTTGATATGTTTCGTTATGACGCACAGATCAAAACGTGGCTCTATCGTATCACCATTAACGAATGTAAAGATTATTTAAAAAGTTGGAATTACAGAATGGTTCAAGTAAAAAGTTTTATAAATGAAACTGCCAGGTCAATATTACCATCAGTAGAAAAATCCGTTATTGATCAATACAATAACGAACAAATGAAAGAGACAATCAATTCTCTTCCAAACAAGTATCGAGAAGTAGTTTATCTATACTATCACGATTCTTTAAAAACAGATGAAATTTCTAAAATTTTAAACATTCCAGTTAATACAGTGAAAACTCGATTAAGAAGAGCAAAACAAAGATTAGAGTCGATGTTAAAGGAGGCTGAACTTAATGAAAGATAAAAATTTGAAAGATACATTTAACCATATGTCTAATCAAGAACTAACATTTAGGAAGGAAGATCGTGATGAAGTGTTTGAACAACTTCATAAAATGGAAAAGAATAATATCCAAAAGAAATCTCTAGTATCTATTTCAAAAAAATTGGCTCCACTTACTGCTGCTTTGTTTGCGGTAGGCTTATGTCTATTTTTGTTTATTCCAACGATTCTTCAAGGAAACGTTAATAACGAAAATAACGGAACTGATTCGAATGGAGTAGTATCTCAAGAAGACGAGTATTTTACCACTCTATTTATGGTAAAGGATGAGAATGATAGAATACCTATTAACCTTTTACTTACTTATAATAAAGATAAAAATATGATGAAAGTTGTATCGATCCCTCGTGATACTTATGCTCCGATATTGGATAAAAATGATGGAACTACTCCATATGATAAATTATCACATGCTTATATTAACGCTTCGGGAGTAGCTGAAAAGGTAAGAACAACAGTTTCTAACCTATTTGATTTACCAATCGATTATTATGCAATTATGGATTTAGAAACCCTTTCAGCGATGGTTGATGCAGTGAATGGGATAGAATACGACTTACCAGAAGATATTCGAGTAAGAGCTATATCTCAAGTGGCATTTGATTTCAAAAAGGGGACTCATCGTTTAAATGGAGAAGAGGTTATGGCATTAATGATGGATGCTACTGTGGGAAAAAACTTGGATGAAGAAGATCAATTAAACCTCATTAATACAGTAATAAATCAAACAATAAACGTAATACCACAAACGCAATTAAAAGAATTTACTAATAAAATAGAAAGTAATATTCCAATTAAACAATTGTTTGAGGATAAAATGGAACTTCCATCGATAGAATCGGTATCATTAATCGATGGAATGATGAGTACAATGATAGACGAGTCTTACTATATTAAATTTGAAAAAGATTTTTTAGATTCAGTTTCGGAAAAGTTAACCACATTTAACTAAATAGAAAGTGAAAACTTAAACTTTTGGAGTAATCTTCGAAATTAACTGATGTAGCCTAAGTTCATTGGAAGCCTTTCTATAGCAAGTAACCAATTGAAATTAAAAACCTGCTTATCAGCGGGTTTTTTTGTTGAAATAAACAAAAAATATTGTAACCTTTTTCATTCCAAGCCGTTTTATTAATGAAGGGAGGCTGTGATGAAAGAGAATCTTGATGACATATATAAAATTTATTTTCATGAAATATATCGATTTCTCCTTTCCCTTTGTCATGACCACCATGTGGCCGAGAATCTTGTTCAAGAAACCTTTCTCCGTGCTTACCTTTATATTGAAAATTACAAGGGGGATAAGGTTAAAGCATGGCTGTTTACAGTCGCACATAATGCATGTATTGATCATTATCGCAAGCATAATAGAACCGTAATAAAGGAACAAAGCTTTTTCTTGCCACTTTCGGATAAAAGAAAAACACCTATAGATACGATTGTTATACAAGAAGAAGTTCGAGAAATTGTTAGCCTGTTAAAAGATTTACCCGAAAAACATAAATATGCCGTGCTTTTACATGATTTTCATGGATTATCATACAATGAAGCAGCACAAGTGATGAATGTGAAGCAACCCCATTTTAAAATATTATTATTCCGTGGTAGGCAGGCGATAAGGCGAAGGAAGGGTGGAGAAAAGTGAGCGATGAATTTAAAAGAAAACTAGAAGCATATGAAAAAGGTGAACTATCTGATATAGAATTAGAGGATTTTGAAAAAGAATTAGAAAAACTAGAAAAATATCAGGAGTTTCTTGAAGAAAATAGTGTCGAGCAAATTAAAGACTCCAATGGGAATGAAAAAAGACAGCAAAAGATATTAAGACGAAGTAAATGGAAAGCAAGATTGCAAACGGCCTTTTCTGCCCTTGCACTAATCCTTGCGTTTACCATTCTTTCATCGATACTAACAGCCGTTTACTATTCATGGGGGACACCGGATCGTGTAGATGTGTTCAGGAATGTAATCGACTATTCGCTGACCATAACAGATCCTTATGGATATTTAGGTGGAACAAGTACGAATACGGGTCCATTTTTTGGTTTGAATACCGAGAGAGATTTGAACAAAAAAGTGGGGGATGAAACAGTAAAAGTTGGTGAGTTAAAAACAAAGTTTTTTTTCTCAGCGATGTCCTATCCAGAAAGGATTAACTTTGGAAAAGTATCGGATAGCAACCCGAACTTTTTATATCCCGGGGGAGAAGTCCGTAACGTGTCAGAGTGGAATAAGTTAGAGCGCCTCCCTGAAGGTACTGTCGTTTCAGCCTATTTATCTTTTGCTGAATTAATTGAGACGGAGAAGGTTTTTCAACTATTCGAGGGCAAAGAGATGGATTTGATTTGGTTGGCGGTTGATACGGGTTTTGAAGAGAAAAATGAGAGGGTTATTTTTGAACCGATTGGGTTTCCAAGCTTTGCAATTTGGCATGATGATGATATGATTTTGGACTCCAGAGAAGTAAAAAAAGGCCTATTTGGTAAGATTGTATCAGAAGGTCATTCATCCCCTAGTTATACCATGGGAGATCAAGATGTTCTCCATAAACAATTTTTGAAAACATTATATTTTTTAAAAGACCATGAACGGAAAGTGAATAACTTCGTTTTTGGGAAACTAGAGCTTTCAAAACGAATTGATTACCTTGAAACGAATGGCTTTAAACATTATGGCGTTGTCATAACAGGACCTACAAAGGAAATCTTAAAGCTACGCGAGGAACCATGGGTTGGAGGATTAAAAGTGGATGAGGTAAGCTTTTGGAATTGGAATGATTGAGTGGGGGTATTTTGCTATGCCCCGCTTTGGGGGAGGTGGAAAATTTCAATGATAAGATTATATATCCTAGGTCTGACGATGTTCCTGGCTTTCAGTTTGGTATCCTGTTCTAATCAGAATAATGATGAGCTAGATGCTACGCCAAATCAAGCCACACTAAAACAAAATCAGCAAAATATCAATAAGGCTGTTAGTAGGGCTATTAAGAGCCAAAGCGCCTCCTATGCTTCGGGGGAAACAGCAACAGAAGGGCACATCATTCTTGATACAGAGCATAAAAATGGAATGGTTAAGGTCTATTTAATAGCCAGCTATGGTGCATTCGGTTTTGAAAACGGCATTTTTACAAAAGTAAGTGGAAGTGGATCAATCCCAACTGTTATTAAATTTTCGCAAGATAAAAATGGCGAATATACTTTGTTGGAATATAAAGAACCGATGGATGGCTCAGACTACACAGATTCAATCAAGAAAATGTTTCCTCCCCATTTACATAACAAGATATTATCTGCCCATGATGATTACCCTGACCTAGAAAAGCAGCAGGAAGCACAGGCTAAAGAGTATTTAAAAGTGATTGGAAGAACTGCCAAAGTCAGTGCTGGTTATGTCGAAAAACAACTAGTAGATATAGATGTGCAGGCTTCCAACCGATTATTTGCGGAATTTACAAAGGATAATCCTGTTCTTAATGACTGCCCTTATTGGCTAGGAACAACGGAGAAGATTGAAAATGGCACGAGATACATTTATGAAACCTCTCAAAGCAAAACTAACGATAATTTTGACCTTATCACTTTTCAGAAGAAAAATGAAGATGGAACGATAGTGGAAGAGTATAAATATAAAATTGTCGGAAGTGAACCACAATTAGTAGATTGATATAGTACCTGGCACTTCGATATTATAGAAAGCTGTGCATCCGCATATTTCCACCGATGAGAAGATATAACCTTGAAACTTTTTACATGTATTTTCCGTAAGTAAGCTTATTAAGGAAGAAAGGTGGAAGAATTAGTTGGAGAAGAGCTATGTTTTTAAACAGTTTACTTGTATCTTGTTTTTATTTCTTTTTGCTTTTATAGCGGATTATTATATTCAAAACGTAAACATTGATATAGATAGTATTGTAATGAAACGATTGATAATGTTTATAGCGATTTCAATTCTTCTTTTTGTATGTAATCAACTTATTTATAATTATGCAAAAAAAGAAGAAGAGTTTATGCAACACAAGGTTTGGAATAAGATGTTTATCGTTATTTTAATATGGTTAATGATTTCGTTTGTTGTATTTATTTTCTTGTTTTTTACGACACCGCTGGAAAGTTTAATTTCCTCCCATGCATGGATGATGTTCATTGTTGCTTATTACTTTTTATTTTTCATAAACCTTTTAGTGTTGTCGATTGTACATGTCATTGTTGATACATCAATGAAGGTAGAGAAGAAATTAATAATAACTTGGGCGAGCTCGTCTTTAGTTATAGTGATTATTTTATTTGGATTACCAAGTTTTTGAGGAGGGAATACAGGTGAGGCAAATGATTAAATTTCTGCTTTTTTCGTTGATGGTACTACTTTTCTTAAGCGGCTGTAATGCAAATAATGAAAGCCAAGATATATTTCAATATAAAGATTCGTTTGTAGGCGATAATAGTGCAGTAGGGAATATTGTAAATCAGTTACAAAGCGGGGAACATTTAGTTGGCTTTGAACTAAAAACAAAAGAGAAGCCATATGGTATAATCCTAAATTACGATTGGCCAGAATCAGAAAATACCCATAAAGAAACAGCAATTTATAATGCAACATTTCTTTTTGCGTTGGTTCAAAATGTTGATTGGATAACATTTAACTTTGATAACCAAGAATACACAATAACGAAAGAAAAACTACAAGAGTCGTACGGAGTAGAGTTAAGTGAATTTAAAAATGAAGATGAACTAAGAAAATTTACAGAAGAGTTTTTGAAAAAATACAAATAAAGTAAATAAGCTATTCAAGTAACGGGCACAAAAGAAACTTGCGGTTCAAGCGATTGACGATCATTCAATAAATAATTTATCTTACTGAAAGATTGTTGAATAATATCGGGCTATCGTGCAACAACACATTCTACTGCAATTTCAATAATACACATAAAAATGTCGCTTTCTATCAATTAAGAAAACGACATTTTTAGGGCTTATTAAACCTAAATACACTTCTTAGCTGAATAAGACTTTACTATAAGGGGATGTTTCTAAAAGTAAATGGTTCGTAAATAAGTCTTTTTTTGCTTAATCCTCTAACGTTGACCAATTACTATCCCTTGCTCCATACACATCTATAAGCTAATAATAATGTATTAATCCCAAAACTCACCAGTATCAGTCCTACCATGGCCTTTAGTGCAAAACCATTGCCAAGGTAAACCACCAAAAGGTGAACGTAAATTTGATGAAGGAACTTGAACTGCAACCTTATTTGATCTATTGCAGGGTTATTTTTTTGGGAAGAATTTAAGTTTGTAAGATTCCAACCGTACATTTTATTTAACAAGTCACTAAAGAGGTTCTCACAAGCTCTATTTACATCATTTTGGTCTAGTCTAGATTAAATCAATATAAAAATGGAAAACACTTAATGCGTTAATGATATTTACTCACGAGTGTTGATTAACCAATAAAATCCAAAAAATTAATACCAAAAAGGACACCTTTCTTGTAGAATGATGTTTGCTGACAAACAAACTACAGAAGAGGTGCCCTCATGAAAAAGAATACCACATTCCACAATTTGTTTCAAAAGATTGTTTCAGAAGATGAAGTCAATGTTATTCAGGATGCCATCGGCTATAAGGATACAGCTCGTAAGCTCACTGTACACACACTCATTCATTATTTGACCTGTGCTGCTATGAATGAGTTCAAAAGTTATCGAGAGTGCGCAGACGTAGGTGACAAACATGGATTACCCAAAGTTGACCACTCTACTATTTCAAAGAAAGCCGGACATGTAGACTACAAGATCATGAAAGAATTATTCCATTTAGTCGTTTCTAAATGTAATCGAATAACACGCCGAGTATTAAAAATTTCCAAGGAACTTCTCTTGGTAGACTCTATTACCATTACAGTAGGGAAGTCACGTCTTCCTTGGGCTCTTTATCACGGAGAACGTGCAGGGATTAAACTGCATGTTAGTTATACTCCACTAACTGAAATGCCGCTTCAAGTCGTTGAAACGACTGGACTTATACATGATGGACCGATTGGTGAACAGTTAGTCGATTCTCGATTTATCATGGTAGAAGATCGAGCCTATTTTAAGATTAAACGAATCGATCAATTCACAGAAGACCAGCAAAAGTTCGTGATTCGAATAAAAGAAAATGTCGAGATTTTTAGACC
>NZ_AJLR01000154.1 GCF_000307855.1 Schinkia azotoformans LMG 9581 | reverse complement strand
ATTCAAGTTTCCTTTATCTCAGTCGAAGACCCTCCAGTTTGTACGGCGATGGGCAAGGCGCTTTCGCTTTTCTATCTGCCCTTGATTAAATCCGTATAAAAATGTTATAGTTACTATAAAATATTCGGGTTTTAGGGGTGTACATGAATGAAAATTAGGCGAAGCGGGAGATTGGTAGACATGACAAGCTACCTGTTGGATCATCCCCGTCATTTAGTTTCACTTTCTTTTTTCGCAGATCGTTATGGAGCCGCCAAATCATCCATTAGTGAGGATTTAGGTATTATAAAACAAACCTTTGAAACTCAGGGCATGGGTACATTACATACGGTACCAGGAGCTGCAGGCGGGGTGAAATTTATCCCTCACGCGTCTGAAGAGGAAGCGCACAAGTTTATTGATAATTTACGCGAGCAGCTTGCCAAGTCGGATCGTTTGCTCCCTGGTGGTTATCTATACTTAAATGATATCCTAGGTGACCCAAGAATCGTTAATAAAATTGGTCGTTTATTTGCTTCTGTTTTCACCGATCGGAAAATTGATGTCGTGATGACAGTAGCAACAAAAGGAATTTCTATAGCCTATGCCGTTGCCTCTTATCTGGATGTTCCGGTTGTTATTGTACGTCGCGATAGTAAGGTGACTGAGGGTTCAACTGTTAGTATTAATTATGTTTCGGGTTCAACAAAAAGAATTCAAAATATGGTGCTTGCTAGAAGAAGCGTAGAGGAAGGCTCCAATGTCCTCATCATTGATGACTTTATGAAAGCGGGCGGTACAATCAATGGAATGATCAGCATGCTCGAGGAATTTAAGGCTACGGTTGCAGGGATTGGAGTACTGGTTGAGGCTGAAGATAATTCTGAAGAGCGCTTAGTTGATGAATATATTTCTTTAGTTCGGTTATCAGAGGTTAATGTTAAAGAAAAACATATTGAAGTGGAAGAAGGCAATTATTTTAAATATGCCAAACCTTTAAAAATTGAGGAGTAACCCACTCACCAAGGAGGAAGAGAAATGAAAGCGATTCATACGAATGAGGCTCCTGCAGCCATCGGTCCATATTCTCAAGGTATTATTGTAAATAATATGTTTTACAGCTCAGGACAAATTCCATTAACTCCAGCGGGTGTTTTAGTTACTGGTGATATTGAAGCGCAAACACATCAAGTTTTTGCAAATTTGAAGGCCGTGCTGGCTGAAGCGGGTGCATCACTTGAGACTGTAATCAAAACTACTGTTTTTATTAAGGATATGAATGACTTTGCTAAACTGAATGACGTATACGCCGAATATTTTGGCGAACACAAGCCTGCAAGATCTTGTGTAGAGGTTGCTAGACTACCAAAGGATGTACTAGTAGAAATTGAAGTTATAGCACTGGTGAAATAATTTTGTACATCGTTGTCTAGCTCCAGCGACCAGCAACTCGTAAACTTCACCCACCTCCCTACGATAAGTCAACATCAACTCACTATGTTCGTTGCCGGATATCCTTTATCTCAGTCGATGGGCTCCAGTTTATACGTCGCTAAACGGTCGCTTCCGCTTTTCTAGTTTGTTCACAGAATGTCCAACTTTTGTCTGAAAAGTTGGATTTTTTTTGTAAATTTTTTGTGAACGAGAAGGAATTATCCAAATTTTGTTGAATTACAGTAAGTATGTTTTTATTTAGAAAAAGGTGGTGATACAGATGGAAGTTACTGACGTAAGATTACGCCGCGTGAACACCGAGGGACGCATGAGAGCCATCGCCTCCATTACGCTTGATCATGAATTTGTAGTTCATGATATTCGAGTGATTGATGGGAATAACGGTTTATTTGTGGCAATGCCAAGTAAACGTACTCCTGACGGGGAATTCCGTGATATTGCTCATCCTATCAATTCTTCTACTCGTGGGAAGATTCAAGATGCAGTTTTAGCTGAATATCATCGTTTAGGAGAGCTAAGTGAAGTGGAATATGAAGAGGCTGGAGCTTCATAGGGCTTCGTAATAGTTTTATAAAATTTAAGATTCGAACGTACAGGCTGTCTCAACTTTGGGACAGCTTTTTTACATTTGTGAAATTTCTGTTAATATTATCCCCATAGGCAACTTTTCCAACACTTTATAGGAATTTTCTTCATATTTGAATGGAATTGTTGAAATAGACGGTTTTTTACGATATATTCGAAGGTGGTAAAAAGGAGTCGAGCGGAGGTTTTTTATGAATCGTTTTGCCGTAATTTTAGCAGCAGGTCAAGGTACAAGGATGAAATCAAAGCTTTATAAAGTATTACATCCTGTGTGCGGGAAGCCAATGGTGGAGCATGTCATTGATCATGTTTCCAAACTTGAAATGAAAAAAATCGTGACTATCATTGGTCACGGCGCAGAAAAAGTAAAGCAATACTTAGGTTCAAAATGCGACTACGCTTTGCAGGAAGAGCAGCTTGGTACAGCACATGCAGTAAGGCAAGCGGAAGCAATCCTTGGCAAGAAGTCAGGAACAACACTCGTTATTTGCGGTGATACACCATTAATTACACCTGATACGATGAAAGCTCTTTTAGAACATCATACAAATACGAATGCAAAAGCGACTATTTTAACTGCTTACTCAGAAGATCCAACAGGGTACGGGCGCATCATCCGAAATGAAAATGGGTCCGTAGAAAAGATTGTTGAGCATAAGGATGCGAGTGCTCTTGAATTAACAGTGAAGGAAATTAATACAGGCACTTATTGTTTTGACAATCAATCACTTTTTCTTGCACTTAAAGAAGTCAAAAATGATAATGTGCAAGGTGAATTTTATTTGCCGGATGTGATTGAGATTTTGAAAAACAAAGGTGAAACCATTTCAGCTTATCAAACGGCTGACATGGATGAGACTCTGGGCGTTAATGATAGAATTGCGCTCGCGCAGGCTGAAAATATTATGAAGCATCGAATTAATAAAGATCATATGAAAAATGGGGTAACCATCATTGATCCAGAGAGTACATATATTTCAGCGGAAACTGTAATTGGAAATGATACAACAATCTATCCAGGAACTGTGATTAAAGGTAAAACGGTGATTGGAAGTGATTGTATCATTGGTCCGAACAGCGAAATAGATAACTGTAAAATTGGCGAACGTACTGTTATTCGCCATTCAGCTGCCTATGACAGTGAAGTTGGAAATGATGTAAATATAGGTCCATTTGCCCATATCAGACCGCAATCTACTTTACACAATGAAGTAAAGATTGGTAACTTTGTAGAGGTCAAGAAATCGGTATTAGGGACAGGTAGTAAAGTATCCCATCTAAGCTATATTGGTGATGCAGAAGTCGGCAAAGATGTAAATATCGGTTGTGGCTCTATCACCGTAAATTATGATGGAGAGAAGAAACATTTAACAAAAATAGAAGATGGGGTTTTTGTTGGCTGTAATTCAAATTTAGTTGCGCCGGTAACGATCGGGAAAAATTCCTTTATTGCAGCCGGGTCAACCATTACAGAAAATGTCCCTAAAAGCAGCTTATCCATTGCACGTGCTAGACAAACGAATAAAGTAGGCTATATGGAAAATAAACAAGACAATAAATAATAAAATACGGAGGGTTTTTTCTAAAATGCCAAACCAATATCTTGACCCAAATTTAAAAGTATTCACCCTAGGTTCAAACAAGGCTTTAGCCCAAGAAATTGTGGACCATATTGGAATTGAAATGGGGAAATGCTCTGTCTCTCGTTTTAGCGACGGTGAAGTGCAAATTAACATCGAAGAAAGTATTCGTGGCTGTGACGTCTATGTAATCCAATCTACAAGTGCACCGGTAAACGAACATCTTATGGAAGTGTTAATTATGGTGGATGCACTTAAGCGTGCATCAGCGAAAACAATTAACGTTGTTATGCCTTATTATGGTTATGCTCGTCAAGACCGTAAGGCACGTGCCCGTGAGCCGATCACTTCTAAACTAGTAGCAAATTTACTTGAAACAGCAGGTGCAACACGCGTCATTTTACTTGACCTTCATGCGCCGCAAATTCAAGGATTCTTTGATATTCAGGTTGACCATTTACAAGGTGTACCGATCTTGACTGAGTATTTCAAGCAGAAAAACCTAGAGGATATTGTTGTAGTATCACCTGACCATGGTGGTGTTACACGGGCAAGAAAGATGGCAGACCGCTTAAAAGCACCAATTGCGATTATCGATAAACGCCGCCCGCGTCCAAACGTTGCTGAAATCATGAATATTGTAGGTAATATTGAAGGCAAAACAGCGATCCTAATCGATGATATTATCGATACGGCTGGTACCATTACCCTTGCTGCAAATGCCCTTGTTGAACATGGTGCAAAGGAAGTTTATGCATGCTGTACACATCCAGTATTATCAGGTCCAGCAATGGAAAGAATTATGAACTCAAAAATCAAAGAGCTTGTTGTGACAAATACAATTGCTCTTCCAGAAGAAAAGAAAATTCCGAAGATAAGAGAGCTTTCAGTTGCTCCATTGATTAGTGAAGCGATTATTCGTGTACACGAAGAACAATCTGTAAGTACTTTATTTGATTAAAAAAATATTTGTGTGTTTCTTTTCCTTCTCTTTTGGAGACATTGATAGATAGGGATAATAAAAAAAGTTCCATGAGGAAGGTGATTATTCTTGTCTACGATTTCTGCAAAGAAAAGAGAAGATTTTAGAAGGTCGGCGATTACCGAGATTCGCCAAAGCGGTAAATTTCCCGCTGTCGTCTATGGGAAGGACAAGCCTACAGCCCATATTGTAGTGGATCTCCTTGAGTTTAGGAAAACGATGAGGAAGTCTGGTAGAAACGGAATCATTAAGCTTCAAGTTGAAGATGGTAGGACTGAATCTGTCATGCTTCATGATGTCCAAATGAATCCATTAAATGGTGAGGTTGTTCATGCCGACTTTTTGGTGGTCAACATGTCAAAAGAGGTTGATATTGAGGTCACGGTTAATTTAGTCGGAGACGCGCAGGGAGTAAAAGACGGTGGAACATTGCAGCAGCCTTTATACAAAGTGAATGTTCGCTGTTTACCGACTAATATTCCTGAAAAAATTGACATTGATATTTCCGCGTATAATATCGGCGATGTTATCACTGTTGGAGATATTAAGGTGGATGGAAAATACGAAGTCTTGGATGACGACAGCACTGTCATTGCTTCTATTTTACAACCTAAGGTTGAGGATGAAGTCGGCAGTGGCGAAGTCCAAGATACAGGTGAAGCTGCCGATCAAGATCCAAACGTGAATACAGAAGCAGAATAATGTTATAATAAGACGTAGCCAATTTTTGGTTACGTCTTTTAGCATATTCAATAAAGGGTAAGAGAGGGAATGGATCATTGAAGTATATAGTTGGTTTAGGCAATCCGGGAAAAAACTATGAAAAAACAAGGCATAATGTCGGTTTTATGGTAATAGATGAACTTTGCAGAAGATGGGGCCTATCATTGAACAAAGAAAAATTTAAAGGAATTTATGGAATGGGTTCAATAAATGGCGAAAAGGTTATATTATTAAAACCATTAACATATATGAACTTATCAGGAGAATCGATTCGACCGCTTCTTGACTACTATGAAATTGATGTAGAAGATCTAATCGTTATTTATGATGATCTTGATTTGCCAACCGGGAAAATTCGCTTGCGAACAAAAGGCAGTGCCGGTGGTCATAATGGAATTAAATCGACAATTCAGCATTTAGGTACGCAAAATTTTAACCGTTTGCGAATTGGCATCAATCGCCCAGTAAACGGGATGAAGGTTCCCGATTACGTTCTCGGTGTATTTTCTGCAGAAGAACAACCAGAAATTGAAGGGGCAATCAAACAAGCGGCAGATGCCTGTGAAAAATGGTTATCCCATACGTTTTTGGAAGTAATGAATGAGTTTAACCAAAAGTAAGAAGAAGGGCACGTATACAAACCACTTAAGGTGATCATACTAATCTTAAAGGTTATCTTTAAGGGGGTTTACTATGCCTATTCGTTATTTCTGCAGGCATTGCAATATACCAATGGGTGAAGTCAATTCAGACGGGATTGAATCCAATAGTTTAGGGTTCGATGTGTTAAGTGAGGAAGAGAGAATGGACATGATCACGTATAGTTCAAATGGTGATATTCTAGTTAAATCCATCTGTGAGGATTGCCAGGAAGCACTTGAAAGAAATCCTGATTACCATTCTTTGCAGACGTTCATCCAATAAATATAAAAGCAGTTGGCTTTGGTCGAAACCAAAGCATTTTTCTGTTTTCTTAAATAGGGGGAATGATCGATTTTGTTAGGGTTACGATCGTACATTATAAAAAATGGGGAAGTAAGAACGGTTGCAAGCGGCTTTAATGAGGGGCTAAGGGAACAATTGGTGGCCGGATTATCCGGTTCCGCAAGGGCCATGTTTATTGCAGCCATGTATATAGAATCAAAGCAGCCACAATTGGTTGTTACCCATAATTTGTATCAAGCACAAAAACTATATGATGACTTAGTTGAGATTATTGGTGAGAATGAAGTTTTTTTATATCCAGTTAATGAGTTAATTGCGGCCGAAATTGCGATTGCCAGTCCTGAACTAAAAGGGCAACGAATTGAAGCATTAAACCACTGGTGTACACAAAAAAGCGGCATTTTGATCGCGCCTATTGCTGGTTTAAGAAGAATTTTACCGCCAAAGGAAATATGGCAAAACAGCCTGATTTCTTTAAAGACCGGCGAGGAGCTTGACTTAGATGTATTCTTGTTGACACTCGTCAAAATGGGATATGAGCGTGCATCGATGGTATCTACACCGGGAGAGTTCAGTATTCGCGGCGGCATTATCGATATTTATCCATTAACTGAAGAAAGACCGCTTAGACTAGAGCTTTTTGATACTGAAATTGATTCTATTCGCTACTTTGATATAGAAGACCAACGGTCATTGCAAACTGTTAGTGAAATATCGATAGGGCCGGCAACAGAGGTTATATTATTTGATGAACATTATGCAAAAGGTGCTGAAGAGCTTGAACTTGGGCTTGCTAATAGTTTGAAGAAAGTAACCGACCGGAGTGCAAAAGAAGCCCTTTCTGAAAAAGTTGCGTATGAAGTCGATCAATTAAAAAGACGGCAGCCTTTTCCAGAGATGTATAAGTACATGGGGTTATATTACGACCGGTCTGCTAGTTTAATAGACTACCTTCCAACGAACGGAATTGTCATTATGGATGAAATCAGCCGGATCCAGGAGATGTCCCAGAGTCTTGATAAGGAAGAGGCTGAATGGCAAATTTCTCTTCTCCAGCAAGGGGATATTATCGTTGATTTATCGATTCATCATCATTTTCAGGATTTATTAGAAAAGGCAAAACGTCCTTTACTCTATTTATCTCTTTTTTTACGACATGTACCACATACACATCCTGAAAATATTATTAATTTTACATGTAAACAAATGCAAAGCTTTCACGGTCAAATCGATCTGTTGAAAGGGGAGCTCGATCGATGGAAAAAGGCAAACTATGCGGTTGTATTTTTAGCAGCTACCGATGAACGGGTTAAAAAACTATCAAATGTGTTGGCTGATTATAATATTGAAGCAGAGATACTCGAGAAGGACTCTGATTTACTCTCTACCCGGTTTCAAATTATTAAAGGTGACTTAAGCAGTGGCTTTGAATTGCCGTTGCAGCATCTAGCGGTAATAACGGAAGAGGAGCTTTTTAAGAAAAAAGCGAAAAAGATAGCACGCCGACAAAAGCTCTCCAATGCTGAACGTATCAAGAGTTATTCAGAATTAAAAGTAGGCGACTATGTCGTCCATGTTAATCATGGTATCGGTAAATATTTAGGGATTGAAACGTTGGAAATTAACGGTGTTCATAAAGATTATCTCCATCTTAAGTATTCTGGCAATGACAAGCTATATGTTCCTGTTGAACAGATTGATCAAGTTCAAAAATATGTAGCCTCAGAAGGCAAAGAACCGAAAATCTATAAGCTTGGCGGCACGGATTGGAAAAAGGTTAAAACGAAGGTTCAAAAATCCGTTCAAAACATCGCAGATGATTTAATAAAGCTTTATGCTGAACGGGAAGCAAGTAAAGGATACGCATTCGCAAAGGATGGAGAAGAGCAGCGGGAGTTGGAATCTTCATTTTCCTACCAAGAAACAGAGGATCAACTTCGTTGTATTGAGGAAATTAAAAAGGATATGGAAAGCGAACGCCCAATGGATCGTCTCCTTTGCGGTGATGTTGGCTATGGAAAAACAGAAGTGGCAATAAGGGCGATCTTTAAGGCGATTATGGACGGAAAGCAAGTGGCTTTTCTTGTGCCAACAACGATATTAGCCCAGCAGCATTATGAAACGATCCGTGAACGCTTTCAAGGCTTCCCAGTTGAAGTTGGTCTGTTAAGTCGCTTTCGAACAAAAAAACAACAAACAGAAACAATTAAAGGCATTAAAGCCGGTACAATCGATGTTGTTATTGGCACTCATCGCATTTTATCAAAGGATATTGTATATCGTGATTTAGGGTTACTCGTTATTGATGAAGAACAGCGATTTGGTGTTACCCATAAGGAAAAAATTAAGAAAATGAAAGCAAATGTGGATGTACTAACATTAACAGCAACACCGATTCCAAGGACGCTTCATATGTCCATGCTAGGGGTTAGAGATTTGTCGGTTATAGAGACACCGCCTGAAAACCGCTTTCCAATTCAAACGTATGTGGCGGAGTACAACCCTGGTCTGGTTAGAGAAGCCATTGAACGTGAATTGGCTCGTGACGGTCAAATTTACTTTTTGTACAATCGAGTTGAGGAAATTGAACGGAAGGCTGAAGAAATTTCGATGCTTGTACCGGATGCGAGGGTAACTTATGCCCACGGTCAAATGAATGAAAATGAGTTGGAGTCCGTTATTTTATCCTTTTTAGAGGGAGAATTTGATGTACTCGTCAGCACAACGATTATTGAAACGGGTGTAGATATTCCAAATGTAAATACATTGATTGTGTACGATGCTGATAAAATGGGACTTTCCCAGCTGTACCAGCTAAGAGGACGTGTTGGTCGTTCGAACCGAGTTGCCTATGCGTATTTTACGTATCAAAAGGATAAAGTCCTCACTGAGGTTGCAGAAAAAAGATTGCAGGCTATTAAAGAATTCACTGAATTAGGTTCAGGCTTTAAAATTGCTATGCGTGATCTGTCTATTCGCGGCGCCGGAAATCTATTGGGTGCCGAGCAGCATGGGTTTATCGATACGGTTGGATTTGACCTCTATTCACAAATGCTGAAGGAAGCGATAGATGAAAGAAGAGGCATGCCAAAAGAAGAAATTTTCCGTGATGTTGAAATTAATCTTGAGATTGATGCTTACATTCCATCTGATTATATTCAGGACGGAAAACAAAAAATTGACATGTATAAACGCTTCCGTGCTTTGGATACATTAGAAGATGTTGCAGATCTTCAAGATGAAATGATTGACCGTTTTGGTGAATTTCCAAAAGAAGTTGAATACTTGTTCCAAATATCACGAATGAAGGTATATGCTAAAAAGCAAAAAATTGATTCTATTGTTCAAAAGAAAAATGAAATTTGGATGCTCATGGAGTCAAGTCCGGAGCAGATTAGTAAAGTCGTTGAACTATCGGCAAAATACGTTAAACATATTAGACTCGGCCAAGAAGGCGATAAGTTAAAAATCATTACCGAACAGAATAGAACTACAATTGAGGACCAAATAAGGGTAGTTGAAGCATTCCTAAAAGAACTAAATTTGACTGGAGAGCAAGTGATTGGGTAGGTTGACTTAGTTGCATTGGTAATTATTCCCTCATGGTAATTCAATAAATTTCACTTTCATGATGAATAGAACTGTAAAGGTGTAAGATACTAAACACAAGAAAATGGTGATTTCTTCAATCAAAGGTGTTACACAACTAGATCACCAATAATTTTCAATCATCAGATGAAAGTGAGGCATCTAGAATGAAAGCAACAGGTATCGTTCGTCGAATTGATGATTTAGGAAGAGTTGTTATCCCGAAAGAAATTAGAAGGACACTACGTATTCGTGAAGGGGATCCACTTGAAATTTTTGTAGATAGAGATGGCGAGGTTATTTTAAAGAAATATTCTCCTATTAGTGAGCTAAGTGATTTTGCAAAAGAATATGCTGAAGCGTTATACGATAGTTTGGGGCACACGATCCTGATAACTGACAGAGATTCGTTCATTGCAGTTGCCGGCGGGTCGAAAAAGGAATATTTAAACCGTAATATTGGTCAAGTTGTGGAAAAGGTAATGGAGGATCGCCAAGTTTCATTAGTAGCCTCGGAAACAGACGTCGAATTTATTGATGGTGTTGAAGAAAAGGTATCCTCCTATGTAATTGGACCGATTATTGCAAACGGGGACCCGATTGGATCCGTTCTGATCATGTCCAAAGAAGGCAAGCCAATAGGAGAAATAGAACAAAAGGCAGCCGAAACAGCTGCAAGTTTCTTGGCACGCCAAATGGAGCAATAAGGATAAGCCAATCGTGTTCAACTATACTTAATCCTAAATCATTACCGTTCGAAAAGGAATTTACACATAATTTTAACTAAAGTTAAAAGGGGACGGCCTAGCTGTCTCCTTTTTTTATGCACTTTTGTAGTGTATAATACTTTTTTGGAAGGCCGCTTTGGAAGGATGTGGGTAATGGAGAATACCCGTGAATTTATTGAAAAACAAATATGGAAAAGTGCTCTAATCTTAACTATTGCCGGCATAATTACTAAAATTTTGAGTGCAGCCTATCGTATCCCATTCCAAAATATAGCCGGTGATATCGGTTTTTACATTTACCAACAGGTGTATCCATTCTACGGGATCGCTCTTATTTTAGCAACATACGGATTTCCAGTCATTATCTCAAAACTCATTGCTGAACAAATGGAAGAAAAGAAAGGTGAACCGTTCAAAGTACTTTTAGTTGCCTTTGTTTTTCTTTCTATATTCTTTATTGGCTTATTTTTAATTTTATATACAGGTGCAGAAAAAATTTCATATTGGATGGGAGATAGGGAGTTATCTGTTCCGTTAAAGGTTGTCTCCTTTTCTTTATTATTTGTCCCAATCCTGTCTGTTTTAAGAGGGTATTTTCAAGGCCAAAATAATATGGCACCGACAGCGATCTCTCAAATTGGGGAACAATCGATCCGTGTTACGACTATTCTTGTATTTACTTATTTTTTATTAACAAATGGATATTCCAGTTATATCGGTGCTGCCGGTGCCGTTTTCGGTTCGATTACAGGCGGTTTTTGCGCTGTGATTATACTTTTTTATTTTTGGATAAAAATGAGGGAGAGTCATAAATTTAAGTTTTCGTTTAGTGTAAAAGGTACAGGTACGAATAGCCTCTCGATTGTAAAAGCCATTACAGTGCAAGGATTCACAATTTGTATCAGTAGTTTGTTTTTAATTCTTCTGCAATTGGTTGATGCGATGACGTTATATTCCGAACTTGTAAGCAGTGGGGATTTTTCTTTAACGGAAGCAAAAGTGGCAAAAGGTATTTTTGACCGTGGACAACCATTGATCCAACTAGGGACAGTGGTTGCTACATCGCTATCCCTTACACTTGTCCCGCTTATTTCGAGTGCCAAGATTAGAAATGACTTAGACTACATTAAGGATCAGGTTCAATTGTCGATACGTGTAAGTGTCATCGTTGGGTTCGGTGCCACACTTGGATTAATCGCTATTATCAAGTCTACTAATTACATGTTATTTACAAATACGAGCGGGTCTTATACGCTCGCTATTTTGGCAATCACCATTTTATTTAGCTCGATTGTTATGACGTCAGCGGCCATTTTACAAGGATTAGGGAAAACCCTAGCCCCTGCGTACTTTGTCCTAATTGGTGTTGTTTGCAAAATCATATTGAACTATATATTTATTCCTTACTTTGGAACGATTGGTGCAGCACTTGCAACAGTGGCTGCCTATCTCTTAACGACTGTTTTTCATGTAAGGGTCCTGACGAAAATGCTTCATGTTCAATTGTTTTCGGGTTATACAAGGAAGGCTCTATTTGCCGGAGTATGTATGATCATCATTTTATTTAGTTATCAGCTCTTGTTACAAGAACTTTTTGATCTACCTGAAGCGGGAAGCCGGTTGTTCGCGACCTTTCAATCATTGTCAGCTGTTATGATTGGAGGATTTATATATATTTTAATTGTTGTAAAAACAAATGTGCTTTCCGAAGAAGAACTTAGTTTACTGCCGTTTGGGTCAAAGCTTCAGCTACTAATTGGGAAGAGGAATAAAAAACGTTATTCGTTAAAGGAGGAGTGATTCATTTTGACAAATAAAATTACAGTCCTCGGGCTTGGTGCTGGTGATTTTGAGCAGCTCCCGATTGGTATATATCGTCAGTTAAAAGAAACAAGTACGCCGCTTGTCTTACGGACAAAGGAACATCCGGTTGTCGATGAGTTAGTGAAAGAAGGGATTGTGTTTCAATCCTTTGATGATATTTATGAAAGTCATGACAAGTTCGAAGAAGTCTATGAACATATTGTTGATATTCTTCTGCAAAAGGTGAAAGAAACGGATATTACGTACGCAGTTCCGGGCCATCCGCTCGTGGCGGAAAGGACAGTTAAAATGCTGCTTGAAGAGGTTCAGTCCGGCAAAGGTGATTTTGAGGTGAAAATTGAAGGTGGACAAAGCTTTTTTGATGCGATGTTTACAGCGCTTGAAATCGACCCGGTCGAAGGCTTTCAATTTCTTGATGGAACCGGTCTACATGAGGAGGAGCTGCAGTTAAAGCAGCATATTATCATCGGCCAAGTATATGATAGCTATATTGCATCAGAGGTTAAGTTAACTTTAATGGAACGATTGCCTGATGATTATGAGGTTGTCATTGTAACAGCGGCCGGAAGCCGGGAGCAGGTGTTAAAGCGTGTGCCGTTGTATGAGTTGGATCGTGAAGCGGAATTAAGCAATTTAACGAGCGTTTATATCCCGCCAGTCCGTGAGGATGAACTGCTGTACGGCGAGTTCCAAGCACTGCGCAAAGTGATTGCTGATTTAAGGGGACCGAATGGCTGTCCGTGGGACCGTGAGCAAACGCATGAATCCTTGAAAAAATACTTAGTTGAGGAAACATATGAAGTGCTAGATGCCATTGATGGTGGCGATGATGATTCCTTGATTGAAGAGCTTGGAGATGTTCTTCTGCAAGTGATGCTGCATGCACAGATTGGTGAGGATGACGGTTACTTCACAATTCAAGATGTGATTCGGGCGATTACAGAAAAGATGATTCGCAGACATCCTCATGTGTTCGGGGAAGTTTCTGTTGATTCAGCCGATGAAGTAGTGAAAAATTGGGATGAAATTAAGCGGGGAGAGAAGCCGGAAGTTGTTCATGAATCTCTGCTCGATGGTATTCCAAAAGAGCTTCCAAGCCTGTACAGAGCCTATGAGCTACAGAAAAAGGCAGCAAAGGTTGGCTTTGATTGGAAAGAAGTCGAGCCAATGTGGGCTAAGGTAAAAGAAGAAATGGCGGAGTTTGAAAATGAAGCTGCGGCTCTATCCAAGAATAAGCTTGAAAAAGAATTTGGCGATATTATTTTTGCGCTTGTAAATGTAGCAAGGTTTTATAAAATTGACCCCGAAGAGGGGCTTCGTGCAACGAATCTAAAATTTTATAATCGTTTCCGTTTTATTGAAGAGACTGTTAAAAATAAAGGCTATGATATTGCGAAGATGTCCCTGGATGAACTTGATGCAATATGGGAAGATGCTAAAAAATGGGAGGAGTGATTACCATGGAAATGCGCTTAGACAAATTTTTGAAAGTTTCAAGATTAATAAAAAGAAGAACACTGGCAAAAGAAGTAGCTGATCAAGGAAGAATTTCAATCAACGGTGTGCAGGCCAAAGCCAGCTCCACTGTGAAGGTTGGTGATGAGTTAACGATTAGATTTGGCCAAAAACTTGTTACCGTTAAAATTGATGCTATAAAAGATACAACGAAAAAAGAAGATGCTACTTCAATGTACACAGTCGTGAAGGAAGAAAAAATACAAAACAAATACGAGGAAACAGAAGAGGAAGGCCACTCTATTTTTTAGGGTGGCTTTTCTCTTTCCCCTCCGCTTTTCTAATTAGCTTGGTCTAAACCGATTATCCCAATCATATAGTGTGATAGAGGACTTATGCCGCAATACTTCTTTTAACGTAGGAGGACGAGGATATGGATCATTATTATGATATGGGAAATGGAAATCAAAATAAAGGAACAACGGCACAACATGACGTCATCATGAGAGGCAGAAGGACATTGGAAATATCCGGTGTAAAGCAGGTTGAGAGCTTTGATAATGAGGAATTTTTACTAGAAACGGTTATGGGCTTTTTAGTGATTCGAGGTGAAAACCTACAAATGAAAAATCTCGATGTTGACAAAGGGGTTGTATCGATTAAAGGGAGAATCTCGGCACTTTCCTATATTGATGATCAACATGGGGAGAAAGCTAAAGGATTCTTTAGCAAGCTATTCAAATGAGCCTAACGATCCAGTTAAATACAATGATTGCCATGGTCATTATGGGAGCATGGCTTGGGGCTGCACTAGATACATATGGTCGCTTTTTAAAGCGACCTAAGCGTGCCACATGGGTTTTGTTTATTAACGATATTTTATTTTGGATGGTACAGGCCTTACTCTTTTTTTATGTTTTATTACTTGTAAATGAGGGACAGCTTCGCTTTTATATTATTTTAGCTATATTATGTGGCTATGCAGCTTATCAAAGCTTATTTAAGAATATTTATTTAAAAGTATTGGAGCTTTTGATAAAATCCTCCATTTGGACCTATCGCTTTGTGTATAGATTAATTATTATATTGGTAGTGCAGCCAATTAAATGGCTGATTCAATTATTAATTGTTCTTATTTTATTTATGGGGAACGTGCTATGGAAAATCCTAAAGTTAACATTTTTAATCGTATATACACCAATAAAGTGGATTTTTCAAGTATTATGGCGATTTGTACCGCAAAAAGTCAAAATATTTTTTATCAGTATGGCAGGGATTTTAGTAAGAAAGAAGAATACTATAGTAAAATGGTGGAAAAAGTTCCGGGAATAAGGAGGTCAAGTTGCGATGGAACCGCTTCGAAGTCGTAAAATTACAACACTTCATTCTAATTACATACATGAGCAAACAGAACAACAACTAGAGAAAAAGAAAAAGCGACGAGGTCTTTATCGCAGACTGACATTGATTGCACTCATTGCTCTGGGGATCAGCTATTGCATAGGTTCGATGCTTCATACGCAAGCTGAAGCTGCCCAGGAAAAAATAAAAGAAAAGATTGAACTCGAAAAAAAGTATGCTAGCCTAAAGGAACAGGAAAAAGATCACCGTGCAGAGATTGTTAAATTAAATGACGATGAGTATGTAGCAAAGCTTGCCCGAAATGAGTATTTTCTATCTGAAGAAGGGGAGATTATCTTCAAGCTGCAGAATGAGTAAAAAGTCATCTTATTGACAGTGTTTTTTTTTATTTAGTATAATAAAATAAACTGATTTTTTATAATTTTAAGGAGGAGCATTTTTTTTATGTCAATCGAAGTAGGCAGCAAGTTACAGGGAAAGGTAACAGGTATCACCAATTTTGGAGCGTTTGTGGAGCTGCCAGAAGGCTCAACAGGTCTTGTTCATATAAGTGAAGTTGCTGATAATTATGTTAAAGATATAAATGAATTCTTAAAAGTTGGCGACGAAGTAACGGTCAAGGTCTTAAACGTTGAGAAAGATGGTAAAATTGGATTATCAATTAAAAAAGCTAAAGAGCAGGTGGAAACGGCCGGAACTGATCGTCCTGAACGACCACAACGTCAACAGCGCCCACGTAATTTCAAACAAGATAAGCGCGGTGGTGCACCTGTCGAGAACTTTGAGTCTAAAATGTCTCGCTTCTTAAAGGATAGTGAAGATCGTTTGGCATCATTAAAGCGCCATACCGAGTCAAAACGCGGCGGTCGTGGTGCAAGAAGAGGGTAAGTCAACTAATACTTGCTGCTAATTTTTATAGCAGGATTAATTATCAATAAAAGGTAAGCACCCAAGTCTGGGTGCTTTTTGTGCGACGGGCAG
>NZ_AJLR01000153.1 GCF_000307855.1 Schinkia azotoformans LMG 9581 | reverse complement strand
GATTTTTTCGAGCTTGCTCGAAAAACTACCTTTGAAAATCTGAGGCATCCGCCGGAGGCTTTAACTTTATTCAACTGAATAAAGTTAATTACTTAACTTCAACGTTAGCTCCAACTTCGTCAAGTTTAGCTTTGATATCTTCAGCTTCTTCTTTAGATACGCCTTCTTTAAGCGGCTTTGGAGTGTTGTCTACTAAGTCTTTTGCTTCTTTTAAGCCAAGACCAGTGATTTCGCGAACAACTTTGATAACTTTGATCTTTTGGTCGCCAGCGCTAGCTAAGATTACGTCAAATTCAGTTTTCTCTTCAGCAGCAGCGCCACCAGCAACAGCGCCACCCATAACAACTGGAGCAGCAGCAGTTACGCCGAATTCTTCCTCGATTGCTTTTACTAAGTCATTTAATTCTAAAACAGTCATATTTTTAACCGCTTCAATGATTTGTTCTTTAGTCATTTGAATTTTCCTCCTTAATTTTCATTCAGTGTTTTTTTAATAACAGTTCTTAAGCACCTTGTTCTTCTTTTTGATCAGCAACAGCTTTTGCTGCAAGAGCAAGATTGCGGATTGGAGCTTGTAATACGCTAAGCAACATAGAAAGTAAACCTTCGCGTGACGGAAGTTCAGCTAATGCTTTCACTTCTTCTACACTTGCAATTGTACCTTCGATGATACCTGCTTTAATTTCTAAGTCCTCGTGCTTTTTAGCAAATTCGTTAATAATTTTCGCAGGAGCTACTACATCTTCAACTCCGAATGCAACGGCAGTTGGTCCAACTAACTTGTCATTAAGATCGCCGAAGTTAGTAGCTTCAGTTGCACGACGCATCATTGTATTTTTGTATACTTTAAATTCAATGCCTGCTTCACGTAATTGTTTACGTAATTCAGTTACTTCAGCAACATCTAGTCCACGGTAATCAACGAATACTACTGATTTGCTCGCTTGTAACTTATCAGAGATCTCTTGAACTAGTTGTTTCTTTTGTTCAATGACAGCGCTCATCTTTACACCTCCTGTAGAATTTTATACCGTACGTGTTTTAAGGAATATAAAAGCCTCCAACGTCAGTAGACATGGAGGCATAATAGATCCGTTCATTACGAAATGTAACAGATTTATAAACACACCTCGGCAGGAAATTAAGTCCGTAAGGAACACCTACTGTCTACGGTATAATAGTTAATTTAACAACGTTTGTAATTATAACTGTTTAAAATAAGTTTGTCAACTTATTTTCCTAGTAATAATGCAGAAACGTCAACTTTAATACCAGGGCCCATTGTAGAAGCAATTGCAACATTCTTCATGTATGTTCCTTTTGCTGCAGCTGGCTTAGCCTTTTGGATTGTCTCAACGATTGTTGCTAAGTTTCCAGAAAGCTTGTCATCTTCAAATGATACTTTACCAATTGGAACATGAATATTTCCAGCTTTATCTACACGATATTCAACTTTACCAGCTTTAATATCGTTAACTGCTTTTGTAACATCAAATGTTACAGTACCAGTTTTAGGGTTTGGCATTAAACCTTTTGGTCCTAATACACGACCAAGTTTACCAACTTCACCCATCATGTCAGGTGTAGCAACAACTACATCAAACTCAAACCAACCTTGTTGGATTTTAGTAATGAATTCTGCATCTCCAACATAATCTGCACCTGCAGCTTCTGCTTCTTTCACTTTTTCACCTTTAGCAAAAACTAACACGCGTTGAGTTTTACCAGTACCATGTGGTAGAACTACAGCTCCACGAATTTGTTGGTCAGCTTTCTTAGGGTCAACGCCTAAACGGAAAGCAACTTCAACACTTTCGTCAAACTTAGCTGTAGCAGTCTTTTTAACTAATTCAATAGCTTCTTGAACTGGATAAGCTTTTGAACGGTCAACAAGCTTTGTAAGCTCTTGATATCTTTTACCTTTTTTAGCCATAATAAATCCTCCTCGTATGTGGTTATAACGGTTTTACCTCCCACGAATAAAGGTTGCGAGTGTCGATAATCATTCTCTCGCAACCTCTGCCAATTACCTTAGCGACTCACGGGATTAGTCTTCAATAACAATTCCCATGCTGCGTGCTGTACCTTCAACCATGCGCATTGCAGATTCTACACTTGCAGCGTTAAGGTCAGGCATTTTTTCTTCTGCGATTTGGCGAACCTTATCACGCTTAACTGTAGCAACTTTTTTCTTGTTTGGTTCACCTGAACCAGACTGAATACCAGCAGCCACTTTTAAAAGAACAGCAGCAGGCGGAGTTTTAGTAACAAATGTAAATGAACGATCTTCAAATACAGTAATTTCAACAGGGATAATTAAACCAGCTTGTTCTGCGGTACGAGCATTAAACTCCTTACAGAATCCCATGATGTTTACACCTGCTTGACCTAACGCAGGACCAACTGGTGGTGCTGGATTAGCTTTACCTGCAGGAATTTGAAGTTTTACAATTTTAATAACTTTTTTAGCCACGAGACACACCTCCTTAAATAGTCCGTGATGTGGTAAAATTAGGCCCTTTAGACCCTCCCACTCATACTCCTATATATCTACAATAGTCTCTGTAATTTGAGACTCATAGGAAACACAAGAATTTTATCATTTATCCCGTCCAATTGCAAGAACTTTTTTGTCCAGCTTCCGCTTTTCTATTTAAACGGATTGAATTTGTGTAAATTCCAATTCAACCGGTGTTTCTCTTCCGAACATATTAACATGAACCTTAACCTTCTGCTTGTCCATATCAATTTCCTCAATTGTCCCTGTGAAGTTCGTAAATGGCCCCTCAATGACACGTACCGTATCCTTAAGCGAAAAGTCAATTTCAGTTGGCATTTTGTCCAATCCCATTCTTTTAAGGATTACATCAACTTCATCGGGTTGAAGCGGAATAGGTTTAGAGCCGGAACCTGTTGATCCAACGAATCCTGTTACACCAGGCGTATTTCTTACAACATACCAGGAATCATCAGTCATAATAATTTCAACTAATACATATCCAGGAAATACTTTTTTCTTAACGACTTTCTTTTTACCGTTTTTAATTTCTTGCTCTTCTTCTTCTGGAACAACAATGCGGAATATTTTATCTGACATTCCCATTGATTCAACACGTTTTTCTAAATTGGTTTTTACTTTATTTTCATATCCGGAATACGTATGCACAACATACCAGTTTTTTTCCATCATTTAGGACATTTTTAGTCCATTCCCTCCCTAATTGGATATTTCGCTGTCAACCCCATGAAGCAATGCTAAAGCGTTTCCGCTTTTCGAACAAAGACAAAAAAACCCGCGAACGGGTTCTATTTCCTGTATTTCCTTGATTACACAACATTATACCACAATTTATCACAGTGCAATAACTTAACCAAGAATTAAGCGAATTAAAGAGGAAATTCCCATATCTACAACGGTAAAAAACAAAGCTACAAATGTAACTGTAACAATTGTTGTTATAGTATATTTAGTTAATTCCTTTTTCTTCGGCCAGCTTACTTTTTTCATTTCGCGGACAACATCACGAAAGAACTTTACGATACGTTGCATGTAGTTACCTCCAACTTCACGTTCAACATTATATAATAGGGTACATTTACCCATTCTTCTTATTCACTTGTAAAACTGTAACATAGTCATAATTTAAATGTCAATGTTAACTTCATTCAAGTGAAGTCTTCGACAAAAAAAGGGAGATTACAGCGTAATTTCCCTTAATTCTAAATATCGTTCCAGCTTTCGTTTTACTCTTTGCAGCGCATTATCGATTGATTTAACGTGACGATTTAAGTCTTCGGAAATCTCTTGATATGTACGCCCATCTAGATAAAGGCTAAGAACCTTCCTCTCTAAATCGCTTAATATCTCAGCCATTTTAACTTCGATATCATCAAATTCCTCTTGATTAATAATCAATTCTTCAGGATCAAGGGCCTTCGTACCTGAGATGACATCAAGCAATGTACGGTCGGATTCCTCATCATATATGGGCTTGTCCAATGAGACATAAGAGTTTAACGGAATATGCTTTTGGCGAGTGGCTGTTTTAATCGCTGTTATGATTTGCCTCGTAATGCACAACTCAGCAAATGCTTTAAAGGATGACAGCTTGTCTTCTTTAAAGTCACGAATCGCTTTATAAAGACCGATCATACCTTCTTGAACGATATCCTCTCGATCTGCTCCAATTAAAAAATAAGACCTTGCCTTTGCACGAACAAAATTCTTGTACTTATTAATCAAGTACTCCAAAGCTTCACTAGAACCTGCGTGGACCTGTTCGACTATTTCTTCATCCTCTAGACGCTCTAAATCTTTGATAGTATTTTCTTTGAGGTTTATGCTCACTCTTTGATCCCTCCGTCCACATCCGATGCATATAGATAGCAATATTATACAGCAGGTAAATTCAGGGAGTCAACCATTCAACGGTCTCCCCGACGCCATTTTTCGAAAATTTCAGCAATTTCACCTTTTATTTTAATACGATTTGTTGCTTTTGATTGATTTGTTTCGAGTAAAGACTTATTTATTTTTTTCTCAATCGAATTCATTTCGTTTAACAACTCTCGTGCTGATTTTCTTAAAGCTCCTTGGCCAAATACAACCCATTGTTCGGTATAATCCGATGTAGCAACATGGATTTGTGTTTTTATGTTATTCAGTTCATTGGCCATTTTTTCAATTCTTTCATCAGCAATTTCGTTTTCCTTTGTATAAATCACTTCTACATTGTGGTTTGTTGTTTTTGTTTCAATACCAGGAACTTGGTGAGCATCGAACACGATGATGACGCGGTATCCAGTAAAGGCTTTATACTCTGCCATTTTCTCTATTAATTTATCCCGTGCTCCAGCAAAGTCAGTCTTTTTCAATTCTCTTAGTTCTGGCCAAGCACCAATAATGTTGTAACCGTCGACGATTAGTACATCCATAACCGCTATTCCCCAATAGGATTTCGCTTACGATAAACCTCGTACATTAATAAACTGGCAGCAACTGATGCATTAAGCGATGTAACCTTGCCGACCATCGGCAATCGAATTAAAAAGTCGCATTTTTCACTGATAAGCCTGCCGATTCCTTTGCCTTCACTGCCAATGACGATTGCAAGCGGCATTTTTGCATCCATTTGCCGGAAATCCTGCTTCCCTTTTGCATCTGTTCCTATAATCCAAATGCCCTTTTCTTTTAACTCCTCCATCGTTCTAGCAAGATTCGTAACCCTTGCTACAGGTACATGTTCAATCGCTCCTGTTGAAGCTTTGGCTACAGCAGCTGTCAAACCGACTGCACGGCGCTTCGGTATAATTACTCCGTGAATACCCGCTGCATCGGCCGTTCGGAGAATGGAACCTAAATTATGCGGGTCCTCAATTTCATCCAATATGAGAAAAAAGGGATCCTCATTTTTTGCCGCTGCCTTATTAAATAAGTCTTCAATCTCGGCATATTGGTAGGCTGCAACAGATGCAGCCACACCTTGATGATTCCCTGAAACTGTATGGTCAAGCTTTTGTTTTGGAACATATTGAACAATGACGCCAGCTTGTTTCGCAAGCCCGATAACCTGTTGCATTTGTCCCTTATTAGAGCCCTCTGCAATCCATATTTTATTAATATCCCGCTCTGCTCTTAAAGCTTCTAATACTGGGTTTTTCCCGATGATCCATTCATTATCCATCCGTACTCACTCCTTCCTCATTAAGACTTTACATGAATTAAGTTAAAACCAAATTCCATTAATTCATTTAACCGCTCTTCATTTCCCGATAAATAATGATAGCCTAACAACGCTTCAAACGCTGTGCTATACCGATAGGTTTGAACATCAGTGTTTTTGGGGACAGTCGCCGATTTCGCATTTCTGCCCCGCTTAACAACAGCGACTTCCTCTTCTGTTAACAGATTCTCCTCTATCAAACTGCGAACCATGATTGCCTGAGCTTTGGCTGACACATACTTTGTTGATTCGCGGTGAAGCTGGTTCGGCCTAACTCCACCACTTGCCAACAGATTAAACCTAATAAAGCTTTCAAAAACAGCATCACCCATATAAGCAAGCGCCAATGAATTTAATTGTTTTACATCAATAGTATGGTTTTTTACAAGCACAACATTACATCCTTTTCCAACG
The DNA here is from genome assembly GCF_000307855.1 of Schinkia azotoformans LMG 9581. GTDB lineage: Bacteria > Bacillota > Bacilli > Bacillales > Bacillaceae_J > Schinkia > Schinkia azotoformans. Next base: position 13,600 of record NZ_AJLR01000153.1, on the reverse strand, counting down.
TGTTCCTTGCGGTGTATCCTCCAGAACAATGTTCATATCCTTTAATTGATCTCTAATTTGGTCTGCTAGTGCAAAATCACGATTCTTCCTTGCATCAATTCGTTTTTGAAGCAATTCTTCAATCTCTTCATCAAGCAACTCTTTTTCTTTTTGAAGAGTGATGCCGAGTACTCCCGCTAAGTTTTCAAACTGCTCCATAAAGGCATGAATCACTTCTGATGATGTCTGATTTTCTCTTAAATAAATATTGGCTTGTTTTGCTAAATCAAAAAGAACTGAAATAGCATTAGCTGTATTGATATCATCGTCCATTTCAATAATAAACTGTTCATGGATTCCTTCAATAACCTTGAGCCATTCTTCATTTGAGTCTGTTAAACCGGTGCTGACTACCTTACGATAGCTTAAATTCTCATAAGCTGTACGAATCCGTTCCAATCCGCTTTTAGCACTTTCCAACAACTCCTGGCTGAAGTTAATCGGATTTCGATAATGAACTGACAACATAAAGAAACGTAGCACTTGTGGATCAATTTGTTTAATAATATCATGCACCAATACAAAATTCCCAAGTGACTTGGACATTTTCTCATTATCTATTTGAATATAACCGTTATGAAGCCAGTAGTTTGCAAAGGTTTTACCTGTTAACGCCTCTGATTGGGCAATTTCATTTTCATGGTGCGGGAATGTTAAATCCTGACCGCCTGCATGAATATCAATCGTCTCGCCTAGATATTTTTTCGCCATTGCTGAACATTCAATATGCCAGCCCGGACGCCCTTTCCCCCATGGGCTTTCCCAATAAATCTCGCCTTCTTTTGCTGCTTTCCATAAAGCAAAATCCAACGGGTCTTGCTTCTTTTCACCAACTTCAATTCGAGCACCGAGACGAAGATCATCAATCGGTTGATGTGACAGCTTTCCATAATCATCGAATTTTCTTGTTCTAAAATAGACGTCGCCTTCTGACTCGTAAGCATAGCCCTTCTGGATTAATGTTTCAATAAATTCAATGATGATATCCATATTTTCCATTACACGTGGATGGACATCGGCTTTTTTTACACCTAAGGCTGTTACATCTTCATAAAAGGCTTGGATGAAACGGTCGGCGATTGTTGGAACATCTTCCCCAAGCTCTTTTGCAGCCTTAATTAGCTTGTCATCAACATCTGTAAAATTTGAAACATACTTTACTTCATAGCCTCTGTACTGTAAATAACGGCGAACTGTATCAAAAACAATGGCAGGCCGTGCGTTTCCAATATGGATATAATTGTATACAGTAGGGCCGCATACATACATTTTTACTTTTCCATCTTTAATCGGTTTAAATTCTTCCTTGCTGCGGGTTAATGTATTATAAAATTTAATTGCCATCAAGCATCACTTCCTGACTTTAGTTTATTTATTTCCTTTTTGAGCATATTCATTTGTGATTCCATCTCCGCTAATTTTTCAGCAACCGGATCCGGTAATTCATTATGTTTTAAATCACGAGCCACTCTTACTCCATCTCTTATTACAATTTTCCCTGGAATACCCACTACCGTGGAATTGGGCGGGACATCTTTTAGAACAACAGAGCCGGCCCCAATTTTGGAATTTTCCTCAATAGTAATCGATCCTAATACCTTAGCGCCAGTGGCGACAAGAACATTATCCTTTAAGGTTGGATGCCTTTTCCCCTTCTCCTTCCCCGTACCGCCCAGTGTTACACCTTGGTATATGGTGACGTTATCACCGATTTCACATGTTTCCCCGATAACAACACCCATACCGTGGTCTATGAAAAAACGTCTGCCAATTTGGGCACCGGGGTGAATTTCAATCCCGGTAAAGAACCGACTTATTTGCGAAATAATTCTCGCTAGGAAGAAGAACTTTCGTTTATATAACGGATGGGCAAGTCGGTGGGCCCAAATTGCATGTAGTCCGGAATAGGTTAAGATTACCTCGATATAGCTTCTCGCTGCAGGATCTTGTTCAAAAATGACTTCGACATCTTCACGTAACATTTTAAACACTTCAATTCCCCCCTATTAGAAAAGCGCAAGCGCCTTGCTCATCGCCGTACAAACTGGAGGGTCTTTGACTTATCGTAGGGAGAAGACCTGAAGTTTGCTAGGCGATAGGCGCTGGAGCTAGACAATGATATGCAAAATTATATACTTTTAATATAAAAAAGCGCCCCTATGCTAATGCACAGAGACGCTTACGCGCGGTTCCACTCTGTTTGGGTAAAAGAACAAGTGCTATTACCCCAACTTCCCCCTTATAACGGCAGAGTCCCGCTTTTATCTACTGGAGTGATCGTTCAATAAAAGACTCAGAGGTGCATTTTCAAGATGGTCCGCTTAAACTACTTTCAGCCGGAGGTAGTTCTCTCTACTAAGCCAAAACAATCTCTACTTTTCCTCATCAACGTTTATACCTATACTATATTAGCTTTTTCTCGAAATGCCAATCAATTTATTTAGGCGGGCAAGAATTTTATCTTTTCCCAACAAGCGAATCGCCTGTGGAAGATCAGGTCCATGGACTTGTCCAGTTGTTGCAACACGTATTGGCATAAATAAATTTTTGCCTTTATGACCAGTTTCCTTTTGCACAGCCTTCATAGCCGCCTTAATGTCTTCAGCCTCGAATGTTTCAAGCTGCTCAACTTGTTGTTTAAAGTTTCTCACGACTTCAGGAACGCTTTCCCCACTTAATACCTCTTTTGCTTCTTCATCGAACTCAATATCTTCCTTGAAGAATAATTCAGTAAGCTCAACAATTTCAGCCCCATAGCTCATCTTTTCCTGATGAAGAGCAATTAAATCACGAGCCCATGCCCTTTGTTCATCTGTAAGATTCTCAGGAAGACGTCCGGCTTTAATTAGATGCGGCAATGAAATTTGAACGAGTCTGTCCACATCTACTTGTTTAATATATTGATTGTTCATCCATGTTAATTTATTTGTATCGAACACGGCAGGTGACTTAGCTAAACGGCTAGGGTCAAAGATTTTAATAAATTCTTCTTTTGTAAAAATCTCTTGTTCCCCGCCCGGTGACCATCCTAAGAGTGCAATAAAATTAAATAAAGCTTCAGGTAAGTATCCTAACTCTTCATATTGCTCAATAAACTGAATGATTGATTCATCACGTTTACTTAACTTTTTATGGGATTCATTTACGATTAATGTCATATGTCCAAAAATCGGCGGTTCCCAACCAAATGCATCATAAATCATCAGTTGTTTTGGTGTGTTAGTAATATGATCATCACCGCGAAGAACGTGGCTCATTTCCATCAAGTGGTCATCAATAACAACAGCATAATTATAAGTTGGAATACCATCCTTCTTAACAATAACAAAGTCTCCAAATCCATTGGAATCAAAGGATACTTCGCCTTTGACAATATCCTTAAAGGCAATTGTTTGATCAGAAGGAACTTTAAAGCGAATGCTGGCTTTACGGCCTTCTTCTTCAAGTGCTTTATGGTCTTCTGCAGACAAGCCACAGCATTTTCTAGAATAAGCTGGTGTTTCTCCTTTTGCCATTTGAGCTTCCCGCTCTTGTTCAAGCTCTTCTTCCGTACAATAACATTTATAGGCTGACCCCTTCGCTAATAATTCTTCCGTATACTTTTGGTAGATTTCGATGCGCTCCATTTGGCGGTACGGGCCATACTCTCCACCTATATCAATGCTTTCATCCCAGTCAATTCCAAGCCAAGTTAAGTATTTAAGCTGGCTTTGCTCCCCACCCTCAATATTTCTCTTAACATCTGTATCTTCAATACGAATAATAAATTTCCCATTTTGATTTCTTGCATATAAATAATTGAATAAGGCCGTACGTGCATTACCAATATGTAAATGCCCCGTTGGGCTTGGTGCATATCGAACTCTAATTTGCTTTGCCATAATTTCAGACACCTTCCGTTTTTTCCTAATATTTCTACTCTAATTTTAAATCTTAATGAATATTACCAAGGTGGTCAAGCTTGTTATTTAGTTAATAAAATAACGGCTTGAGCGGCAATTCCTTCACTGCGGCCGATAAAGCCAAGTTTCTCCGTCGTTGTAGCTTTCACATTGATTTGGCCAATTTCCGCTTCTAAAAGACTAGCAATACGCGCTCTAATTTCCTCAATATACGGTGCCATTTTCGGCTTTTGGGCAATGATTGTACAATCTAGGTTCCCAAGCTTATAGCCTTCCTTTTTTACAAGTGCCCAAACATGCTCCATTAGCTTTGCGGAATCCGCGCCAAGAAAAGCAGGGTCAGTATCAGGAAAATGCTTGCCGATATCACCAAGTGCTAATGCTCCTAAGGCTGCATCACTAACTGTATGAAGAAGTACATCGGCATCAGAATGGCCTAGCAAACCTTTTTCATACGGAATCGTAATTCCGCCGATAATAAGCGGTCTCCCTTCCACTAATTGATGAACGTCAAATCCTTGTCCAATACGAATCATTTGTTTATCTCCCTTTTTTATATTTAGCTAAAATTGCTTCCCCATAAATTAAATCCTCTGGCGTTGTTAGTTTAATATTTTCGTAATCCCCTAATACGATATGTACCTTTTTCCCTAATCTCTCCACTAAACTTGAATCATCCGTACCTAGAAATTGATCGTCTTCTGCCTTTTGGTGTGCATCTAAAATAACAGAAAGACGAAAAGCTTGTGGGGTTTGCACCGACCACAAGCTTGAACGCTCCACTGTTTTTTCTACTATGTTGTTCTGTACTGCCTTAATCGTATCCTTCATAGGCACTGCAACAATAGCCCCCTCATTTCTAGAGGCGCTGTTTACAAGTTTATGAATAATCGGTTGTTTAATAAACGGTCTTGCCCCATCATGAATAAGGACAATGGCATCTTCGTCCGGTACGGCCTTCAATCCGTTATAGACACTATTTTGTCTCTCTTTCCCGCCGTTTACTATTTTAAGAACATTTTTAATATGATATTTGCGAATAAGTTCAATAAATAGATTTACCTCATTTTCATTAACGGCTAAGATGACACCTTTGCAGTGTTCATCTTGTTCAAACACATTTAAAGTATGAATAATGACAGGTATTTGATTTAAGGGAATAAAAAGCTTATTCATCCCTGCATTCATTCTTTTCCCTTGCCCTGCAGCAGGTATTACAACATAATAGTCCATCGTCTTCCCCTTATAAAGTCATTATAGTGCTTTCTCTAAAGCCTTGGGCTTAGCAAAAATCATTCGTCCCGCTGATGTTTGAAGGACACTAGTGACCAGAACATCAATACGCTTACCGATATAATCTCTACCTTCTTCGACAACGATCATTGTGCCATCATCAAGATAAGCAATCCCTTGATTATGTTCTTTCCCATCTTTTATAACCTGTACATTTAATTCTTCCCCTGGTAGAACAACCGGTTTTACGGCATTGGCCAGATCATTAATATTTAAAACTGAAACATTTTGCAATTCACAAACTTTATTTAAATTAAAGTCATTTGTAACGACAATGCCGGAAGTGATCTTTGCCAATTTTACAAGCTTGCTATCAACTTCCTGGATTTCTTCAAAATCACCTTCATAAATTTCCACATTAATTTCTAATTCTTTTCGAATTCGATTCAAAATATCCAAGCCACGGCGGCCTCTATTTCGTTTTAAGGCGTCCGAGGAATCGGCAATGTGCTGTAACTCCTCTAACACAAACTGCGGGATAACGATCGTCCCTTCTAAAAATCCGGTTTGGCAAATATCAGCGATACGACCATCGATGATGACGCTTGTATCAAGGATTTTCAATTTCCCCGGTACATATTCTTCTGCTTGATCTGCCTCATTGGCTTGTGGCTTCTTTTTATCTTTTGCCCCAAGCCGTGCTGGAAGCGAAAATAAATTTATAAGCTCTTCACGCTTTTTAAACCCTGTTTGAAACCCTAGATAGCCGAGAAACAAGGTTACAAATATTGGAATAATTGTGCTTAACACTTCGAATTTAATACTTTTTAAAGGAATCATAATTAAAAAAGCAACAATCAAGCCTACAATCAAGCCTAAGCTTCCAAATAAAATATCGGTCGCCGGCGCCTTTACCAACGATTCCTCAATCTTACGGATTAAACCAACAATATAATCAGTTAACCAAAATGTAGAAAGAAATAAAATAATTGCTCCGTAAACTGTGCAGGCATAAGGGGACGCAAACCACCCGATATTACCTACATTCATTAACTCTAAAAATAGCGGAAAGTACAAGAACCCTAGTGTTCCGCCCACGATAATAAAAAATAGCTGAACGATTTTTTTAACCATTCCTTCACCTCCTTTTATCATTATTAACTTTTTTTCTATTTTAAAAACATTGTTCGTTACAGAAAAATAATATTTCACTTACTATTTTATATTGAAATGATGATAAATATCAATTTTGTAGGCAGATTACTAAAAATTGCATAAGCTAACGTTCCAAGGTGTGATCTAATGCTTCTGCTACTGTTGAAACGCCGATGACTTCGATGCCCTTCGGAGCTGTCCATCCGCCAATATTTCTTTCCGGTATAATAACCCTCTTAAAACCAAGCTTCGCTGCCTCCTGAACACGCTGTTCGACGCGGGAAACCCTTCTTATTTCCCCTGTTAACCCGACTTCGCCAAACACTACATCTGTTGGGTTGGAAGGTTGGTCACGAAAACTCGAAGCAATACTTACAGCCACACCAAGGTCAATTGCTGGCTCGTCAAGCTTAATTCCACCGGCTACTTTCAGATAAGCATCATAAGCCCCTAATAAAAACCCTACTCTTTTCTCTAGAACAGCCATAATCAAAGACACCCTGTTATGATCAATTCCTGTCGCCATTCTCCGCGGGTTTCCAAAGCTAGTCGGTGCTATTAAAGCCTGAATCTCCACTAACACTGGGCGTGTACCTTCCATCGAAGCAACAACTATGGAGCCAGCAGCACCTTCTGACCGTTCCTCCAAAAATATTTCGGAAGGATTTAGTACTTCCCGTAAGCCTTCTTCCTTCATTTCGAATATACCCATTTCATTTGTTGAACCAAATCTGTTTTTAACCGCCCTTAAAATACGATATGTATGATGGCGTTCCCCTTCGAAATACAAAACTGCATCAACCATGTGCTCAAGTAGTCTTGGACCAGCGATCGATCCCTCCTTTGTGACATGTCCGACTAAGAAAATAGCAATTCCCTTCGTTTTTGCAATTCGCATAAAGTGAGAAGTACATTCCCTTACCTGCGACACACTGCCAGGGGCAGATTGAACCTCAGGATGATAAACGGTTTGGATTGAATCGATAACAACAAAGGATGGATTCATTTCATCAATTGCTTTTTCTATATAAGCTAAATCTGTTTCGGATAAAACGAAAAGGTTATCACTTTCTATACGTAAACGATCGGCCCGAAGTTTCGTCTGGCGAGGAGATTCTTCTCCAGATATGTATAAAACTTTATGATTTCGATTTGCAAGCTGTGAGGATATTTGTAATAAAAGTGTAGATTTTCCAATTCCAGGGTCGCCGCCAATTAACACAAGTGATCCTGGAACAATACCTCCGCCTAAAACTCTGTCCATCTCCTTATACTCTGTATATATTCTCGGCTCGCTAACAGATTGAATGGTGGTAATCATTTGAGGCTTATTTGTTCCAGCTATTGTCTCAGAAGAAGTAACAAATGATTGTCTTCTTGATGATTTTGGGAGCTCTATTTCCTCCACCATTGTGTTCCACTCATTACACCCAGGGCATTTCCCCATCCATTTCGGTGTTTCATAGCCACATACCTGACAGCAAAATTTTGTTTTTTTCTTTGACATGAAAAAATCCCCTCTTAATTAAAGTTACCACATATTGTTAATATTTATGATACCATAACGAATAATGTAATCAAAAAGAAAAAAAGGACGCTTTTGGCATCCTTCCTTAAGTTCAAACACTACTCTGTCTTTACTACATAATCATCATTTTCTACATCAATGATGATTTTATGACCCTTTTGAATAGTCCCTTTTAATAACTCTTCAGATAAGCGGTCTTCAACCTGCTTCTGTAGTGCTCGTCTTAATGGCCTAGCACCATATTCAGGATCAAAGCCTTCATTTGCAATTTTTTCTTTCGCTGCATCTGATAACGCAAAATCAATGTCCTGCTCTTTTAAGCGTTTTGTTAATTCATTCGCCATTAACGTGATAATTTCATTAATATGCTGTTTCTCTAAAGAGTGGAAGACAATAATTTCATCAATACGGTTTAAGAATTCAGGACGAAATGCCTTTTTCAAAGCATCCATTACCTTCGATTTCATGTCCTTGTATTCTTGACCCTCTTGAACATTAAAGCCTACATATTTATTACGCTTAAGCTCGCTTGCACCGACATTTGATGTCATAATCACAATCGTATTTCGGAAGTCAACAGTACGTCCTTTTGAATCAGTTAAGCGACCATCCTCTAATACTTGAAGAAGAATATTAAATACTTCTGGATGTGCTTTTTCAATTTCATCTAAAAGAATTACAGAAAACGGTTTACGACGAACCTTTTCGGTTAATTGCCCCCCCTCTTCATGACCTACATAGCCTGGAGGTGAACCAACTAAACGGGATGTTGTATGCTTTTCCATATACTCTGACATGTCAATGCGGATCAAAGCATCTTCATCGCCGAACATGGCTTCTGCAAGAGCGCGAGCTAATTCCGTTTTACCTACACCAGTAGGGCCGAGGAAAATAAATGAACCGATTGGGCGCTTTGGATCCTTCAATCCGGAACGTGCTCTACGGATTGCTTTTGCTATAGCTTTTACAGCTTCCTCTTGGCCGATTACACGAGAATGGAGAATACTTTCCATGTTCAATAGACGGTCTGTCTCTGCTTGAGCCAATTTAGATACAGGTACTCCAGTCCAAGCAGAAACCACTAAAGCAATATCCTCTGTAGTTACTTCTGAGTTTTCTTTACCCTGTCTTTCTTTCCACTCTTTCTTCGTTTTTTCGACATCTTCACGAAGACGCTGCTCTGTATCTCTTAACGAAGCAGCTTTTTCAAATTCCTGACTTTGAACGGCTGCATCTTTTTCTTTTCTAATTTCCTCGAGCTTTTGCTCTAACTCTTTTAAGTTAGGCGGAGCAGTATAAGAGCGAAGACGGACTTTGGCTCCTGCCTCATCAATAAGGTCGATCGCTTTATCAGGAAGGAAACGATCTGATATATAACGAGCGGAAAGCTTTACGGCCTCTTCAATAGCCTCATCTGTAATGGAAACACGATGGTGGGCTTCATAACGGTCACGTAATCCATATAAAATTTGGATTGCTTCTTCTTGAGTCGGTTCACCAACTTGGATTGGCTGGAACCGACGTTCAAGGGCAGCATCCTTTTCAATATATTTTCGGTATTCATCTAATGTTGTGGCACCGATACATTGCAGTTCCCCACGTGCAAGGGAAGGTTTAAGAATATTGGATGCATCAATTGCACCTTCTGCTCCACCCGCACCAATCAAAGTATGCAATTCATCGATGAACAAGATAATATTGCCTGCCTGGCGAATTTCATCCATCACTTTTTTCAAGCGGTCTTCAAATTCACCACGATATTTAGTTCCGGCAACAACAGTACCCATATCGAGCGTCATGACGCGCTTATTACGTAAAATTTCGGGTACTTCATTTTGAACGATTTGCTGGGCAAGACCTTCCGCAATCGCTGTTTTACCTACCCCAGGTTCACCGATTAAAACCGGATTATTTTTTGTTCGGCGGCTTAATACTTCAATTACACGTTGGATTTCTTTGCCTCTGCCAATAACAGGGTCAAGGCTTCCTTCACGGGCAATTTGCGTTAAATCGCGGGCAAGACTGTCTAATGTTGGAGTATTAGCATTTGCTACCACCCCGCCGGAATGACTGCTGGAAGTAGATTCATTGCTTCCTAACAGTTGTAAAACCTGCTGGCGTGCCTTATTTAAGCTTACACCTAAATTATTTAATACACGGGCTGCAACGCCTTCGCCTTCACGGATGAGTCCAAGTAAAATATGCTCGGTCCCTACATAGGAATGGCCCAACTTTCTCGCCTCATCCATAGAAAGTTCGATCACCTTTTTGGCTCTTGGTGTATAGTGAATCGTTTGACTCGCTTCATCACCCCTGCCAATAAGGGCCTCCACTTCCTCTTGGATTTTTTCCGGCCCAAGATTTAGGGCTAATAGTGCTTTTGCTGCAATCCCTTCACCCTCACGAATAAGGCCTAATAAAATATGCTCAGTCCCGATATTACTATGTCCTAAACGAACCGCTTCCTCTTGTGCAAGTGCCAATACCTTTTGCGCACGTTCGGTAAATCTTCCAAACATCATTTAGATCACTCTCCCATCGAATCCTTTTCTAATTTTAATCGTTCTCGGATTAGAGTTGCTCTCCTTACATCTCTTTCTTCAGGAGCTAGTCTTTTTCCTGCAAATCTCTGTAAAAAACCTGGCTGCGTTAAAATCATTAATTCACTTAATATTGATCTTGAAACATTTTGTATAAATCCTAAATCAATGCCAAGCCTTACATCTGATAAACACCGGGAAGCTTCAGTTGATGGAATGATGCGGCTATTTGCTAAAGTGCCATAGGAGCGCCATACCTTATCTTCAAGCTGGATAGAGGAGGATCTTACAAGCATATCCCGTGCCGAGCGCTCTTGAGCAATGACTTGGGCAACTACACTTTCTAAATCTTTGACAATATCCTCTTCCGACATACCTAAGGTAATTTGATTTGAAATTTGAAATATATTTCCTTGTGCTTGACTACCTTCACCGTATATACCTCTCACAACCAATCCTAGTTGGTTAATGGCAGGTATTATTTTATTCATTTGATTTGTTAAAATGAGGGCTGGCAAATGAACCATTGCAGATGCCCGAAGTCCAGTCCCAACATTTGTAGGACAGCTCGTTAAATAGCCCCTTTTCTCATCAAATGCAAAATCAACTCTTTCTTCGATCCAATCATCAATCGCATTGGCAACCTGTAGAGCCTGGGATAATTGCAGTCCCGGAAATAAGCACTGAATCCTGACATGGTCCTCTTCATTGACCATTATGCTAACCTCTTCATTTTCTGAAAGGATCACTGCCCCTTGCTCTGCATCATCAGCAAGATGAGGGCTGATTAAATGTTTTTCAACTAATACTCGCTTATCAATCGGTTCAAGATCCATCATTTTAATAAGTTCAAATTGACCAAGATTGGGGTTAAAACTGCGGTTTACAATGGACTCCTTCATTAACTCGACAACTTGTTCTAAATCATCCCCAGAAGCTAAAGTAGGAAAAACGATGTCTTTCAGATTTCTTGCTAGACGGACCCTGCTGCTCAGCACAATATCACTATCAGGACCTTCTTGGCTCATCCAAGGGCTTAATGCCTGATTAATAAAACGTTGTAATGACATTTATGAGCGCTCCCCCTCTCTATGCTCACTTAAGAGTTGCTCTAAGGAGCGGATTTTGTCTCTGATTTCAGCCGCTCTCTCAAACTCCTCATTGTGAATTGCTTTTTGGAGCTGTTCCTTTAATTCCACAATTTCCTTCGTTAGATGAAGATTACCGCCTATTCGTTTTGGAATTTTACCTTCATGTGCTGTATTTCCGCTATGAACCCTTCTTAAAATCGGATCTATTTTGTTGCTGAATGTCTTGTAGCAGTTTGAACACCCAAACCTTCCAATCTTAGAAAATTGCTGGAATGTCATGCCACATTGATTACATTGCTCAGTAACAAGATTTCCAAAAGGATTACTGCTTGGGCTTGTAGATAGAGGATAATCTAAATTTAATAAGCCGGAAAGGAGGTTGCTAATCGAAAACCCTCCGGCCCCAGACATAATTTCACCTTTTTCCCTTGCACATTGCTCACAAAGATGCGTTTCCGTTTTCTGTCCGTTAATGATCTTAGTAAAATGGAGCGAAGCAGGGTTTTGGTGACATTCTTGACATTCCATAATTACACCTCTCCCTTTTTTAGGTTCGTTATTGGGTAGTTATTTACTTATATTTTAAGGTGAACAGCATCGATTTCAAAATGTTGGAGCGTAACTCATCTCTACCTGGTAATTCGATTAAAAGCACACTTCGATCAATAGCACTAATAATTAATTTAGCTTCCCTTTGAGAGATTACTTGTTCTTCAAGCAACCTTTCAATTAGAACCTCTGATGTAGACTGCGAAATTCTATTTGGAATAAGTTCAATCATTTGGTCAATTAATTCAGCATGGTCATCTGTTTCGACCTTTATGATCCGAATATACCCTCCTCCACCCCTTTTACTTTCCACTATATAACCTTTTTCAATCGTAAACCGAGTGTTGATCACGTAATTAATTTGTGAGGGGACACATTGGAATTTTTCAGCTATTTCATTTCTTTTAATTTCAACGACATTTTCTTCACTAATATGCAATACCTTTTTTAAATATTGTTCAATAATATCAGAAATATTTCGCATCAATCCCTCCCCTTTCTACTGACTTTGACTTTCTTTGACCATGAATATATTATATAGCCGAATCAAGATTCTTTTCAACTTTTAAGTCTAAGAAAAACACAGTAGTAGCATACCCACTTTTAATGGAGCACAAACGGAGAAATGGGAGATTGCCTCCTACGTTTACATTTTGGGTCTCAATAGATTTGCTGAACATAATCATTTGTCGAGATTTTATCCAGGATTTTCGCACGAATGGATGGGTCCTTCATTTTAATTTCTATTGTTATTTTCTTTTGATCGGCTTCACCTTCATTATTTTTTAATGATTGGATAGATACTTTTTGAAATGATATATCATTCTCTTCCAATACCTGCAATACCTCATTAAGCTTATTGCATTTCTTGTCCATTACAACCGTTAATATTTCCGTATTGCTTGTGGAAAGAATTCTCTTTTCAAACTTATTCAAAAAAATTAAACTTAATAACACAACAATTGTTGTTAGTAGAGCAGGTGCGATCATTCCAACCCCCACGATTAAGCCAATTCCAGCAACAACCCAAATGGATGCAGCTGTTGTTAATCCATGAACGGTAACACCTTTGACTAAGATCGTTCCCGTACCCAGGAAACCGATACCACTAATAACGTAGGAAGGGATTCGTGCCGGATCAAATCTAATATTGGCATTCATATCAATATAGTCTTGAAAGCCATAAAGGGATAAAAGCATCATTAAACAGGAACCCACCCCGACTAACAGATGTGTCCGAAATCCTGCCGGATGTTTTTTGATTTCCCGTTCAAGTCCGATGATTCCACATAATAAGGCAGCTATAAAAATCCTAATCGTCATTACCCAGAAGTCATTTCCTAAAAATTGTTGCAGTTCCATAGTTGAGCCCCCTTTTTTACACGTACCTATCTATATAATTCGCAATTCATTCCGTTTTTTCCTTGTAAATCGAAAATGTATCTTTTGTAGCTTTGTTGGAGCGTGGTAAGGAATTTATGTGTACTCTATGTATGTGGTAAAGGATTGGACTTGTGCTTTTTATTGTATTAAAAAGAAATACAAAAAAGAACAGCATTTCTG
>NZ_AJLR01000152.1 GCF_000307855.1 Schinkia azotoformans LMG 9581 | reverse complement strand
TTAGCAATTCTTAGTTGACTCATCGTAGGGAGGAGACCTGAAGTTTGCTAGGCGATAGGCGCTGGAGCTAGACAATGTTGAGTGGGACATGGGGTCGGGTTCTCCGTCCCGCAATTACTTTTGCTTAATAATGCGCTTAAGAATGAAAGCGTTTTAACGAAGAAGAAAAAAACCACACAAAAAACCTGTTTCAAAAAAATGGCTAATGGTGTTTCATTGCAGTTGCCAAGTAGTTGGATTTTGCAAAAAATTTGCTATATATAATAGGAAGAAACTCGAAATAGGTAAACAGGAAATTATATGTTCCTTATAAATTATTATTTTATCTTTGAAAAGGTCAACTTTACTACCCTCGCTCTACTAACTATATTTAAAACTATTGATACAGTCCAAAAACCTTGTCACACTCCGATTAATAAATTTTTACATAAAAATACCATTATAGTGACACAATAATCGATTAAGGAGTGTGGTGCTATAATGCTAAAAACTATCATTAGTTTGACCCTCGTCAACCTGCTTTTATCAAGTCAACTTACGCATACTTATGCACATCAAATCCATACGAATGTTCCGAAAATAAAACCAATTAAAATAAACGTAACCCCTCCAGAAAAGAATCAATCCAAAAAGTTCATCATTGAAGTTGAAGACCAAGAAGTACTTAAGAAAATAAAAGCCAATTATCCAAATGTAAAACTAGACAAGGTGTTTGATACGGTCCTTCAAGGTGCATCGATTGTTGGAACCGAGGAAGATATTGAAAAAATAAAACGGCAGCCCGGGATTAAAGAGGTGCATCATACAAGTACCTATAAAGTTGAGCTTGATCAAAGTGTGCCTTTCATCGGTGGAATGCTTCTCCGCGGTGAATTCGATCAGAAGGGTCGGCGCCTGACAGGTAAAGGTGTGAAGGTCGGTGTTATCGATACGGGCATTGATTATACTCATGGAGATTTGCAACGAAATTATCAAGGTGGGTTTGACCTTGTCGATGAGGACGAGGATCCGATGGAAACGGTGAAAAGCCAAGGGGAGGCTACCTTGCACGGATCACATGTGGCTGGAATCATTGGTGCCAACGGAAAGTACCTTGGGGTAGCACCCGATGCTGAAATTTATGCCTATCGTGCGCTCGGTCCGGGTGGTGTCGGAACATCCGATCAAGTCATTGCCGCCATTGAAAAAGCGGTCGAGGATGGAATGGACATTATTAATCTATCGCTTGGCAGCTCAGTCAACGGTCCGGATTATCCGACGAGCATGGCACTCGATAAGGCGGTGGAAAAAGGAGTTATTGCGGTAACTTCAAATGGAAACTCCGGCCCTGGGTTGTGGACGGTAGGCTCGCCAGGCACTTCGGAAAAAGCAATTTCAGTTGGTGCTTCGACTCCGCCGCTTGAGATTCCTGTACTAGAGCTGGAGTTGGTTCCAAACAAAACCTTTATCCTTCAGCCACTTCAAGGCTCCGTACCTTGGAACCTAACAAAAAGCCACAAAATCGTTTTCGGCGGACTAGGATACCCAACAGAATTCCCGGATGTCAAAGACAAAATTGTTTTAATCGAAAGAGGAGAAATATCTTTTACGGAAAAGGTTAATAATGCCTATAAAAAGGGCGCGAAAGCAGTGTTGATTTTTAACAATGAGGAAGGAACTTTTTCAGGAGGACTAGAGGAGGCAATCACGATTCCGGTTGTAGCGCTCACCCGGGAGGACGGACTTTTTATAAAAGACGAACTGGAAAAAGGACATGAGTGGGCGGCGACAAAAATGAGGAAGGTGCAGGACCAATTGGCCAATTTCAGTTCACGCGGTCCGGTTACGCACACTTGGGGAATCAAGCCCGATGTGGTGGCACCGGGTGTGAAAATTAAAAGCACAATCCCGAACGGTTACATTTCATTGCAAGGGACAAGTATGGCTGCACCGCATGTTGCTGGAGCGGCGGCGTTAATTAAGCAGGCTCACCCTGATTGGAATCCAGAGCAAGTAAAGGCGGCGCTGATGAATACAGCAAAACCGATTTTCGATGATGTGGGTCGAATGTACAACCCATACGAGCAGGGGGCCGGTCGGATTCAGGTCGAGAAAGCGGTGGATGCGAAGGTGTTGGCATATCCTGGGTCATTGGCGTTGGGATCGATTGTGCCAAATAGCGGAATGATTGAGAAGTCGGTAAAGATAACGCTAGAAAATAAATCTAGTCAAACTGAAAAAATATCATTCGCCACTCCTAACTTGAAGGAAGGAGTACACTGGAGGCTGCCTTTATCCTTTTCGTTAAAACCGCTGGAAAAGAGAATCGTGACTGTAGCTGTGACTGTCGATTCGAATAAGATAACGGATGGCATTCACTACGGAAATGTAAAAGTAGAGTCAAGCAGTGATGACGAAATTCTACTCCCATATCTATTTGTTGTCGGAGATGCGGACCATCCACGGGTCATGGGCTTTTCATTCGAGAAGGAGAGTGGGGCGGATGATGTTTATAAATACGAACTCTACTTACCAGAAGGAGCGGAGGAATTAGGAGTTGCCCTCTTCGATCCGCTGACTTTAACCTACGTCGGACACCTAGTCCAGGAAAGAAATGTGAACAGAGGTTTACTAGAGGCTGAACTGAAGCGAGACGACATTCCATTCGCCGACGGGGATTACATTTGTATTGTCTATGCAATACAAAACGGCAAAGAAGGAGTGCAACAAAGTAGGATAACCATTGGGGAGGGGAAGTGAATAGAAGGGCTGGCAGTGGTGCCAGCCCTGTGAGGGGGACATTTCCGAACTTCCATGTGTAGAATTATTAAATAAAGGTAATTTAGTGTAATTTCATTATAAAAACGAACCTTTTTCTCACAGATTGGTTGTATTGTTATGAAAAAAGCATATTAAATTAACGAAAAGCCCTTTTTATGGACAATCTGTTGACCAAATTACCCAAAAAACAGGTTTAAAGCTGGGTGGAAGGGGGAAAGAGTACCCTGGGGAAAGCGATGATAGTACAGCGACAGTGAGGTACCACCGACCAGTTCCCAACGTCGAAAATACCTCTCACAGGGCACTGAAGGGGCTGCTTCCGAAATTTTGACATATATGTGACGATTTTCACTTAAAATGGATTGACATTAAAAGTGCCCTATTGTATGCTAAAAAAGGTGTGAAAAGGGAGCAAAATATGTATATATTTGTCAGTGAATTGAAAAAACTTTAGCGGAAGGAGTGTTTTTCCTTGCGTGATGAGAAACGGCCTAGAAATCCTTATAAGGCGATGGCGCTTATGTCCGCCATTTCTGCCCAATTGGTTGGCTCAATCTTAATAGGTTTATTTTTAGGAAAATGGCTGGATGCCGAGTTAGGGACGCTGCCATTATTTTTAATTTTAGGTCTATTTCTAGGATTGGCGACTGGCATCTATAGCATGTTGCAGCTTATCAAGAAGTTCAATGTGAACGATGATCAAAAATAAACATATTCTCACCCAAAGCCTTAAGCCATCTTAAGCCTAAGCCTTGAAAAAAGGGAGACATGATGAATATTAAAGAATACAAGCAAATTTTCATCAGAGAACTTAAGATTATTATTAATCTACTAGCAATATTTGTGATAGGATGGGGCTTTACGCCATACCCTCACATTTTTTTAGGGCTAATACTGGGAACTCTTATCAGTACATACAATTTATGGTCGATGCATAGCAAGGTTAACCGAATGGGACAAACCATCGTCGACAATGCGAACAAAAAAGAAGATGAAAAGAAAAAGAGAGTCAAGTCTCTTGGATCTTTGAACAGACTAGCAGCTGCCGCGCTGGCAGTTCTTATCGCAATGCGCTACCCGGAAACGTTTAGCCTAGTAGCCGTGATTATAGGATTAATGACAAACCATTTCGTCATTATGATAGATTTTCTTTTTCAATCCATCCGGAAAAACTGAAAGAGAGGTGAAACAATTTGGAACATGGTGCTCCAATAGTAACATTTTTAGGACTTCAATTTAATTTAGCCAACGTCCTTATGATCACAATTGCTTCAATTATTGTATTTTTACTTGCAACTGCTGGCGCAAAATCCTTACAACTCCGCCCAACTGGGATGCAAAACTTTATGGAGTGGGTTTTGGACTTCGTCAAAGGGATCATCGGGAATACAATGGACTGGCAAACGGGTGGTCGTTTCCTAACATTGGGCGTAACAATCATTATGTACATCTTTGTATCAAATATGTTAGGTCTACCATTCTCAGTATCGATTGATGGCGTTCTGTGGTGGAAATCACCTACAGCAGACCCAACAATCACATTAACTTTAGCTGTAATGGTCGTAGGTCTATCCCATTATTACGGTGTTAAGTTAACAGGGGCAAAACATTATGGAGGAACATTCTTCGCTCCAATGAAGTTTTTATTCCCACTAAAAATCATCGAAGAGTTTGCAAACACTCTAACTCTCGGTCTGCGTCTCTATGGTAACATCTACGCAGGTGAAATTTTACTAGGTTTACTGGCAGGATTAATGTCAAGTGGTGTCGGCGGTGCAATCGGTGGTATTTTACCGATGCTTGCATGGCAGGGATTCAGTATTTTCGTAGGTACAATCCAAGCATTTATTTTTACAATGTTAACAATGGTTTACTTGTCTCATAAAGTGAGCATGGACCATTAATATAAAAACTCTATTATAATAAAACTTTTCATAGGAAAAAGGGAGGACTTTTAAATGAATTTAATAGCAGCTGCAATTGCGGTAGGTTTAGCGGCACTAGGTGCTGGTATTGGTAACGGTCTTATCGTTGGACGTACAGTTGAGGGAATCGCTCGTCAACCAGAACTTCAAGGTAGACTTCAAACTACAATGTTTATCGGGGTTGCGTTAGTAGAAGCATTACCGATCATCGGGGTAGTTATCGCGTTCATCGTAATGGGCCAAAACGCTTAATAAAAAGAACCCATACAACAGCAAATTAAAGCATCAAGGATCATGGACCTTAGTTCATAATGGCGAAAGATCGATCTAAGCGAGATCCTTCGCCATTCCTTTATGGGGACCTAGTTCCAAGACTAATCACAAACTTAATTCGGAGTTTTTCGAGAAATTTCATCTAAAAATTCAACCGAAAAAGCATTCCGATTAAAACTAGAAACAAAGCTAAATCGCATTATTCATTTTCATGATGAGTAGGCACGTATTGAAAGGAGTGAAATACAGTGTCATTAGACTTTTTAGTATTAGCATCAGCTGGTGCGCAAGGTATTAACACAGGTGATATCGTTTTCCAGCTTGCATCGTTTATCATTCTATTACTTTTACTTCGTAAGTTTGCATTCGGCCCATTAATGGGAATTATGAAAAAACGTGAAGAGCATATTGCTAACGAAATCGAAGCAGCAGAAAAAGCTCGTCAAGAAGCCCAAAAGGTTGCAGCACAACAAGCTGAAGCACTTAAAACAGCACGTCAAGATGCTGCTGAATTAATCGAAAACGCTAAGAAACTTGGCGAGCAACAACAAAAAGATATTATCGAAGCTGCTAAAGTTGAAGCAACACGTCTAAAAGATGCTGCTGTAAAAGAAATACAGCAAGAAAAAGACCAAGCTATTTCAGCTTTACGTGAGCAAGTGGCTACATTATCAGTACTAATTGCATCTAAAGTTATTGAAAAAGAGTTAAATGAACAAGATCAACAAAAACTGATCGATGAGTACATCAAAGAGGTAGGCGAGGCACGATGAGTCAAAACGCTGTCGCTGGTCGCTATGCCGTCGCTCTTTACCAATTAGCAAAAGAACGTAACGAATTAGAGCAATTAGAACAAGAATTACAGGTTGTCGAAAAAGTAGTGGCTGAAAATCCACAATTTCTTACAATCTTAAAACATCCAAAGATTGCAAAAGACACGAAAAAAGCGTTAGTAAAAGAAGTATTCAAAGATGCATCACAAACTGTGATCAACATGATTCTTCTTTTAATCGATCGCAAACGTGAAGAAATCCTTCTAGAAGTGGCTGAACAATATTTCCTTTTAGCTAATGATGCACGCGGTATTGCGGATGCGAAAGTATTCTCAGTCCGTCCATTAAATGCTGATGAAGAAAAAGCACTTTCAGAAGTTTTTGCAAAGAAAATTGGCAAATCAGAATTACGCATTACAAATATCGTAGACAACAGCCTAATTGGCGGTGTCAAGATACGAATCGGAAATACAATTTATGATGGCAGTGTAAAAGGTAAGCTTGACCGTATTGAACGTCAATTACTATCAGCACAACGCTAGAAGTAGGGGTGAAATTCATGAGCATCAAAGCAGAAGAAATTAGTGCACTGATAAAAAAGCAAATCGAAAATTATCAGTCTGAAATCGAAGTGAATGATGTTGGTACTGTAATCCGTGTCGGTGACGGTATCGCACTTGCTCATGGTCTTGATAACGCAATGGCGGGAGAACTTCTTGAGTTCTCTAACGGAGTAATGGGTCTTGCCCAAAACTTAGAAGAAAACAACGTTGGTATCGTTATTCTTGGACCATATACTGAAATTCGTGAAGGTGACGAAGTTCGTCGTACAGGCCGTATCATGGAGGTTCCTGTAGGTGAGCAATTATTAGGACGTGTAGTAAACCCATTAGGTTTACCGGTTGACGGCTTAGGCCCAATTGAAACTACAAAAACTCGTCCAATCGAACAAAAAGCACCAGGGGTTATGGCTCGTAAATCAGTACATGAACCATTACAAACTGGTATTAAAGCGATTGACGCTCTTGTACCAATCGGACGCGGACAACGTGAGTTAATCATCGGTGACCGTCAAACTGGTAAAACATCAGTAGCAATCGACGCAATCTTAAACCAAAAAGACGAAAATATGATTTGTATTTACGTTGCAATTGGTCAAAAGGAATCAACAGTTCGTGGTGTTGTTGAAACATTACGTAAAAACGGTGCATTAGATTACACAATCGTTGTAACAGCATCTGCATCACAACCAGCTCCATTATTATACCTTGCTCCATATGCAGGTGTAGCAATGGGTGAGGAATTCATGTACAACGGTAAGCACGTTTTAATCATCTATGATGATTTAACAAAACAAGCATCAGCATACCGTGAACTTTCATTGTTATTACGTCGTCCTCCAGGTCGTGAAGCGTATCCAGGGGATGTATTCTACTTACACTCACGCTTACTAGAGCGTGCAGCAAAACTTAACGATGATTTAGGCGGCGGTTCAATGACGGCACTTCCATTCATCGAAACACAAGCTGGTGACGTTTCTGCGTATATTCCAACAAACGTTATCTCAATTACAGACGGACAAATCTTCTTACAATCAGACTTGTTCTTCTCAGGGGTACGTCCAGCGATCAACGCAGGTCTATCAGTATCACGTGTAGGGGGTTCTGCCCAAATTAAAGCGATGAAAAAGGTATCAGGTACATTACGTCTTGACCTTGCTTCTTTCCGTGAGTTAGAAGCATTCGCACAATTCGGTTCAGACCTTGATAAAGCTACACAAGCAAAATTAAACCGTGGTGTTCGTACTGTAGAAGTATTGAAGCAAGGTTTAAACAAGCCGCTTGCTGTTGAAAAGCAAGTCGTAATCCTTTATGCATTAACAAAAGGCTTCCTTGACGAAATTCCAGTAGCAGATATTGGCCGTTTCGAGCAAGAACTATATGCATGGATTGAACATAACCGCAAAGAAATTTTTGAAACTATTAAGAGCACAAAAGAATTGCCTGCTGATGCAGACATTACTGCTGCAATCAATGACTTCAAAAAGACATTTGCAATATCTGAATAATAGAAAAGCGGAAGCGACCGTTTAGCGAAGTTTACTAGTCGCTGGTCGCTGTAGCTAGACAACGATACAGAGATTATCTTATTTTAAAAATAAATAAAGGTGGCGCGAGCCTCGCAAGGCCCGGCCCCTTTACCACGAGAAAAAGGTGGTGAAACGAGTGGCTTCATTACGCGAAATAAAAGGTCGTATTACATCAACAAAGAAAACGATGCAAATCACAAAAGCGATGCACATGGTATCAGCTTCTAAGTTAAGCCGTGCTGAAGAAAACGCTAAATCATTCTATCCGTACATGGAAAAAATGCAAGAGGTTGTAACAAGCATAGCCCTTGGAAGTAAAGGTGTCAGCCATCCAATGCTAGAATCAAGACCGGTTAAAAAGACTGGCTATCTAGTAATCACATCTGACCGTGGCTTAGCTGGTGCTTATAACAGTAACGTTTTACGTGCTGTATTACGACAAATTCAAGAACGTCATAAATCAACTGATGAATACACGATTGTTGCAATTGGACGTATGGGACGTGACTTCTTTAAGAAGAGAAATATGCCGGTTGTCAAAGAAATCACTGGTTTAGCAGACCAGCCCGTATTCTCAGATATTAAAGAAATAGCTAACCAAGCAGTTGGTATGTTTACAGATGGGGCTTATGACGAACTTTATATGTACTATAACCATTTTGTTAGTGCGATCTCACAAGAATTAACGGTGAAAAAGCTTTTACCGTTAACAGACCTTGCTGAAGGCAATACTGGCTTAAGTTCATATGAGTATGAACCATCTCAAGAAGAAATTTTAGAAACACTGCTTCCGCAGTATGCTGAAAGTTTAATTTATGGAGCGCTGCTCGATGGTAAAGCTAGTGAACATGCTTCGCGTATGACTGCAATGAAAAGTGCTACTGATAACGCTGGTGAGCTTATCGATTCACTTACATTGTTATTCAACCGTGCACGTCAAGCTGCAATTACTCAAGAAATCACCGAAATCGTCGGTGGGGCAGCAGCATTAGAATAGTACTGACTTTAAGTGCAGCCAGGCAAACACCTGACTCACTAGTACTGAATAGAACGGAATGTTCATAGTGAACAAATCTGTTAGGAGGAAAAGCGATGAATAAAGGACGCATAACAGCAATTTTGGGTCCAGTTGTAGACGTAAAATTCGAAAGCGGCAAGCTTCCTGAATTATACAACGCCCTTAGAATTGAACATAAAGCGCGTACTGCATCAGAAGTGGATATCAACTTAACATTAGAAGTTGCCCTTCATCTTGGTGACGATACAGTACGTACAGTTGCGATGGACTCTACTGACGGTTTAATTCGCGGAATCGAAGCAGTAGATACTGGCGCACCAATCTCAGTACCAGTTGGTGACGTTACTCTAGGTCGTGTATTCAACGTATTAGGAGAAGCAATCGACCTTAACGAACCGATTCCTGCAGAGGCTCGCAGAGATCCAATCCATCGTCAAGCACCAACATTTGAACAATTATCAACACAAGTTGAAATCTTAGAAACTGGAATTAAAGTAGTAGACCTTCTTGCTCCTTATATCAAGGGTGGTAAGATCGGTTTGTTCGGTGGTGCCGGTGTAGGTAAAACCGTATTAATCCAGGAATTAATCAACAACATCGCTCAAGAGCACGGCGGTATCTCAGTTTTCGCTGGTGTAGGTGAACGTACTCGTGAGGGTAATGACCTTTACCACGAAATGAGTGATTCAGGCGTTATCAAGAAAACAGCGATGGTATTTGGTCAGATGAACGAGCCACCTGGAGCACGTCAACGTGTTGCCTTAACTGGTTTGACAATGGCTGAATATTTCCGTGATGAGCAAGGACAAGACGTGTTATTCTTTATCGATAACATCTTCCGTTTCACACAAGCAGGTTCAGAGGTATCTGCCCTATTAGGACGTATGCCATCTGCCGTAGGTTACCAACCAACACTAGCTACTGAAATGGGTCAATTACAAGAACGTATCACATCTACTAACGTAGGTTCAGTTACATCAATCCAAGCGATCTATGTACCAGCGGATGACTATACTGACCCAGCGCCAGCAACAACTTTCGCTCACTTAGATGCAACAACTAACCTTGAGCGTAAGCTTTCTGAGATGGGTATTTACCCAGCGGTGGATCCATTAGCATCTACATCTCGTGCATTATCACCTGAGATTGTTGGTGAAGAACATTACAATGTTGCTCGTCAAGTACAGCAAACATTACAAAGATACAGAGAATTACAGGATATTATCGCAATCCTAGGTATGGATGAACTAGGCGACGAAGACAAGTTAGTCGTTGCACGTGCTCGCCGTATCCAATTCTTCTTATCTCAAAACTTCCACGTTGCTGAACAGTTTACAGGTCAACCAGGATCATATGTACCTGTAAAAGAAACGGTTCGTGGCTTCAAGGAAATCCTTGAAGGTAAATACGACGATCTTCCAGAAGACGCATTCCGTCTAGTTGGACGTATCGAAGAAGTTGTTGAAAAAGCAAAAGCAATGGCTTAAATCTAGAAGTGAGAAATGGGAAATGAGAGAATCTCATTTCTCACATCTTACAACTCACCTCTAGAATAGGAGGTTATCTAATGAAGACAATTCAAGTCAGTGTAGTTACTCCTGATGGCGCTGTAGTTGAAACAGATGTTGAAATGGTTAGTGTAAAAGCAGTAAGCGGTGAACTTGGTATTTTACCAGGCCATATTCCGTTGGTTGCCCCGTTAACTATTAGTGCTGTTCGTCTTAAGAACGGCAACAACACTGACAAAGTTGCTGTTAGTGGTGGCTTCGTTGAAGTAAGACCTGAAAAAGTGACAATTCTAGCTCAAGCAGCTGAATTGGCTACAAGTATAGACATAGATCGTGCTCGTGCAGCGAAAGAACGTGCAGAGCGCCGTTTACAACAAGCAAAAACAGACGACGTTGATTTCAAACGTGCCGAACTTGCATTAAAACGTGCAATCAATCGTTTAGATGTTGGCGGACGTTAATATTATTCAGTAGATCCCTCCACTTTCATAAGTGGCGGGATTTATTTATGTTATCTAGTTGTAAAAAACCTAATGCAGGATCAAATTCGATCCTTCTTTAGTTTTTTTAGCAACATAGTTTCACATAATGAAACAAAATATTACGTCAAAATAATAATGACAAGAACTGTATTCACATTTTTTTCATGAAATAAAAATAATTATGTGATAAATTGCACAGACTTAATCACATAGTAGAATAAATGTCAATATTTCCGAGATGAAGTTCATGTTTTTTTACGATATTTTTGACGTTTGGTCGACACAATTTTAGCTATTTGCTATAATAAGGTCGGTGTGAGTATTTAAGAATAAACCGATTTGGGGGGGATGGTATGGACAGTTTGTTTCTGTACCAAAACAATTATTTAATTGTAGTTGTCTTTCTATTGTTAGGTATTATACTACCTGTCGGAGCACTGACATTTGGTCGATTCCTGAGACCGTATAATCCTACGGCAGAAAAGAGGACGACCTACGAAAGTGGTCTAGAACCTTTCCATGAAGCTAGGGTTCAGTTTAATGTACGTTATTATATTTTTGCTTTAATGTTTGTTATTTTTGATGTGGAGACAATCTTCTTATATCCGTGGGCGGTTGCCTATGATAAGTTGGGAATCTTCGCATTAATTGAGATGTTAATCTTCGTTGTTATGCTTATTATCGGCTTAATTTACGCTTGGAAAAAGAAGGTGTTAAAGTGGATTTAAATTTAAATTTAGCGGATATTACACCGGAAGAACAAGAAGAGTTCAAACGCAATGTGTTTTTGACTACAGTAGAAGAAATTAAAGCATGGGCTCGTAGAGGTTCAATTTGGCCAATGACCTTCGGGCTCGCTTGTTGTGCAATCGAAATGATGGCTGCAGGTGGAGCGCACTTTGATATTTCTCGTATTGGTAAAGAGGTCTTCCGTGCTTCCCCACGTCATGCGGACTGTATGATTGTTGCTGGTACTGTTACGAAAAAAATGGCACCGATCTTGCGTCGTCTTTACGATCAAATGCCTGAACCAAAATGGGTTATTGCGATGGGTGTTTGTGCAACTGCAGGCGGACCGTATGTGAAATCTTACGCAGTTGTAAAAGGTGTAGACCAAATTGTGCCGGTTGATGTATATATACCAGGTTGCCCTCCAAACCCAGCTGCTTTACTTTACGGCTTGCATAAATTGGAAGAAAAAATCCGCCTAGAGGCTAAGACTGGAAAGCGGGTGATGTAATCCATGAGTGACAAGGATTTAGAGCAATTGAAGAAAGAGGCTGTTGAAAAAGCAAAAGCTGCTGCTGCCGCGAAGGCGAAAGCTGCTGCGGCTGCAAAGGCAAAAGCCGCTGCGTTAGCGAAACAACAAGGTGGAGCGGAAGCACAAACGGCTGAAAGTGAAGCCCCAGCAGAAGTAAGTGCTGACGCAGCAGGAGCAGATGCCAAAGCGAAAGCCGCCGCTGCTGCGAAGGCGAAAGCTGCCGCAGCCGCAAAAGCAAAGGCTGCCGCTGCTGCAAAAGCAAAATCAGCAGCATCAGAAGCTGCATTCCAAGCAGAGGGTGCCACAGCGTTACCAGAAGGTACGGATGATAAGGCGAAGGCCATTGCCGCTGCGAAAGCAAAAGCCGCTGCAGCCGCTGCCGCAAAGGCCAAAGCTGCTGCAGGAGGCGCGGGAGCCGCAGCTGGCGGTGACGATGAAAAGGCGAAAGCAATCGCTGCTGCGAAAGCGAAAGCTGCTGCTGTAGCTGCCGCAAAAGCCAAAGCTGGCGGAGCCGCTGAAGCAGTAGGTGCAGAAACACCACCGGAAGCACCATCACCAAACCAACCATATTTAGATAAATATATTAAGGTGATCAAAGACCATTTAGGCGAAGACGTATTAGAAGATGCTTACATAAACAAGCTATCTCAAGATGTACCTACATTGGTTGCAAAGCCAGACACATATTACAAGATCGCCGAATTCCTTAAATACAATGAACAGCTTGGATTTGACTATTTATCAGAGCACCATGGTTCAGACTTCGTGAAACATATGGAAGTCTACAACCATCTTTACTCTTATAAAAATCGTCAATCCGTTGCTTTAAAAGTAAAAATTGATCGTGACAACCCGGTGATTGATTCCTTAACACCATTATGGCCTGGTGCCGACTGGCCGGAAAGAGAATCCTATGACCTTGTGGGAATCACATATACGAATCATCCTAATTTAACTAGAATCATGCTTGCAGACGATTGGGTAGGACACCCACTTCGTAAAGACTACGAGCAGTATGATGTGGAGGTGTAGCAAATGGCTTACAAAACCGAAGAATTGCTACTCAACGTTGGTCCTCAGCATCCAAGTACACACGGGGTATTCCGGGTAGTTCTTAAGCTTGATGGTGAAATCATTAAAGAAGCTACACCTGTTATCGGTTATTTGCATCGTGGAACGGAAAAGTTGGCTGAAGACCTGCAATATACACAAATCATTCCATACACTGACCGCATGGATTACCTGTCAGCCATGACAAATAACTACACAGTTGTTCACACGGTAGAAACGATGATGGGCTTAGAAATCCCTGAAAGAGCGGAGTATCTCCGTGTCCTTGCGATGGAGCTAGGACGAGTTGCCAGTCACTTAATTGCATTCGGAACATTCCTAATGGATATGGGGGCTACAAGTCCATTTATGTATGCAGTTCGTGAACGTGAAATGATTTTGAACCTATTAAACGAACTTTGCGGTGCCCGTATCACTTTCAACTACATGCGTGTAGGCGGTGTGAAATGGGATGCTCCAGATGGCTGGATCGAAAAAGTAAAAGAATTCGTTCCTTATATGCGTGAAAAAGCCAAAGGCTATCACAACCTTGTAACTGGAAATGAAATCTTCCAATCACGTGTAAAAGGGATTGGTAAGTTTACGAAGGAAGAAGCGATTGCTTATTCATTAAGTGGTACAAATCTTCGCAGTACGGGCTTAAAATGGGATCTTCGTAAAGACGAACCATATTCAATCTATGATCGTTTTGACTTTGATGTCCCTGTTGGGGAAAATGGCGATGCTTTTGACCGCTATATGTGCCGTATGCTTGAAGTAGAAGAATGCTTGAAAATTATCGAGCAAGCTTGTGAACAGTTCCCAAGTGAAGGGCCAATCATGGCTAAAGTTCCGAAAATCATTAAAGCTCCTGTTGGGGAAGCATTTACACGTATTGAGGGAGCACGTGGTGAAATCGGCTGTTATATCTATAGTGACGGCAAAAAAGAACCATATCGCTTGAAATTCCGACGTCCAAGCTTCTATAATCTTCAAATCTTCAAAAAGCTTGTTGAAGGTCAAAATATTTCAGATATGGTCGCTATTTTGGCGAGCTTCGATATCGTGTTAGGGGAGGTTGACGGATAATGATTCAATCACTATTAAACTCACCTCCAGGACTCTTGAACTTTGGGATTTACTTTCTGTTAGCAGCATTACTATTGTTTACAGTGATCTTGGCTTTCGTTGCCTATGCGATCTTAGCAGAAAGAAAAGTGCTTGCCTTCATGCAATCACGTGTAGGTCCGAACAAATTAGGGGGCCGCTGGGGTTTATTGCAAACAGTAGCAGACGTTTTGAAACTATTGCTTAAGGAAGACATCATTCCGAAAGCGGTTGATAAACCATTATTCCTACTGGCACCCGTTATTGCATTCGTACCATCATTCATGGTCATTGCAACAATACCGTTTACTGATAAATATCAGTTCGCAGACCTTAATGTTGGGATCCTTTACTATATCGCACTATCAGGTATGTCGATCGTTGGTACCGTAATGGCGGCATGGTCATCAAACAATAAATATTCATTAATAGGTGGGATGCGTGGGGCAGCGCAAATGGTTTCCTATGAAATTCCGCTCGTTATGTCTATTTTAGGTG
Source organism: Schinkia azotoformans LMG 9581 (assembly GCF_000307855.1). Lineage (GTDB taxonomy): Bacteria > Bacillota > Bacilli > Bacillales > Bacillaceae_J > Schinkia > Schinkia azotoformans. The sequence goes on along the minus strand of NZ_AJLR01000152.1, from coordinate 94,920 downwards.
TTGTTTTATTTACAGGCAGTATGAACTTAAATGACGTCGTTCATGCCCAACAAAATATTGCTTATATCTTTTTACAACCAATCGGATTTGCTGTATTCTTCATTGCTGCCAATGCTGAATTAGCACGTATTCCATTTGACTTACCGGAAACAGAGTCAGAGCTAGTTGCAGGTTACCATACTGAATATTCAGGCTTCCGTATGGCCTTCTTTATGCTTTCAGAGTATGTGTATTTGTTCGCGATGTCAGCGTTAATCACTGTTTTATTCTTGGGCGGATGGAATCCAATCCCATGACTTGGCTTTATTCCAGGTGCTGTGTGGTTTGCCCTGAAGTTCAGCGTAATCGTCTATATTTTCATTTGGTTCCGTGCAACATTCCCACGTTTCAAAGCTGATACATTAATGGAATTTGCGTGGAAAGTATTATTACCAATCGCATTAGCGAACCTATTTTTATCTGCAATACTAAAGGCATTATTTTTTTAAACTAAAAAAAATTAATTTAATCCAACCACGAGAAAAAGGGGTGGAAGCATGAAGGGCGTATTTAAGGGCTTGGGTTATACCCTAAAGGAATTAACAAAAAAGCCGGTCACATATGATTATCCAAATGAACCATTGGCCTTGCCCGATCGTTTTCGCGGTATACAGAAATTTTACCCTGAAAAATGTATCGTTTGTAATCAATGTGCGGCGATTTGTCCGACAGATTGTATAAAGCTTACCGGTAAAAAACATCCGGATCCAAGTAAAAAGGGGAAAATCATTGACACGTATACAATCAACTTTGAGATTTGTATTTTGTGTGATTTATGTACAGAGGTTTGTCCTACAGAAGCGATTATTATGACAAATAACTTTGAACTTGCTGAGTACAGCCGTGACGAGTTATATAAAGACTTAAGTTATTTAGATGAAAATGATGAGAGTATAAGAGAGGTGAACAAACCATGAGTGGCGAGCTTTTAGCGTTTTTTATCCTAGCCTTAGTTGCAATTGTGGGCGGGGTACTATTGCTCAACCTTACAAAGGTAGTCCACATGGTTGTTGCCTTAGTATTCACCTTCTTAGCGTTAGCCGGACTTTATGTTACATTATCGGCTGAATTCGTAGCCGTTGTTCAAGTTATGGTTTATTCCGGAGCAATTACGATCATCATGCTTTTTGGTATCATGTTAACGAAACATGATGATCAAGAGGCGCGAAGACCACATTCTTGGAAAACAATATTTGTTACTCTCGGAGTGATCGGATTCTTCCTTGTAATGTATTTCTCAATTAATGATTTATCACTAGGCGAACAAGCAACAACATTGCATGAAAATAACGTACTGCAAATCGGTACTGAATTGTATTCAAAGTACATCATTCCTTTTGAATTAACATCAGTCCTATTGCTTGTAGCGTTAATTGGCGCGATTATTCTTTCTAAAAAGGATGACAAGGAGGATGAAGTGAATGAGTAGTGTACCTTTATCTGTCTACCTTGTGCTTGCCCTAGTACTTTTCTGTATCGGTTTATTTGGTGCTCTAACAAAAAGAAACACCGTGATCGTATTAATTTCAGTTGAATTAATGCTGAATGCAGTTAATTTAAATCTCGTTGCTTTTAGTAAGTATGGGGTTAATCCAAGTATCACAGGACAAATTTTTTCATTATTTACAATAACTGTAGCAGCAGCAGAGGTTGCGGTAGGCTTAGCGATCTTAATTGCCCTACACCGCAACAAGAAAACAGTTAATATTGATGACATCAACATAATGAAAAAATAGACATGAGTCTCACTGCCTGTGAGTCTGGAAGGGGATTGTGATAAGATGATGGAAAATGCATGGCTGATACCACTGTTTCCACTTCTTTCTTTCGTACTTCTTCTTATTTTCGGTCGAAGGTTGAAAGAAAGCAGTGCCTATGTGGGTATGTTAGCAACATTAGCCTCCCTCTTACTTTCGGTCATGGTGCTGCTAGAGCGGCTTCAAGGAGAAAATGTTAAGATTGAGGGAACGTGGCTTACAATCGGAAATACTGGCTTAACGGCTGGTTTTGAAGTGAATCAATTAAATGCGTTAATGCTATTTATCGTTTCACTTGTAAGTTTCCTAGTTCATATGTATTCAAAAGGATACATGCACGGCGATGAACGTATGCCTGTGTTTTATAGCTATTTAGGTTTATTTACTTTTGCAATGTTATCATTAGTTATTTCACCAAACCTATTACAAGTGTACATCTTCTGGGAGCTTGTAGGTTTAGGTTCATTCTTGCTGATCGGATTTTATTTTTTCAATCCAGAAGCAAGAGCTGCTGCTAAAAAGGCGTTCATTGTTACACGTATCGGTGACGTCGGCTTATTCATCGGAATGATTTTATTATTCTGGCAGGTTGGCAGCTTTGAATATGATGAGATTTTCGCTGCAGTGGATGCTGGGGCAATCGAACCGTTTTGGATTACGTTAACAGCGATTCTAATCTTTGTCGGTGCGGTTGGTAAATCTGGTCAATTCCCGTTACACACATGGTTACCGGATGCGATGGAAGGTCCAACACCAGTTTCAGCATTAATCCACGCCGCAACAATGGTTGCTGCCGGGGTTTACTTAGTAGCGTCTTTATTCCCGCTATTCTCAGCAAGCGGGGCGGCGATGACTGTAGTAGCAACAATCGGTGGTATTACAGCTATTTTTGCAGCATCAATCGGTTTAGTACAAAAAGACATCAAGCGTGTGCTGGCTTACTCAACAGTCAGCCAATTAGGTTACATGATGCTTGCATTAGGGGCTGCAGGTTATGTATCAGGTGTGTTCCACTTAATGACACACGCCTTCTTTAAAGCGTTACTGTTCCTAGCTGCGGGTTCTGTTATTCACGCAGTTCATACACAGGATATCGAAGAAATGGGCGGTTTATGGAAAAAAATGAAGCTGACAGCGCCATTGTTCCTAATCGGAACATTAGCGATTAGTGGATTTCCATTGCTATCAGGTTTCTTTAGTAAAGATGAAATTTTAGTTGCTGCATGGGCAGACGGCCGCTACGGATTGTTTTGGTTAGCTGTTGGTGCCGCATTCTTCACAGCATTTTACATGTTCCGTTTGTTCTTCATGGTATTTACAGGGGAATCTAGAGGAGAACACGGAGATCATGCGCATGAATCACCAGGTGTGATGACGTTCCCGATGATTGTGTTGGGAATTTTAGCGATTGTCTCAGGCTATGTGAATACACCTTGGTTTGGCACGTTTTTGGGGGATTGGTTAACAGAAGGTTCACACAGTCTAGGGCATGGTCATATTGAGGGACCAGGTTGGATCATGTTCGTAGCAACAGGGGTTTCTTTAGCTGGTATACTACTCGCATATCTTATGTACGGTGCAAAAGTACTTTCACGCGACTGGCTTGTTAAGCCGTTTCCTGTATGGTACAAAGTACTTTACAATAAATATTACATCGATGAAATTTATCATGCCATCGTCGTACTCGGAACACGCACAATCGGGTTAATTTTACAAGTTTTTGATACTTATATCGTTGGTGGTCTTGTAAAAGGAACTGCTGCTCTAGCTCAAGGAATTGGGCGCGCAGGTGCGAAGCTTCAAGATGGTCAAGTCCAAACGTATGGAACAGTTGCCTTCTTCGGGATAGCCGTTCTAGTGGTGATCATCGCGTTGACAGGGGGTTATCTTGGATGAGTAGTCTTCTAACGTTTTTAGTTTTCTCTCCCCTGCTCGGGATTATCGTTTTAGCCTTTATGGCAAAAAATAATGAAAAAGCAATCAAAGCGGTTGGTTTCATCGCAACATTAGTTCCGTTATTACTATCCTTTGTTGCCTACAGCCAATTTGATTTTAATGAAAAAGGAGTACAGTTAGCCCAAAAAGTGGACTGGATCTCTTTTAATATGGGTGGGGACTTCCCTTTCATCATTAATTATGAAATGGGTGTAACAGGACTTTCATTAGTTCTACTTCTTTTAACAACAGTTGTGGCAACACTAGCTTCCGTTGCATCGATCTACGTAAAGAAGGAATGGAAAGGATTTTTCATGCTATTCCTACTCCTTGAGTTAGGGATGCTAGGCGTGTTCGCTGCACAAAACACAGTATTATTCTTTATTTTCTTCGAAATTACATTAATTCCAACGTTCTTCTTAGTTGGTAAATGGGGTTATGAGGAAAGAATGAAAGCGGCTTATAACTTCTTAATCTTCAACGGACTTGGTTCTGCGATTTTATTAGTTGTTTTTGCATTACTTTTTGCAAGAACAGGAACAGCCAACTACGAAGAGTTAAGAACAATTATGGCAGCAGACCCACAGGCCCTTGCAACAGTGGGAATTACACCAGGCTTTAAAATGGGAATTTTAATTGCGTTATTGATTGCATTTGGGGTTAAGCTTCCAATCTTCCCATTGCATTCATGGGTATTAACAGTCCATGCTGAAGCACCAATCCCAACGGTTATGATTCACTCAGGGATTTTGCTTAAAATTGGGGCATACGGTTTAATTACATTCGGTTTAAATCTGTTCCCGGCTGAGTTTGGACGTCTAGCAGTGTTAATTGCCGTACTTGGTGTAGTGAATTTATTATATGGAGCATTTTTAGCTCTAGTTCAAACAGATTTCAAAAAAGTATTGGCTTACTCAAGTATTTCACATATGGGAATTGTCTTAATCGGATTAGGCGCTATGAATTTAGAAGGTATTCAAGGTGCGATTTTCCAAGTAATCTCCCATGGTTTAATTTCAGCTTTATTGTTCTTTATCGTCGGTATTATGTACGAGCGCACAGGAACAACAACAATCGACGCACTTGGCGGTATTGCGAAAGTAATGCCAATCACTGCAGGCTTCTTCTTAGCAGCAGCAATGGCATCTCTTGGACTACCAGGTATGTCAGGGTTTGTCAGCGAGTTCATGGCATTTTTAGGTTTATTCAAATCTATGCCGGTTGTAGCGGCAATCGGATGTTTAGGTATCATCTTAACAGCTGCTTATTTACTGCGCGCTGTGTTGAATATTACGTTTGGTGCAACAAGCACTCGTCATACAGGGCTAAAGGATATTCGCTCAGTTGAATATGTACCAGTATTAGTATTGTTGGCATTTGTAATTCTGATCGGTGTCTACCCTAATATTCTGACAAACGCAATTGCAATGACGCTAGAAACTATAATGTTAGGGATAGGGGGGTAAGCTGATATGGATTTAGAAACATTGTTAAGCTTTAAATGGGGACTTATGGCTCCAGAATTCACAATTGTGATTACAGCTACCCTTTTATCGCTAATAGATTTATTTATGGATAATAAGAAAAGCCGCAATATACTCGGTTGGATTGGAATCGCCGGTATCGTCATTGCGTTGGTTTTCTTAATTGGACAAATAGGGCAAGAGCCAGCTGATATTTTATTTGGCACTTACATTTTTGATCCATTCGCCGTTGTATTTAAGTTTATTTTCCTTGTAGGAACAGCTTTTGTTTTCTTACTAGCAATGAATTATAATCCAGAAGATAAGATTCGTCATCGTGGTGAGTTTTTCTACTTATTTATGACAGCACTTTTAGGTGCTATGTTCATGGCTTCAAGTGCAGACTTAATTACATTATTCATCGGCCTTGAATTGTTATCTATTTCTTCTTATATTTTGGCAGGTATGCGTAAAGACAATTTACAATCGAATGAAGCTGCAATGAAATACATCATCAACGGAGCTATTTCAACAGCATTTATCCTATTCGGATTCAGCTATATCTATGGTATAACTGGAACTACAAATATATTCGAAATTGGCATGCGTACTGCAAATTTAGCGAGCAGCGATTTACTAAACTTAGCAGCTCTAGCGTTCATCATTTCATTTGTTGGTTTATCTTTCAAAATCGCAGTTGTCCCTTACCAAATGTGGGCACCAGACGTATACCAAGGTTCACCAACACCTGTAACAGCATTCTTGAGTGTTGTATCGAAGACAGCCGGATTCGTCATCATCATCCGTCTATTCCTTACAGCATTCCATAGCGCACCAGGATTGAATGTTGACGACTATAACCTGTTATGGTCAATCAAACCATTGCTTGGAGTCATCGCTGTCCTAACAATGATCGTCGGAAACACAATTGCATTAAGACAGAAAAACATCAAGCGTTTATTCGCTTATTCAAGTATTGCCCATGCCGGTTACTTACTAGTACCATTCCTTTCATTATCACCATTATGGTTAGAAGGAATTTGGTTCTACCTAGTAGCTTACTTACTAATGAACCTTGGTATGTTCGCAATCCTACAAGTCGTAACAGTCAAAATGGGAAGCGACGATATCTCAAGCTTCTCCGGCCTATACAAGCGTGCACCAATTGCCGCCGTTATGATGGCAATCTTCCTGTTGTCTTTAGCAGGAATACCGGGTACAGCTGGCTTTATCGGTAAGTTGAACATCTTCATCGGGGCCTTAGGACCAATCACAGCGATGGGACCATTCCCAGGCCACATCGTTTTGGTGAGCATCATGATGGCAACAACTGTAATCTCATACTTCTACTACTTCGGCGTCATGAAACAAATGTTCATGGTAGCCCCAGTAGACGAAAATGAACCTGTTCGGATCAAATTGCCAAGCGGCGTAATGGTAGTCGTAGCACTATGCGTAATCGGTACAATCCTATTCGGAATCGCACCAAACCTAGCACTCGACTTCTTCTACAGCGTGATGGGGATGTAAACAATAGTGTAGTGTGGAAAAAGAAAAGACTCGCCTGGGGCGAGTCTTTTCTTTTTGGTACATGCGCAAGTGTGGGTGGCTTTGGCCGTTGGGCCGCAGGGGTGGGTTCTCTGTCCCATTTTTGGGCCATGGGGTCGGGAACTCTGTCCCAGTACTAGCAAATTTGTTAAATATTTTTTTACTTTTCCTTTAAATACTGCATAATGGTTAATGAAAGGCCGGTTAAACGTATTGCTGTTTTGAATAAATTTGGTGATAATTCATACATAAAGTTAACTTTTGTCGTTATATGTATTTTCCAGGAAATATTGAAGGGAGGAGGGGAAATAATGTTTGAAAACTTTGGTCAGCAATCGGCTGTCAGCATTGTTGTACATTTGCTATTTTTCGCTATTACTTGGTGGACATTAATGGGGCTGAGAATGGACTTGTTAATCAAACCGGGGAAGATCGGTCATGCAAAAGTACTAATGATTTTATTAACAATCGCGATCGGTTCGGCAGTAAGCAATTTCTTTTTAAACTATCTTCTCTGGGCACAGCAGCTGCAATTTATGTTTTAAAAGGTTCCGGTTTAGTATTTCCGGGACTTTTTGCGTTTTGGGTGGGACACAGTTCCCGACCCCGCGGCTTAGCCCACGAACATCCGGGCCAGAGAACCCGACCCCACGGCTCGACCCTACGGCTCAAAACTGGGCAGAGAACCCGACCCTGCGTCCCACCAAGACCGAGCCTATGACCCACCTATTTTCCCCTTAAACCTAAAACTTATCCATGTCGATAACTGACGACTTCTTCCACGTATTCATCCTAAATTAACTGGCAAAAATGTAAATAAAGAATCTTGTAGGTGACTAAACCAAACTAAAAAAAGAGATAACAGAGGATGGCGAATCAAATACGGATCAAAATCTAATCAACACAGCCATCCAGTAGGGAGAAGAGGAGCTTTAAAATGAATAAACCAATTTTTGTTCTTTTAACTTTTATGTTTGTTATGTTTTTTCAATTTAATGGTCATGGGAATAGCCAAGTGATCGGTTTGACGGAAAATGCGACGGAGCAACTTCAAGATATTTTTGAAGTGATGAACAAGCACGAAATCAAAGTCGAGGGTTGGTCAATTTATGCACGCGAGGACCGCACTTCTTTTACAAACAAAGAAAAATACGATGCCAAGGTCGACCATCTAAAGAAACAAAACCCGAACTTCGAATGGGAGCAAATACAAGAAAATGGCATATACAAAACAGTGGGTACCGCAGAAACAAAAATCCAAAAAACTGAAACAACTAGCATTGAATCAGATGTAAAAGCAGATACTACTAATGTAGCTACAAGTTCGGCAAAAATCGACAACCAACAAAACGAAAGCCAATCCCAAAATAATAGCGAAATAGCCGTAACAAAAAACACAACTGCAGCACTAAAAGAACAAATAATTTATGTCGCCTACCCCCATAAAGATCAACTCAAAACGTATCTTATATATGTGATTGAAGGAGAAAATTGGGAACCGGAGCTTATGAATGATTTTGCACCATCGGTTCAAACAAAAATAGGTACAATGTTCGACAAAAGTCCGCAAATTTTCTCTTGTGCAAAGGGTCAAACTGGTGGTAAGATAGATGGTGTTTTGTATAATCAAGCCCTTAAAATACTAAAGGACTTTTCCGCAGATCCAATTGAATCTTTACAAGAAGAGGAATTTGTCACAGTATCAGCATATACTGAAAATTGGAAGAACAGCATCCCTGAGAAGAATAAGGAAATGAATATACAAATAGCGTTACGAAATCATGGATTGGGCGCCTCAACTACGGTCGTAATTGGCACACCAATCATCACATCTGAATATTAATATATAGATAATGGACGCGGAGGGGAATACCTTGGATAAAATCATCGTCCGTGGTGGTAGGCGGTTATCGGGTACCGTAAAAGTTGAAGGTGCTAAGAATGCTGTACTGCCTGTCATCGCAGCAAGTTTACTCGCTAGTGAAGGAAAAAGCTATATTTACGACGTCCCTTCTCTTGCAGATGTTTACACGATTAATGAAGTTTTACGTTTATTAAACACAGAGGTTATTTTTAATGATAATATGATTCAAGTTGATGCTTCTAAGCCATTACTTACAGAAGCCCCATTTGAGTACGTTCGAAAAATGCGTGCCTCTGTTCTTGTAATGGGACCATTATTGGCCCGCGTGGGTCACGCACGTGTGGCGTTGCCTGGCGGATGTGCGATCGGTTCCCGCCCAATTGATCAACATTTGAAAGGCTTCGAAGCTATGGGTGCCTCTGTTGTAGTAGGTAACGGCTTCCTTGAAGCAAAAGTGGAGGGTCGACTTCGTGGTGCGAAAATATATTTAGACTTCCCAAGCGTAGGGGCAACGGAAAATATTATGATGGCAGCTGTATTAGCCGAAGGCACAACGACAATCGAAAACGTTGCAAAAGAGCCTGAAATCGTTGATTTAGCGAATTACTTAAATGCAATGGGAGCAAAAGTTAGAGGTGCTGGCACGGGTACAATTCGTATTGACGGCGTTGAAAAACTAGTAGGTGCTCATCATACAATCATTCCTGACCGGATTGAAGCAGGAACATTTATGATAGCTGCAGCAATTACGCAAGGCGATGTTATTGTTAAGGGTGCTGTTCCTGAACATTTAACTGCTTTAATTGCAAAAATGGAAGAGATGGGCGTTCGTTTTGAGGAAGTTAAAGATGGAATCCGTGTAATCGGACCAGAACGTCTAAAAGCAATTGATTTAAAAACAATGCCGTATCCTGGCTTTCCAACAGATATGCAGTCACAAATGATGGCACTGCAATTAAGAGCAGAGGGCACGAGCATGATTACTGAAACGGTTTTTGAAAATCGTTATATGCATGTGGAAGAATTCCGCCGCATGAATAGCGATATCAAAATCGAAGGTCGTTCAGCAATCATTAACGGTCCAGCAAATCTTCAAGGAGCAGAAGTATCTGCAACAGATCTTCGCGCTGCCGCAGCGCTCATCCTTGCTGGTCTTGTAGCAGAAGGCTATACACGCGTAGTCGAACTTAAACATCTAGATCGCGGCTATTACAACTTTACCGAAAAACTTGCCGGCCTAGGTGCAGAAATCGAACGTATCAACGAAGATACAATTACAAAATCAAGCAATATCATCAATGTTAGGTCAAACCTAGCATAGCCATGGTGGGACACGGGGTCGGAAACTCCGGCCTAGTTCAAAGCAAAGGAGCCAAAAATCAATTGGTTCCTTTTTTTGTGAGGTTAGTTGCGTTTTTGTGCGCCGTAGGGTCGGGAACTCCGTCTCAGATTGCACATTTTTGTCCAGCTCCAGCGCCCAGCGACTCGTAAACTTCGCTAAACGGGCGATTGCGCTTTTCTAATTTTAGTTCTATTTGCTTGTCCATCCCCATATTTTAGATATATAGCAACAAATTTGAACCTTTATTCCTTGGAATAAAGATCAAGTCTCCGGCGGATGTCTCAGATTTTTATCGAGCAAGCTCGATAATATCCGCTGGGCGAAAATACGCCAAGGCGCATTTTATTATGGAGGATGAGACAATGTCACGAATCAAACCACTAGTTATTCTTGGATCCGCACTTTTTGCAGTAATCTTATTAATTCCAACCTTATTAGTAATACCCTTTACAAACGAAAAACATACGCTAAATCCACATGAAAATTCGGCAGTACCAGCTTCAGCAACCCAACAAAATCCAATGCTACAAGAACCAGCGATTGAAGTTGCTGTCTATAGAAGTAAAACAAAGAAAATCGACAATATCCCACTAGAAGAATATGTAAAGGGAGTCGTTGCATCAGAAATGCCGGCTGAGTTTGAATTAGAGGCTTTAAAAGCACAAGCTTTAACCGCCCGCACTTATATCGTAAAACAATTATTAGGAAATGAACCGATTAGCGCTCCGGAGGGGGCAGTAGTAACCGATACCGTCATGCATCAGGTATATAAGAGCCCAGAAGAGCTTCGCACCGCTTGGGGAGCAGCTAACTATGAATGGAAAATGGAACGCATTACAGAGGCAGTAGGGGCCACAAAAGGCCAAATCATAACGTATAACAACGAGCCAATCACAGCATCATTCTTTTCAACAAGCAATGGCTTCACAGAAAACTCTGAGGATTATTGGAAAAATTCATTCCCATATTTACGTAGCGTAGAAAGCCCTTGGGATAAAGCATCTCCAAAATTCAAGGACCAGGTTATCGTGTCCGTCGCTGACTTCGAAAAGAAGCTTAATGTAAAAATAAAATCAGACACAGTTGGTGAAATTATTTCTCGAACAAAAGGCAATCGTGTAGCCCAAGTCAAAATCAATGACAAAACGTTCGACGGCCGCGAAATCCGTGAAAAACTAGGTCTGCGTTCCAGTGACTTCACATGGAAAAAACAGGGAACTAACGTCATCATCATAACAAAAGGCTATGGTCACGGTGTTGGTATGAGCCAATACGGTGCAAACGGCATGGCTACCGAAGGCAAAACATTCAAAGACATCATCACCTACTACTACCAAGGCACAGCTATTTCAAGCATCGATTCCAACATAGCCGCAGCAGTAGTGGCGAAGAAATAAACAGGATATTTAGCGGGAGCTCCTGAAACTGGGGCTCTCTTTTCGGGGTGGTGCTCTTTTGCTCTTCAGGTTGTGGGTCACGGTTGGAAAGAGCCACAGGGTCGGGAACTCTGTCCCAAGCCCATCCTCCCACCACCAACATCTTAATTATTTTACCTCATCGGACTCCAATTCAACATTCAAATTGAATGGACTCTTCCCATTAGCCACTAAATCCAAATGCCACCACCACTCGCTTAGCGGGTGATCCGACACAGAAAAATCATAAGCCTTCTGTATATGCTCAGACATGATCTTTGCATTATCAATTAACTTCAAATCATATTCTGATAACTTCATCTTCTGGTCCTCGGTTAGTTCATGAACCACTCTTTCCAGATCGCTGCGTCTATGCAGCAAATCCACCGACTCAAAAGGACTAATCTCTAAATTACCAATGCATTTACCATACAACTCAATACTTTTACTATACTTGGAATTCACTCACACCATCCCCCGACTTCCATAAATACTTATCGTACTATAGAATAAATTTTCCCCTCAAAATAAATGATACACGAATATGAAAGCAATAGAATAAAAAATTGCTTGCCAATCAAAAGTCGGCAAGAAAACATAAATAAGAGATAAAAAACTTTTATAATCATGGAATGTTCCTAGTAAAATAATTCACGAACCGAGCCAGAGTTCCCGACCCCATGTCCCAAGCCCTCCATAAAAAAATTCCCCACCCCATGCATAATCCCGCCCCTTTTGTCGAAAAATAATCTAAAAAAACTTTTTCTCCAATGTATAGAAACTAGTAAATTTGATAAAACTGGTTGCTGAGGTGATGAAAATGAGAGAGGAAGAAAAAGTAACTTCTCTAGATTCAAAGTGGAAACGTATTATCAGAAAGAAATGGGTGCTTCCATCAGTTTACATTGCAAGTGCAGCATTAATTTTGACAGGAGTACTTTGGTTCCAAGCAGCTACAGGCAACCTGTTCGGTACAGATAAAGACGAGCAAGCACAAAATGTAGCCAACAATCAAACACCAAACTACACAAACCAAGAAGCCATTCCTGTTACTGCAACTGAAGAAAACTTCAAAATGCCTGTAATGGATGAAAAATCAGTCGTCATTAAGAAGGAATTCTATGATAATGATGCATCCAGTGAAGAACAAGAAGCCGCACTCGTTTTCTATAATAATACGTATTATCCTAGCACTGGCATCGATATCGCCCAAGAAAATGGCGAAGGCTTTGACGTAGTAGCTTCATTAAGTGGTACAGTCGTTAGAGCCGAAAACGATCCGATCCTAGGAAACGTAGTAGAAATTGAGCATGAAAATGGCGTAACCACATTCTATCAAAGCTTAGATGAAATGCATGTGGAAGCGGGGATTCAAGTAGATCAAGGTGATGTTATCGGTACAGCTGGAACAAGCGTTTATAACAAAGATGCTGGCATCCACGTACATTTTGAAATTCGTCAAAACAACGACCCTATAAATCCTAATGATTTATTCAACAAACCACTTTCAGAAGCTGAAAACGTGGCAACTAAAAATGCAGCAAAATCAAAAGAGTCTGCTGAACAAGTGAAAGAAGAAGGAAAAACGGATGCTGCTGATAAGGCAACTGAGGCTAAATCTGCTGATGAAAAACAACCGGAGCAAAGTGAAGTACCTGCTGATAAAGTGAAAGATCAGCCTTCTGATAAAAAAGAAGACAAATCTGGTACTGAAAAACCAGAAACTGACGCTTCTATTAGCATGAATAGAGGTTAATGACACAGCAAAATAATGAAAGGTCTTGAAAAATCCACACAACTTCAAGGCCTTCTTTTTTTGTAAAAAAACTTCTGAAAAATAGTAATTCTCAAATCTCCTAATTAGTACATTTGTACTATAGAAACCTTAATAATTCACTATGTATAATACTGATTACCTATAAAAGTAAAGAAAAAGTCAGCAAAGACAAAGACCTACCACCAACCATCCTTCATAAAATAAAACAAAAATTTGAACCAACCGATAAATCCCCCCATAAACTTCATCCACAATCCTGAAATAACATTATTTCAATATAAAAATTTAACGTCACAAAAGAGCCAAGGAATTGTCACATACAAGCTTACAAAAACGTGTCCAACCACAAATCGACAAAAAATTATAATAAATTTATAAAAAAAATCTTGACGGTAGCACCTATATTCTGGAATAATACAACTATGGAAATATTCAAAAAATTATTAAAAACGTTATAACTCTCTGCCTAAAATTATATTGAAAGAGTGGAGCCCAAACAATGCTCAACCCATACGCACAAAAGGCGGAATAAATTTTACTTTTCTATCATATGTTGAATACGCTTACATGTAAGATAGTTATAAAATCTTGTCTGGAGGAAAAAGTGATAGAGAAATTAGAAAAATAAAAATCTACTAAAATTCTCATAAACACAACAACTCACACATAGTTTACAATAAGCCCACCTTTTCGGGCTTACTGATAAAAAATAGGACGACCTCTAATGAATTTAAGGGGGTGATTCAAAACAAAGGGGTTAAGAGGGTAGTCCACAAAGTATTTATCTAAGGGAGAAGGATTAACTTTATTCTATTGAATAAAGTTAAAGCCTCCGGCGGATGCCTCAGATTTTCAGGGGTAGTTTTTCGAGCGAGCTCGAAAAAATCTGGGCACAAATACGCCAAGGCGCATTTGATCCATAGGGACATCACACAATAAAGGGGATGAAAAAATGAGTAGTACTGCTCGTAAGGAAACACGTTCAGGTAACGTAGATTATGAGAGATTAGTTGAAACACCTGAGTTTAAAGCGTTGGTTAAACGGAAAAATGCATTTATGACGCCATATGTAATCGTATTTCTGGCTGCCTATTTCATACTTCCGATTTTAACAGGGTATACAAGTATACTAGAAACGAAAGCCGTTGGCTGGATCACATGGACATGGATTTACTCATTCGCGATGTTTATCATGACTTGGACGTTTGCAACAATCTATTTGAAAAAGTCTTCAAGTTTCGATAGCGAAGCTGAAGAAATCATTGCAAAAAATATTCTCAAATAAAAGAGATCATATAAAGGGGGGCGTTCTAATTGGGTATTGTTTCTGTACTAATTTTCGTTGCTGTAATAGCAGCAACGCTAGTAGTAACTTATTGGGCAGCAAAGAGAACTTCAACGGCAAGTGAATTCTACACAGCTGGTGGATCTTTGTCTGGTTGGCAAAATGGCATGGCGATAGCGGGAGACTATTTATCAGCTGCTTCATTCTTAGGTATTGCGGGGGCAATTTCTTTAGTTGGTTATGATGGATTTTACTATAGTATTGGTTGGTTAGTAGCTTATCTAGTAGTATTATTCCTAGTAGCGGAACCAATGCGTAACCTTGGTAAATATACAATGGCAGATATGATTGCGTCACGTTTTTCAGCACCTAGAGTTCGTGGTGCAGCAGCATTCAATACAATCACGATCGTAATTTTCTATATGCTTGCTCAGTTAGTTGGAGCGGGAGCACTTATTAAACTTCTTCTTGGCATTGACTATCATATTGCAGTTATTATCGTTGGTATTATGATGACAATTTACGTTTTATTCGGTGGTATGACAGCGACAAGCTGGGTACAGATCATTAAAGCGGGTTTACTCATGGCAGGAACAATTATTATTTCCTTCCTAGTATTCTTAAAGTTTGACTTCAGTCTAGTTCAAATGTTTAACGAAATGGCAACAGCAACACCACATGGTGAAGCTTACTTACATTCAGGTGTTAAATATAAAAATCCATTGGATTTAATTTCAGTTCTAATTGCACTTATTCTAGGTACTGCTGGTTTACCACACATCCTAATGCGCTTCTTTACGGTTAAAGATGCGAAAACAGCTCGTTCTTCTGTAATTTATGCAACATGGATCATCGGTATTTTCTATGTATTAACAGTTTTCTTAGGCTTTGGTGCGGCGAAATTCGTAGGCTCAGATGCGATTATTGCCGAAAACGCAGCTGGTAACATGGCGGCGCCAATGCTTGCCGGCGTATTAGGTGGACCAGTTCTTGAATCATTCGTATCAGCGGTTGCATTCGCGACAATCTTAGCGGTTGTTGCCGGTCTAGTATTATCTGGAGCATCAGCGATCGCTCACGACCTTTATGGACAAATTTACAAAAAAGGTAAAGCAACTGAAAAAGAGCAAGTTAAGGCAGCTCGTGCAGCTTCATTAGGTATCGCTGTATTCTCAATCATCATTGCACTTGGTGCAGAAAAAATGAACGTTGCGTTCCTAGTGTCACTAGCATTCTGTATCGCTGCAGCAGCAAACCTACCAACAATTCTTTTTACAATCTATTGGAAAAAGTTCAATACAACGGGTGCAGTAACATCAATGGTAGTAGGTCTTCTTTCATCATTAATTCTTGTGGCAATCAGCCCAAGCGTAATGAGCCCAACAGAAGGCGCAACATTAATTACAGGAAATCCAATCTTCCCATTCACGAACCCTGCGATTATCTCTGTACCACTTGGTTTCTTAGCAGCCATTATCGGTACATTAGTTTCAGCTGAACGCGATGAGAAGAAATTCGCTGAGGTTGAATTCAAAGCACAAACTGGTTATAGAGAGATTGGTTAATTCATTAAATCTTAAATTGGTAGTCCTAACCCACAAATAAAATAAATAGACTGAGAACCCTCCTTCCTACTTTGTTAAGCCATGGATGGGGGTTTTCGTCTATTTTCAAAATAATAATGAGGTAGAAGCCATGAATGTACTGAACAAAGTAGAACTATATGAGCTGGTGCATAAACATCCACTATTTGCAGGCTCAACCGAGGAACAATTTTCAAAATTAATGGAAGACTGTGAGTTGAAAATTTATAAAAAAACGGAAAAAGTCCTGTATGCGAAATCCCATAGGGAAGGCCTGCTTCTCATTTTAACCGGGGTGGCAGAAGTCTACATTGGCGGGGAAAATGACAGAAGGGAAATTCTTGAAGTTCTCCAACAAAATGAAATTATTGGCTTTTCAAGTCTGGCTCAGTTTTTAGGTGAGCCGGATGATCATATCCGTTCCCTTACCGTTGAGGTAGAGGCGGTTGAGGATCTATATTGCCTGAAAATCCCTTATTCAGTTGTCGAAAAAAGATGGTCAGACGCAGAGGTCCGTGATTTTTTCCTAAGAAAAGTAGCAATCAGGCTACGAGATATCTATTCTTCATTGGCCGAACAGGTGAAATTGGCTGCGGATTGGGGCGAAAGTGAGCCGTTTGTCCGCCGTGTACAAGATCTAATGACGGAACCGGTTATTACGATTAGCGAGAATGAGACAGCTCAGGAAGCGGCACGGAAAATGGTAGAGCACGCTATCGGATCGGTCCTTGTAGTGGACGAAGCGGAGAGGCTCCTCGGGGTCATCACGGATAAAGACATCGTTCGTAGAGTCGCAACCCAATTAGAAAATCATTCACTTCAATTTCAAGCTAAAGACATCATGACTCCCAATCCACTTACAATTTCACGCAATGCTTATTACTATGAGGCTTTATCAGCCTTTTACACAAATGGTGTAAAGCATTTACCGGTTATTGAAGAAGAACGGGTTGTTGGAATTGTGACCCTATCTAGTTTGCTTACTAAGAAAAATAGAGGACAGATGAGTATTTTAAAACAAATTGAACAGTCCTCATATGACAATCTACCATCGGTTAAAAATGCCATTTATGATGTTTTAACGAGCTTAATCAATGATGAAATCTCAACGGTTCATATGCTCGAAATTATTACAAAGCTGTATGACCGCCTCACCCGACAATGTGTAGCCCTAGCCGTTGAATCATTAGAAAAGAAAGGAAAGGGTACACCACCGGTTCCATTTACATGGTATTTAATGGGGAGTGGTGCTAGGGGGGAGCAGTTTATGCTTACAGATCAGGACCATTTCCTCGTCTATGCCGATCCTGATGATTCGAAAAAGCAAGCAGTGGAAGATTATTTTTCACTGCTGGGTGAAGAAATCGTCGTGCACCTGGAAAAAGCGGGCTATTCACGTTGTATCGGCAAGATGATGTCCAATAACCCGGATTGGCGTGGATCTATTACGGACTGGAAGGCAAGGCTTCGCGAGTGGGCATTAAAAACAACGGACGAGCAAATTTTATTGGGACAAAACTTTTTATCGTTCCGATTTTTATATGGCGATAACAACTTGAACGAACAATTTGTCACGATGGTCCAAAACAAATTGGAAGTTTCCCAGACTTTCCTTTATTACATGGCCCAACAAGAACGAGAAAAATTAGTTCCACAAATTGACCAATCTTTTCTCGGGCTTTTCAAAGGAAAGAAGAACGTGATAGATGTAAAAAAACATGCCCTGTTCCCACTTCATCATTGCTTGCAGGTGCTGGGGGCAATAAATGGCATCATCGAAGGAACCTCCCTGCAGCTTCTGAACGAACTAGTTAGGAGAAAAGTCCTGTATGAGAGCCTTTCAGACGATTTGCGCCATGCCTACGAAGTAGCTTTGAAAACTCGGATTAAAATGTCTTGGGAAAAACATCTAAAAGGGGAACAGAGCACAACGGAGATAGACATCACTTCCCTTCATAGCTGGGAGAAGGACGAAATCATGAATATGTTAAAAGCCGTGCGTGCCCTGCAGTTCCATCTTTTGTCAAAACTATGAGTTTATAGAACTGAGTGCCGTGCAGTAAGGGGACAGGCACCACTGGTGGTACAACTGGCACACTAACTGGTGTACCAAGTCTGGCACTTTTTACAGGTTGGTCTTCAACAATAATCATGGGTA
Source organism: Schinkia azotoformans LMG 9581 (assembly GCF_000307855.1). GTDB lineage: Bacteria > Bacillota > Bacilli > Bacillales > Bacillaceae_J > Schinkia > Schinkia azotoformans. The sequence goes on along the minus strand of NZ_AJLR01000152.1, from coordinate 76,754 downwards.
ATTGAAAATAGGGGGATTCAAGCTTGTTCTGGTTAAAAAAATCGATGTCCTGTCCATTGGACGACAATCTACCATTATCAACACCAATCGAAGAACTATCATTCACAATCTTCGATACTGAAACGACTGGCTTTCAAGTAGCGACAACCGATCGCCTACTTGAAATCGGTGCTGTACAAATGAAAGGATTCGAAGTATTAGAACAAAACACATTCCAAACCTTCGTCAAACCAAATCGGGACATACCAAAAATTATCACCGAACTAACCGGCATAACAGAGGAAAAAGTCAAAGCGGCTCCAGAATCAATCGACGCCATCACCGCCTACTTTGACTTTATCGAACAAAACAAAAGTGCAGCACTAGTGGGTCACTACGTTGCCTTCGACGAAATGGTCCTACGGCACGAAATAAGACGAGCTAAGCAAGTCCTAAAAAAGCCAAAACTTATCGATACGCTTAACGTAATCGGGCTCCTCAGCCCGTCCTGGGATATGCGTGACCTAGAAAGATACGCCATGGCCTTCGGCACCCGCATCTACCCAAGACACTCAGCTCTAGGCGACGCCCTAACAACAGCGTACCTATTTAGCGAGCTCCTGCAGCAATTCGTCGACCGCGGCTACAAAACATGGGGAGATTTATTACTATATAGTGATGTGGAGTCGAGGAGTCATTCGTTTTGATGTGATTACTATCTCCCCTTTTAAATTGATATCCTAGAAATAGGATCAATGAAATTTATGGAACTCAATAATAATCATAAGCAAACTAAAGAGTTAATAACAATAATAAAGTCAGGTATCAATGGATACCTGACTTTTGATGATAACTCTGGCCCCAGAATGTAATTTGCTAAATAAAAACTTTTTGAAGTTCGATCTCCAGTCCCTCAACTACATTTACAGGTACAGCATCTTCTTTTGAGTAAACCCCAGACAATCGATAAAAGCCATCTTCCAATAAGAATACTTCTACAGTCTCATAGAAAGGGTCAACGATCCAATATTCACGCACTCCAGCCTTTTCATAGGTTTTATATTTTGTCCAGCGATCATAGTTAGTATTGGATGGCGATAATATTTCAAGAATAAAATCTGGACTTCCGTTACAGCCATGGTCGTCCAACTTAGACTTATCACATATAACTGTTAGATCTGGCTGCACTACATCTAAAATATCCTTATCATCCTTGTTTTCACTAAACAGGCGTACATCAAACGGAGCAAAATAAACCTCGCAACTTTTATTCCTTAAAAATTGACTAAATTCAGTCGAAAGTTCACGCAGTATTTTCTGATGTTTTCTGCTTGGTGCAGGCGTCATATCATAAACTAGGCCATTAATTAATTCCACCCGAACATTTTCATCCCATTTACGATAATCAGCATAACTGTATCGGACATTTTCTTTAGGCAATGCCATAAAATACCCTCCGTTCATACCTACCCATACTTTATATATAATTATAACACTTCTATACTAAATGATAAAATACTCCAGTAATTGCGGACCATAGTTCCCGCCCCCATGGCTCACCTATGGTCCTTCCTTCCTATAAAGGTCCTGTTATAATATGTAAAATAATAAAGAAATATGGAAGTTCATTAGTTTTTACGATAAAATAGACCTACTAGCAAACAAAATACTTGAATTATCTGAAAAATAAATAAAAGTTCTATTTTTAGTAATACTTTAAAGAAATTTAGGTGGAGGATATAATGCTCGATATTTTCTCGTTAATAAAGAACAAAACAGAAATCACAAGTTCGGATTATTCAATAGAAGATATTGATTTGTCTTCTGTACCTAATCACATTGCAATTATAATGGATGGAAATGGGCGCTGGGCTAAAAAAAGAGGTCTTCCTCGTATTGCCGGTCACTATGAGGGAATGAAGGTAGTCCGTAAAATTGTAAAATCAGCTAATGAAATTGGAGTTAAAGTGTTAACTCTTTATGCATTTTCAACTGAAAATTGGAAGAGGCCTAAAGAAGAGGTTGATTATTTAATGAGGCTCCCAGAGGAATTTTTAGGAACATTTTTGCCTGAATTAGTTACTGAAAATGTTCAAGTCAGGGTAATGGGGAACCAAGAGCAACTTCCATCACATACTTTAAAAGCATTAAATAAAGCGATTTATGACACTCAGTACAATGATGGTTTAATTCTAAACTTCGCATTAAATTATGGTAGTCGCTATGAAATGATTGAAGCGATAAAACAGATCGTGAAAGATTCAAAGAATGGTAATTTAGAAGTCGAAGATATTAATGAAGAATTGTTTTCTAGTTATTTAATGACTTCTGATATCGGAGAACCTGATTTGTTAATTCGCACCAGTGGGGAGATTCGGCTTAGCAACTTTATGTTGTGGCAACTAGCATATGCAGAGTTTTGGTTTACCGATGTGTATTGGCCGGATTTTAATAAAAACGAATTTCTTAAATCCATTGTTGAATACCAATGCCGAACTCGAAGGTTTGGTGGAGTATAACTAATTAAATCGAATACATATCAAAACAAAAGGCTGGGTATCGCCATGATACCCAGCCTTTTGTTTTGCACCCATAAATGGACCATAGTTCCCGCCCCCATGGCGGACTCCATGGCTCAAAAGCAAAAAAATTCTAACAATTCCCTTGTCCCTATTGACTTTTAAGCATAATACCACTTGTTCGCTAATAAATATATACAAACCATGTTTAGAGAGTGTTTGAGGTGAGCGTATAAAGTGAGTCTCATTTCGCACTTCTCACATCCAATTTAGGGAGGCGAGTGGTGTGCACGATTACATCAAAGAGCGTACTATCAAGATTGGCAAGTATATCGTGGAGACGAGGAAGACAGTTCGCGTCATTGCGAAGGAATTTGGCGTTTCCAAAAGTACTGTCCACAAAGATTTAACAGAACGACTTCCAGACATTAATCCCGAGCTAGCAAACGAAGTAAAAGAGATACTCGATTATCATAAATCAATTCGACACTTACGGGGTGGTGAAGCAACAAAATTGAAGTACAAATCGGATAAAACCGATGCTGAGACAGACAGCACCGAAGTACAGATCAGATAATCTAAAAAATCCAATAAATTCCCAATGAAATTTCCGATTAGAAAAACACGATATTTGCCCACAATGGTAAATGTTGATGTTTTTCTTATACTATAATCCATAAAAATTAGACTTTATAGTACAAAAAATGACAGACCCTATGCAAATATGATACAATATGATATTAGAGATAAAGTATCGGTTTCCATATAGATGGAATGATTTAAGGAGGATAATGATTAATGATTGCTAGGGATATCGGAATTGATTTGGGAACGGCTAATGTGCTGATCCATGTGAAAGGGAAGGGTATCGTTTTGAACGAACCATCTGTAGTTGCGATTGACCGCAACACTGGTCGTGCATTAGCTGTTGGTGAAGAGGCAAGACGTATGGTAGGTCGTACACCTGGAAATATTGTTGCAATTCGTCCATTAAAGGATGGGGTCATTGCCGATTTTGATGTAACGGAATCAATGTTGAAGTATTTTATTGAAAAAATCAATGTGAAAGGCTTTTTCTCAAAACCGCGGATGTTAATTTGCTGTCCAACTAATACAACGTCGGTGGAAAGAAAAGCAATCAAAGAAGCTGCTGAAAAAAGCGGCGGTAAAAAAGTATTTCTTGAAGAAGAGCCAAAGGTTGCTGCAATTGGTGCAGGGATGGATATCTTCCAGCCTAGTGGAAACATGGTTGTAGATATTGGCGGTGGAACAACAGATGTTGCCGTGCTTTCAATGGGCGATATTGTCACCGCCTCTTCTATTAAAATGGCTGGGGACAAGTTCGATACAGAAATACTGAATTATATCAAAAGAAAATATAAGCTGTTAATTGGTGAACGAACATCTGAAGATATCAAAGTCAATGTGGCAACTGTATTTCCAGGTGCACGTAATGAGGAAATTGATATTCGCGGTCGTGATATGGTCTCAGGCCTTCCACGTACAATTACTGTTTATTCACAAGAAATCGGGGAAGCACTACGTGAATCAGTGGCATTGATTGTACAAGCTTCAAAAAGCGTATTAGAACGTACGCCACCAGAGCTATCAGCAGACATTATTGACCGTGGTGTAATCCTAACAGGTGGCGGCGCCTTGCTTCACGGCATCGACCAGCTTTTAGCAGAAGAATTAAAAGTTCCTGTTCTAATTGCAGAAAATCCAATGGACTGCGTAGCAATCGGAACAGGCATCATGTTAGATAATATGGATAAACTTCCAAGTAAAAGATGGGGCTAAACCGGTCGATATAAAATGGGACAAGGGGTCGGGTTCTGTGGCTCGGTGGGTCCTGTGACCCAAATGGGACAGTGAACCTGACCCTCTGTCCCACTATAAAGGAAAAGTTCCGATCTCGAAGGGAGACAACAATATGCTCCGAGGTTTTTATACAGCGGCAGCGGGCATGCTTTCACAGCAACGCCGCCAAGAAATGCTGACAAATAACTTAGCTAACGCGAATACACCCGGATTTAAAGCAGATCAAGGATCGCTACGGGCATTTCCGGAAATGCTAATCACAAGTATGAATACACAAACATTACCTGTTAAAAAACAATACCAACTAAGAGGTATGAATACAGTTGGTCCAATCAATACAGGTGTCTATATGCAGGAAGCCCTGCCAAAATTCAAACAAGGCGATATCCAAGAAACAGGTAATCAAACAGACCTTGCTTTAATTAATGGTAACCTTCCAGTTAATCCTGATACAAATCGCCCGGGTGCCATATTCTTTCAAGTCTTAGATGCCAACGGTGAGACTCGTTATACACGAAATGGGAATTTCACAGTAGATGGTGAAGGATATCTAACGACAACGGATGGTTATTATGTAACGGATACATTTGGAGATCCTCTCATGATCTATGGTGCTGATTTTACCGTTACTGCGGATGGACGTTTTTTCGAAGATGGCGAGGACACGGGCCAACAGATTCAAATCGCCTATGCAGAAGATCCGGGGCAACTTGTAAAAGAAGGCAATGGTTTATTCCGCTTAGACGGGGCAAACCAAGAGCTGCCAAGTGCGCTTGATAACCCGGAAATAACCTATCAGGTAAAACAGAAATTTATTGAGCGTTCCAATGTTAATATAGAACAAACGATGTCAGAAATGATGATGGCTTATCGGACATTCGAAGCCAACCAAAAGGTAGTACAAGCCTACGATAAAAGTATGGAAAAAGCCGTAAATGAAATCGGTCGTATAAGCTAGGGGGGTATGATCAATGAATCGATCAATGCTAACAGCAAGTGTAACAATGGCACAACTTCAGAAAAAGATAGATACCATCGGTCATAACCTAGCCAATTCAAACACAAATGGCTATAAAAGTAGAGAAACAAACTTTAATGATCTTTTATTCCAGCAAATTAATAATCAACCAAATGCAAATGAAGAGATTGGTCGTCGTACGCCAAATGGCATTCGCCAAGGCTCGGGGGCTAAACTCTCTGAAACAAATCTACGGATGGAACAAGGCAGTATTAAATCAACAGATCGCTCGTTGGACCTGGCTTTAAAAAGGCCAAATGATTTCTTTGGATTGCTCGTTGAAGAAAATGGAGACTTCACTACACGTTACACTCGGGACGGTGCCTTTTACCTCTCACCTTACGATGAAGGTGAAATGGCACTAGTTACAGGTAATGGAGATTTTGTCCTTGGAACAAATGGTGAACCGATATTTGTTCCAGAGAATTTTAAGGATATAAAATTCTCTGAGTCTGGTGAAGTAATCGTAACAAACAATGATAATACCGAAGAATCATTGGGCCAACTTCAACTTGTTCAAGTACTTCGCCCGCAACTTTTACAGGCAATAGGTGAGAATCAATTTGCATTGCCGGACTTAGAACAACTAAACCTATTGGATGAGGAAGTTTATCAGGTTGTAGAAGGTGAAGAAGGTTTGATCCAGCAAAGGGCCTTAGAAATGTCAAACGTCGATACCGCAACGGAAATGACAGAGCTACTGACCGCCCAACGCTCATACCAATTCAATGCAAAATCCATCTCAATAGCAGACCAAATGGCTGGTCTGATATCTAATTTGAGGTAGTTTATTCCAACCCGAGTAAGTTTCTTCTATGTATATATAAGTAAAATTAAAGGGGTAACAACAATGGCAAGTGAATTTGAACAGTTAAGGCAAGCTGAACAGAAATCACGCATACAACGGAGACAAGCAAGAGTTGTTGCGCGAGCCGAACGTGTCCAAAAACAACAAAGTCGAGAGAAGGATACCGAACAAAAAAAGCCGACCAAAATCCGGCTTATTCCTATTTGGCTGCGCTTGCTCATTGTTGCGATCCTACTCGTTGTTAGCATGACAGCTGGGATTATGTTTGGCTACGGTGTCATCGGAAGTGGGAAAGCGATGGATGCTTTAAAATTCTCAACGTGGGAACATTTAGTGGATTTGGTTGTAAAGGGTACGGATGAAAATAAATAATGCTAGTAATTTAGAGGGCTGCGTGCTCTCTTTTTTTGTGGCTGGGCCCCGGTTCGTTCCTTTGGGCCATAGTTCCCGACCCCGCGTCCCGAAAAAACTGAGACACAGTTCCCGACCCTCTGGCACACCACCGGCCCCATGTCCTGAAATATGTGAAATTTTAAGTTGACGTATAATTATTTAGGGTATAATATACCCATATAGGTATTATGGTATATTTTTCTAGGGAGGGGACTTTAATGAAGGGTTGGATAAAAATTATTGTTTTTCTCATCATCCCTGTAACGGCATTTTTATTAATTTTATCTGGCATTTTTAATGAAAAAGTAGAGCCAGGGACAAAGCTGGTGGAAGCTGAGCAGGTGGATGGGATTGAAATCGGGAAAGTAAATAGTGAGACGTATAATACCGGCAATAAAGTATTTGGATCTATAGTCTCGGATGAGAATGCAAAGATTGCATCAGAAATTATGGCGAATGTTAGTAATGTTCTTGTGAAAAGTGGTGACTTTGTAAAACAAGGGCAGACATTGGTGTTGCTGGATAATGAAAAAGTGAACGCATCGTTAAATCAAGTTTCAGCCAATATAGATACTGTAAAAGCAAAGGTTAAAAGTATTGATGAAACAATTAAACAAGTCGAAGCGGCTGTGACAAAGGCACAGGCAGATTTAACTTTAAAAGAAAAAATGTATAGCCGTATGACAAGTTTGTATGAGGCAGGAGCTGTTAGTCTGCAAGAAAAAGACGAAGCTGAAACAGCGTATCTTGCAGCAAAAGCACAGTTGGCAGAAGCGGAAGCTAAGCTAGCAACAACAAAAGCCAATCGCACAGAAGTGTTGGCGAACTTAGGTGTTGCGGAAGCTGCCTACAATTCAGCCAGCATTAGTGTTCAAGATGCAACGATAACGGCACCATTTGACGGAGTCGTGGTTGAAACGGTTGTGGACACAGGTGACATGGTGAATCCAGGTATGCCATTACTCACAGTAGAAAAAGCACCTTATTACTTGGAAGTTTTCGTTGATGAGCGTAAGCAAAGCGAGATTAAGATTGGAGATCAAATTTCAGTGACAATTGACGCTTTGCAAAATACCGTACAGGGCAAGGTAACAGAAATCACCCCAAAGATCGATCCAGCAAGCCGCACCTTTAGGGTGAAAATTGAAGTTCTGCAAACAGCGGGTAAGTTAAAGAGCGGCATGTTTGGCTATGCTATTTTTCCTGAAGGGGATCAAAAAGGAATATTTATTCCTAAAACAGCTATCTATTATTGGTCGCAATTAACTGCCGTCTTTGTTGTCGACGATCAAGGCATTGCTCATCTTCATTATGTGCAGCTTGGTAAAGAACAGGATCAAACAGTTGAAGTACTAAGCGGATTAAATCCGGGCGAACGCATCGTTCTATCCAACATTGAAAAGGTCAAGGATGGCGTACGGGTGGTGGCTGCCGAATGAAAAACGACTACGAAAAAAGCGAAAAGATAGGATTATCCGGTAAAATTGCGAGAGCATTCATTGATTCAAAGCTGACGCCATTGCTTGTCATCGCTGTGCTCTTACTCGGGGTCTTCGCGGTGTTAAATACGCCGCGGGAAGAAGAACCGCAAATATCTGTACCGATGGTCGATATCTATATCGCCTATCCAGGACATACGGCCGAAGATATTGAAAATCGAATTACAAAAGTAATGGAAAAGAAGCTATGGGAAATTGATGGCATCGAATATATTTATTCTACATCAACACCGGGCATGGCCAACTTCATTACACGATTTGAAGTAGGCGCGGATTTAGATCAAAGCTTAGTCCGTCTCTATAATAAGCTCATGTCCAATATCGATGAGCTTCCTGAAGGCGCAATGGAGCCGCTTGTCAAGCCGATTACGATCGATGATGTTCCCATTGTATCTTACACACTGTGGAGTGATCAGCATACACATTATGATATAAAAAGAATCGCCGATGTCGTCGCAGATGAAATCAACAAAATCGAAAATGTCTCGAAAACGGAAGTCATTGGTGGGCTTAACCGAGAAATCCTCATTCGAATTGATCCAAATCGCTTGGCAAGCTACGGCATTTCCCCGATTGCCATTGAACAAACAGTAAGGCAGGCCAATATTTCATTGCCATCTGGAGAATTTGATCAAGGAAACAAAGAATATAAAGTAAAAACAGGTCAGTATATTCAAAATAAAACCGAAATTGAAAACTTAGTAATCGGCATTTATGAAAACCGCCCCGTGTATGTGAAGGATGTGGCAACTGTAAAAGATGGACCGGGAGAAGTTACGAATTATGTCCTTCTTGGTGCAGGTCCAATGGCAGAAGAAAAGCATATTGAGAAAGAGCAAGGTGAAATTTATCCTGCTGTTACGATATCTGTTTCGAAAAAACCAAACACAAATGCAGTTTGGATTGCTGATAATGTAGAGAAGAAAATTGAAGACCTGAAAGGAAAAGTGATCCCACAAGAGATTCAAGTGACACCAACACGGAATTATGGTGAAACAGCGGAAGAAAAGGCAAACGAATTAATCAAGCACCTCCTCATTGCGACACTGTCTGTTACGCTTTTAATTGGTGTAGTTCTAGGGGTGCGTGAAGCCATTGTTGTTGGAATTGCCGTGCCGGTTACATTGGCACTAGCTTTATTCCTCAGTAAAATGTATGGCTACACCTTAAACCGCGTAACTTTATTTGCACTGATTTTTGCGATCGGGATTCTCGTCGATGATGCGATCGTTGTTGTTGAAAACATCCATCGCTGGTTCCAAAAAGGAACGCATAAGCCATTGAAGGCAGCCATACTAGCCGTCGATGAAGTAGGAAACCCAACAATCTTGGCCACTTTCACTGTTATCGCAACACTAATGCCGATGGCTTTCGTTGGTGGATTAATGGGACCATACATGGCACCGATTCCGATTAATGCATCAGTGGCGATGTTCTTCTCATTGCTTGTTGCCTTTATTGTCACACCGTGGTTTGCTTATCGTTTCTTAAAAAAGACACCAGGTCAAAGAGAGCAGGCATTTGAACGTCATAACTTAAAAGGATATTCCAAATGGTATGCGAATACAATTCAGCAAATGCTTCTAAATAAAGGTAAAAGATTCGTATTTTTACTTGGTGTTATTGGGTTACTGTTAGGCTCATTTACGTTTTTCTATACAAAGGCAGTACCTATGAAGATGATGCCGTTTGATAACAAAAGTGAAATTCAAGTTGTCATTGATATGCCGGAAGGTTCGACATTGGAAGGGACAGCAGCAGCAACAAAAGCAATTGGCCAATATATATCTACTATAAATGAAGTAACAGATTATGAAATGTATATTGGTGCAGCATCACCGTTCAATTTTAATGGGCTTGTTCGTCACTATTATTTACGTTCAGACAAACACGAGGCTGATATCCAAATCAATCTTGTAGAAAAAACAAACCGGAAAGATCAAAGTCATGATATTGCCAAACGAATCCGTCCTGATATTCAAAAGATTGCAGGTGAGTATGGCGCTAATGCCAAAGTTGTAGAAGTACCACCAGGACCACCGGTATTATCAACACTTGTGTTAGAGATTTATGGCAATGACCGGGAAGAGCAATTTGAAGTAGCTCGCAAGGCTGAGAAAATTTTTAAAGAAACAGCAGGCGTTGTCGACGTCGATACGTACATGGAAGATATTCAAACGCAATATAGTTTCTCGATTAAAGAAAAAGCAAGGCTTAATGGTATTTCAGACGAGCAAATCGTCAAAACGATTCAAATGATGGTGGATGGAGCATCTGTTGGATTAATTCACCCTGAACATGAATTAAATCCAGTCCAGATTAAAATTCAGCCAGAAAAAGGTGACCGAGCCAATCTGGAGGATATAAAGAGCATTCAAATTCCAACAGCAGAAGGTAAACTGATTCCATTGGCAGAGCTTGTTGACATTCAAGAAGGACAGGTTGAACAACCTCTTTACCGGAAAAACCTACAAAGTGTCACCTATGTTGTCGGTGATGTTGCCGGTTATGAGGAAAGCCCAGCCTATTCGATGGCAAAAATGTGGGATAAAATCGGAGCGATTGAAACAGCTTCCGGTACAAAAATTGAACAATATCTAACTCATCAGCCATGGTTAGAAGATGATAGTAAGATGAAGTGGGATGGCGAATGGCAAATCACGTACGAAGTATTCCGCGATTTAGGGCTTGCCTTTGCTGTAGCGTTGATTGTCATGTACCTGCTTGTAACGGGTTGGTTCCAGTCCTTTATTACGCCGCTTATTATCATGTCACCAATTCCGTTGACATTGATTGGCGTCATCCCAGGTCACTGGTTGTTTGGCGCCTTCTTCACGGCGACGTCCATGATTGGGGTAATCGCCTTAGCAGGGATTATCGTTAGAAACTCGATTCTATTAGTAGAGTTTACAATCATGCGCCGTAAGGAAGGGGCAACATTATCGGATGCAGTAATTGAAGCGGGAATCGTCCGAGCTAAGCCGATAATTTTAACAGCGGCAGCAGTAGTAATCGGAGCCATTGTTATTTTGTTCGATCCGATCTTCTCTGGACTTGCCATTTCGTTAATGTTCGGAACCATTGCCTCAACAGTTTTAACGCTATTTGTAATCCCGGTATTATATTGTATGGTAGAAACAAAACGTGCACAAATTAAACATCGAAAAGATAAAGACTGCACAATAGAGTGTGCAGATGATGTTAGAGGGATGTAGGTGGGCAAAAAAATGTTGTTCATGGAGAGCCTGCGCTCTCCATGTCAATAGCTTTTGATACTAAATCTAGTATGCTATAATTGGTCAAAAGTACATTGGAAAAGGAGACCACTACATATGTTAGATATTAATGAAATAAAAAAAATCATCCCACACCGTTATCCCTTCCTATTAGTAGACCGTATACTTGAAGTCGAAGACGGCAAGCGCGCGGTTGGCTACAAAAATATCACAGCTAACGAAGAATTCTTCAACGGACATTTCCCTGATTACCCAGTCATGCCTGGTGTACTCATTGTAGAGGCGTTAGCCCAAGTTGGTGCGGTTGCCATGCTCAAGCTTCCTGATAATCAAGGACGCCTTGCCTTCTTTGCAGGAATCGATAACTGTCGTTTCAAAAGACAAGTAGTGCCAGGGGATCAACTTCGCTTAGAAGTAGAAATGACAAGGGTAAAAGGAAAGATTGGAAAAGGAAAAGGAATTGCAACGGTAGATGGTGAATTAGTTTGTGAGACGGAAATTATGTTTGCGTTAGGGGATAAACAGTAATTAATAAGTTTGAGGTGGAAGTCAGATCGATAAATGTATCTGACTTTTTGCCGTTGTAACACTTCTGTAACGAAAGTAAGCAAACCTTAACTGTACCTTTGGCATATTTTCACATATAATCAAGTATAGATAGATATTGTGAGAGGAAACACAAAGTAAATGCTTTTACAATGATCTATAGATCAATAGCTTTGAACTAAGCCAAAGCGAATTGTGTATGGATGATTTCAATCTAACAGAATAACAAGTTGTCAATGAAATTCTATTAATATTACATTTGTGTAACATGGTAGAAAATTGTTGCATCTTGTAGCTAAAACATCCTATAATAGGAATGTGCTAACATTAAAGGGTAAATTCCTTAAAGAGGCACAGTGGTTAAAATGAAGTTGACAAATTGTCTAACTTATTTCTTGTAATATTTTTGTATTAGTAGAAAAGGTTGACAATTGTGAATTTCAGTACTATACTACACAATGGAACTTTATTTCTAGGTATTTACTAACCCAAGGGAACAATTCTATTAATCTTGTTACATAAGAAGTTATGAAGCTGTTCTTTTGGTTTAGTGAAAATATAAAATTTCAACCAATCATAGGGAGGATAAGAAATTATGAATAAAACTTTAAAAGTTATGACTTCTGCAGCTTTATTAGCTGGCGTTGTAGCTCCTGTAGCTGTAACAACTGTTGATGCTGCAAATACTAAGAATATTGTTGATAAGGTATTATATGTTGCTGATGATTACGATGCTACAGACCTAAATAATCCAAACAACTTAATCATTAGAGCAGATGATATGGATATCGCGACTACTGGTGATACGTTTAGATTATCATTGCCAAGTGGCGTGAATTGGTCAGATGGTTATTTTACAGAAGATAAACTTATCGATAACGATCAATTAACAGTTGTTTCAAGAACTGACCGTGATTTAGAACTTAGAATAGAGAAAAAAATTGCAAAAGGCGCTGGCGAATATAAAATCCCATTATATTTTGAAGTTGATGGAGCAGAAGGTGATGTTAAAGTAACTGTTGATCCAAGAGATTCAGTTCTTTCAGGTGGTCAATATACGATCGCTGTTATTGGTGGAGGTAAAACAACAGCATCAATTGCTTCTGTAAAAACAATTAAAGACGGCGGACAAATTGATGATATGCGCATAGATGAAACATCTCTTGGCGCACTTTACAATGGTGGCTCAAAGCAAAAAATCACATTAACTTTACCATCTAATTTTAAATGGGATAAAAATATCAGCAGCTCTAATATTAGCCTTGGTGGTGGATTTACTGAAGCTGGCGTAATTGATGTTAAAAATGATTTAACTGTAACTCCGAAGGATAATAAATTAACGATTGAATTCAAATTCAGTAAACAAGCATCAAAAATTGGTACATTCTATATTAAAGGTTTGAAAATCGACGCTGACAAACGCGCTGAATTTGGCGATATCGAAGTTGATCTTGATGGTGATAAAGTATCAAGTGCTACTATTGTCGTTGCAAAATATGGCGATTTCGGTACAGATGCATCTTTAAAAGGTGATGTGCCAACACTATTAGCTGGTCGCTTAACAGATGACAAGAAAGATGTAGAAACTGTAGAAGTTCTTGTTAAAGAAACGGTTGCAGGCTCTTGGTTACCAGGTAGAAGCGTAGACGTAGAATTCCCAACTTGGGTAAAAGTTCTAGGTGTAGATGTTTCAGATGCTAAAAACATTAAAGATAAAAATGGAAATAACGCTAAGGTAGAAGACCTATTTAACAGTGATATCGAAGGAAAAAGCAATGAAATCAGCTTTGATTTACCATCTGATCTAAAAGATACTGATTCAAAAAGAGAATTTAAAGTTAAATTCTATGTATCTACAAAAGCTGATGTTGAAGGCGATGTAACAGTTAAAATCAGTGGTCGTGCAGGTATTGAAGTTCCTGAAACAGTAATTGCTAAAGTTGTTGCTCCAGTTAAAGTTGAAACAGAAAAAGTAGATGTAAGAACAGGTATTAAAGAGCAACCTCTTAAGGATATCGTAATTACTGAAGCTGTTAAAGGTGCTTTACTTGATGATAAAACAGTACAACTTAAACTTTCTAACGGTGAATTTACAGATAAAAAACCAAAAATCACTGTAAGTGAAGGAAACGTTAAGATCAAAGAGGATTCTATTAATGTTGATGGTGGAGTATTAACATTTGACATTGATGGTGAAAGCACAAGAGCTAGTAAAATTGTAGTTTCAGGACTAGCACTTGACCTTAACCGTTCAGTTCCTGAAGGTGAAGTAACAGTTGAAGTAGGTGGAGATGCTATCGTTCAAAACTCTACTTTCGGTGATGATTGGGCACTTTATAAAGCATTTGGTAAGAATGATGCTAAATTCGGTGATACAACATTCAAATATGATGCTAAAGACCCAGAATATGATCTTTCTGGTAAAGTAGACGCTGGTGAATTCGATCGTGACTACGTTGTGAAGAAAGCTGTTGCAACAGTTGTAACTCCAGCTGATGGTAATGCAACAGTTGTACCTGCAACATTCACAATTGGATCTACTACTTATAAAGTAGGCGAAGTTGAAAAAACAATGGACGTTGCTCCATTCGTAGAAGCTGGTCGTACATTTATGCCAGTTCGATATGTAGCTGAAGCTATCGGTATCAGCCAAGATAACATTCTTTGGGATCAAGCAACTCAAACAGCTACATTTATTAAAGCAGGAAATGTTGCACAATTAAAAGTTGGTTCTAAGACATTAACAGTTAACGGTGCAAACATCGCAATGGATTCTGCTGCAAAAGTTAAAGATGGACGTACAGTAATTCCTGTTCGTTTCGTAGCACAAGCTTTAGGTGCATCTGTTAACTATGACGAAACAAATCAAACAGTTACAGTTAAGTAATTAACCCTAAATAAGAGGGCCTCCATTAGGGGGTCCTTTTTTACTAGAATCTATATCCAATATATGGAGATGAAAAGATGAATAAAATATCAAAATGGGCTATAATCCCTTTGCTAGCAGGAACTCTAACTTTCCCGCAGCTCACACATGCAGAACAATCGTCAATCTCTGTTTATGTCGACGGCAATAAAGTTGTATTTGATCAAAATCCTGTTATTCATGGGGATATTACCTTAGTTCCTTTGCGCGGCGTTTTTGAAAAGTTAGGTGCAAAAGTCGATTGGGAACAGGCAACTCAAGCCGTAAAAGTTGCGAAAGAGGATAAAACGATCACGCTTAAAAAAGGCTCTAAAGATGCTTTTATAAACAATATCCTCCAAAAGCTAGATACAGAACCACAATTACTAAATAATCGAATAATGGTACCCCTACGCTTCATTAGTGAAACCCTTGACGCAAAAGTAGACTGGAATGGAACAACAAGAACAATTACGATTACACAGCCGACAAGTACACAACAAACGAGCACAAATAGTAATTCTAATAGTTCAATCCCTAAAAATGAAAATTCGACTACATTAACATATAATGATGCATTACAAAAGGCACTTGCCTATAGCTACGCGCTAAAAAATGCCGAAAAAGAAATTGATAAGGCGGATGAATCACGTGATGACTACGGTGAATTCTTCAGATACAGTGAACCATTCGGTACGGGTAATTCATTAGAGGATGCTCAAATAAGACAAATTTATTTAGGGATGTTATCAGCAGATGACAAAGTGAGAAAAGCAAAACGTGATCTCGAAACAACAAAAGAAGAAATCACATATCAAGTTAAACAGGCCTATAATGATGTCATTCAAAAAGAGGCAAGTAAGTTGTATAACGAAAAAGCTCTAGCAGTAGAAGAGTTGAACTTCAAGCTTGCAAAAGTTCAGTTAACACAAGGAGTTATTAGCCAAGTTCAATATGATCAATTAGCAAATAAGCTAGATGGAACGAAAAAGACATTAGAGGCATCAGAAAAGGCTTTATCACAAGCGAAAATTAAATTAAATCAATTAATGGGTGTATCAAGTAACAACACATATGCATTAGTAGATATCCCTGCATTTGAAACGATGGAAAATGCGGATGTTGATTATCAAATTACGAAAACATTAGAAAAGCACCCAACGATATTTGAACTAGAACAAGCAAAAAATCTTACCCAAAAATCACTTGATTTATATACGTATAACTCAGGTAGTATCGGTGAGAATTATGAAACAAAAAGAATTACCGTGTCTACTCTTGGAAATCAAATCGCTCAAACAAAAGATAGTATAGCTCAAGGCATCCGTACAACCTATTTAAATATTAAGAGCTTAGAAGACCAATATGCGATCTTACAAACCAATCTATCTAATGCAGAAAAAAGTTTACAAGTAACAAAAGTTCAATATGAAGTTGGTCAAACAACTGAATTAGATTTAAGACAAAAGGAGCTTCAATTAGCTGATCTTCAGTCGAAAATCACGGATACTATTGTGAAGTTAGATAGCCTTCATGCAGTATATGAAAAGCCATGGGTAGCAATGGGGGCATCCTCAACAGCTCAATAAGGAGGGAAACAGTACCATGAAAAACTACAAACAATTTATTGCCGGTGTTATTGTCGGTGGTGTCCTTTTGTCAGGAGGCAATGTATTAGCGAATAATGCTTCGCTGCCTAGTATAACAAATTGGGTTAAATACAAAATTAATGGCGAAGCAAAAGCGTTGCCTAGCGGCTATACGACATTAAATTATGAAGGACATACGTATGTACCAACACGTTTTATCGCCGAACAACTAGGTGCAGATGTTGAATGGGATGATCAAACAAAGACGGTTACAATTGATAAACCGGTTGATAACATTAATAAAGAAGTCGATGACCAAGAAAATACTTGCGATAAATCTGAAGACCCATCTAAACAAGATTCAACTAAATATGAAGCACTTCCAGTCTCTAAAACAATTAATGGTGTACGAGTAGAAGTATATTCAGTTGAGGATGATCCCAACTATACGAAGTTGTATGTTATCGTAAAAAATACAAATGAAAATCTTGTGCAATTAGACCAAGGTACAGCAAGTTTCCAATCGGAATTAGACACATACGCTAATAAGGATATCCGTGGCGGTGTTTTATATTGGAAAGATACCACTTGGTTTAAAGATATTGGTGAAGACCAAGATGCTAAGGGTTATATCATGTTACCACCAATACCAAAAGATGAAAGACAAGGTAAATTTACTGTTGAAGTTTTTGAAAATGGCTCAACTCAAAAAGTGATGAACTATGAGTTTGACATAAAGTGGTAAAGTGAGTTTTACTTGAGGAAACTTCTATAATTATTATAGAAGTTTCCTTTTTTTATACTAACTTTATATGTTACATCCTATTTATCTAGCAATTACATAAAGCAAGAAATGGTGGTATTTTAATGAAATTGGATATTGAAAAATGGATTAATAGATTAGACCCATTGGATAATGAAGCAAAAGAGTTATTTTCGGAATCTGTAATCTGCTACAAAATAGGAGCATACAGATCCGCATTTATCATGTCGTATCTTGCATTTAAAATTACACTAAAAAACAGAATTATAAATTGTTCCTATCGTCCAGAGGGTTTTAATGAGGGACGATGGCAATCAGTTATAATTAAGGAGTTAAATAATGAAGATAATTGGGAGAAACACCTTAATGATATAATAGTAGCTGATCCTAAAAAAGAGGGAAGTATAGCTATCATATTTTTTGAACAAAGAGAAATAGCAAAAAACGAATATGAATACTGGAAGAATGTAAGGAATCAGTGTGCACATGCAAAATCAGGGATAATAAATAGTTCAACTGTGGAGTGTTTTTGGAACTATCTTCAAGATAATTTAAGTAAATTTTATGTTCTTGGTGGAAAACAATATTTATTAGAAGAACTGTTAGAATATTATAGGTATCGAGTAGTTGAAAATAAAAATAA
The DNA here is from genome assembly GCF_000307855.1 of Schinkia azotoformans LMG 9581. GTDB lineage: Bacteria > Bacillota > Bacilli > Bacillales > Bacillaceae_J > Schinkia > Schinkia azotoformans. Next base: position 59,035 of record NZ_AJLR01000152.1, on the reverse strand, counting down.
GTTAACTTTGTTAATACATGATATAGAGGTAGTATATGGCGAAAATGCATGTGAATTTTTTAAAGAGTTTAATGTAAGGTTTGAAAATCGCTACAGAATAATGGTAAACGATGAGAACCGTGATTTTTGGAAGGAGATTATTTATTCATCTCATGACAATATTCAAGAAGGATTTATCAAAAGTATAATGGAGAAAGAGTACTATTTTATACAATTCTATCGGATTTTCCCTGACATCTTAGAAAAAGCTATTTCATTCGATAATAAATTTATTTTAGATAAAGTGTCTAAATGGCTTGAATTATGGGAACCCGATTATAGAGGGGGAAATAACACCTTTTGGGATATTTTATATAAATTATTAAAGAAGAAGCCTGATGAAGTAAATATTGATATGATTTCAAGGAAAGTTGACTTAGATATAATTTCTAATGTGGACTTTGATATAGAGCAGCTGAAGTTATTAGAAGGATATAAAGTATTTGATAAATTTATTTTAAATGCAGGATCGTACTTCTTTGATGTAACTTTTGATGGAATAAGAATAAATAATGGATATAAAGAAAGAAAGCCTATTGAATGGTTTAAGTATTCTACATGGAATAAAGAATTAATAGCGAAATTAAGTGAGTCTTTTGAACGATTGGACGTAAGTATTTCAAATCTGAAAAAGTCAAACTTCGGAAGCTGGGAATATGAAAGAAGAAAAATATATATTGACTTAATAAAATTGTATTGGTGCAACATCGAAAAGGTAATCGAAGATGAAAATTTAACTATCTATAATAAAATTTATGAGTATATCAAGGAGTAGCTTATTTTATGAAATAAGGAACACACGAACCGTCCCGGTATTCCTAAATTGTAGACACTCTGTTATAACATTAGCAAAGAGTCACTACTACCCGACTGTAAGGGGGGATCGTATAAATGGATGAGGTATTGGGAATTTTGAAAGCAATACAGGATGAACAAAGAGAGTTCCGAATGGAAATGAATAGACGTTTAGAAGTGATAGAGAAATATGCGATTCATAATGGTGAAAAATTGGACAACAATCGTGAACATGTAGGCGGAAAATAAGTTTTATCGAACATAAGAATTTAGAACTGGAGCAACGTATATACGAGTTGGAAAGCCGCTTTAGGCAGTAATTGTGTAGGGACACAAGCGGACAAACTCCTTGTTCCATTGAAGGGCACACAGAAAAAAGTAACATGACTCCTCCGCAACCAAGTGATGGGATAGGTTACTTTTTTCATTAATAATTATAGAGAGTCAGCCGTTCTTCATACAGCACGTATGTTGCAGGTGACCGTGCATCTTATATAGCACAGCTAACAGTTTATGTTGGTTGTTTTTTTTGCATTCTAATTATGATAGATTCTTACATAAAATTTGCTAGAGTGGAACATGCGAACCGTCCCCACGTTCCATAGAAATAAAGAACCAAATGGAATAACAAAAAAGAACAGGCTGCATTATAGCTATAGCCTGTCCAACATATCATGATGTACTGCCCTAAATAGCACATATAAATCCTCATTAAATTCAAATATTATTCTAATGTCCATATTTACATACACTTCATGATAAGGTGTTCCTTTTACTGCATGGCAATTTAAAGAAGGGTGTGTTATATCCTGTTCCATTAATTTAATTGTTTTGGCCACCTGTTTTTGCTCTTTCTTGGATAACTGGAACAAATCTTTAAAGAATTGTTGGGTAACAATAGATTGTTTACTCACTTTTAGCCTCAATTCCCTTTTCAATGAAGTCAGCTAATTCACTTAATGAGTCAAACTTTTGATAGTTACCCTCCTCTAAATCCTTTTCAGCCTGTTTCATTTTCTTTTGAAATGAATTTGTCCAGAAATATTCTTGGCTCTTATCATGCCAATTAACAGGTCTTAGAAACAGCCCACCATCTTTTACTTCAATTGAAACATAATCCCCTTCTTTGATCCCTAGTTCTGCACCAATAGTGGCCAATGAAATTAAGTTTCTTTTTTGTACTTGTGTTATTTTCTCCAAAGATTCTCCCTTCTTTCCCCTTTAATGTATCACTGTTGTTACTGAATCTGCTGTAATCACTGTAATTACATTATACCATCAAAGGGTTAGTTCAAGCAAACAAAAAAGCTGGACAAAGACCAGCTTACCTGCTTAATATATACCAGTTTTCCCATTGTAGAAACCCATTGAGAGTAATATTAGATGTTTGCCAATTAGTTCCTGCACAACAATATTGAATTTCATTGGCTTGCTATCATATTTATATAATTTAAGTCCAACTTCAACAATAGATCCTGCAAGTATGGATTTTAATACTTCTAATTTGTTCATGTTACTGACCCCACTTAATTATTATAAGGAATTGCTTCATGGAAATATTCTTCATCATCTTGAATGATGGTATATTCTTTTTCTGTCACTTTTGGAATATAGGCCCGGTTCGCATGTTCCAAACTCATTGTAATGGATTCAAACTCGGACCTTAAGAAAAAAGAAAGCAAAGATTGGGCATATGTGGATATTGCCTTAATAAATAAGGAAATTTTAAAAAAGCGCTAACTAGTAGCTATGTCTAGTTGCACTTTCGTAATTTTCATTGGAATTCACACTCTTTGAAAAGCCGAATGGAACATGAGAAGAACGAAATCGCTAACGCGATGGCTCTTTAAAAGCCCCCTCCGCAATAAATAAGCAAAAAAAACAGAAAAAGTATGTCTTTTGTGGTATTGTTTAATCGCCAAACCAAACAAACCTAGAAAGGACATACTTTTTCCTATGAAGATTTTAACACATTCTACAAATAAAATATATACCAATATTCCCCTTCAGTTTTCGAGAGACCCGCCTGCCTCCTGATTATTCATTCTAAACTCAATGATCGGGAGGGAAACATCATGAACCAATATGAACAAAAAACGGATCTTTACTTTGAACTAAAGGGTTCCCCGGAATCCACGAAAGAATCTTACAGCCGTCGAATGCAGGCTTTTACAAAATATCTTCAGGAAAACAATAAATCGATTGAAAATATGACCCATGAGGATGTCCAACAATATATTCTTTACCTTAAAAAAGAAAAAGGGTTATCCGCTGGGACCATCAATAATTATATTTCAGCCATTCGATTCTTCTACACCTATGTTTTAGAAAAAGATTGGAATAAAAGAAAGGTTCCGAGGATGAAAAGGTCACAAAAGTTACCTGTCATTCCAGCTAAAGAAGACGTTCTTTCCTTATTAGATTCAACTGAAAATCTAAAACATAAGGCCATACTTGAATTGATTTATGGCAGCGGTCTTAGAGTAAGTGAAGTGGCCAAATTAAAAATTAGCGATATTTGCAGTAAAACCATGCGAATTCGTGTAGAAAACGCCAAACACAATACAAATCGGTATACTATTTTATCTGATTTGGCACTGAAAGTGCTTCGGAATTACTTTAGAGAATACTTCTCTAACACATCGTATAAACTTGATGATTGGCTTTTTCCAGGGCAAAAACAGGGCGAACATATTCATGTCAAAACAATCAAAAATACGATCATTAAGCTTAGAAACAAATTAGAACTTGATCCCAAAATTTCCGCCCATACGCTTCGGCATTGTTTTGCCACTCACTCTTTAGAGGACGGGGTTGAGCCAGTACTTATCCAACAAATGCTTGGACATACAAGTCTTAAAACAACTACAGCCTACCTTCACATGACTTCCAAAAGTCTGATGGGAGTCAAAAGTCCATTGGATACTAGGAAGGACCGTGAAGTATGATAACAGTCCAAGATTTGTTTCAAAAATTCTTTTATCGGTTTATGGAAACTCACAAAGCATCGCCGCAACAACTCAAAGCCGCCTTTAACATCATGCGATGCCGAACCGCTGATTTAGGAGGACATGCCTATGAATGTGATCACTGTGAACATACACAAGTCAGTTATAATTCTTGCCGAAACCGACATTGCCCCATGTGCCAAGGAGTTAATAAAGAAATATGGGTAGATGGCAGAAAAAAGGATATTCTGAATGCCCCTTATTTCCATGTGGTATTTACCATGCCGGAACAACTGCACACGATTATTTATCATAATCAGAAACTACTTTATGACTTAATGTACAAAGCAGTAGCTGAGACGCTTACAGAACTCGCTCAAGACAAAAAGTATCTTGGTGCACAAATCGGCTTTTTTTCCGTTTTGCATACATGGGGTCAAAATTTGCACTACCATCCGCATATTCATACTGTTGTATTGGCAGGCGGTCTTACTAAAGAAAATATGTGGCGGAACACCAGCCAAAAATTCTTTATCCCGGTGAAGGTTCTATCAAAAAAGTTCCGCGGCAAATATTTTTATTACCTAAAAGAATATTATGAGAAAAATCAGCTTCAGTTTTTTAACGATGCAAAAAAGTACGAAGACCCGAAGGAGTTCCAATATTTATTGGACCAGTGTTACGCTAAAAACTGGTATAGCTATACCAAGAAAACCTTTGCCGGTCCTTTGGCCGTCATTCAATATCTTGGTCGGTACACTCATCGAATTGCCATATCCAATCATCGGATTGTTTCTATGGATGACGATACAGTGACTATTAAAGTGAAAGACTATAAAAATAACAATAAAGTTAAAACGGTAACCATGCCAGGCGTTGAATTTATTCGCAGATTTTTGATGCACATACTCCCGAAGGGATTGGTGAAAATCCGACATTACGCGATCTTAGCCAATCGAAATAAAAAAACGAAATTAGAACTATGTAGGTATTTAACTGGAAGTCCAGATTATAAACCAAAATTTGAAGGAAAAGATATTTTAGAAGTTGTCTCAATCCTAGCAAACAAAGACATTACCTTATGCCCTTCCTGCAAAAAAGGACATTTACAGAGGGCCGAACCAGGGGGCATACCTTGACAAAGTTCAATTTAATACTTTTTAAAAAAAGCCTCTTAAGTGGGAAGGGGGGAGCTGTAACCAAAAATGGATTTTTATCGATAAAACTGATAAAACAAAGCAAAAGGTAACGTAAAGATCCACTTAACGCGCCCAAGGGGGAGGATTGAAACCCCATAGGCCAGGTCCGCGACTTCATTCTTCCGAGGCAATCAAAAATTTTGCGTGTGTAGTGTATTTCAATAAAAAGCAAAAGGGCGTAACTAGTGAAAGCCACTAGTTATGCCCTTTTTCGCACAAAACTTCCGATTGTCCCCTATAAGAACCGTCCCAGTATTTCATTCGGGCTTAATAGTCATTCAAATATCATATTATTGGTAAAAGGGAGGTATTTTTGAAAACATCTAGAATTTAAATATTTAGAAAACATGGAGGTGTATAAACGCATGGACAAAAAATTCATTACAGGCTTTATAGCTGGAGCGATTACATTCAGCTCTATCGGTGTTTTTGCAGCAGGAGGAAAGGCAATTGAGGTATTTTATAGTATTAAAGATATTAAGATTGACAATGTCTCACAAATGCCTGAGCAAAAACCATTTACCTATAATGGAACAACATTTGTTCCATTACGCTTCATCGCAGATAAGCTTGGCCAACCAATCAAATATGATACAAATACACAAACTATCTTTATCGGTCAATTTGACGGTGAAAAGGTTTACCTTGGCGATGGCATTAAACATTCAGATGATGAGACAACTGCCCTTTCGTATGAATATAGTAATGGAAGTAAGACAGTGAAAGATAAAATTAAAAAAGAACATTCAAAATATCTATTATTAAAATATGAACCAACAATGACAAAGAAACCATCGGGGAAATTTACCTTTGACCTAAACAGAGAGTATACAAAGTTTTCTGCAACGATTGGATTTACCGAAGGATCTGGAGAAATTGATAAACCAATCCAAGTAAGGATTTATGCAGACGATAAAAGAATCTATGCTGGACAAATCACACGAGGGAAATTACCAGCTGATGTTAATTTGAATGTAACAGATGCAGTTAAACTACGGATTGAAACAGATCTAGATTCAGAAAAATCAGCTGAAATTGGATTGTTTGATGCTTATTTAGAGCAGGTAAAATAGGGGATTTTTCCAAAATAAAAACACAATTAGCATATTGATATGCTCCCCTTAAGGTAGACAGATTAAAAAATAAAAATCTGGCTACTTTAAGGGGAGTATTTTTTATGTCTAAAAGAGCTTATTCAGCAGAGGAAAAGTTTGAAATCTTAACAGCGTATATAGAGGGGAAATATTCGTTAAACGAAATTACTAAAATCTATAAGGTGTACAAAACCACAATTTTTGATTGGAAATATAATTTTGAAGAATATGGCACAGAAGGTCTTAAAGAGTCCTCAACCTGGAAAGAATACTCTAAAGAACTAAAGCTTTCGGCTATAAGAGACTATCAGTCTGGAGAATATTCCCTTAGAGAAGTTACAAGAAAGTATGGAATATCATCAACTTCTACCCTTAGGAAATGGATTAATAAGTATAATAATAGTCATAGAGAAATTAAGGCAACTGCCAAGGGGATGAGCCAATCTATGACTAAAGGAAGATCAACAAGCTGGGAAGAACGAATTCAAGTGGTCTTATATTGTATAGGGAACGGGAAAGATTATCAGAAAGCTGCGGAGGCTTATGAAGTCTCTTATCAACAAGTATATCAGTGGGTTAAGAAGTATGAAAACGGTGGAGATGAAGCCCTTAAAGATAAACGTGGAAGAAATAAAGCAGAACTATCTCCAGAAGAGAAAATTAGACTAGAGATGAAAAGGTTAGAACGGGAAAATGAACGGTTACGTGCAGAGAATTTATTCCTAAAAAAGTTAGAGGAAATCGAAAGGAGGCGAAAATAAGCCAAATCCGATTTGAAGATAAGTATACCGCTATTCAAGAACTTCATGAGGAAGAGAATCTAGCTATTATTCTACTGTGTGAAATCGCGGGTATTTCTAGAGCTGCTTACTATAAGTGGCTTAATCGTACGCCTTCTGCTCGAGAACTTCAGAATGAAACAATCATAAAAGAGATAAAGTCACTCCATGAGGAACTTGATGGTATCTACGGATACCGTCGAATGACGTTGAACGTAAATCGTAAGTTTAACAAGAATTTCAATCATAAGCGTATCTATAGATTGATGAAAATCTTTAGAATACAATCTGTCATTCGCAGAAAGAAAAAGCCTTATAAGCGCTCTCCCCCTCAACATGTGGCGGAGAATGTGTTGAATCGTGAGTTCACGGCGGAAAAGCCAAATGAAAAATGGGTAACGGATGTCACCGAATTCAAATACGGTTCCTCAAAGAAAGTCTATTTAAGTGCTATTCTTGATCTGTACGATGGATCAATTGTTAGTTATGTTTTAGGACATTCCAATAATAATAACCTCGTGTTCAAGACGCTTGACCAAGCCATAGAGCTTTTGAATGGGGACCATCCACTTATTCATAGTGATCGTGGGTTCCCATACACCTCTCATGGGTTTAAACGCAGGATAGATAAAGCAGAGATGGCACAAAGTATGTCGCGAGTCGGTAGATGTATTGATAATGGACCCATGGAATCTTTTTGGGGAACACTCAAATGCGAGAAGTACTATTTAAATAAGTACGAGACATTTGAAGAGCTTTCTAAAGCGATAGATGATTACATTCGTTTTTATAATCATAATAGATATCAAGAACGACTAAACGGCCTTAGCCCTATGGAATATAGAGCTAAAGCCGCTTAAATCATTTTTATTATTTCTACTGTCTACTTGACAGGGTGCAGTTCATTTTATGCCAGTCGTGCTTTTATTTTGGGGTAAACTACCAGTATAATTACTAACACCATAACTGAGGTGTATAATTTCACCCTTAAAATTGCAACTTGATACATAAGATGGAACAAAAGAACCGCCCCCAAGTTCCAACTTTTCCCCAAATATACAGATAAAATTCCTGATAAACTTTTGAACTAATAGTCTACATAGTCTATAATAAATGATAGCTTTGTAGATAATTGTAAAATTATGCGGAGGAAAATCGATGAAATTACAGTTCAGTGATAAAACTAGAAACTTAACTTTTTTATGTCTAACCGGCATAATTATCGTTTGTTTATTTGTTGTGAATAATATCGGAAATAAGCAGAACAAGGTATTTGCAGAAGAGAGTAATCAATTTAAATATGCCCTACATTTGTTGTCACAAAATAAGGTAACCGAAGCAGAGCCGCTATTAAAAGATTTAGCAGACAAGCACCCAGATAACTATGAAGTCATCTGGAATTATGGAATTGTTCAATTACAGCTTAAAAACTTTGAACAGGCTCGAGCGCTTTTTCAACAAGCACAAGATGAGAATGTTACCTTGGTAAAGAATTCTGCTTTTTTAGCACACTATGGTGAAGTGCTCTATAATCTTGGTGATTTAGAAAAAGCCAGAGTCTACTTGGAAGAATCGTTAAAATTTAACCCAAATGAACAAGTCTTAAATTCAGTTAATAATCTGCTAGAAACCATAAAGAATAAAGATCAACAATAGAGGTGGTGAAACAATGAGCAATAACTACAGTAAATATTATAAAAAAACAAAAGCAGATGCCACTAAAGATAATAAAAAGACGAATATAGAAGCTACTAAGGATAACAGGGACGTAGCAGAAGCACAAAAGATCGATAAAACTATATATGGCATTCTTTTAGCAATCTTAGCAATATTGCCGTTACTTACACGCACTAAAGTGATTGATTTTACAAGCCCACAGATAACAAATTCATCAATTGGCTCAGGAACAGTAGGTGATGTGTTTACGTATTATAAGTTTATTTTTCTAGTCATAGCAACGTCAATATTAATCATTCTTTTCCTATACCGTACATTTGGAATCGGTATTCCTATAAAGAAAAGCTTTATCAATATCCCGCTGGCAATTCTAGCGCTATTCGTGACACTTTCAGCACTATTTGCACCATATAAATCACTAGCTCTGGTAGGAATGTATAACCGCCATGAAGGTGCAATTACGTATTTATGTTATTTTACCCTGTTCTTTATTGCGGTAAACTTAACCTACACGAAAAAGATGCTTCATAATGTAATCTATGCACTTTACCCAATTGTAATAGTAAATGCTTTATTGGGATTATTAGGGTTTTATGGTGTGGATTTAATTAAAAGCAGCTTTGTCCGTTCAATATTATTACCTAAGGGTTTAACAGAGGATATGATTGGCACGGGCTCACAATTTATTACAACTATAAACCATGGGAACTATGTGAGCGGTATTTCAGTTGTATTAATCGCTATCTTTATGATGATGTTTATATTAGATAAAAATAAAATCCGTCAAGCTTTAAATACTCTATTAGCAACGTTGTCTTTTGCTATGCTTCTAAGTTCATTGTCACGAAGCGGATTTTTAACCTTTGTCATTATCTTGCCCGTTTTAGTCATTTTACTTGTTCGTTCGAGTGAAAAAGCGAAAAGCTATGGTAAGCTGGCAATTCAGTTAGTATTGTTTGCAATCATATTTGTGGCAATGACCACTCATAATCCCAAAGTATGGGATGAATCTGTGGGGATGTTTGTTGCGAAAAACCCTTTTGCAAATGATCAACAAGCAATCGGTGCAACTTCATTAGCGCTAAATAGCGACCATTATGATTTAAAAAATGGCAGCAGTGTCATACTAAATAAAGAAATAGCAGATCAATATCAAAAATTCGCTAAAGAACAACTAAATAAAGTATTACTTTTCCCAACCGCTTATGCGGATTCAAATGATAAAACAGCGGATGAATTCCAATTGCCACAGCTACCTGAATCAGGAATTGGGGCAGGCTCTGGTCGTCTCTTCATTTGGGGAAATACTTTTGATTTAATTAAGCAACGACCATTAGTAGGTTATGGTTTAGATACTTTTTCTTATCATTTTCCACAAAACGATCCAGAAAAAATTGCAGCCTTAGAGACGCATACGGTTATTGTTGATAAGCCGCATAACCTATACATTAATATCCTCTATGGATCAGGGGTACTTGCACTATTGGCATTGCTTGCTTTATTAGCGGTTCCTTTCGTAAAAGCAGTAAAAACGGTATTCACTCAACAGCTTGATAATGAACAATCAATTGTGTTCATAAGCCTATTTATCGGTTGGATTGCATATTTAATGCAGGCGTTATTCAATGATTCGGTAATTGGAACTGCGCCGATATTTTGGGTGATTTTTGGAATTAGTGTTGCAATTGTAAGGGGATTAGAAGTAAATAACGAAAAGTCTTTTGAAGAAAAGAACTAACGCTGCTTACAATCGTATTTCAATGATATAACTTGAGGGAGTTCTGGAATGTTAGGTTCAGTCAAATCAATAATAAGTTCAATTATAATAAATAAATCATTAACGAAACAATTGGTTAAGAGAGAAATAAAAGGGAGATATAAGGGTTCATATTTAGGACTACTTTGGTCATTTATTACCCCTATTTTTATGTTAATAATTTATACCTTCGTCTTTAGTGTTATATTCCAAGCTAAATGGGGGAATAATGCTGATACTAATAAATTAGAATTTGCCTTACTTTTGTTTTCGGGGTTGTTAGTATTTAATGTTTTTGCTGAAATCATCTCAAGAGCTCCGTCAATTATTACATCAAATGCTAACTATGTTAAAAAGGTTGTATTTCCTTTGGAAATCTTACCAATAGTTTCTTTAGGGTCAGCGTTATTTCATGCCTTTATAAGTCTAATAGTGCTTATACTAAGTATGTTTCTATTAATTGGTACATTACATTGGACAATAATATTATTCCCATTGGTTTTATTACCAATATGTCTTATTTCATTAGGTTTGTCATGGTTTTTGGCTTCACTAGGGGTTTACATTCGGGATATTGGTCAAGTAATCAATATTATTGTATCTGCCCTTATGTTTTTGAGCCCAATTTTTTATCCGATTTCTGCAATTCCAAAAGAGATGCAGTTCCTATACTATTTTAATCCAATAAGCTATGCAGTTGAAGATACTAGGAGAACGATTATATGGGGTCAACTACCCCATTGGAATTGGCTAGGTTATGGTATGTTAGTTGGGATAGTAGTAGCACTATTCGGATATATTTGGTTTAAAAAAACTAGAAAGGGTTTTGCAGATGTCCTCTAATGGAATTGCAATAAAGGTTGAAAATCTATCAAAGCAGTATCAAATATATGACAACCCCATTGACCGTTTAAAACAAACAATTAGTCGTGGGAGAAGGAAGTACTATCGAGAATTTGAGGCATTGAAAGACATTAATTTTGATATCTTAAAAGGTGAAACAATAGGGATTATTGGTAGAAATGGCTCTGGGAAAAGTACATTGCTACAAATAATCGCTGGCACATTAATGCCTACAAGTGGTGAAATAAATGTATACGGTCGGGTTGCGGCCTTACTAGAACTGGGAAGTGGGTTTAACCCGGAATTTACCGGGCGAGAAAATGTTTATTTGAACGGTAGTATTTTAGGACTTTCAAAAACTGAAATGGATAAAAGGTTCGATGAAATAGCACGATTTGCGGACATTGGCTCTTTTATGGATCAACCTGTAAAAACATATTCAAGTGGGATGTATGTAAGGCTAGCTTTTGCTGTTTCAATAAATGTAGATGCGGATATTCTTATAATAGATGAAGCATTGGCTGTTGGTGATGTGTTTTTCCAGGCGAAGTGTTATAAAAAATTCGAAGAATATAAACAACAAGGAAAGACAATTCTGTTGGTCTCACATGATTTAAGTAGTATTATCAAATATTGCGATAGGGCTATTTTATTACATGAAGGAAGACTTAATGAAATTGGAAGACCAAGAGAAGTTGTCGATAATTATAAAAAACTTTTAGTAAATCTACACGAGCATACGGATGCTATAGAAGTTAGTGATACCTCAAGCGAAGAGCATATTGGTAATAGGTGGAATACTTTTTATCAATGGAATCCAGAACATTTAGATTATGGTTCTAAATTGGCTACAATTACTGATTTTGGTGTTTTTGATGAGTCGAATGAGTTAACCAGTAATGTTGAAAGGAATCATTTTTGTTCAATTAAATTTAAAGTGAAATTTAATGAAGCTATTAGCTCCCCAATTTTTGCAATTACCTTTAAAGATTTGAAAGGTACTGAAATAGCAGGTACTAACACCCTGATAGAGGATATCTACACGGGTGATTACGAAATAGGTAATGAAGTTGAGGTTATATTTACACAAAAAATGAACCTCCAAGGAGGCAACTACCTTCTTTCATTAGGGTGTACCGGTTTTAGTGGGGAAGAGCTTGTAGTTTATCACCGATTATACGATATAATAAATATACAAGTGTTTTCTTCAAAATTATCAGTTGGATATGTTGATTTGGAAACAAAAATTAATATTTTATCCAAACAAAAGGTGACAGTATGAAACAGCAAATAGGAAATGTGAACCTGAATTTAGCATTCTATACTGGCCAGGACCAATACAGTGATGGTGACATTGAGGATGAATTGCTCGAGATAGTAAAAAAATATGAGGACTATGAAATCATTATTAAAAATGATAACAGATGGCCTATTCTTTACCATTTATCTAAGTATCGAGCAAATATTATCGAATGGTATCCAATGTCTAAAGACAAAACAGTTTTGGAAATCGGAGCAGGTTGCGGTGCTATTACAGGTGTATTATGTGAAAAAACTCATCACGTAACAGCAGTAGAATTATCAAAAAAGCGATCAATGATCAATGCATATAGACACAAAAGCAATGGGAATTTAGAAATCATTGTTGGTGATTTGAACAAAATAGAGTTCACAGAACAATACGATTATATCACGTTAATAGGCGTTCTTGAATATGCTTCATTATTTACTGAAGGTAAAACTCCTTTTTTTGACTTTCTAATGAAAATAAAACAGTTATTAAAACCCGGTGGGAAACTATTTATTGCGATTGAAAATAAATACGGTTTAAAATATTGGGCTGGGGCACGTGAGGATCATACTGGAAGATTTTTTGATTCTATTGAAGGTTATTCAGGCGAAGTAAGTGCACGAACATTTTCCAAAAGGGAATTAATGAGCTTACTTGAGAATGTTGGATTTTCTAATCAACAATATTACTATCCAATACCTGATTATAAACTTCCATTTAGAATTTATTCAGACGAACGTTTACCGCATGTTGGTGAATTGAGAGATTTAATTCATAACTATGACCAACAGCGCTTTCAGCTTTTTAATGAAAGTGTTGCATTTGATGAAATAATAGTAGATGGAAACTTTCCGTTTTTCTCAAACTCATTTCTTGTTGTTTGTGGATCTTAAAGTATACGGAGTGAAATTATGCATATTAAAAGTGTTAAATATAGTATAAATAGAAAAAAATGTTTCCAAATAAAAACAACAATTTTTGAGGATAATGGAATGCGCTTTGTTAGGAAGGACCCCTTTACCGAAGAAAGTAAAAGTCATATCCATCAAATAGAGAAAAATTTCCATCTATTAAAGGATTCAAATTTAGTTCATGTACCACCACAACTTGATGGAAATAAATTAATATTTCAATATGTTGATGGTGAACTACTTGAGACAAGACTTTATAATATACTAAAAAAAGGCTCTGCAAATGAGTTTATCAAAGCTGTTCAATCTTATCGGTCAATATTATTAAACGAAAATACTATAGATTTTTATGAAACAAAGCAGTTTACTGATATTTTTGGAGACGGAAAAAGATTTAATGGAATGCCCGCCTTCAAAGTTTCAAACATTGACCTGAATTTTGATAATTTAATTTTAAGTAATGGTAAGATTATTGTTATTGACTATGAGTGGGTATTTGAATTTCCAATTCCAGTTGATTATGTGATATATCGAGCTTTAAATGTTCTTTTTGCAAAGTATGAAAATCTTTGTAAAGGTACAATAGCAAAAAAAACTTATTTCGAACTTTTTGATTCTGAAAAAATAGATGATTTTTCAGAGCTCGAAAAGAATTTTTCTTATTATGTTGGCTTTGAATGGTTTGATTTACGTTCTAAGTATATGAAAGAAAATGTAGATCTTGATAAAATTATTACATTATATAATTCACAAGCTGAAATCCCTAAGTTTTTACAAGTATTCTGGGCAGATAATCAAAATTTCAGTGAGGAAGAGTCTAATAAAATCATTCTAAATAAAGGAAGAAGTATAGTTTTAAGGTGCGAATTACCAAGAACTCCTTTTGAATACTTAAGAATTGACCCATTAAATACAATTGGATATTTTTCTCTTGATGCTAAAGTGTTGATTAATAATGTAAAGTACAAACTAGATTCCTCTATTGTGTCTAAAAATAATGTGGTCGCATGTATTGAAGATCCATTATTTGATTTTATCTCAACAACCGACGATTCCCAAATTATATACAAACATGAAATCCTTAAATCTAATGTGGAAAAAACGTTGGAAATAAAGCTTGAATATGAAACTAACGAAAAAGTTTTATCGGATAGATTAGTATTAGGATATGCTAATTATGTTGATATAGTTGAGAAGCAAGTAGGACACCTACAGAAACAACTTCTTTTAAAAGAAGAAGATAAAAAACATATTAATGAGCAACTACAATTAAAAGAAATACAAATAAAAGAATTGAATGAAATAATTCAACAAAAAGAAAATCAAATAGAAAAAATTGAGGAAAGATTGGAGTTAAAGAAAGAAAAATTACGAGAACTCGAAGAATTTAACAGAGCAATTACGTCAACCAGAGGCTGGAAAGCACTCGAAAGGTTTAGGAAAATTGTATCTGTATTTTGTAAAAGTAAATAATATGAAGTAATAGATACGTTATACCCCCTTCTTTTAATGTTTCCTGAAAGGGGGTTATATATTAAAGACATACCCCTACATGGGCATAAATCAAGAGTATTAGGAATTGAACAGTGGTTCTTGAATGGAGTGATTTCATGAATAATATTATAAAACTGAGTGTTTTGCTCGTAACCTATAATCATGAGAAATATATTAAAGAGGCAATGGACAGTATTCTTCTACAACAATTAGATTATGATTATGAAATAGTGGTAGCGGATGACTGCTCAACAGATGATACACTTAATATAATTAAAGAATATAAGAAACAATACCCTGATAAAATTAGAATCCTTGATGGCGAAAAGAATTTGGGAATAACCAAAAACTATAAAAGGGGCTTTAATGCCTGTAAGGGTGAATATATTGCTGTTTTAGAAGGGGATGATTATTGGACGTCACCCCAAAAATTAAATAAACAAGTGAATGTATTAGATAATAATAAAAACTGCGTACTTGCATTTAATAGATTTACAGTCATGGATGTAGGAACGAAAAGATATAATATACAGCCTTGGCCGAGTCAGGAACCATTTCAATTAGTAACAGTTACTGACTTAGTCCGGGATAATTTTATAGGTAATTTTTCAACATGTGTATATAGAGCGGATATAATAAGAAAATTAGATGATAGTTTATTTGAATTTACAGTTTATGATTGGATGTTAAATATAGTAGTTGCTCAGTTTGGATTAATAGCTTATGTACCAGAGGTTATGTCTGTTTATAGACTCCATTCTTCCGGAACATGGTCTAATAAAAATCAAGTCGAAAAAATACAAGATACGATCAAACTAATAGATGAATATAATGCTTATTTAAATTACGTCTATAATCTTGAATTCACTGAACATAAAAATAGATTATTACAGCATTTAAATGGACTTTTAAATCCAGCCGAAAGAACAACGAAGGAAAAAGCAGTCATAAAGGTGAAAGAATATCTACCACCATTTGTTATAGTTTTATTAAAAAGCATCTTGCCACCCAAATTACTAAATCGATTCAAGGTAAAGTAATCTTTTAACAAGGAGTTTTCGTAATGGAGAACATATTAGACAATCCCAAAATCACAGTAATCATACCCTCTTATAATCATTCAAATTTTATTGGAGCAGCGATAAATAGTGTATTGAATCAAACATATGAACATTTTGAACTTCTTATTGTTGATGATGCGTCGCCGGATAATTCGGTTGAAATAATAGAGCAATTTAAAGACAAGCGAATTAGGTTTATTAAATTTGAAGAAAATAAAGGTGCTGTATACACTTTAAATTACGCAATAAATAACTCAAGGGGAGAATATATTGCTTTATTAAATTCAGATGATTACTGGGAAAAAGATAAATTAAGATTGCAAGCTGAAGTTCTAGAATGTCATAAACATATTGGTGCGGTTTTTACAGATGCAAAGTTTATCGATGAAAGTGGAACGGTTTTAAGTAAAAAGGACTATTTTTGGGCTGATACATTTGAACAAGAGAATAGAACGAAGGGAAAATGGCTAAGAAGATTCTTTTTTGAATTAAATTGTTTGTGCCATCCAAGTATTCTTATAAGAAAAAGTATCTATGAAAAAACTAATCTATATGATTCAACTTTTAGACAATTGCCGGATTTTAAAATGTGGACTGAAATACTAAAGTTTACAGAAATTCACATTATACAAAAAAAGTTAGTAGTATTTAGAATACTTTCAAACAATAAAAATACTAGTGCAAATACGGCGGCAAATAGAATTAGAAATAAAAATGAGATCTATTTAATCATGAGTAATTTTTTTGAAAGTATGGACAAAGAAACGTTTATCGATGGATTTAGCGACCTATTTACAAAAAAAGGTGAGTTAACTGATGATGAACTTTTATGTGAAAAAGCATTTATGTATTTAAAAACAAGTTTTGAAATTTCTTTTATTTATAAACTTATTGGAATAGAGAAACTTCATAAATTGATAAATAATGAATCAACTAGGAAAGTATTAAATGAAAGTTATCATTACGATGAAAATAGCTTTTTTGAGCTTACGGGTACTCTTGATATTGTAGAAAGCTCTCAAAATACAATTCCACAAGCTATTGTTGATAATACAAGGAAACAGCTTGAACAAAACACTCGATTATATTCTTTTATAAGGGTTCTATATCAAAAAATAAAAAAATAAGGTTTTATTTTTTGGAAGGGGGTAAAGAATGGAAAATGTGTGGAAAGGCTTGCCTTTTGTAATATTCGGTGTCGGTGGTCAAGCAAAAGAAATTAAAGTCCTTATAGATGATATTAATCAATCTAATAAAACGCCTGTTTATGAAATTATAGGTTTTGTTTCAAATAGCCAAGATGATGTTGGGTTAGAAATAGAAGGAATAAAAGTAGTTTCAACAAACGACAATTTTCCGGAGTTTAGCAAAAAATATAAGCTTTTAGGTGCAACAATAGCATTAGCAAATCCGAAATGGAAGGAACAAATTGTTAATTCCGTTTTTTCTAAAACTGATAACATAGTATTTCCTAACCTAATTCATCCTTATGCTCATGTTAGTACAAATGCTAATAATGAATTAGGTATTGGGAATATTATTTGTGCTGGAGTTACTATTACGACCAATATTAAATTAGGAAAATTTATTATTCTAAACTACAATAGCACTGTTGGTCATGATGTAGTTATTGAAGATTATTGTACAATTAATCCCCTTTCAGCAATATCAGGCAATATCAAACTATCAAAGGGATCCTTAGTTGGTGCTGGGTCTTCTATAAGAGAGAAACTTACTGTTGGAGAATATAGTACGGTAGGGTTAGGCTCAACAGTTGTTAAAAATGTCGATGATAACAAAATAGTTATCGGGAAGGCAGCGGAGAATCTTGAATATAAGAGAAGGGTGTAAGTAATTATTATGGAGAATTTTAAGGAACCTATTATGGTAACGAAATCATTTCTGCCTCCTTTAAATGAATATATGAAAGAGTTGGAAAGAATTTGGGATAACTCATGGCTCACGAACAATGGTGAAATTCATAATGAATTTGAGAAGAATTTAGTCCAATATTTAGGCGTTCCATATGCATCATTATTTGTTAATGGCCATTTAGCACTTGAGACTGCTATTAAATCGCAACATTTAACTGGACAAGTTATTACAACACCTTTTACATTTACATCTACTACGCACGCAATTGTAAACTGTGGTTTAGAGCCAATATTTTGCGATATTGAACCATCAACTTACAATATTGACGCACAAAAAATTGAAGACCTCATAACTGAAAAAACGACTGCTATCGTTCCAGTTCACGTATTCGGAAATCCCTGTGATGTTTTTGAAATTGAAAAAATTGCAAAGCGCCATAACTTAAAGGTAATCTATGATGCTGCCCATGCCTTTGGTGTTGAGATAAATGGTGTCGGAATCGGTAACTATGGCGATATTTCAATGTTCAGTATGCATGCTACCAAGGTTTTTCACTCTATTGAAGGTGGAGTCTTAACCTATTCAGATAATCATCATAAGTCATTTATTGATTTATATAAAAATTTTGGTATTAGTGGGCCAGAAGATATAGAGTTAATTGGTATTAATGCAAAAATGAATGAGTTTCAAGCAGCAATGGGATTGGTAAATATTAGATATGTAGAAAATGAGATAGCAAAACGACGTGAGCTAGTGGGTGTTTATAGATATTTATTAAAAGACATTAAAGGTATTACGGTATTGGAGGATATGGTGGGAATAAAACACAATTATGCTTATTTTCCAATACTAGTAGATGAAGAATCCTTTGGAATGAATAGAAATGAATTACACGAGACGTTAAAAGAATATAATATATTTACTAGAAAGTATTTTTATCCTCTAATTACAAATATGGAGTGTTATTCCTCCTATAAAACGAGATACAATCTTCCTGTGGCAGAGCGTATAGCAAATTCGGTACTAACATTACCTATCTATTCAAGGCTTTCTGTAGATGACATTGAGAAGATTTGTTCGGCAATAAAAAAAATCCACCAAAACTTAAACTAAGGTAAGAAATAGAGGAGTGAATGTTTAATGAAAGGAATTGTCCTTGCTGGCGGAAGTGGTACTCGATTATATCCACTTACGAAAGCTGTCTCAAAGCAATTACTTCCAGTTTACGATAAACCCATGATCTATTATCCACTATCAATATTAATGTTGGCTGGTATAAGAGAAATATTGATAATTTCTACACCAACAGATACTCCAAGGTTTCAAGAATTGTTAGGTGATGGTTCTGAATTGGGAATTTCCTTATCATATGCGGTTCAACCTTCACCAGATGGACTTGCGCAAGCATTCATTATTGGCGAAGATTTTATTGGTGATGATAATGTAGCTTTAATTCTAGGAGATAATATATTCTATGGACATGCTTTTCCACGATTGTTGGAAAAGGCAGTAAAACGGAAAAAAGGTGCAACGGTTTTTGGCTATTATGTTAATGACCCAGAAAGATTCGGGGTCGTTGATTTTGATGAAGAAGGTAAAGTTATATCTATAGAGGAAAAGCCTCAATGCCCACAGTCTAATTATGCTGTGACAGGTTTATACATTTATGATAATCGTGTAATCAATATTGCGAAAAATATTTCTCCTTCTGAACGTGGGGAACTAGAGATAACAGATGTTAATAAAGTTTATTTAGAAATGGGAGATTTACATGTTGAACTTTTAGGGCGAGGTTTTGCATGGCTTGATTCAGGAACACATGAATCTTTATTAGAAGCATCCCAATTTATTGAAACGATTGAAAAACGTCAAAGTTTAAAAGTTGCTTGTTTAGAAGAAATTGCATATACAAAAGGTTATATAACAAGAGAAGATTTATTGCAATTAGCAGAACCATTAAATAAAAATGAATATGGAAAATATTTAATTAAACTTGCTAACAGAAAAAATATCCAAAGGATTAGATAAAAAATAGAGGTGTTACATTTGAAAGTGATTAAAACCAAAATCCCTTGTGTTTTGATTATCGAACCTACTGTATTCAAAGATTCTCGTGGATTTTTTATGGAATCATATAATTTAAAAGAATTTAATAAGCTTGATATTAATTATAACTTTATACAAGATAACCATTCGTTGTCTGTTCCAGCTGGAACCATCCGTGGATTACATTATCAATTACACCCTAAAGCTCAAACTAAACTTGTTCGTTGTGTAAAAGGGGCAATTTTTGATGTTGTTGTAGATATTAGAAAGGGTTCTGGGACCTTTGGTAAATGGGTATCTGTCATGCTAAGTGAACATAATAAAAGACAGCTATTAGTACCGACAGGTTTTGCTCATGGTTTTTGTACGTTAGTAGATAATACAGAAGTAACCTATAAGGTTGACGAATATTACTCACCTGAAAATGATCGAGGGATATTATGGAATGACTCTGAAATTGGAATTGATTGGCCTGTATCAGATCCTATACTTTCTGATAAAGATAAAATCCACCCATTACTAAAAGAGGCAGAAATTAATTTTACAATTTAGGAGGTCATTAATATTATGAAATTACTTGTAACAGGTGGAGCAGGTTTTATCGGAAGCAATTTCGTTCGTTATATGGTGGGTAAATACCCTCATTATCATATTGTAAATTTAGATAAGCTAACATATGCCGGAAATTTAGGGAACCTCAAAGATATTGAAGATAAACCAAATTATACTTTCATAAAAGGTGATATAGCTGATACAGAATTTATTAATAACCTATTTGAAAAGGAAAGCTTTGATTATGTTCTAAATTTTGCAGCTGAATCCCATGTGGACCGGAGCATAACAGAGCCGGATATTTTTATTAAAACGAACGTATTGGGGACTCAGGTTTTATTAGACGCAACTAAAAACAATGATGTCAAGAAGTATTTACAAATTTCTACTGATGAGGTATATGGGACTTTAGAGGAGACTGGTTATTTTACTGAAGAAACACCTTTAGCGCCTAATAGTCCATATAGTGCAAGTAAAGCCAGCGCTGACTTCCTTGTACGTGCTTACCATGAAACATATGGCTTGCCGATTAATATTACGAGATGTTCTAATAATTATGGCCCCTATCATTTTCCGGAAAAATTAATCCCATTAATGATTATTAATGCATTAAACGATAAGCCACTTCCAGTTTACGGTGATGGTTTAAATATCCGTGATTGGCTTCATGTTGAGGACCATTGTCAGGCTATTGATCTTGTCCTTCATAAAGGGCAGCCAGGGGAAGTGTACAATGTTGGCGGTAATAATGAAAGAACAAATATGGATGTTGTAAAGATTATTTTAAATGAGTTAGGGAAACCTGAGTCGTTGATAAAATTCGTTGCTGACCGGCTTGGACATGATCGTCGTTATGCGATTGATGCCACGAAATTAAAAACGAATTTAGGCTGGAACCCCAAATATAGATTCGAGGATGGTATCAAACAAACTATCCAATGGTATTTGGATAACAAAGACTGGTGGGAAAATATTATTTCTGGGGACTACCAACAATATTATGAAAAGCAGTATTCTAACAGATTGGGAGAATAACGAATGAAGGTTTTAGTTACAGGCACAAAAGGACAGTTAGGGTATGACGTAGCTAAGGAGTTATCTCAATTAGATCATCATGTATTTGCTTTCGGTCGCGATGAGCTTGATATTACCAATCAACAACAAGTCAACCATGTTATTAAAGAAATAACGCCAGATGTCATTATTCATGCGGCAGCCTATACTAAAGTGGACCAAGCTGAAACAGACAAAGATCAAGCTTATTTAGTAAATGCTTATGGAACTAGAAATCTGACGGTTGCGGCTGAAAATATAGGCGCAAAGCTTTGTTATATTAGTACGGATTATGTTTTTAATGGTAAAGGGCAATCTCCCTATCATGAATATGCAGACACTTGTCCACTTGGCGTCTATGGGCATTCAAAATATGCCGGAGAAGAACTTGTTAAGTCACTAAGCACAAAATATTTTATTGTACGGACAGCCTGGGTCTATGGTATTAATGGTCAAAACTTTGTAAAAACAATGTTAAAGCTGGCTCATGAAAAAGATGAACTTGGTGTTGTCCATGATCAAGTTGGTTCACCAACCTATACAGTTGATCTTGCAAAATTTCTAATCGAATTAGTGCAAACTGAAAAATATGGGATTTATCATGGTACAAATTCAGGGAGTTGTTCTTGGTATGAGTTTGCCAAAGCCATTTTTGAAGAAGCGGGTATTGCTATAAAAGTAAATGCATTAACTACAGAACAATTTCCAAGGCCTGCCCAGAGACCGGCGTATTCTGTTTTGGGGGATATGGCCCTTCGTCTAAATGGATTCACACCATTGCGACACTGGAGAGAAGCGCTGCAATGTTTTCTTAAAGAATTGGAGTCATAACTATGAAAAGAGTAGCTGTTCAGATTGTTACATATAATAGTGAGTCTGAAATAGTCCCATGCCTGAAATCGATTAAAGAGCAATCATATCCCATTTCTGATATTTTAGTTGTCGATAATCAATCAATGGACGGTACAGTTGATTGTCTAAAAACCAGCCCTTATTATCAAGACATGACTCTTGTTGAAAATAAGGCGAACAATGGTTTTGCCGGTGGGCACAATCAGGCCTTCCAACTATCCGACTCAGATTATGTCTTAGTTCTAAATCCGGATGTACAACTACATCCGGATTATGTTTATCATCTAGTTCAGGAATTGGAGCAAAACCTGCAGGTAGGTGCAGCGACTGGGAAGCTGTACCGCGAGCAGGAGCATCAGGTTTTAGATAGCTCGGGTTTAATTATAAAAAAGAATCACCGTGCTTTTGACCGTGGAGCCGGGGAGACGGATAATGGACAATATGACCGTGTAGAAGACATTTTTGGTGTATCCGGTGCTGCAGCCATGTACCGTAGGGCGATGATAGCGGATGTTTCAATTGATGGTGAGTTTTTTGACGAAACATTTTTTGCCTACAAAGAAGATGTTGATGTGGCTTGGCGGGCACAGCTTTTCGGTTGGAAAGCGATGTTCGTCCCTGAAGCGGTAGCCTACCATAAAAGAGGCTGGAAAGGGAAAAAAAAACGGACACAAATTTCGTTGAAAATACGGAAGTATTCTTATATTAATCGCTATTATACGATGCTTAAAAATGATTCATTCTTTTATTTATTGCTTCACTTGCCGATAATCTTGTTTTACGAAGTGTTGAGTTTAAGCTATGCCACTTTAAAAGAAAGAGAGATTTTAAGCTCCTGGAAAGATTTTAGAAAAAACTTTTATGGTATGATGAAAAAGCGTGAATTTGTAAAAAATAAGCGGAAAGTACCATATAGAGAGGTATACCGCTATTTTAAAGGGATTTGGTAAGTTGGTGATCATATGGACGTAAGTATTGTCATCGTAAATTATAATACAAAGCAGCTAACAATGGATGCTATTCATTCAGTTTTTCAGTCTAAAACAAAATACTCCTATGAAATTCTTTTAGTCGATAACAACTCAAGCGATGGCTCGGTTCTGGCATTTCAACAGGAATTTCCGGAAATCATACTGATTGCCAATGATGAAAATGTTGGCTTCTCGAGGGCCAATAACCAAGCCATAAAAATCGCGAAAGGTCGTTATATTCTTTTGCTTAATTCGGATACGATTGTTCATGAGGAGACACTCCAAGTGATGTTGGATTTTATGGAAGCACATCCGAAGCTAGGGGTAAGCGGCTGTAAAGTGGTTTTGCCGGACGGATCATTAGATAAAGCATGCCGCCGCGGTTTTCCAACACCTCAAGCTTCCCTTTATCATTTTTTAGGATTAGCTAAGCTGTTTCCAGACAATCCACGCTTTAACCAGTATCAGCTCGGACATTTGGACCCAGATAAGGACTATCCAGTTGATTGTTTAGTCGGTGCATTTATGTTACTTCGCCGTGAAGCAATTGAACAAGTGGGTTTATTAGACGAAGAGTTCTTTATGTATGGGGAAGATATTGATTGGTGCTACCGCATTAAGGAGTCAGGCTGGGGTGTTCACTATTATCCTTATACATCCATCATTCATTACAAAGGAGCAAGCAGTCATCGTAAGCCTTTTAAAATAATTTACGAATTTCACCGGGCCATGATTTTGTTTCATCGCAAACATTTTTTAAAGAAATATTCATTTATAGTAAATGGTCTCGTATACATCGGTGTTTCATTGAAATTTTTGTTATCATTAATTATAAACGGATTAAAAGCTAAAAAATAATGGAACATGGGGACGGTTCTCATGTTCCATTTTTCTACTTCTTTTTCACTTTCCTAAGTTTCCAGAAATGGAATCTACAAAACTGGCAATAACTTTGATACAATAGTACTAGAAATTCAAATGATAAGGTGATAAAAAATGATCCGTGGACGTGAAAGGTTTCTTACGCAAATGTATGTCATAACAGATTTTATCGTAGTTCAACTGGCATTTTTACTTGCTTGGCTTTTCCGATTCATCATTTTTCCGGAAGCAAATGCCGGGGCATTGCCATTCCAAACTTATTTCTTTTGGAGCATCATCTACGGTTTCATAGCCATCATGATTGGCTATGTTTTAGGTATCTATATCCCGAAACGCAAGAAAAAGTTTGCCTTTGAAATGATAAAAGTTTTCCAGATACATGTTTTTAGTATGTTTATGCTTTTGAGCTTACTATTTTTATTTAAAGTTGTTGATTTATCCCGTTATCTATTAATCTTTTACTTTATATTTAATGTTCTGCTTGTTATCTTTTATCGATTATTCGTGAAAATAAGCTTACGAACGATGCGCCGAAAAGGCTTCAACAAACAATTTATTCTTGTAGTTGGTGCCGGTGAGCTTGGTCGTAAATATTATGATAATTTAATGAGAAATCCTGAATTTGGGTTTCAGGTCATTGGTTTTCTTGATGATTTTGTAAAAGAATTTGATTGCGCCAATAAGAAATATGGGAACATACTTGGTACAATTGATCAGTTGCCTGGGATTCTTGAAGACAAATTGGTGGATGAAGTTGTAATTGCATTGCCAATTCGTGTTCATAAGAAGTATCGCGAAATTGTAGTCGCATGTGAGAAAGCAGGGGTACGGACTTCGATTATTCCTGACTTTTATAATATTCTTCCAGCAACACCGCATTTCGATTCGCTAGGTGACATCCCGTTGATCAATGTTAGGGATGTACCATTGGATGATGCACAGAAACGGTTGTTTAAGAGATTGTTTGATATTGTTTTTTCAATTTGTGCGATTCTCGTTACATCGCCAATTATGATTTTGATTGTCCTTGGAATTAAAATCACTTCTCCTGGTCCGATTATTTTTAGGCAGGAGCGGGTTGGCTTAAACCGACGCACGTTCCAAATGTATAAGTTTCGTTCAATGAAGCATATGCCAGAAAGTGAATCAAATACGCAATGGACAACAGCGGATGATCCTCGTAAGACGAAGTTTGGTGCCTTCTTGAGAAAAACAAGCTTAGATGAGCTGCCGCAGTTTTTCAATGTTTTAAAAGGGGATATGAGCGTGGTTGGTCCGCGCCCGGAACGTCCATACTTTGTCGACCAATTTAAAGAAGACGTACCCAAATATATGATTAAGCACCATGTCCGCCCTGGTATTACCGGCTGGGCGCAAGTATGCGGTTTACGTGGTGATACATCAATTAAAGATCGAATTGTGCATGACATCTTTTATATAGAGAATTGGACATTTTTATTTGATATAAAAATAATCTTAAAAACGATAGTAAATGGATTTATAAATAAAAATGCATATTAAGTTCATTTTTCCTAGAATAGATAGATAAGGTTAATACAATAGAACATAAAAGGCATGAATTCGGAATTGAGCCGGATTCATGCCTTTTAATTTCGCCTTAATGCGTGTGTGTGCCGCTTCTTTCCACATCTTTGTTACTAAAAAGGTTAGAAAGTTTAACTTGTTTGAGTGAAAGAGCAGGTTTTTCTATAAATCTCCAAGAAAAGTAAGAGGTTATTGCTGTAATAATCGATGAAAGGGCAAATAATAGCAAGGGATGCAGAGAAACATTATTTCTTAAAAACAAAAATATAATAGTTTGTTGTATAGGCCAGGCATAAATATATACACCATAAGAAATATCATTCTTAGCCTTTAGTATAAGTGGAATATATTTACCTAAATAAATAATTGCTAGTGGTAGTAGCATTAAATATAGAAAATAGTTTATTGCTTCTTGAGGGAATTCAGGGCCATATAGCCAATAAAGTGTGTTAATAACTCTCTTTGGTAACTCCGGTATAAAGGCTAAAATACTTAAAACTAATATACTTATCAAACCGCTAGAAGTTAATTTTAATTTTTGTTCATTAACAGCAATGAATCCACCTGATAGGAATAAAAACAACATTGGAACAATAACTTGGTATGTTGGTGATGAACTACCATAATTAATGATAATATATACATATGATGTTATCCAGAATGCACCAAGTATACTAGGAGTTAATATTCCAGCAAAACCGATCAGGGCACAAATAACATATGCCAATACTTCCCAGGATAGAGTCCAAATTGTGCCATTAAAAATATAAGGTACTGGATTATCAATAAATTTATTAAACACTGAAGAGAGTGTTCGGCTTAGGAAGTAGGCTATTAAGAACGCTGGTATTAACCTTAGTGCTCTTTTTTTAAAAAAATCGATAGTATTTTTAGAATTAAGATAACTTATTGTAATTAGATAGCCACTTAAGACAAAGAAACAATGGACTGCAAGGTTTCCAAGTGTTCGACCTAAAAAGTGTGGCTCTGGTAAAGTTAATAAACCATATGAGTGTGAATATACAACCATAAAGGCAAAAATTAACCTCATAAAATTGAAGTTATTATTTCTTTCCATAGTTTTCGTAGTTTCCTTTCCAAGTAATATTAATAAATACAAATAGTATGGTACCATATACAGATTTAATAATGTACTTAAAAATTAAAACTAAATTGAAATGTGGAGATGTAGTATTAGGGATTGGTTGCTTGATGGTGGATTAAGTAAGCCTGTTTTAGGCTAAACTATATAGCGCATAGGTTTCCTTTCCTTTATAATGTTTTTGTAGAAAAAAAGAAGGGAGGGATTATTGTGCGATTTTTCATTTCAGTACTGGTAATAATTATTTTATCGGCTTTTGGATCCTTGAATGGAATTTCAGAAACGGAACTATCCCATCCTAATAACAATGGCGATTCATATAACCAAGAAAATATAGAATCCACTTGGCAGGGGCGCCTTTATACTCCTACATATTTAACAAAGATAGACAATAACTATTTTATTGTTGATTGTTGGCATCATAGGGTAATTTTTTCGGATAAGGTAAGTTTACCAATTGAAGAGTGGGATGAATTAGATGACAATCTCGGTGGACCTCATTCAATTGCAACTGATGGGGACATACTAGTTGTAGATAATACTGGATTTAATAAGGTAAATGTTTACTTGCGTACCGAAAACGGAAAATACACTTTAACTCAGGAGAGCGATGGAATAGGTACCAGACCACATAGAATAATATATAGTCCCGAAAAAAACGGGTTTTATGTACTAGGTTCAGTATCTACAGATATTTATTTTTTTAAGAATATTAACGGGAAATTGCAATTGATATTTACTAAGAAACTTGAATTTCTTAAGGGAGCTTATACACGTTCATTTCATATTATAGGAGATAAAATGTTTTTTGTGTCAGGGGCAAGTAAAATAAGTGTTGTTAACTATAAAGACGACTCATTTAATGTTATTACCCAGTACGATGTACCTGAAGAATTATCGGGAATGAACGATATAATTAAGATTGATGATTATTATTATATTACTGCAACACCTCAAAAATTCATTCGAACTAAAGACTTGAATAGTTTAAAAGAAGGTTTATATGAGGATTTATTCGATAAATATAACTTAAAAGGAACCCCTTATTATTTTGAGGTAATTGGAGAATATATTTATTTGCCGGAAATCACAGAATACTCAAGTATATTACGTTTTAAAATAAAAAATAATGAAATTATCGATTTCGAAAGATTGCATGATTTTGGCGTTCCAATAAAGGAATCACAAGAGAGAAAAAGTGAATTGCCGACATAGATTGGATAATATCCCAATAATAAAATTGTAATCAAGCAAATATTCTCAAATTAATTATGATGGAAGTATTTCTAATACGAAAATTATTAATCACAAGTTTGCTATTTTTAACTTTCTTAGGAGTTAATCAATCAGTTACAGCTGCACCAATCATAAAAGTGGTCGTTGATAGTAAATCCCCAAATTACGATTAACTATTATTTTTTCCTTATGTGCAATTGCCATTATACCACCAATTATGACCTTATAGTTATGGTATTAAATTAACATTTCCTCGTCCGATAATTTTTAAACAGGAGCGAGTTGGCTTAAACCGACGCACGTTCTACATGATATAAGTTTCGCTCAATGAAGCATATGCCGGAAAGTGTCTCCAATACACAATGGACAACAGAAAATGACCCAAGGCGTACAAAATTTGGGACATTCCTAAGAAAAACAAGTCTTGATGAACTACCGTAATTCTTTAACGTATTAAAAAAGGTGATATGAGTGTTGTCGGTCCACGTCCTGAGCGCCCGTATTTTGTGGATCAGTTTAAAGAAGACATTCCAAAATACATGGTTAAGCATCATGTGCGACCAGGTATAACTGGATGGACACAGGTATGCGTTCTTAGAGGAGATACATCCATTAGAGATTGAATTGTTCATGATATTTTCTACATTGAAAATTGGACGTTTTTGTTTGATATAAAAATAATTTTAAAGACTATTATAAATGGGTTTGTAAATAAAAACGCATATTAATATAGTGGGCGGAAAAAAGGCTGGTAGATTACCTTTAAGAAATACATTTGTATGATTATCTCTCTTACTGGGAAATATAGTATATAAAACTATTGGTTATCAATGTTTAGAGAAGAAAACCTTTTTATCGGTCTTTTTTGGGCCGTATTATTTAGTATTCCGCTCTGGTTCTCAATTTTTGGCTGCAATGAAACATGGGATCGGTTCGCGTGTTACAAGATATGGACAAAATCAGGCTGTGGGGACTTTTTGTCCCCTGCAGCCCGATTTGTTAACACGGAACACACGAACTGCCCCATCATTCCATGCGCACAAAAACTTGAAAATGGTTCATTTTCTTGCAGGTTTATTAAACTTTTTGTCGAATACTATGAATGTATGACTTTTCATTTTAGAGAGATGTTGATGTGATTAAAACTTAAGATTATGATTAACCATGGAAGGAGGCTATTACAGAACTGAATAGAATGCTCCATTTTTTTGAAACACTACCACAATTCCTTGACTTTGAGTAGAACCTCTAAGCTTTTTTCGAATGAGAATAAATAGTGACAACCGTGTCCAAGGCGACAGTATACTATCTTTCCAAAATAAATATTTCAAAAACTTTATGGTATAATACCATCAGGTTTATGCTTCCGTCCTATCATCCAATAAGGTCCCCAACAACAAACACTACAAAAAACACTTTGATTCCAAAGGAACAAAATTAACATACAAATTTAAATATTCCTGGATGGAATATAGCAGTGGAATATTTCCCCTGGAACGCGAGGACCGCCCCCTTGTTATGTAAAAAGCTGTTATACTAGTTAAAAAGCGAGGTGTCCGGTAATGGAAGAGTTAATAAAGCAACTCATGGGTCAAATGAATAATCGTTTTGATAAACTTGAACAAGAAACAGGTCAAATGAATAAACGTTTTGACAAACTTGAACAAGATATAGAGGGAGTTAAACAAGAGATTGTAAATAACCAAACCGAAAATAGAAGTTACTTTAAGCATATAGAGACTAAAATTAGAACAACAACAACGCACATTTGAACTTGTTTTTGATGAACTAAGGGGAATAAAGATAGATATCGAGTATTTAAGTGAAAAAACAGGTAAACACGATAAACAAATTAATAATTTGAGCAAACGTATTCAAGCTTAATATCGGAATGTAATATGGGGTCGGTTCGCGTGTTACAAGATATGGACAAAATCAGGTTGCGGAGACAGTCCCCTGTAGCCTGATTTGTTAACACATAATACACGAACCGTCCCTGTGTTTTAAAATTTCAAAGAAGGAAGTATGATTATCACAAGAAGCAAAGGGAAGGTTCTTTTCTAAGAGGTCAGACGTCTGATGAGCAATCGTATAAAGTGAATTTTTTGAGGTAAAATTAAACAAGTAATACAAAATTATGGGAATTAGTTTATTAGTGTCGCTCCTGAATTATTATTTGTACTATCGCTATTTTTGTCAGTTTATTTTGGTATGTTTTTTCTTTTTCATGTGTTAAAATTCAAGTAATTATTTGGAAAAGGAAACGGATAGCAGTGTTAAAAGATATCAGTGAGTGGGAACGCATTGGATACGGTGGGAAAAGTACCTTAGAGAAAGAAGAATTAGTGTCACCAGAAGGCTTGAAATATCTAATCAAATATCCAAGAAAATTTAATCAAGGAGTTTCTTGGGAAGACATCACTGAATTAATTGCTGCTGAAATTGGAAAGATTCTAGGATTAGAAATGATGAAGGTTGAAATGGTTACTAGGAATGGTCGAAGGGGCTGCCTTCTTCGGAACTTTGTTGAGGAATCTAACGCTATGATGGCGGAAGAGGGAGGGGCGCTGTTACCTAGCCTAGTAGAAGCTTATATCGAACTGCAAGAATCACCTTTGAAAAACATAGAACTTATTGATGCTGGTTTTCAAGTTATGGAGAAATTTGATTATTGGGAGTTCGTAAAAACGGAATTCATGGATATACAAATATTCGATATTTTTATCGGAAATCAAGATAGACATCCGTTTAATTGGCAGGTCCTATTCCTTGCTGAAGAAGGAGCTAAATTCTCCCCAATTTATGATAATGGAGCTTCTTTAGGCTTTCGATTCGATGATGAGCAGTTGATGATGAAGGCTATAAATGTTCAGGAAATGAACAAATATATGAAGAATACGAAGGTTAAAGCAGGTTTATTTGAAAAGAAAAGTGTGAAAGCTAAAGATCTGTTAATTTATATTCACAAACATTATCCTAATGAATTTAAAAGT
Organism: Schinkia azotoformans LMG 9581; assembly: GCF_000307855.1. Taxonomy (GTDB): domain Bacteria; phylum Bacillota; class Bacilli; order Bacillales; family Bacillaceae_J; genus Schinkia; species Schinkia azotoformans. Next base: position 28,041 of record NZ_AJLR01000152.1, on the reverse strand, counting down.
AGTTTGGACAAACTTATAAAATTTGATACGGAAAGATATATAAAATTCATTCAATCCTTGGATTTGTTAAGTGAGGCACAAAGGGTATGGTTGCAGCATATAATACCAATTCGTAGACAGAAAATATTAGAGTGGTTTGGAAAGGAGGAAGAAAATTATGAGTAATGTTCATACACTGCTAGTTGTGTGGCAAAATAAAAATAATCGTCTGTATTATCATATTGGGACTCTTTCTTATTATAATAATCAGTACGAATTTACTTACACGCATTCAGAACAAGGCGGGCGAAAGTTAGGTGATGCAATAAAAAACGGTTATATACATCATCCGGCTTTTCCTAATCCTAGTAAGGTTTATCGATCAAATACTCTTTTTCCTGCTTTTGATCGCCGATTACCTTCAAATGACCGTTCGGATTTTAAAGCAATTCTATCTGATTTAGGTTTAGATGAAAGGTCTACGAAGATGGATTTGCTTCAACAAACTCGTGGTCGACTAGCGAGCGATACGTATTCTTTTGAACAACCTCTTCGACTTGAAAAGGATGGAAAACTACATTCTAGTTTCTTTGTTCACGGAATGCGTCATCGGAATTTACCGGATCAATGGTATTTATGGTTAGCTAAAAGTGATTCGCTAAAATTAATACCTGAGCCTACTAATAACTATGATCCTAACGCTGTAGGCATTTACACTCAAAGTGGGAAACATCTTGGATACGTACCTAATTTTTATAGTAAGGCTGTCTTTTCATTATTGGAAAATGGGGCTGCCCCTTCTGTTAGAGTGGTCTATCTTAATGAAAAGTCAACCCCTCATTGGTGGTTAAAAGTGGACTTTCAATGTGAGATCCCTTCCCTACAAGGTACCACATCTGATGAATTAACCCCTGTTATGCAATGAAAGCGAAGAAGTAAAGATGTAATTTTTTTGCCTCTTTTTCGAGATGTCAGATGTCTTGTTTTGGGAAAAATATTGGTTAAAAAAGAAGTCAACTTATGTTAAAATATATTCAAAAATGAATTCGGGGTACACTTTATGAAAAAAATTATTTTATCAATCCTGCTATTACTAGTTTTAGCTGGTGGGGGAACGGCCTATTATTTTCTGAAAGTAAAAACATATGATATAAGTCAAGATGCTAAGCTTCAAGAAATTGTTGCTGATGAGGATTATGACATTGTCCTGCCACCACAGGACTCCCCAATAGAAGCGACTGATCCGCAAACAGAGAACGGCGGTGTTTCCGAACAAGCGCCAAATGACGATAGCAACCCCACTTCAACTAACAGTACTGCAAAACCAGGGGTGACAGCGGAAACGATAAAAGGTAAATATCGACCATCCTTTGAAAGTTTAGAGTCTCAAGCCAATGGGAAAATTAATGCTTTAGTAGGTCGGGCTATAGGTGAATATAAGGAAAAAAAGGCAAGTGGCGAAAAGATTTCTTATAGCTATTTTTTAAGTAAATATAAAACAGCTGGTGAAGCATTGGAAGCGAAGACAGACCAAGCGTTTAATAAACTCTATGGTGCCTTGCAAGAAGATTTGAAAGCTCATGGCTTCGACCCAAATGAAGCAGCAGAGTTCCGCAGCGCCTATGAAGCTGAAAAAAAAGCAAGACGAAATGCCTTGCTTTCAAGTGCAATGGAGAAAATGTAAGGAACATGGGTGCGGTGATGGAACAAGCGAACCGCACCCATGTTCCATCCTAGAATATCCCCAAAAACTTCTTCTTTTTAATTCGTTCCGGTTGTCCGGCATAAACCGTTTGATTACGCACTACAAGCTCGGCATTTTCTTGAAAATAGAAGCGGGCTTCTATCCCATATTCTTTTTCTACAACCTCATAGGCTTCCCTAAGTTTAAATGAACGTGAAGTAACATTATGGGCGTCTGAAGCTATAAAATGGGCCATTTGTGCTTCGATTAATTCGAACGTAAACTTTTGAATTTTTTTTCCGAAATGTCCCGTAGCGGATGAGGCTGTTACTTGTGTTAAGATCCCTTTTTCAACAAGATGATAAAGGGTATCTGGGTGACTAATAATTTCCGAATTTCGTTCTGGATGAACGATAATTGGTTTTAATCCTTTCACTTGCAAGTCAAAGAGCAGGCGTCCCGTGTATCTTGGGACATGACTTGAGGGTAACTCAATTAAAATATAGGATGTGTCCGCAATGGTTTGAAGCATGCCTGCGTCATAATCCTCGGAAATCTCTCCAAAAATACGGTTTTCCTGTCCTGGCTGGACGACGATATCGATTCCTTCCGCTTTTAATCTATCATTATAGGTTTGTACGTTTTGAATGATGGTTTGTTTAGGATTTTCATAGCTTCCGTTTTTATGATGGGGTGTTGCAATGATTGTTTTGATGCCTGTTTCAGCTGCATGTCTTGCCATTTCAAGACTAGCTTCGATTGTTTTTGGTCCATCATCAATATTCGGTAGGATATGACAGTGTAAGTCTATCATCATCTATTCCTCCAGTATTAAAAAATAAGTGGGACAAGGAACCTGTCCCTCGTCCCACTACTTGTTTCCATAATAGTAGTAATAATTGCTTTGTTTTTGATCTTTATGATTTAAGACTGCGCCTAATAGTTTTGCCCTTGAATTCTTTAATAACTCTGTTGCTTTGATTGCCATATCATATTCTGTTTGGCCGCTTTTTGTAACGAGGACGACACCGTCTGCAAGATTTGCAAGTATTTGAGCATCGGTAACAGCTAATACTGGTGGTGAATCGATGATAATGATGTCAAATCGCTCCGCCACATGTTCAAGAAGCTTTTTCATTGCATCGGATCCAAGCATTTCGGCAGGATTAGGCGGAATCGGTCCACATGTTAAAACACTTAAATGCTCAACTTCAGAGCTTTTGATTGCTGCATCACAAGTTGATTGTCCGGTTAAAATATTTGTTAAACCAATCGTATTATCAAGCTGAAATGTATAATGTACGGTAGGTTTACGTAAATCACCATCAATTAATAAAACTTTTTTATTCTGCTGTGCAAAGACTACAGCGAGATTGGCAGTAGTTGTTGATTTTCCCTCACCGGGTCCGGCTGATGTAACAACAATGGTTTTATAACTTTTATCTACCGCTGAAAATTCTATATTTGTGCGGATTGTTCGATATTGTTCAGAGATTGGTGATTTCTTATCAAAATGAGTGATTAAACTACGAAATTTGCTATTTGTCGTGTTTAGCTTTTTCTTCCGTCTAAGATTCAACTTTTTCACTTCCAATCTTTGCAGCAAAGGCTGGCTGCTGTCGTTTATTCTCCTCTGCGTCTAAATTAATAACTGTAATAATCCCAAGAACCGGGATATCAAGAATTTTAGTAATGTCTTGTTCAGACTTAATTGTATTATCTAAATATTCGAGTAAGAAGGCAATACCAACACCGGCCATTAATCCGACAACAATAGCGATTGCAATATTCAACACCGGCTGTGGTTTGATTGGTGATGGGTTGTCACCAACAGTGGCTTTTGCAAGAATATTTACGTTATTAACATTCATAATTTTAACAATTTCCCGTTGAAAGACAGTTGCTGTTGTGTTGGCAATTTTTGCTGCTAATTCAGGATCAGGGTCTTGGACAGTAATGGAAACAACCTGTGATTGGTTTTGACTTGCCACAGTAATTTGATTATTCAATTGATCATATGAGCGATCAAGCGCTAATTCCTCTATAACTTTATCCAAAATCGCTGGACTTTTAATGATGACATTATACGTATTAATAATCTCAAGATTGCTACGGATAGCATTTACGTCATACACAGCCTGATCATTACGAGACTGATTGACTAGAATCTGGGTAGAAGATTGATAGATTGGCGTTAATACAAAAAAACTTATGATAGCACTTGCAATTGCAGCAACACTTGTTATCGAAATAATTAACCAAATCCGTTTTTTCAACGTTTGGAAAATTTCTATTAAACTAATCTCTTCCATCGTTTCCTTCATTTTATTTCCTCCATGCTTATTTTTCAAAAAACTAGTTGTAATTATAACATACTCTCTATTGATTATATTATAAATCTTGGATTTTTCTATAGATGGTAGGTTGTTTTTCAATAAAATTATTAGAAGTAGTTTTTACAGGTGTACTATTCTAAATTATAAAGTGATTTAATTTGACAAGTATCGACAAGGTAAAATACATAAAAAGTAGGTCTAAATACCCGTTTGTTAACCAAAATTATACATCTTATTGACCATTAAATATAATGCGAGTAAAATAATTACTCAGGTATTGTAAAAATTCGTAAGATTTTAAAAGGGTATGGTGTATTTTGTTAGATATTTTGATTACTTCCAAAACTAGAGTGAAGTTGTTGGTTAAGTTTTTTGGAAATCCAAACACAAAAAGCTACTTGCGAGAACTGGCAGATGAATTCGGTGATTCGACCAACTCAATTCGCATCGAATTGAATCGAATGGTAGAAACGGGCCTTCTTAATGTTTGGTCTGAGGAGCCCTACAAAGTCTATCAAGCTAATAAACAACATGAGTATTTTACGGATATACATAATATAGTTTTGAAGATGATTAATAAGAGATGCACATAAGTCTGTTTTCGGTAATGTCTCCTCGCCGTTATCAATGGGGGCACTCGGTCATGCTGTGGGTCAATAGAATCAGTACCTTAGACGCGGGTCGTCGCTAGTGTGATGTGAGGCGGGGTTAGATGCCCTTACTTATAAATGAAGATTCTCGATAGGCTGTTTTTGTTTAAAGCAATTTATCTAGAGTCTTTATTTCGTTAATGTGAAAATAGGGGGGATGGTTGGTGTCGTATCGAAAACGGGTATTATTTTTGGTGACAATTGATTCAATTATCGTATTAACTGCAATCTTTTTCAGCCAGTACATACTTGATACGAAGAATGTATTTACACCTTTTTTGTTTGTGACGGCTTTTTCATTATTGATTGGCCATCATATTTTTGCTTATATTTTTAAACTTTATAAAAAAGTTTGGCAGTATGCGAGTATTGGAGAATTAATCGGTATTTTTAAGGCAATCACGTGGACAATTGTATTTGCAGGAATTGTGCAAGGGGTTATTTTCCATGATGTATATTTTCGTGCGCTTGCAATCACTTGGATGCTTCATATGTTATTGATTGGTGGAGCAAGATTTTCATGGCGTCTTTATCGTGACACATATGTGAAGCAAAATGCAAATAAAAAGCGGACGCTTGTAGTTGGAGCAGGAGCTGCTGGAACGATGGTTGTAAGGCAACTATTGCATAATAATGAAGCAGGACTGTTACCAGTAGCTTTTATTGACGATGATATTCATAAGCACCATCTGGAGATTTTAGATGTGCCAGTTGTGGGTGGGATCGAATGTATTGAGAGTGTTGTGAAGGAAAAAGAGATAACAAATATCGTGATTGCGATTCCTTCTTTAAGTAAGAAAGAATTAAATAAGATTTTCCAAGAATGCTCGAAGACAAGGGCAAAAACGCAAATCTTGCCGATGATTGAAGATTTAATGAGTGGGAAAGTTTCAGTAAATCAGTTTCGGGATGTGCAAGTGGAGGACTTACTTGGAAGAGAGCCGGTCCAACTGGATTCGGAAAGTATTGTCGATACAATTAGCGGAAAAACAGTACTAGTAACGGGTGCCGGTGGTTCAATAGGTTCGGAGATTTGTCGACAAATTTCTAACTTCAATCCTAGCAAACTCATTTTAGTCGGCCACGGTGAAAATAGTATTTATTCGATCGATATGGAGTTAAGGCAAAGCTATTCTGGGAAGATTGAAATTGTCCCTGTTATTGGCGATATCCAAGACCGGGCACGGATTTTTTCGGTTATGGAAATGTACAAACCCAATGTGGTTTATCATGCAGCGGCTCATAAACATGTACCATTGATGGAATATAATCCGGTCGAAGCAGTTAAGAATAATATATTTGGAACAAAAAATGTAGCGGAGGCTGCGGACACCTTTGGTGTCAAAACATTTGTAATGATTTCGTCTGATAAGGCGGTTAATCCAACAAATGTGATGGGGGCAACAAAACGATTTGCAGAATTGATTGTACAGCAGATGGCAAAACAAAGCCAAACAAAGTTTGTAGCCGTACGATTTGGGAATGTACTTGGCAGCCGTGGAAGTGTTATTCCGCTCTTTAAAAAGCAAATTCAAGCAGGCGGGCCCGTTACCGTTACCGATCCTGAGATGACTAGGTATTTTATGACAATTCCGGAAGCATCACGATTGGTGATTCAGGCGGGAACATTAGCCCGTGGTGGCGAAATATTTGTTCTTGATATGGGTGAGCCGGTAAAGATCGTTGATTTAGCAAAGAATTTGATTAAGTTGTCAGGGTACTCCGTTGAAGAGATCGGGATAGAATTTACTGGATTACGTCCTGGAGAGAAGATGTTTGAAGAATTATTGAATGAAAATGAGGTTCATAAGAAGCAGGTATTTCCGAAAATTCATATTGGCAAGGCTGTAGTGATTGAGCGAAGAGTCTTGGATTATTTTATGGAGAATTATGAGCAGATGAATGCGGTTGATGTTAAGGATTATTTGTTGATGGTGGCGAATAATCGGGTTGAAGAAGAGGCGTTTTTGGAGTTGGTTGGGAGTTAGTTTAAAAACTTGTAAACTTGTATAGACTAGTACTAACGTCAGTATTAATGATAAAATGTGGAATAAGAGAGTAAGAAATGACAAAGGTGGTGTAATCATTGGAGCAGTCCTGGGTGTTATCCATTCGTGACTTTGGAAAAATTAAGAGTGGTGAGATTGAAATTGCCCCGTTCATGTTATTTGTTGGTGAAAATAATAGCGGTAAAAGCTATGTAATGTCCCTTTTATGGGGTGTTTTAACAGAGGCCCGCAAACTGTTTCCAAATGATCCTCCTAGTAGTCAAGCGTATCGAGAGGTTGATCGGTTTATTGCCGCTTCTAATGGGCAGTCAACTCAGCTTGATAATGAAAAAGCAAAGATCTTCATCAACTGGTTTAATGATATATTGCGAGTGAAAAAAAGTGAATTAACGAAACGTATTTTTCAAAGAAAGATAGATATAGGTTCTTTGAGTATTGAACAGTTTCACCGTTCTAGACCATTGGAATTAAAATTTGATCATAAAGAATCGATCGAAGGAACAAGATATTCCAGCGGGCAGCATTATGTTCGGATTCCGTATTCTGACCGGAGCAAAGATCTCGCTACAGAGCGATATCGAATGGCAAAATATATTACGTGGAAATTATTAATGGATCAATTAAGTTCTCCGTTATATCCTACAGGAGAACGAACGTCAATGAAATCACGGGCGATTGGAGAAGCATTTTATTTACCGGCATCACGTACAGGGTTTATGCTAGCTTATAAAACGCTTGTGCAAGAGATGATGGAACAGGCTATTGACGGTGATATTGAGGGTGCGAATTTACAATTCACACTCCCTGTTTACCGTTTTTTGCAGGGATTGATTAGGTTGGATGAGAGCACATCATCATCTTATGAAGATATTGGGGAATTTATTGAGGAACAGATTCTTCAAGGGACGATGGGGCAGGAGAAAGGGATTATTCCTTCTTTTTTTTATCAGCCCCAAGGGAAAAAGAATAAGCTGCCATTATTTATTACATCTTCGCTTGTTACAGAATTATCTCCGCTTATTTTGTTTTTAAAGTCTAAAACAACATATAGGTCATTGTTCTTTGAAGAGGCAGAGGCCCATCTTCACCCACGGGTACAACGGATTCTTGCTGTTGCTTTGGTGAAGCTTGTCAATCGGAAAATGCCGGTTTGGCTAACGACGCATAGTGATATTCTTTTCCAACAAGTGAATAACTTGATGAAGTTAGCTGCTCATCCACGGAAGGAAGAATTAATGGCAGCAAGAGGTTATACGGAGGAGGATGTCCTTTATCCGGAGATGGTTCGGGCGTATCAGTTTCAATCAAGCAATAGACAAACGACGATTACAAAATTAATAGCAACTGAAAATGGGTTTCCGGCACAGACATTTAATAAAGTTATCATGGAATTAAATGAAGAAACGTATGCTTTTCAAGTAGGTGATGAAGATGAATAATCTTCAATATTTCGTCGCTAATTTCTATGAGCAAAATGATAAAGGATATGTAACGATCGTTGAAACGGAAAAACAAGGTGAAGCAGAGCTCACCGTTCATAGTGATAAACAAGCCATTTCTTTTCGCATTAAAGCTGGAAATGGCTTTACTTATTTGGCAATACCTAATACCCCAGATGGGTTGGTATTTGTAAAGGATGAAAACAATGATTGGACGCTTCATATTTTTGAATGTAAGAAAACCGTAACAGAAAAAAGCTGGGATAAGGCGAAAAAACAGTTTACCGACGGTATTCTTAATGCGCATATGCTTAGAGGATTGCTTAATATATCCAACTTTGCTTCGATTAAAGTGTATACCGTATTTAGGGAGGATAAATTACTAGAGAATACGCAAGACCCAAGCCTCCTTCGGCAGCAAGTAGGTGTTCGTATTGATAAGCCGCGCTTTATAGATTGGAAAGAACCCAATCTATCGATTCTTTGGTATGGGAAGGTAGAGCATACTCCGATTCGTTTAGATAGTAATGGGATTGGGGAGTTTAGGCTAGAGTGAAAACTTAACCCATGATTTACTGGATTGTCGCCCCTCTCGGGGCTTATGTATTTTTGAATGATAAAGTATATATCGTGGAGGTAGAAATAGATGAAGAAGGTAAGAAAGGCGATTATTCCAGCGGCTGGATTAGGAACTCGGTTTTTGCCGGCGACGAAGGCACAGCCGAAGGAAATGTTACCGATCGTAGATAAACCAACGATTCAATACATTATTGAAGAAGCGGTTGCTTCGGGGATTGAGGATATTATAGTTGTAACAGGTAGAGGCAAGCGGGCGATTGAGGATCATTTTGATAAATCATATGAGTTGGAAGAGACGTTGGCGAAGAAGGAAAAATGGGATTTGCTAAAGGAAGTGCAAGGTATCAGCAATTTAGCGAATATTCATTACATTAGACAAAAAGAACCTAAAGGGCTTGGGCACGCGATTGCATGTGCTAGTCGGTTCATTGGGGATGAGCCGTTTGCGGTGTTATTGGGGGATGATATTGTTCATTCACCAGAGAAGCCTGCTTTAAAACAGTTGATTGACGTGTATGAGCGGTTTAATTCGTCGGTTATTGGTGTGCAGCAAGTTCCGGATGAGGATGTATCGAAGTATGGGATTATTTCAATGACAAACGGCGAGATTGAGAGTGGTGTGTTTCGAATTCATGATTTGGTTGAAAAACCTAAGCTTGAGGAAGCCCCTTCCAACTATGCGATTATGGGACGGTATATTTTAAGACCGGAGATTTTTTATGTGCTCGATAATGTGAAGCCAGGAGCTGGTGGCGAGATTCAGTTGACGGATGCTATTAAGCTGTTGAATGAGCAACAGATTGTTGTGGCCTATAATTTCGAAGGGACACGACATGATGTTGGGGATAAGTTTGGGTTTATTAGGGCTACGATTGAATTTGCGTTGGAGAGGGAGGATTTGAGAGAGGAAGTTTTGGGGTATTTGAAAAAGGTTGTTGAAGTGGAGAAGGTTTTTTAGTTGGTTAGTGGTTAGTTGGTAGGGAGAGCCCCTTGCGGGGCTTGTTTTGTTTTTTATACGGTAATGGGGTTAGTGTGGAAGCCAGTTAGAATACGAATTTGCATTTCCAATGGGAAACCAAGGAGTAGTGTGATACGGATAATGAAGGAGATTATCAAACATATTACAGCAAAGGGTTTACTCTTATTGAATTACTAGCGGTGATTGTAATAGTAGGGATATTAATGTAGATAGCTATGTTATCTGTTATGGGTGTAACGGAACATGCACAAAAGGAAGCTTGTGAGGTTAATCGCTTGGAGCTTGGAGGGAATTATCGTGTACACTTGATTGTTGAAAGTAAAGTGCATACGAGTACTGCATTTAAGGAGTTTTTACTTGCTTTTGGCAATAAGATTTGCCCAGTTGACGGAGAAATCTCATATGTTAATGGCAAGGTTGAATGTAGTGTTCATTCTGTTAGTGCAGAGGATAGTAACGATGGTGATGACGGAGAGGTTCCGTATTTATGAAAATTAATGTTTAGTTTAAGTTGTTTGATCTAATGGGAAGATCTTTATAAGCGGCTGAGTGCTAACTCCTTTAATGTGTGATTGAACGGTAATGTGGAAGGCAGAATGGTGAATAGATGATTACTATATGTTGTGTGGTTTTTAGTGATAAATCAATAAAATATACAATATGGGGATTATATCTATTCCGCATAATGGTCTTGGGGTCACTATGGTGTAGATAAAATAGATAAAAAATGCCTTTTGTAAATATTTGGTTTGTGAAAACGTTGATTTAGCAGGCTTTTTAAGTAGGAATTTCCGAAAACGGATTGAATCCAAGGAAGTCAGAATGGTTAATAGATGATCATTATATGTCGTGTAAATATTAGTGGAAAACCAATAAAATATACAATATATAGATTTCGTCTATCACATATACTTGTCTTGGGAGCACTATGGAATAGATAAAAAGGCTATTTAGGGAAATATGGGTGCTAGAAACGTTGATTTGGTGGGCTTTTGTAGTAAGAATATTTTGAAGGTGGATTGAATGTACTTAAGGAACTGAGTATCGTAGTTAGATTAAGTGCTAGAAACCTTGTGGGATAAGGGTTTAGGGAGTTTTTAGTGAGAATTATAGATTGATTGAATGGTTTATATAATTAGGAAGAAACTTGGTTAAGGTACCTAAAACAGTGAATATCTATTTCGTATTTGTTAGGTAGATTGAATAGATATTACGAGGTGAGTATCAGATATGGATAATTTAGTATGTTAGTAGTTGGTTGGAAAGGGAGATTCATAAGTTCCAATTAAGTCCTAACAAACTAAATAAATAAGTGCTCTAACCTAAAACTTGAATAAAGTGAGGAAAATAAAATGATTGATACTGAATTAAGAAACATTCCATTCTCTCCGCCGGATATTACAGATGCGGAGATTGAAGAAGTCATAAAAGCAATGAAGTCAGGTTGGATTACAACTGGACCTAGAACTAAGGAACTTGAAAAAAGAATAGCTGAATATGTGGGTACAAACAAAGCTGTTTGTCTAAATTCAGCAACTGCAGCTATGGAGCTTACTCTCCGTATTTTGGGAATAGGACCAGGAGATGAGGTCATCACTTCAGCCTATACCTATACTGCATCTGCATCAGTTATCGAGCATGTTGGAGCTAAAATAGTATTAGTAGACACAGCACCAGACTCTTTTGAAATGGATTACGTTAAACTAGCTGATGCAATAACAGAAAAGACTAAGGCGATAATTCCTGTAGATATAGCAGGGAAGATGTGTGACTACGATACTATCTTTGAAATAGTAGAAAGTAAGAAAGATCTATTTAAGCCTAGCAATGAACTGCAGTGGTTGTTTAATAGAGTAATTGTTATGACGGATGCTGCACATGCTTTTGGAGCAGAGAGAAAGGGAATGAAATGTGGGCAAGTTGCTGATTTTACTTGCTTTTCTTTCCATGCTGTAAAGAATTTTACAACGGCTGAAGGTGGAGCGGTTGTATGGCGTAATGATCATGGTTTAGATGATGAATGGCTTTATAAGCAGTTCATGCTTTATAGCCTTCATGGTCAATCAAAAGATGCACTTGCCAAAACTCAAAAAGGTGCATGGGAATATGATATTGTTTATCCAGCCTATAAATGTAATATGACGGATATTATGGCTAGTATTGGTTTAATACAGTTAAATAGATATGAAGGATTGTTGGAAAGACGTAGAGAGATTATTGAGATGTATGATGAAGTACTCTTGCCATTAGGTATTCAAAGCCTTCAGCATTACGGTGAGGACTTCTCATCGTCAGGTCATCTTTACTTAGCGAGAGTACCAGAAATCACTGAAGAAAAAAGAAATGAAATTATTATTAAAATGGCTGAAGCGGGTGTTGCTTGTAATGTCCATTATAAGCCATTACCTATGTTTACGGCTTATATGAATTTAGGGTTTGATATTAAAGATTATCCAAATGCTCATAAACAGTATACTAATGAAATTACGCTTCCTCTTCATACACTGTTGAGTGATGAGGATGTAAACTACGTGGTTCAGAGTTTGAAAAAAGTATTAAATGAAGTTCAAGGTGGGTGACAAGATGTATAAGATTTTTTTTAAAAGAGTATTTGATTTAATCCTATCTTTAGTAGCCCTACCATTTTGGTTTATTATTCTAGTGATTATAGGGCCAATTATTTACTTTCAAGACAAAGGATCAATTTTTTATAATGCACCCCGTCTTGGTAAGAATGGAAAAGTATTTAAAATGTATAAGTTTCGTTCTATGAAAATGAATGCTCCTGATCTTAGGAATGAAGATGGGTCAACTTTTAATGCAGAAGATGATCCTAGGTTAACAAAGATCGGAAAGTTTATACGTAAAACAAGCCTTGATGAAACACCACAGCTGTTAAATATTATTAAGGGTGATATGAGTATTATTGGCCCTAGACCAGACTTGCCAGAACATCATGAATTATATGAGGATAATGAGGGAAGAAAACTTGAAATTAGACCTGGTGTTACGGGTTATAATCAAGCTTACTTTAGAAATACTGTGCCTTGGAAAGAAAGGATCCAAAATGATATTTACTATATCGATCATCTTTCCTGGTGGCTCGATGTTAAAATATTTTTCAAGACAGCCATATCAGTATTGAAGCGCGAAGATGTATATGTTAAAGAAAAGAGTACCAATTCAAATAAAAATACAGGTATAGGAATGTGAGGGGCATTTCTGTGAATAATCTTGAGAAAGCAGTGACATTTAATGAATTAAAGTGGGATACTGACTATTTTGGTGTAGCTAGTGCTAAAGCTATACTGCATAGGCCTCTTTCATTAAATGAATGGGATGAATTAAAAACTAGGTTTAAAGATTATCAGTTTATATCAATTGTCAATCAAAATTCTGAACCTTTTAATGCACAGTTGATTGGAAAAGATACATCAGCTTTCTTGGCAGATGTGAATATACAATTTGAAAAAAGAGTTTTTGGGATAAATGAACTGCCAAAAAACGTAACAATTCATTATTCACTAGAAAGAAATGAAAAAATTCTCGAAATAGCAGACTTTAAGTTCTCAAAGTTTACGGAGGATGCTGAATTGGCCAGAAGAGGCGGAGATCAAGTCTATCGACAATGGATTATTAATTCTTTTAAAAGGCAAGATAAATATCATGCTGTATCTAATGATGAAAATGGTAATATAAATGGTTTTGTACTCTTTTCATATTCCGATAATCAGTTTGTAATTGAGCTTATTGCTGTCTCTCAAAAGAAGTCTAAAGGTGGAGTAGGAACTAGTTTATTTAAAGCGGTAGAATATGTTGCACATCAACAAGGATGTAGTGAGATTAAAGTTGGAACACAAGTAAGGAACATTGTAGCAATTAACTTTTACCATAAAGTTGGTTGTAAACAAATAGAATCCCATCAAGTCTTTCATTTGTGGAATAATTAAATTCCAATGTTAAAGGAGAGTTATAATTGAAAAAAATAGCAATAATTACAGCATTTGTTGCATTACCTGGAGAAAAAGGTTATTCAAGATTTGAGTTTTTATCAAACTTTTTGTCAAACAATGGCTACGAAGTTGATTTGATTACGAGCACATTCCAACATTGGGAAAAGAAAAAAAGAGATATTGAGAGGGTCAATAGACTAGATACGAAATATAATATAGTTCTGATTGATGAACTAGGTTACCATAAAAATGTTGATTATAAAAGAATTTTAAGTCATCGAAAGTTCGCTCAAAATCTAAAAGATTACTTATATAAAGAAAAGAAGTATGATCTTATCTATTGTATTATTCCGGATAATCACATTGCAGTAACTGCCGCAGAATATTCAAAAAAACACAATATACCTTTTGTTATAGACGTTGAGGATTTGTGGCCAGAGGCCATGAAAATGGTTATTGATATTCCTATCATTAATGACCTGTTTTTTTATCCTTTTAAGTTGGATGCGAAGAAAGTGTATAAAATGTGTGATGCTGTTGTAGGTACTTCTGATGAATATCGTGATCGTCCGTTCAAAGATACTAATCGTAAAATTCCTAATATCACAGTTTATGTTGGAAATGAGATTAGTGAATTTGACGCTGGTGTTAAGAAATATTTATCTGAAATAGACAAATCAGATAATGAATTTTGGGTTTCATATGCCGGAAATATAGGCACAAGCTATGATATAAAAACTATGATTTTAGCATCTGAGGAATTAAAAAGAAGAGGATATAGTAATATCAAAGTAATGTTAATGGGAGGCGGACCCCTTAAAGAAGACCTAGAACAGCTGTCAAAGAGCATAAACTGTAATGTAGAGTTTGTAGGTTATCTACCTTATCAAAAAATGGCAGCTTATTTATCTAAATCAGATATAGTAGTAAACTCATTTGTAAAAAAGGCACCACAGAGCATAGTTACCAAGATAGGAGATTATTTAGCTTCAGGTAAGCCAATGATCAATACTTGTAGTAGTCCAGAATTTAAAAGTAAAGTTGAAAATGATGGATTTGGTGTAAACATAGAAGCTGAAGATGTAAACATCTTAGCGGATGCAATAGAAAATTTATATAACAATAAGGCGTTGTGTGAAGAGTATGGAAGAAACGCTAGAAAAGTAGCAGAAGAACAATTCGATAGGCCGAAATCTTATTTAGAGATTGTGAATTTAATTAATAAGTTATTAGAAGAGAACAGATAAATTAATAAGGAACATATTAATATTTTTTATAGGTACTGAAGGTTTTAAATTTTTCGAAGAACGAAGGAGTAAAAAATGAAAATCGTACATGTTGTGATAGGGAATTCTTATACTGATGGGTGGGCCTATCAAGAAAACCTATTACCCGAAGCACATTATAGACTTGGCCATAAGGTTACAGTAATTGCCTCTACGGAGAATTCATTAGAAAAAGAAAAAATCTACACTTCAGGTGAAGTTTATAATATTAATGGGGTAAAAATAATTAGACTAAAACCAGATAAGCAATTTTTAAATGCACGTTTTTCAATACATTCCAACTTATACAACAGTGTTGTACAAGAAAATGCAGACCTGATTTTTATTCATGGTTTAAATTTTCTTTCTTTGTCAATTGTTAAAAAGATCAAGGAGAGTAATCCAAAGTGTATTATCTTCGCAGACACACATGCCGATCAGTTTAATTCAATTCTAAGATATAAACTTGTCAATGAATTCTTAATTCATAAAGGTATTTGGAAGTTTGTTATTCAATCTAATATTTCATATATAGATAAGGTTTATTATACTTCATCTGCAACAAAGTCATTTGCAGAAACAATGTATAATATTCCTTCTTCAAAACTTACTTTTCTGCCTATGGGTGGAGATGTGACATCTAGGAAAATTGAAAATAAGATTGAAATTAAGAAAAAAGTGCGCGAGAAATATAAAATAATGGAGAATGATTTCCTTTTAGTGAGTGGCGGTAGGTTTGATCGAAGAAAAAATATAGATAAACTTCTATCTGCAGTTAAAAATATAGATAATTCTAATTTAAAAGTCTTGGTTTTTGGGAAATTTCAAGATGAAGCGTATGAAAAGGAAGTAAATGAAATCATTGGTTCAGATAAGAGAGTTAAATTTATTGGATGGCTTAGTTCAGAAGAAACAACAGACATTTTCCTTTCCGCAGACTTAGGTGTATTTCCGGGTACGCAGTCAATAATATGGAGAAACGCAGTTTCGTGCGGGTTACCATTAATATGTAGGTATACAATGGGAGCAGAACAAATTGATGTTAACGGGAATGCAATTCATATGTTTACAGATGATGTTTGGGCCTGGACACAGATGTTAGAAAATGTAATCACTATACCAGAATTTCTAGAGAAATTAAGGGCTCGTACTCTAGAATATGGAGTACCATTTTTTGATAATGAACGCATAGCACAATCAATAATGGATGATAGTATTAAAATTAGAAACACTGAAAAGATATGAGGAATATTTGATGAATTTTAGCTTTAGAAAAATAAAAAAATTAATCAAAGACTTTGGGACTTCAATAGTTGCAACGTTCTTAATGACGTTTGCATTACAATTTGTAGTTTATCCATATCTAGCTTTAATAAATTCCCCCACAGAGTATGGAATAATACTAACAGTAATGGGTGGAATTAATATAATAGTAGTTTCTTTGGCGACCTCCCTTAATAACGTAAGGTTAATCCAAAATGTTGAATACGAAAAGAAAAGCATCAAAGGTGATTTTAATTTATTATTATTAATCGCTGTTTTGTTTAGTTTATTAATAACTATTTGTATAGGTTTTTTCTTCTTTGATAACTTTAGTAATCTAACAATTGTATTACTTGTAGTTTTGGTTATATTGGCAATATTAAGAACTTATTATATGGTTTTTTATAGGGTTAAACTGGAATTTTTCAACAACATGATCTTTAGTTTGATTATTAGCATTGGTTACATTCTTGGGGCACTTCTTACTTCAATTACAAAGTATTGGCCAATAGCATTTTTAATTGGGGAATTATTTGGATGTATTTATTTATACTTTACAACTTCATTTTATAAAGAGCCCCTTTCACGTACGGTTAATTATAAGAGTACTGTTAATAAATACTTAATACTAATTGTAACAACATTAATAGGGAACCTAATACTATATCTAGATCGTTTATTATTATTTCCTTTCTTAGGTGGCGAGGCGGTGGCAACATACACAGTTGCTTCTTTTTTTGGGAAAAGTTTGGGTATGGCAATAATACCAATATCCGGTGTTTTACTAGCGCATTACTCACAAAAAAAATTTTCTATGACAAAAAAGTTCTTTTGGCAAGTTAATATCTTAGTGATAATTCTCTCTGTTTTTTTCTTTATTATTAGTATCTATACTTCTGAATGGGTTACAGGCTTGTTATATCCTAGTCTAATCGAAGAAGCAAAGCCTTACATAATAATAGCTAACTTGGCTGCTATTATTAATGTTACTGGTAATATTACACAACCAGCATTGTTATCTTTTTGTAAAACTTCATGGCAGTTAGTCATTCAAATTATTTATGGTGCAGCTTACCTTGGATTAGGGGTCCTTGGAATTAAAATGGGTGGTTTATATGGTTTTTGCTTGGCTGCAATAATATCAAATATAATTAGGCTTCTGTTAATGTATATAATCGGAACTTTTTCTAGTTTCTCAACTAGGTAAAATAAATTTCTAAAAAGTGTTTTTTCAGATTTTTACTCTTAAAAAAAGACCTCTTCTTGCTAAGGAGTTTATGACAGAGTAAAAAATATTCCTACAAGGAAGGAGCATTGTGGTGATGATAATAAAATGAAAAAAATAAATGAATTTGTATTATTTGTATTTTTTAAGGTTATATATGATTTCATTTATATCTTTATTACCACAGATATATTTGATTACATGAATAGTATATTAGTATTCAATATTTATAGATATATTATAAATTGGATAGTTTTTTTGTTGCTTCTTATATCTATTCTGTATTTTTTAAAGGATAATATTATGTCCTTTGTTTTAAAAAGTTTGTTTATTTTTTCCGCGATACCAACAATTTCTTTATACGGCTTAAAGGAAATGAATAATGAAGCATTTTTTTTAATGACATTATACTGGGGTGTTATGATTTGTTCATTTGCACTCATCCAAAATCTAAAAATATATAATGAAAATAAAAAAA
The DNA here is from genome assembly GCF_000307855.1 of Schinkia azotoformans LMG 9581. Taxonomy (GTDB): domain Bacteria; phylum Bacillota; class Bacilli; order Bacillales; family Bacillaceae_J; genus Schinkia; species Schinkia azotoformans. The sequence goes on along the minus strand of NZ_AJLR01000152.1, from coordinate 10,202 downwards.
GCAAAGATTGGTATAATAATTTTCGTTATACAAATATATTATTTGTTGGTTCGATAATAATGACTATTTTTTTATGGGGATTTTATGGCGATTTTAGAATACTTATATCTTTTTCAAATGTATATGATTATCGGTTAGCTTTAAGGGAAGTACAGATACCATCTTTCCTTCGTTATGCGATGTTATGGTTGGGAAATGTGTTTTTACCATATTGTTTTACAATATTTTTGCTATATAAAAAGGTTGGAAGAGCAATAATTACATTTAGCGGAGGTGTCATGCTTTTTTCAATCAATGGATTGAAATCTTGGCTTATCGTTTACTTTCTTATCGCGTGTATTTTTTTTATATATAAAAAAGGATATAGATTAAATAGATATACTGGGGTCTTATCTTTATTAGTAATTATGTATGGCTTAATAGCGATCATTATGTATATGGTTGGAGGATCTATATCATTGGTAGCTATGTATCATAGAGTTTTTTCTGTTCCTGCTGAAATTAATTATAACTATTTTACTTTTTTCTCTAATAATGAGGCATTATTACTTAGGGAAAGTATCCTAAGACATATTGCTAGTTCTCCGTACGCTATAGGTTCATCTTTTATTATAGGAGACTTATTTGGAGGAAATAGTACAACAAATGCTAATAATGGGATGTTTGGGGATGCATATGCGAATTTTAAAACAATAGGCATTTTAATATATCCTATAGTTTTATCTGTTATTTTTAAGATATTAGATAGTTTTACAAGAGATAGAGATACGCGAGTAGTTATAAGTATTTTATTAATACTTATATGGAACCTTATCAATGCTTCTTTCTTCATGTGGTTGTTATCGGGAGGGGTAGTAATCTTCCTTTTACTTTTTTATTTTGATAGGAAAAGGAATCTTATTCAATAGAAGACAGGAAATTGGATTTGGTTATTTTTGGAGATAAAATAAATCACTTAGAAAAAGGAGAGGAAAATGTAGTGACGAAAAAATATGATTATTTAATAGTTGGAGCAGGTTTGTTCGGATCTGTTTTTGTGTATGAAGCTACTAAAAGAGGTAAGAAGTGTTTGGTAATTGATAGAAGAAGTCATATTGGTGGAAATGTATATTGTGAGAATATTGAGGGGATAAATGTTCATAAGTATGGTGCTCACATATTCCATACGAGTAATAAAAGTATTTGGGATTATGTGAACCAATTTGTAGAATTTAATAGATATACTAATTCGCCAGTTGCTAATTATAATGGTGAAATCTACAATCTTCCTTTTAATATGAATACATTTAATAAACTTTGGGAGGTACGCACACCTCAAGAAGCTAAGAAAAAAATAGAAGAACAGAAGAATGAGGCGGGAGTAAAAGAACCTAAGAATTTAGAAGAGCAAGCAATCTCGTTAGTGGGAACTGATATTTATGCAAAATTAATAAAAGGCTATACAGAAAAACAGTGGGGCAGAAGTGCTACTGAATTGCCTGCTTTTATTATTAAAAGGCTACCTGTGAGATTTACGTATGATAATAACTACTTTAATGACAAATATCAAGGTATTCCAATAGGCGGTTATAATGTAATAATAGAAAAGATGTTAGAAGGTGCAGATATTCATCTGAATACGGATTTCTTTTCAAACAGAGATGAGTTAGAAGCACAGGCTGATAAAGTGGTGTTTACTGGAATGATAGATGAGTATTTTAATTATAGGTTTGGAAAATTAGAATATAGAAGTTTAAAGTTTGAAAGTGAATTATTGGATATAGATAATTATCAAGGGAATGCAGTGATTAACTATACTGATAGAGGTACACCGTATACAAGAATTATTGAACATAAACATTTTGAATTTGGTAATCAAGAAAAGACAGTTATAACAAAAGAGTATCCAGTAGATTGGAAGCAAGGAGATGAACCTTACTACCCAATTAATGACTCCAAAAATAATGAGGTCTATAAAAAATATAAAAATCTGGCCGAAAATCAAGAAAAGGTAATATTTGGTGGAAGGTTAGCCATGTATAAATATTATGATATGCATCAGGTAATTGGTGCTGCTCTTACTACAGTCGAAAATGAGTTTAAACAAAATTAATATAGAAAATCCATAAATTTACTTTTTTATTTTATTGAAAAGATGCAAACGATTCTTGTTATCACTAAATGGAAGTAGTTGTTGGTTTAGAATATCCGCCCAGGTTTTTATATTAGTTTTTTGATAATTAGAATCTGGAAACAAAAAGGAGAATTAATCTCATGAATATTGGCGTTTTAACAAACAATTTAAAAGAAAAATTACTAAATAAAACTGCAACACTTGGAGTTATAGGATTGGGTTATGTAGGTCTACCACTAGCTGTAGAAAAAGCAAAGGCTGGTTTTAAAACAATTGGATTTGATGTACAAGAATCTAAAATTAATATGGTCAACTTAGGTCAAAATTATATAGGTGATGTTGTAAATGAAGATCTTAAAGAAATAGTAGAATCAGGACTTCTTTCAGCAACTACTGATTTTGCACAAGTTGCCAAAGCAGACTGTGTATGTATTTGTGTACCAACTCCTCTTGATATGCATCAGCAACCTGACATTAGTTATGTTAAAGCATCTGCGGAGAGCATAGTACCTTATGTGCATAAAGATATGCTAATTGTTTTAGAATCTACTACTTATCCAGGGACTACAGAAGAACTTCTTAAACCAATTCTCGAAAAATCAGGACTAAAATGTGGTGAAGATTTCTATCTGGCATTTTCTCCAGAACGTGTTGATCCAGGTAATTTAATCTATAAGACTAAGAATACACCAAAAGTAGTTGGCGGGGTTACCTTGAAATGTACTGATGTTGCGGCCGCGCTTTACGAAAGTATACTTGAAGCACCGATTCATCGAGTATCATCACCTGCAATTGCAGAAATGGAGAAAATACTTGAAAACACTTATAGAAATGTAAATATAGGACTAGTTAATGAACTTGCCATTTTATGTAATAAAATGGGCATTAATTTCTGGGAAGTTGTTGACGCTGCGAAGTCTAAGCCATATGGATTTCAAGCATTTTATCCAGGACCAGGCTTAGGCGGACATTGTATCCCACTAGATCCATATTATCTTTCTTGGAAAGCACGTGAATATGGATTCCATACATCAATGATAGAATCTTCAATGATGGTTAATGACCGTATGCCTGAATATTGTGTTGAGAGAGCGAGTAAAATTTTAAACAGATATAAAAAGGCTATGAATGGCTCAAAAGTTTTAGTACTTGGAGTAGCTTATAAACAGGATATTGATGATTATAGGGAAAGCCCTGCATTAAAAGTAATTGAAGAACTCGAAAAAGAAGGAGCAGAAGTTGTGTACTATGATCCTTATGTAGTAGAGTATCGAGAACATGGTGTGGTGAAAAAAGGTGAATTGGAATTAACAGCTGAACTCATTAAGAGCGCTGATTTAGTAATTGTAACAACTGCACATACAAAAGTAGATTATGATTTTGTACAACAACATGCAAAGGCAATTTTTGATACAAAAAATGCGATGAAGCACGTGAAGAATAGAGAAAATATCGAATTGTTATAAGGAGAGACTATCATGAGTTTAAAATATGCCATTATAGGTTGTGGAAGAATATCACCTAACCATATTGCTGCTTCGATAAAAAATGAGCTTGATATTGTTGCCTTGTGTGATATAGTTCCCGAAAATATGGAGGATAAAATTTCAAAATTTAATCTTCCACAAACTATCGCAAAATACACTAACTATAAAGAGTTACTAGAAAAAGAGAAACCAGAGTTAATTGCAATATGTACCGAAAGTGGTAGGCATGCTCAAATTGCTTTAGATTGTATTGAAGCTGGTGCTAATCTTATTATTGAAAAACCAATTGCACTCTCACTTGAAGAAGCTGACCAAATCATTGCAAAGGCTAAAGAAAAAAATGTGAAAGCGAGCGCATGCCACCAAAACCGTTTTAATAAATCTATTCAAAAAATAAGAGAAGCAGTGGAAGAAGAACGCTTTGGCAGATTACTTCATGGAACGGCTCATATCCGTTGGAACAGGGGAGAAGATTACTATAAACAAGCTCCTTGGCGTGGAACTTGGGAACAAGACGGCGGAGCACTAATGAACCAGTGTATTCATAATATTGATTTATTACGTTGGATGATGGGCGACGAAATTATTGAAGTTGTCGGAATGACAGATAATTTAAAGCATAATTTTATTGAAGCGGAAGACTTAGGGTTGGCTTTAATTAAGTTTGCTAATGGTAGCTACGGAATTGTTGAAGGAACAACAAATATCTATCCTCAGAATCTAGAGGAAACATTATATATATTTGGGGATAAAGGTACAGTTAAGGCTGGTGGAAAGTCTGTTAATATAATTGAAGAGTGGCACTTTGCTGATAATCTTGATAATCCGGAAGAAGTTAAAGAGAAGTATCATGAAAATCCACCTAATGTATATGGATTCGGACACATTCCACTATATGCTGATGTTATTGATGCTATTAAGAATGATAGGGAACCATATGTTTCAGCAGAAGATGGAAGACGAGCATTGGAGTTGGTACTGGCAATATACAAGTCGGCCGCAGAGGGTAAAAGTGTCAAGTTGCCATTAGAAAAGTGTAATACTTTAGACTTTAAAGGGCGGTTTGGTAATGGAAAATAACAAATATGTTAGAAATATAAAGGCAACAATTCTACTAACTTCAGCAGGAGGTCTGACAGGGATATATTTGAGTAAACATTTAAGAAAAAGCCAATTATATAGAATTATCGCAATAGATATGTCAGAAATAACCCCACTAAGTAAATGGGCGGATGCTTTTTATGTAGTTCCATCAGTAAAAGATAAAGAGTATATTCCTTCTGTTCAGCAAATTGTCTCTAAGGAAAAGGTAGATATAATCATTCCTGTTACGTCTTACGATGTAAACATATATAGCAAAAAAAGTATTCAAGACAAGTTCCAAAATGTTAAGATGCTGGTAATGAATAATCAAGATAATGACATTTTTAGTAATAAAGAGACTTGCTATAAATATTTAAGCGAATTTGGTATTAGGACACCCGAAGTATATCATTCAATAGATGATGCGGTTTTTCCCTGCATTTTAAAGCCTGTAGTCGGTTCAGGAAGTAAGAATACCGTTAAAATAGAAAATATCAAAGATTACAATTATTGGTCCGATAAAGTAAAAGATCATATTTTAATTGAGTATCTAGCAGGGGAAGAGTATACGGTAGATTGCTTATTTAATAATAATGGAAAATGTCTAGGGGCAAATGTAAGAGAGAGAATCAAAACAACTGGGGGCGGTGCTACAATAACTCGTAATGACTACACCCAAGATATAAAAGAAATTATTAAAATCTTAGAGAACACAAGGAAAATTAAGGGGCCTGTGAATTTCCAATTTAAGAGGTTGAATACAGGCAATTGTTGTATATTTGATTTTAATACTAGATTTGCCTCTGGTGGACTTCCATTAACAGTAAAATCGGGATTTGATATACCGAATAAGTTGATCCAATTATTATTAAATGAACAAGTAGAAGCGTGGTATCCTCAACAATCAAATAATAGTTTAACAATGATTAGGTACTATGAGGAGTATTTTGAGAACCTATGATGAAAAAAACTGCATATGTAGATTTTGATGGTACTGTTGTTGATGTAATGCCGCGATATCATGGGATATTGGAATCATATCTAAAAAAAGATAATCTTATAGAATTAGATTACACGGAATATTGTTTTCTTAAAAGAAAAGGAATTAAAGATCATGAAATTGTTTATAGGCTTTGTAATGGTTTAAAAATTGATATAGAAAGCTATCTTGAATTTAAAAGACCCAACTTGGAAAGTTCGTTTTGGTTAAAAAAAGATATTATTATCGGATCGCCTAAGGATGCCTATAACAAATTAAAATGCCTGGGTTATAATGTAGTATTATTAACGCAACGAAATTATGAAAAGCGTTTATTACAACAGGTAGCAGGTCTTGGCTTGGATAATTGTTTTGATGAAGTTCTTGTGGTTAAGCCGTTATTAAGGGGAAACGCAAAATTAAATGTACTAAAAGATAAGATTAATAGTGAAGATATAATTATTGGTGATAGTAAAATAGAAATGGAATGTGCTGATTTTCTTTATATAAATGGCTTTTTTGTTGAATCTGGGTTATGGGGAACTACATTTGCAGGTGAAAAAAGCTTAATTTTTAAAACATATAATTTGGTTGTGGATTTTTTACTACAATCTTCTGGAAAAATTAACAGTAGGATGTGAACAAGTTGGAGTTCAGAGACCTAAAAGCTCAGTATGGAAAATATAGACAGGGAATTGATACTGCTATACAAGAAGTAATTAATAATGCAAATTTTATTGGTGGTAAAGAAGTAAAAGAGTTGGAAGGACAATTAGCTGACTACGTAGGGGTTAAATACTGTATATCTTGCGCCAACGGAACAGAAGCAATGACTTTAGTAATGATGGCTTGGGATATTAAGGAAGGAGATGCGGTATTTGTACCCGATTTTACGTTCTTTTCCACTGGCGAAATTGTTTCCTTTAGAGGTGCGACACCTGTTTTTGTAGATGTAGATAGGGAAACGTTTACTATTGATACAATTAAATTAGAAAAAGCAATTATAAGAACAATTAAAGAAGGAAAATTAACACCAAAAGTAATTATACCTGTTGATTTATTCGGCCTACCTGCAAACTTTTATGAAATAGTTAAAATTGCAAAGAAATATAATTTATTAGTATTAGAGGATGCGGCTCAAGGTTTTGGTGGAAATATTAACGGAAAAAGAGCATGTAGTTTCGGAGATGCAGCCACTACTTCATTCTTCCCGGCTAAACCTCTGGGTTGCTATGGAGATGGAGGGGCAATTTTTACAGATGATGATAACTTGGCTACCTTATTGAAATCATTAAAGATTCATGGAAAAGGCGAAGATAAATACGATAATGTAAGGATTGGGGTTAATTCAAGGCTGGATACAATCCAAGCAGCGGTGTTAAAAGTGAAGCTAAAAGCATTTATTCATAATGAATTGGAAGATGTAAATAAAGTATATCAATTATATACTGAAAGATTACTTAGAATTGTTGAAACTCCTTTTATACCAGATGGTTTTTATTCGAGTTTTGCACAATATACTATTAAACTTAAAAATAAGGAACAACGGGATGGATTACAAGCAAAACTAAAAGAGCACGGAATTCCTAGCATGATTTATTATGTTAAGCCAATGCATAAACAGGGAGCCTTTTCTTATTTGAATTATGATGAAGATTTTGAAGTAACTAATGAGTTGTGTGATACAGTGTTATCGTTGCCAATGCATCCTTATTTAAGTGAAGAGGATGTAGAAAGCGTATGTGAAGTTATTAAAGACTATTTAGTTTAAAAACATGTTATATGTAAAAGAAATAGGATCAATTAAAAGGGTTGTTTAATAGCTTTTTGTGAACTGCTCTCCAAAAATTAAATGATAGTAGTAAAGTAGCTCCTTTTGTATTTACTAAACCTTTCCTTATAATAGTAAATATATGATAATGTAAAAAAAGGAGGGGAAACATGTCTATATTAGTAATCGGTGGGGCAGGTTATATTGGATCCCATGCAGTAAAGCATTTTTTAGATAAAAATGAAGATGTAATTGTTGTCGATAATCTGCAGAGTGGCCATAGAGCTGCGGTTGACGTAAAGCATTGTTATGAAATTGATATTAGAGATGAGGAAGCTTTAGGCAAGGTCTTTAAGACTCATAATATCGAAGCAGTGATTCACTTTGCAGCAAATTCCTTAGTGGGCGAAAGCATGGAAAAACCATATGAATACTATCATAATAATATATATGGCATGATGTGCTTATTAGGTATTATGAAGCAAAATAATGTTAACAAAATTGTATTTTCTTCTACAGCTGCTACTTATGGAGAACCTAAAAATATCCCTATCCTTGAAAAAGATGAAACCAACCCTACCAACACCTATGGCGAAACAAAGCTAGGGATGGAGAAAATGATGAAATGGTTTGATCAAGCTTATGGCACTAAATATGTGTCTTTAAGATACTTTAATGCTGCAGGGGCACATGAAAGTGGAATTATTGGTGAGGATCATGACCCAGAAACCCACCTTATTCCTCTAATTCTACAGGTACCTCTTGGTCAAAGAGAAAAGATTTATATGTTCGGAGATGATTATCCTACAGAAGATGGTACATGTATAAGGGATTATATTCATGTAATGGACTTGGCTTCTGCTCATTATCAATCATTAGAATACTTAAGAAAAGGCAATCCAAGTGAAATTTTTAATTTAGGTAACGGAAATGGTTATTCAGTCAAAGAAGTAATTGATGTAGCAAGAAAAGTGACGAATCACCCAATTCCAGCAGAAGTAAAAGAGAGAAGAGCGGGAGATCCGGCAATTTTAATTGCTTCATCTGAGAAAGCAAAACGTATCTTAGGTTGGAGACCACAGTTTGATTCATTAGAGAAAATCATAACTGATGCATGGACTTGGCATAAGAATAATCCCGAAGGTTATTCATCAAAATAACTTCTATAGCCACTTAAATACTTACCCGCTAGGCTAATTGCTCGGCGGGTATATTTGTCATGCTTATTTTTTATTCATTTAATATCTGTTCGTCAATAATTTTACCCTCTTCTAGATCGATAAACATGGCAGTAACTTTTAATCGTAACAATCTAGGGGGATATTTAAGTACTAGCTCATATATTTTCTCATCGCTTACTACTATTGTATATTTGGTAATATCGTCTTTGTCGTATACAGCCAATTTACCGTAAGTTCTCCATATTGTTTCTCGTGCACGCATATCATATCTGAAATGCTTGTCATTGTCTTCCCGTGTTCGAAAAAATCTATAATCAATATGCCATTCTTCTTTCCCTTTTTTAGCCACAATATCTCCGATATTAGAACCTTTTCTATTACGCTCAACACTCCAACCATCTATGATCAATTTAGGTGTGACTGTTGCAATAAACAATTCTTCTGCTTCTCTATGTTCAGTCATAAAACTAGATTTGCTATTAATATATCCAGCCTTATCCATAAGCTCTTCATAAGGGATTTCTAAGATCGGGGCAATGGCTCTTAATACATCGGGTGAGATTTTTTGCCTTTCGCCAGTTTCAATTCTGCTGATTTCCGCATTATGATTACGGCCAAGAGATTTTACCACCCTTGCCATCTTTTTTACCACCGTTTGCCAAGGAATTTACCAAGCTCCGCCATCATCTTTACCAATATACATAAAAGCCCTACAAGATTATTAAAATATTAATCTGTAGGGCTTTTAAACCCCATCAATTATCTAGAGGTATTATTGAAGTAGTCGAAGATTAATTTCCTAGACCCTTTATCAATAGCTTGCTCAGTCCAGTAATGAGGAAGAGGTTTCTCCCCATCAGCACTTAAGAGCTTTTCTTTTAGTTCCAAGGGAAATGGAGCCCAGCTTTTGTAACCTTTCCAGTAATAGTATTCTTCAATTTTTTGAATTTCTTTCTTAGTCAATATGGCCATTATGTCATTACCTTCCTAACCCATGACGTTCACGCATTGAAACTTCTCCATCTAGTAAAATCTGATAGGAGTCATGGATAATGCGGTCCAATATTGCTTCCGCAATCGTTTCATTTCCTAGCTTAATATGCCACCCAGTGGGGTCAATTTGTGAACAGAAAATAGTAGAACCAACTTTATGACGAGCCTCTGTGATTTCTAGTAAAATAGCTGCTTCATCAGTTGATAAATCTGTTAACAGCCATTCATCAAGTATGAGTAAATCTACTTTTGTATATTTTTTGATGCTCTTGCGATAACTTCCGTCAGCTGCCAATTTGGCGAGTGTTAATTCATCAAGTAATTCTGGTAAACGAATGTATTTGACATTATAGAATTGTCGGCAAGCAGATATACCGAATGCAGTTGCTAGGAATGATTTCCCTGAACCAGTGGGTCCCTTTAAAATGATGTTGTGACTATTATGAATGTAGGTACCGCTAGCCAGTTTGAGTATCAATGCTTTATCTAATCTCCGATCCTCATGGTATTCCAAGTCTTCAATACATGCCTTGGAGTTTAAAAAAGTCGCTGTTTTGATTAAGCGTTCAAGCTTATGTAACTGCTAAACTATTAT
>NZ_AJLR01000151.1 GCF_000307855.1 Schinkia azotoformans LMG 9581 | reverse complement strand
TCTGGACGGTTAGCTTATCTAGTGTGCCTGCTATCCTTAATTCTAAATGATCACCGTTTCGTTTCACTATGACATCTGACGGTGCCACATCTTCAGTCATACGGATAATATCTATATTACCTGCGGTTGAATCATAGTCATAGATTGTGTCTTGGTCTGATCCTCGACCGAATAGATATACGTCATTTCCATATCCACCTTCTAAGCGGTCATTCCCTGCTCCTCCAGCTAATAAATCATTGGTATTAAAACCCAATAAGTTATCATTTTTATCCGTACCAAATATCAGATTTTCACCTCTAGTATCAATAACATCTGAGAATAACTTTCCTTTTATCTCAAAGTAGTGTCTAAAGTTGCTAAATTCAGTGTTATCTACTAAATCACAGCCTTTAAGTACCCTTGAAAGTTCTCCCAAAATCACTAGTCCTTCTACTAGGTTGCTATTAATCTTCTTTTCAATAATTTCTCTTACCTCTATTGAATTAACATTGATTTCATTTGTTTCATAATTCCAATTAAAATTTACGCGGTCAAAAACTTCACTTAAATGTGTCTGATACAGTAGCTTGCAATATACTTTTTCAACCAGTTCATTATATGCTTGTGTTAAAATTGGTACAGCTTCTGAAATTGGATTACTTCCATTTGTCCCAGTAAAACTTCTTCCATTAAATTTTTCAAGAACAGCAAGCTTTCTGGCATCGAAATTTCCCCCTCTACTTTTGGGGTCAATGTTGCTAGAATTAGTCCATTTAAATAGAATATTATCCATCATTGCATTTCTTTTCGAAACATTCGTCTCACTTGAAAAAGCTTCTACAATTAATCGGAGTTCTCCACTCGAATCTCTTACCATCGCTTGTTTTAATGAATATACACTACCCAATCCGTTAATATCAGGTAATGATTCCATATTTTTAGGAGTTTCAACCCATTCTCTCGCAATCGTATCTAATGTGTTTCTTGAAAACAAATACTCACCCAAACTTGCTAAAGTTCCATCTGTTTTCTCAAAGCTACCTTTACGCGAAACTATATTACCACTAGAATCCTGTATATTGACATTGCTATATGCGAGATTAAGTGATTTAATACCTAATTGCTCCAATCCAAACAATTCTCTTTCAGAGGATAGTCCATCCTGATTCAAGTCCCTCCATATCCGCAAATCAGCAAACTTACCATCCTGATTGTCGATTTTACCGTCTTTATTGTCATCCAATTCTGCTAAGGCCTCATACCCACTAGAAGCTACAGTTCCATTTTTAAGAATGGTCTGGTCTCCAAATAGCTCTCGTCCTCCATTTATTTCGCCATTACCATCCCTGTCCAAGACAAGAAACCCATCATCGCTTTTAATCCAGCCACTTTTTTCTGCAAACCCATTATTGTCTAAATCAAAATAGATTCCATTTTGCAAACTAACAGTCTCGATACCATCCCCATCTAAATCTAAGACAATAGGATCAATCCTTCTTGTGGCTCCAGAAGCTTGACCAAAGAGTCTGTCCAATAGTTCACTAAAGATATGCCCTATTTGGCTTCCTGCCATCCAACCTGCAACGCCCGCCACTAGTTCAACAGTAATTCCCGCGGCAATTCCCAAAGGTCCTCCGGCTGTACCAAGCGCCAAAGCATAAGGTGCTACCGCCTCCATGGCAACAGCTGCGCTTGCAAATCCGCCCATCGTTTCAATTGTCCAGTCACGGACAATTTTATTACCTCTATCCGTATCCCCTGCCTTATAAGCTTTGGTAGCTTCGGATACCATATTTATCGCATCAATTGTAAGCATAATGCCTCCAACAACTCCAGCACCTTTGAGGATTTTGCCGCGATAATTTTGGTATTCTTTTATTTTTGTATTCTGGATTATTTCCGTCAAAGTCGGATAGGCGGAATTGAAATCCGTTTCCGGCATCCGTCCTGCCTGGTCGAGCATTTTTATAAAATTATGGACTTCTGGATTTTTTGGAGCTATTTCAACTACTGAAGAATATTTAGTTCTAAATTCAGCCTCAGACAGTTGCCCCATCATTTCGCCAGCAGTCATTCGGGTTTGTATACCTTCTGGTATCATGATAGCATCCCTGCCGGTCAACTTGGAGGTATCAACACCTAAAATTTTGTTGTTTTCGCCCATATAAATATCTATCGATGACATATTCAGATTGGATTTGTATGCGATTATTTCACGCATAACATTTAAGGCCTTTTGTTCAGATAAGCCAGATTTTATTAAAGCGTTTTTTGTATGTAAAAGCTCCTCTTTTGGAATTCCATCTATACTGGTTACTTCCGACATTTCCAAAAGAGTAGGCAACTCTGTCAGCGTCCAGACACTGTCAACTGTTGACCCAGCGGTAAAGGTTAGTACATTGCCTTTCGCATTAAACTTCATTGCCTGCTGAGACACAAAGTCGTTTACAGACAAGACATCGCCGACACCATAAGGGGTGCGGATGCCGTTTTCTTTTGTACCATTTATTATGTTATTAGCGAGTGCCCCATTCTCACCAACAGCCCTAACTACAGCTTCTTTAAAATCTAAATCATTAAGCAGTTTACCTGCCTCAATATCACTGATATAAATCAGTTTTCCGCCACTGCTCTGAGATGTTGCTTGGGCAATCCTCCATGCAGGTTCATTCCCAATACTCCCATTATATGGTGTAATCGTAGCACCATCAGTCGGTGCTTTAAAAGAAAGGTCACCAATTTTCGTTTGAAGATCTTTGGCAAATTGTAACTCTTGTTGTGGTGTTAACTCTATATTATCTGCTATACCATTTTGCGCACGCCATGAGTTTACATAATCAATTACTTCCTGAATAGTTGCCATCATTTCACCTTCCTAACAAACACGGGTTCTGCTATCACATCAAAATAAACTCCTTTGACATGATCGCGTCTATGGAAAGATCCATATTCATCAAAAGCTTTCTTTATCTGTTCAACAATTACTTCTTTATCCGATTTCAATTTCTCAGGGATTTCTATTCTAGTGATTTTCCACCAAAGCTCAACACCAGACTGAGCATTTCCTGTCCCTCTACTAAATGTTTCCATCATAATCACATCATTTTTCCATACAAATGCATAAAACATAGGTATTTCAGAAAACTCGGAACCTTGTCCCCCTAACCCTATCAAAAAAGCATTACTTTCACGATCAATTGTCCATTTTCTTGCCTTGACAGGGTCAAGTGTAACCGGATTTTTAAAGTTAAAAGAATAAAATTTTTCTTTGTCAACCTCTGAAATCGTTTCATTTATAAATGTCATTGGTTTTCTCTCCTCACATAATTTTTTTGTTAATATCTAATTAGAGAATACTTCTATATTTCAACTATCCTTAGACACTAATCACAATACTATTTTTCCTTGGTGCTCTGATCAATGTCGGCACTTCTATAGATGATAACGCATCACTTGCTTATACTCCATTTTCAGTACACCATGAATCAACGTAATCAAATCACTTACTTCATTTATAGTTGCCACTATTTACCTACCTCCTTAACGAAGCAAGGTGTGGCTATAAAATCAAAGTTGACTTTTATCGTTCTACCTGTTGTAAAACCGGTTTCGTATGCTATAATTGCTCCTTTTATCATATCCATCATTTCGTCTTTGTTTTTCAGAAGACACTCAGGTGCTTCAATTTCAGTTATTTCCCAAAAAAACTCCATACCTGCAGCGGTGCTACCAGTTGCTTTACTAAATGTTTCAAGCATGATCACACTTTTATTCCAAATCAATGCATAATACATTGGTATCTCTGATCCGTAAATCCCTTAACCCCCTAACACCACCAAGAAAGCATTACGTTTACGGTCTATCGTCCATCTTCTGGAATGAAGTGTTTCTTTTGTAATTGGATTTTTCAAATTAAAGGTATCAAAATATTCTCTATCTACTTCAGAGATTTTTTCATTTATAAATGCCATCACTTTTCTCTCCTTTATTCAAAATTACATTTTGAAAGTATATGGTGCCGTTTGAAGACTCAGATTTTGTTTTCTTATTATAATTTCCATTGCCTCTTTGTAAATAGAGACAAGAGGGTATTTACCCGCTGTAGTATTGTCTATCATTATTCTATCTTCATAACCACCTGCTTCTCTGAAAGCTTTAATCAAAGGAATCTATGTAAATCTATGCTTTCAGAACCACTATATTGAAATGTAGTTACATTTGTTCCTGCAACAGGGTCCTGTACAGACACCCTTTCTACTAGTGATTCAAGCATTGTTTTTGTAATAGCTTCAGGATCCATCAACCTAGATAATTCATTTATAGCTTCAATGAACGTTAAATTACCTATACTCATATTTTTATACTCCCCCTTCCCCAACTAGAAACGAAATTGAACCTTAGTGGTTTTATTGTGTGGCCAATCTGGAACTCCATTAAAAGCATAAACCTTTAGCGCATCTTTTAGACTTTGAATTATTTCATCCCGTTTTTCTTTTAAATTTACTGGAATCTTTATATAACGCAACTCCCATATCCTTGGTGAACCAGTAACCCAAGATTCACCTAATTTCACTGGTATAGGTGTATCTTTCCAACTTAAAAGAAAATAGTAATCATGTGGCTCCTCTCTCTCCTGCAGTCCCCATACTAGAAATACATTATTTTCACGGTCAATTGTCCATATGGATGGTCTAAGTGTTGATAATCGATTACCTGGGTTTTTTATTGCTTTAACCTCAAAACATGCAATTTCTTCTTGAGTCATACTTTCATTTGCAAATACCATTGTTTTTCTCTCCTTGGTATTCTGATCAATGTCGGCACTTCTTTAGATGATAACGCATCACTAGCCAATACTATTTTCGGTACGCCATTAATCTACATAATCAATCCCTCCCTGAATAGTTGCCATCATTTCACCCCCCGAACAAAAAACGCGCATTCTACTATCATTTCGAAATAATCCCTTATGCTCATAATATTTCATTCTATATTTTTTTGGACATCCAACAGATATAACTCTGTTCTACCTATCGAATAATAAAAAAAATACAATTATAGGTAGATTGCTCGTAATTTCACATGTATTTTGAGATATTTTAAAAATATTTATTTAAAAAAGCACATCATTTTTTTGAATATTTAGCGATTTTATTATTAATATGGACAATAAAATAAATTCAGATAATATAAAGTCATTATTTGAAATCATTCTTTGATTACCCTGAACAATTTTTATTTTAATCGGCATTTATTACCATTTCAATCATTTTTTTGAAATTAAAACCATTTTTTTGTAATATTATATAATTCAAACAAAACCTTCATGATCTTTCGCTCTCAACCCAGAATGAAAATAAGTTATTCTTACCATAATGTTGATACTACATGCAGTGAGTATATAACGTGTCTTTTAATGGTGGTTGGACCCTGTAAACAAAACTGTTGGAATGAATTTGGTGCACAACCCATTGTTAGCTCTCCCTGTCGGGAGATGACTACGAACAGAAAAATGTTTAAATTTCAAATTCATTCCACTGTATGTAGAATTTCATTAAAGGTTGGTTGATCGAATTGGAGACATTGTATAAGCGTTGCGCTGGACTAGATGTTCATTCTGAAACAATCGTTGCTTGCGTTTTAATAGGAAATGATGATTCGAATGTAACGAAAGAAACTGAAACTTTTCCGACATTAACAAAGGATTTGTTCCGCCTTCTTAAATGGTTAGAAGAACATGAAGTAACTCATATTGCAATGGAAAGTACAGGGATCTACTGGAAACCCGTTTACAATATTCTAGAGGACTTTTTGATATTACATTGGCTAATGCCCAGCGAATTAAAAATGTTCCCGGTAGAAAAACCGATGTTTCAGATGCAGAATGGATTGCTAAATTATTACGACATGGACTGATTGAAAAGAGTTTTGTACCACCCGAAGATATTCGAGAACTCCGAGACTTAACTCGCCTTCGAAAGAAGTGGATTGGACAAATGACTTCTGAGAAAAATCGTATTCAAAAGGTGCTGGAAGCTTCAAATATTAAACTATCTACAGTTATCTCAGATGTATTTGGAGTTTCAGGAAGAAGACTCTTGGAACATTTATTATCTGAAGGACATATTAACCCAGATGAAGTAGAACAAAAAATTCATGGTCGAATGGCTCATAAAAAACAACAAATTACGGATTCCCTATTTGGCACTTTAACTGAGCACCAACTATTTTTAATTAAACAATCATGGATGCATATTACCTATTTAGAAAGTCTAATTTCAGACATAGAGGCAAGAATTGATCAATTGTTAGAAAAGTATCAAGAAGAAGTTAAACTCCTTATCACAATGCCCGGTATTAAAAAGGATACAGCTGCTGTTATTATTGCGGAAATAGGAGCCAATATGAAGCAATTTCCTACCTCTAAGCATCTGTCATCATGGGCTGGATTGTCACCAGGTAACCATGAAAGTGCTGGTAAAAGGAAAAGCACTCGTACTGTTAAAGGGAATCCACATATCAAATCTGCATTATGTGAGGCAGCATGAGCAGTATCAAGGAGTAGAAATACGTATTTGTCTAATAAATTCTGGTCGTTATCAGCTCGAAAGGGAAAGAAAAAAGCACTCGTTGCCATCGGACATCGAATGCTTACTATTGTCTATCACATGCTTTTGAATAAGGACCCCTACCACGAAATACCCGCAAATTAGCAGTATAGACAAACAATAAAAAAGATATACGAGAAACCGTGAAAAACGGTAGCTCAACTTTCCTATTGCCAAAATTGGATTATATATAGCTTATACAAAATGGGTTTAGTTTAAACCCATTAGTTTGATCCTAAAGCCAGGGTTTTATTTTCACAGAAAAAGTATCTATTTGATGTATTCATTTATGCATTTCATCTACAAAATTCTCATTTCTAAATACACAGGCTTATAGGGGGAATCTGACAATTATATTTACGAGCATATAAAAACAGGGCTGCATTAAGGGCAGCCCTGTCTCATCTTAGCATTTTTTTTTCAATTCTTCCTCATAAGCAACCTGGAACTTTTGTATATCGCCAGCACCCATGAAGATTAAAACTCCGTTGTCATGCTTTTTTAATATCTCAGTATTTTCTTCTGTAATTAACTCTGAATTACCAATTTTATCCTTCAAATCACCGATTGTTAAGTTGCCATCATTCTCACGGGCAGAACCGAATATATCACATAAATATACGTAGTCCGCTCCACTCAAACTTGCTGCGAATTCATTTAAAAACGTTTGAGTTCTAGTGAAAGTATGCGGTTGGAAAATCGCCACCACTTCACGATCAGGATATTTTTGGCGTGCCGCTTCAATTGTGGCTCTAATTTCAGTTGGATGATGGGCATAGTCATCAATTAATACTTGATTGCCAACCTTTTTTTCACTAAACCTTCTTTTTACCCCTTGATAGGTTAAAAGCTGACTTTTAATGATATCAACAGGTATTTCTTCATAATGACATAATGCTATAACAGCCAACGCGTTAAGTACATTATGGTCACCATAGGTAGGAATGCTAAAAGACGAATAAAAAGTATGTCTAATAAAGACATCAAATGATGTTCCATCTGGTGTTTTATTAACATTTCTAGCCTGGAAGTCATTTTCCTGATTAAATCCATAAAACAATACAGGTACATTTGCATGTATTTTCTGTAATTGTTCGTCATCACCGCAGGCGATGATCCCTTTCTTTACTTGCAATGCCATCTGTTGGAAAGCATCGAAAACATCTTCAATACCACTGAAATAATCCGGATGGTCAAAATCAATATTCGTCATGATCGCATAATCAGGAAAATATTCTAGAAAATGACGTCTATACTCACATGCCTCAAATGCAAAATACTTTGCGTTTTCCGTACCTTCCCCAGTTCCATCACCAATAAGATAAGATGTTGGTTCTGCTGCTTTCAATACATGTGCTAATAGCCCTGTAGTTGATGTTTTCCCATGTGCGCCACTAACAGCAATACTTATCGATTTTTCAATCAGATCTCCTAAGAAATGATGGTATCGAAACACAGGTAAACCTTGATTTAACGCTTCTTTAATTTCTTCGTGATCATCGGGAAAAGCATTTCCCGCAATGATAATTTGGTCACTTTTTATATTCTCTTTTGAAAAAGGTAAGATTTTTATATTTTTGTTTTCCAATGCTTGCTGCGTAAAAAAGCGTTTATCAACGTCAGAACCTTGAACCTCATAATTCATATCATGAAGAATTTGTGCTAATGCACTCATTCCAGTCCCCTTGATTCCAACAAAGTGGTAAACTTTCATAAAAAGAACCTCCACAATCCAAATCGTAGCTATGGTTAAGTATATGTTACATTAAAAATAACGAGCCTGTTTTATTATCAAATGCGCCTTGGCGCTTAGTTAAATATATTTTCCATTATACATATCTTTTGTCATTTGTTGTAGTTTAAATCATGATTGAAAATTATTTTCTACCTGCTCTTTTGAAACGAGAACCTCACGTGGCTTTGAACCTTTTGCTTCTGAGACGATGCCTTGGGCTTCCATCATATCTACTAATCTAGCAGCCCGGTTATAGCCTATCCGAAAACGGCGTTGCAGGCTGGAAGCAGATGCCCCTTCTTGTTCAATAACAAATTGACAAGCTTCCTCAAACAATTCGTCATCCACTCCATAATCTACGGATTGCTTAATAAGCTCCTCTTGAACAAATAGATAGTTAGGTTTCATTTGTTTTCTTACAAAATAGGTCACTCTTTCAATCTCTTCATCTTTAACAAAATTTCCTTGGATACGTACCGGTTTGTTTGAACCATTTTCTAGGAAGAGCATATCTCCTCTACCAAGCAGTTTTTCGGCCCCACTAATATCTATTATAGTTCTTGAATCTACTTGTGAGGAAACAGAAAATGCAATTCTAGTAGGAACATTGGCTTTTATTAATCCCGTGATAACATCGACCGAAGGCCTTTGTGTTGCTAATAGCAAATGGATTCCACATGCACGAGCCTTCTGGGCGATACGACAAATAGCATCTTCAACATCTGCTGGTGAAACCATCATTAAATCTGCCAACTCATCGATAACGATGACTAAGTACGGCATAATTTCCGCTTTAGGGTCCTCTTGTTGAACTTTTTCATTAAAGCGAGAAATATCCCGAACCCCTTCGTGCGCAAATAGTTCATAACGACGCTCCATTTCCTCTACGGCCCATTTCAGGGCAGCTGTCGCCGCTTTTACATCTGTTATAACCGGACTGACTAGATGTGGAATGCCGTTATAGGGTGCAAGCTCAACCATTTTTGGGTCAATTAACATAAGCTTCACTTCATGTGGGGAAGCTTTATATAACAAACTAATAATGATTGAATTAATACAAACACTTTTTCCCGACCCTGTAGCACCAGCTATCAAACCATGGGGCATTTTTTTAAGATCAGTCACAATCGGTTGACCGGAAATGTCTAGACCCAGCGCCACGACAAGCGGTGATTTATCCCTTTGAAAAACAGGGCTACGCAATATCTCACGTATTAATACGGCACGGCTTTTCCGATTAGGAACCTCAATACCAACCGTACTTTTACCTGGAATGGGTGCTTCAATCCGGATATCCTTCGCTGCTAAAGCCAGCTTCAAATCATCTGATAAATTAGTAATTTTATTAACTCGAACTCCCATATCCGGCTGTACCTCAAATTGAGTGACAGCAGGACCCTTAGTTGCTTTCACTACCTTAGCCCCCACATTAAAGCTTACAAATGCATGATCTAAAAGGCGGCTCTGTTCATGAAGCCACTCTTCATCCTCTTCAACCTCAAGTGGCGGAATATCAAGAAGACTTAATGGAGGCTTATTTAGATTACTTTCTTTCAGTGGTTGGATTTCGTTCGTAGGCGGAGTCTTTTTAATTGATTCTCTGTCCTGCTTCAGCATCATCACATTGAACGGAACACCATGCCTTTTGCGACTTTCTTCCTTAGTTTCATTAGTAGTAACAACTATTTCGTCAACAGTCTCGGTAACTGTTTCATCTGGGGTTACCGTTTCTATTGTTTCGGTACTCGCAGCTGCTTCTGAAGCTTCTTCTTTTTCTTCCTCCTCTTCCTTCACTACAACCTTTTCAGGAATAATGGGCTCCTCATAGATATCCTCTTCGATTATGGTCGAGCTGAATTCCTCTTGCTTGAAATGATCATCTTGTGATTCCTCTACAATGTCATTTACGTAATCCACCATAGTTGGGGCGGTTATTTTTTCTTCAAAAATTTCAACCGTGGCTGAAACCTCTTCGTGATTTAAAATAGGTTCTGGTTCTGGTTTCGGTCTATTAAATCCATAAATTGGTGATGGCACTTCAGTAGGTTTAAATGGGCTTTTTTTAGTCTTACTAGCACTGCTTTGACTAGTATCTTTATTTACGCTTTGTTCTCTTATTTGGCTGCGGTCTCGGTCTCTGGATCGGCTGCGTTCTTTGCTCTGGCTGCGATATTCCTTTCTAGTTATACCTGAAGCATATTGAGAAGCAACCCGGGTTTCTTTAGGCCATTGTTCCTCTATTCTTCTAGAAGAAATATTGGTGTTGATGTTGGAATTTGCTTTTACTTGATCGTTTTCATCGGGTATTAATGGAAAACGAAAATGACCTTTTGGATAATCATAGACAACCCGAGCCTCTTTATTTGAGCTCTTGTAAAAGCTGCTCTGTTGTTGTCTTTTTATTTCTTGATCAGATATCTCATTCGGTCTATTTTCATCTTCCTCTTGTTCCAAACCAAATAATTTTTTAAACCAATTATTCATTCCTATCACTCTTTCTAAAGCCTTAATGTTACTCTTGTTTATTTTGAGCCAAAACAAAAATAGGCTCAAGCTCTTTATTTTCATATAAGAATGGAAGCGCAGTAATTGGTACACGTCCTTCAGCAAAAAAATGCATTGTCATTTGGCCGAGTATATTATAACCTTTATCATTTCTGATATCACCGAAAATTAAAACATCTTGATGTGGAATGGCTACGGTCATCGTTCCTTCTATTAAAGAAGACATCTTTTCTAATAGGGAATCATTTAAGATTCGACTTGCATCATACCCATCATTTGTATTTACAAAATAAAATAGATTGCCTGCGACGATATCTTTTTTATAATTATAATCCAATGACCTTACATTAAAGCGGGCCACCTGTTTAATTTGTTCTTCCTTCCACCCTTCTTGTTCCGCAAAAGATAAATCGATCAAGCGATAAGATGAACCTAAATCAAGTGCATAATAAATTCTTGTTTCAGCAGTGTGTTCTTCAAAAATTAACTTTTTGCCGTCTTTAGTTTCTATCGGAAAAGAAGTCGAACGGATAACAGGAAAAATGTTCTTTTCCTTTCCTGATAAGTTTTGCTTATCAGACATCGCTTTTAATGCTTCTTCAACATAATAGACTATTTCATCAACGGCCCCTTCTTTTCGATTTTCCCACTTAGAAACGACCGTCGGTACTGAAACTGCAACACCTTTTTTCGATTCAGTATCCTCAATTCGAAGCTGTTCATTTTTATGGTCATACTCTATAGTCCAGTTACTCCGCATTAGTCGTTCCATTAAAAGATCTTTCATCTTATTACTTGTCATTTTCATTCTTTTTTTGTTCCCCTTCTTTTGCTTTACCTAAATCCAATTGTTCTTTTGTATTATCTTTATTTTCTACTTTTTCTTCTTTTCCCTCTTGGCCATACTCCACAGAATTAGCAATGATCATCATATTTTTTGCATTTTCTACCATATCATTTGTTGTTGTCATTGTTGTCGTTTTAACACCGCCGATACCAACTATTAATTCGTACTTTTTGTCCTCACCAGGGGATATACTTATGTACCCAAATCTGTCCTCGCCTTTAAATGTTTCTATCCCTTTTTCATCCTTCGCACCTTTGATTTCATTAAAAATAACATCGCTATGAAGTGACTCATGCGAATTTACAAATAATATATATTCCTGGTTTCCTTTTGATAAGATAACATTGTTTTCAAATTCATCCTTCACTTTAAATCCCTCTGGCAAATAATAACTAAACCCTTTCGTTGTTTCCGTAGTCTTTTCGGCCGGCCCATTAAATGTTGACTCCGCTACCTGTTTTGCTTGACTGATAGCTTCATCCTTTGAACTACTGCAACCTACTAGCAAACCAAAACTTATAATCATTATTGCTGCTAATTTACTATAAACTTTCATTTCTTTGACCCCTTTAACTTTCCTTTTGTGAAGAATATAAATATTGACCGAACAGTAATTTTACAATATGGGTGAACATCTCTTCTCGCTGGACAAGGCTATTGGTAAAGATTCCAATGGCACCCTCGTTTGAGCGAACATCGTGCTTTGATGTGTATTCATCCATGACATGGGATAGCTCGAAGCCTTTTCTCAAACCCTCAGAAATTTCCTCAGGCAAAAGAATTCTGGCCCCGCCTGCAATTAATTCTGTACCATCCTTTAGCTTAAGAGCTCCCCAATTGCAGAGGAGTAATCCTTTACCGGTCTCCATTACTCCTCCTTCAAGTCCGATCCCGATATCACTATCTGTTTCAACTAAGGCTTGATAGGCCCGATTTTTAGCACCTCTCATTGTCTCTTCGTCGGAAAAAGGCTGAGCCGATACACCAGAAGGAACATCGATTGCAACTATTTGCGGACTTATCGCGGATATAAATACATTTTCAACTGCACGAACTTTGGTTTTATTCTTTGAACCTACTGCTACTTTCATTTACCTATCCATCACCTTAACTATTTTTTAGAATTGTATCTACCGTTGTTTTATCTGTTTTTCTCACAAGATTAATTAATAGTTCTTTAGCCGCAGCATAATCATCTACATGGATAATAGACGCTGATGTATGAATATACCGTGAGCAAATACCTATTACCGCCGATGGAATACCGTTATTAGATGTATGGACACGTCCGGCATCTGTTCCACCCTGTGATACAAAATATTGATAAGGAATATTAGCACTTTCTGCTGTATCTAATACAAATTCCCGAATTCCGCGATGAGTGACCATTGTGCGATCAAGAATTCTTAATAATACTCCTTGACCAAGCTTTCCAAATACATCTTTTTCCCCTGATGCATCATTTGCCGGGCTGGCATCTAACGCATAATAAATATCAGGTTGGATTAAATTTGCAGCCACCTGGGCCCCACGTAAGCCCACTTCTTCCTGCACAGTAGCCCCGGCAAACAGCTTATTGGGCAATTTTTCGTTTTTCGTCTCTTTCAGCAGTTCGATTGCTAATCCGCAGCCATAACGATTATCCCATGCCTTCGCTAATATTTTCTTTTCATTTGCCATCGGTGTAAATGGGCAAATAGGGACAATTTGCTGTCCCGGTTTGATTCCAATCCGAATTGCATCTTCCTTATTATCTGCACCAATGTCGATCAACATATTTTTAATATCCATTGGTTTTTTTCTTGTCTCTTCATCAAGCAAATGAGGAGGAACAGATGAAATAACACCGATAACTTGGGCCTGGTCAGTTTCTATTTGTACTCGCTGTGCAAGCAGCACCTGGCTCCACCAACCACCCAATGACTGAAACCTAAGTAATCCATTCTCCGTTATTTGGGTAACCATAAAGCCTACTTCATCCATATGTCCTGCGACTAAAACCCTTGGTCCTTCGTCGGAGCCCTTTTTCACTCCATAAATTCCACCTAAGCGGTCTTGGATCATTTCGTCAGCATACTTTTCAATTTCAGTTCTCATAAATTTACGCACATTATGTTCGAAGCCAGGGGCACCTTGAAGTTCCGTCAATGTTTTAAAAAGCTGAAGTGTTTCTTGATTCATTCTACAAAACTCCTTCAAATGAAATTGTTTTTTATATTATGTAATATTAATATTGTACACTATCCAAAAAGAACATGGTATTCACTTGAATTTTTTCGTTTCCAACACTTATATTATAAAGTATTAAGAGTATTAGAAGCGGAGGGAATGCATTTGAAGTGGAATAAATTATTAATCGGCTTTAGTACAGGAATCATTGCAGGAGCGTTAATTAGCCAAGCAGCGAAGAAAAAGACAATTTCATCTGATGTTGCGCTAAGCTTAGCAAAGAAGGCATTTAAAGAGAATGGTCCAATTGATGGGTCTTGGATTCATATGAATCCGGAAAATATAAAAAAATATAACCTACCTTATAAAATTTATCGGGGCGGTATTACAAGGACGGTTAATAACGAAGTGGAGCAGTATGAATTTTTGGTTGATGCCATGACAGGTACGATTATTGAGGTAAACCCGTTATAAAACGGATTTATGCAAATGCAATTGCGGCCACTGACTAGCTTGATCGTAGGTTCCTTGGCCGCATATAGCATAGCATTTAAATAGTTATGATCTTCCTATTACCTACGTTTACCTAAATTGCGCTTCACAGCGGTATATTCGGTTTCCTTTGCTTGAAAATTTTTGTTCATACTCCGTCATGACATTCCCTTTAATACCACTCTTATGTAGGTCAAGACTTACATTTTTAACAATCATGCCGTATCTTGAAAAACTCTCTAATGAAAATTCAAACAACCCTTGGTTATCAGTTTTCAAATGTACCTCTCCGCCTTTAACAAGCACTGATTCGTACATTGCTAAAAATGATTCATGGGTTAAACGTCTTTTTTCATGACGATTTTTCGGCCATGGGTCAGAGAAATTCAAATAGATTTGTGCCAATTCCCCTTGTTCAAAAATCTTCGGTAAAGTATTTGCATCTATATTTAATAACCTTACATTAGGCAAAGCCTGTTCTAAAGTTAAATCCAATGCACTTACAATCACACTTGTATATTTTTCAATCCCGATAAAATTCACGTCAGGATGTAATTTAGCCATACCATTTACGAAAGTTCCCTTTCCCATTCCGATTTCAATGTGAATTGGATTTTCATTTTTAAATATTTCTTTTTTCCAATTCCCACGGAAATCTGCCGGTGTGGAAATTACTCTGTCGGGATGTTCATTAATTTTATCATGTGCTCCTGGCTTGTTTCGCAATCTCATTAAATTCAATGCCTCCTTTAACTACAAGTTCAAACATACCATCATTTAAGAAAAATGAAAAGAATAAAAAAGCAAAGCAGCCATGAGTTGAAGGCTGCTTTAGGTTTCGAATATTATTTTGTCATTTAGTTCATGATAAGAAAAGAAAGCGAGGAATACTGATGCCATTGAATGAACAACACCAACTAACAATTCTGCAAGATATATTAAAAAACCATCAAGTTGATTGCTGCGGTACAGTATCTGAATGCCAACAACTGGAGCGGCTCATTCAATCTTTGATTGGCAATCAACAAGTAGATGAACAAATGAAAAACACTTTAATGGATGTTTACAACTATAGTCTAAATGCCCAAAACTCCAAAAATATGGATGATCATATTAATCAGCACCAAGACCGTCTATCGATGTGGATTGATGACCTCAACAATTATAATATGACATAAACCTACAATATTTCCTAGGAAATTGAGAAAGCTGACAACATGTTTCCTAATTGATCGATCCATTGTTCGTATTCATGGTTTTCATTGCGGTTCTTGTACCAGACAATTGCTGAAATTGTTTGGTACACTACATACCATTTCATTCTTCGTTCCAAGTTGGCTGTCAGCTCCAAACCGTAATTATGAAGCCAATCACCCCAGCTATTTTGGGGTATATACCAATAAAGCAATGGGCCTAAGTCTAGTGCTGGATCTGCTATCATCGCCCCATCCCAATCAATTAAATATAATTCCTGTTCATCACTCATTAACCAATTATTATGATTTACATCACAATGACATACACCTAAGTATTCATGATTTATATATGGCAAGTTCTGCTCCAAAAATTGAATAGAATTGCAAATTTCTTTTTCAGTAGAAAGTGACTTTTCAAGTATTTGTTTTAAGTCCTCTAACAATTGCAATGGCTGGAGTTGCTTTTTTCCAATTCTTTGCAGCATGTTTAAAAGCTCTTTAGAATTGTGAATTTTACTCAAAAGGATCGCAACAGCCTTATCCGTCATATCTATGGGCTTGAGCTCTCTCCCTTTTAACCAGTGCTGCGCTGTAATTACGTCACCATTTTCCATTCTTTTTGTCCAAATTAATTTCGGAACAATCCCTTCAGCGGACAAAACAGCCAAAAATGGGGAGGAGTTTCTTTTAAGGAAAAGTTTATTTTGGCCTTCATATTGAGCGATGTAGGCTTCGCCAGTGGCACCACCTGCGGGAAAAACCTCCCAACCTTCTCCTAAGTCTAAACTGATTTCCAATGCTGTTCACCTACATTTTCCTTGATTACTTATCTATTAAATCGACAACTTATGCTAAAATTCCCGTCATTATACCATTTTTAGTATAACGTAAATCAATTCGTTAGGAAACCACTAGATTTTTGTTTTAAAAAGGATCATCGTTGACAGCGGCTCTATCATGACCTTTTTTGTTATTTGTTCTATTCCATTCAAATCTGCTTTATCTCCACTAACAGCAATAATCCATTGATCACAATCATCCAACAAGTATTCTTTTGGGAGGACACCATTATTAAACAGGACAATGATATTTTCCCATGTGTCTATTTCATCAAGATCATGTAGTAAAAAACCTATTAGATTCGGCGACGGTGCCAGCCACTTGTAATGCCTTTGAATTTCTTCTGAAGTGGATAAACGAAAGGCCGGATGTGCTTTCCGAATCGCTATTAGAGCTTGGAATAACGGAATATAGTTTTCGTACATATTTTTTCTTGCCCAATCAAGCTGATTAATATTATCAGGCTTGTTATAGCTGTTACTCTCGCCATATTTTGTC
Source organism: Schinkia azotoformans LMG 9581 (assembly GCF_000307855.1). Lineage (GTDB taxonomy): Bacteria > Bacillota > Bacilli > Bacillales > Bacillaceae_J > Schinkia > Schinkia azotoformans. The sequence goes on along the minus strand of NZ_AJLR01000151.1, from coordinate 30,136 downwards.
CGAAAAAATTCCATCCCGCTATGCAGAAACGGGATGCCTTGAGAAAGCAGCACAATGGCAATGGCTAAATACTGTCGCTTCCTTCTAATTTCCAGCGATTCATCCGCATTGCTAATTTCAAGCTTATCCCATAATGTATGATTATCATGGCATTCTACATAGTTAACGCTTTGCTGTGGTGATTGAAATAAACCATCCATTTCTTTCGTAATTGTGATACTTCCGGCAAAAAGCATCTTAAAATTATCGTTATACCGTATATCTCCAGAAATAAACCCTTGTTCCAAAAGATCAAAAATACTGCCTTTAACTGAATTGCGAAATACATCATTAAAATGAGCTATTCTTGGTAGTTTTTCTGCATTTTTAATGATGGCCTTTTCTTCTTCCGGTAGTGGTGTGTCCAGGTTCCAGCCTTCTCCGAGCATGATAATCGACGGGTCAATCTCATCAATCTTTTGTCGAACAGCATTCATTGTTTCGATATCCAAAATACCCATTAAGTCAAAACGAAATCCATCAACATTATATTCTTTAATCCAATATTGAACTGAATCTATAATAAACTTTTTAACCATTAATCGTTCTGATGCAATATCATTGCCAACACCGGTCCCATCAGAAGGCAGTCCAAATTCATTAAAACGGAAATAATAGCCGGGAACTATTTTTCGGAAGGATGAATATTCACGCATATAAACATGGTTATAAACAACATCCATGATGACCCGAATCCCTTTTTGATGTAGGGCTTCGATCATTTCCTTTGTTTCACGAATTCGAACATAAGGGTCATATGGATCTGTAGCATAGCTTCCTTCAGGAACATTGTAATGAACCGGATTATAGCCCCAGTTATATTGATCCTGATTACTTGACTCATCAATTCCTTCAAAATCATTAAAAGGGAGCAGTTCAACATGGGTAATTCCCAAATCTACTAAATAATCAAGACAGGTTTTACATTCATATGGTCCTTTTGTACCTTCTTCACAAAAGGCTACATATTTCCCTTTATTTTTTACACCGCTTTCCGGATGTATCGAAAAATCACGGATATGGGTTTCATAAATAATAGCATCTGTTGGAGATTTAAAGGGCGGTAAATACTGAGAGTATTTAGGGACTGTTGTTTTACTCAAATCAACGACAACCCCATACTCCCCATTTACGGACACCGCTTTGGCATATGGATCAACAGCTTCCCGCCATACTTTATTAACACAAACATTATAGCGGTAAAAATAGCCGTCATAATTCCCGTGTAAAGTAATCGACCAAACTCCTTTTTCTTCCCTTGCCAACGAAAACATTTGGTAGATCGTTCCTCTTTTATTATAAAACAAAAGGGAAGCATCCTCTGCAGATGGAGCCCATACTTTAAAGGTTGTTTCCGTCAATGAATAATTGGCCCCTAAATCGTTTCCGCTATAATAATATAATTGATCAAATTTTTTCGTTCTTATAACTGAGCCGATTAATAGTTCAGTTTGATTTCCAAAAAGGTCCGATACTAAATTAAATTTGCCTATTTCTATGTCAACCGGTGACTTGCATGTAAATTTAGTCTCTGTTACTAATTCTTCTTTTTTAATCACTGTCAATGAGTGTCTTTGAACTCCATCATGCAAGTAAAATTCATGATTGTTTAATGAAGGCGTTTCTTTGGAAAACAAGATTGTAACGATATCCATTTCATCTAAATAGGCTTCAAACCAGTTCATCTCTCACACCCCAACTATTACGTTACGACTTGTTTAACATACTTCTTTTACCTATTATTATATATTATTCTACAAAAAAAGGTGTTGAAAGCCATTGATTTTCAATTAGCTTTCAACACCTTTTACTTGTCTTCATCAAAAAACTCATCAATATTGATTTCATCATTATCCTGTTCCCATTCATACCTGCGGACATAGGTTGATTGGCTATGTTTTAATAAGGCTTGGGCACCCTTTAATTGAACAAATTTTATCGGGGAAGGCAGTCTTCTAAGCTTTGTATACCATTCGCTGTAGTTTCGTTTATCGATAAGTAATGTATTGGATGGTTCGTATTCACCCTCTATATACCCCGTTCGCGACAACACTATTTTTTGAACCGGCATTTCAACCTCATAATGTTTATAATAGCCTTTAATTAAACTCTCAGCTCTGTTTAAAGAGAGCATTGGATTTATTCTTTTAATCTCTTGATCTCGAATTAGCTCAGACCAATAATTGCCTCTATCCGTCTTAAAAACACTCATATCATCGTTTTCAATGATAGTAATACAAAACGTTGTTACAGGGCTGATTAAAATGATTTCCAATTCAATCGGTGCTTTTTTTACAAGTAAAGTCGGCTTATATAATAATAAATAGTTATCGGGGAAATGCTGTAGAAAGTATTTTAATATTTCATCCTCATAAATCCTTTTATCTACATAGGAAAAATCTCTAATTGTCGAGCTGGCCCAGTTTATTTGAAAACGAAATAATTCATTAAGAAATTCCTGTTTTATTTCTTCTTTTGTTTTTTTTCTATCTGCTGATAATTGATCGAACTCCCGAAAAGGTGTTTCGATTTCGCTTATGTCCTCAATGCTGCTTTTCGGCTTTTTTAGCCAACGCTTTAATGTTCCAAACAAGCCTTTTTTCTCAGGTTCAAGCCAGTTTTGATCGAAATCCTCAAAGCCTTCAAAAAATGTTGAGTCACTTAATTTGGGTTGTTGATCGTCTAATGAAGCATTGATTTTTTCCCAGCGTTCTTTTTTCAAACGGATATACTGGCTTGGATATCGGTATATATCTGTTTCATAGCGGGATATAAAATCCTGCAGTTTTATTAACTGTGCCACAATATTTCCTCCAAACTTAGAAAAGCGTAAGCGCCCGTTAAGCGACGTCCACTAGTCGCTGGGCGCTGGAGCTAGACAATGATGTACAAAATTATGCCTTTTATAATAAAAGCTGAACAAGAAGCGGGCTTAATATCGAGGCAAAAATTGTACTTAGTGTCATTGCAATGGAGCTAATTGCTCCTTCCTGTTCACCCATTTCAAGCGCTTTTGACGTTCCTATCCCATGGGCTGCTGTTCCAAACCCAATTCCCCTGGCGATAAAGTGATTGATCCTCATCCATTTTAACAGATATGGGCCTAAAACGGCACCAAGCACCCCTGCAACCATAACAAAGACCGCTGCTAAAGTCGGATTACCACCAATCACTAGAGCAATATCCATGGCAACTGGTGATGTTACCGATTTAGGCACTAGGGAAAGTAAAGTTAACGGCTCTACATCAAATAAAAGGGCTAAACCTATCCCGCTCACGATTCCGATAAAAGTGCCGACAAATACCCCTGTCACGATTGACACCCCATATTTTTTAATTGTATCAATCTGCTTATATAACGGATAAGCAAGAGCAACAACGGCCGGTCCTAATAAATGGACAATCCACTCACCGCCGCTCATATAGGTTTCATACGGTATATGAAATAACAGCAAAAATAGCACGATAAAAACCGTTGATGTTACAATTGGCACCATAAATGGTGTATAAAACTTTACATATACATTTTTCATTAAGTTATAGGTTAGGATGGTACCCGCTATTGCTAATGCGGCATAGAATAGGCTCATATTTCTTTACCCTCCTGTGTACGCATTTTTACTGCATTTATATTTTTTTCAGCAATCCACCCGGCGACGAATGAGGAAGTTATCATCACTAAAATGGTGCTAATGATTACTACAATCACCGAAAGAAACCCACGGCCTTTAAAAAGTTCGAAATAGTCAATAATTCCAACCGTTACCGGAATAAATAATAGCGGTAAATGGGATAGCAAAAAACTGGCCCCTTTATCAATCCATGTTACCTTAAATTTCTTAGTCATTAATAAACAAAATAATAAAAGCATCCCGATAATGCTGCCTGGCATTAATAGTTTAAAGGTTTGTTGAATCCATAAACCAATGTAATAAAAAACGTAAAGTATCCCAATTTGATAAAAAATTCGAATATAGCCCCCCATAAAAACCCCCCAGAATTCTCCTTTTTTTTGCTATTTTGCCAATTCATAAATAGCTTGTGCGTAAATTGCGGTCGCCTTTAATAAATCCTCAATTTCGATGTACTCATCCTTTTGGTGGGCAACATCCGGACGACCCGGAAATAACGGACCAAAAGCAACACCGGCACGTAATGAACGGGCATAGGTCCCTCCACCAATGGCGATTAACTCTGCTTTTTCACCTGTTTGCTCTTCATAAACCATCTGCAGTACTTTAATTAATGGATGCTGTTGATCAACATGATGTGGCTTTGAATCACTTAATTCTTTACATGTAAAATTATGATTTTCAGAAACCTCTTTTATTTTCTGCTTGGATGGTTCAATATCATGGGTAACCGGATAACGAAGGTTTAATCCGATTTTTCCACCTTTTTCCTTACTATAGGAAAGAGTACCATTATTGATTGTTAATTCCCCCGAGATTTCGTCCGCATAAGCAATACCAAGTGCTTTGCCGCGAGTATCCCCTCCAAAATACTGTTGAACAAAAGAAACGAAGGAACACGTCTTTGGATCGAGCACATCAAGGAGATTATTATATAAAAAGCTATTTAACAACAGACCGGCATTTCTTCCTTTATTAGGTTCCATTCCATGGGCAGATATGCCTTCCAAACGAAGTTGCAAGTTGTTTTCTTTTATTATAACAGCACCTGTTAGGGTATTATCTTTTATGTATTGTTCAAAAGAATATTTAATTTGTTCGGCACTATCTTTTGTTCTGCATTGAATGCTTGCCTCTGCCAGATCTGGTACCATATTAAGACGTCTTCCGGCTTGCAGCATTTCTAAAACTGCCGTACCGCTATTCTCATTTTGTTCCAAACCTTTTTGCTCCAGGATAAAATCAAAAATTCCTTTTTCTGCATTTATGATCGGGAAATCCGCATCAGGCGCAAAACCAATCGTAGGCATTTCCTCGTGTTTAAAATAATGATCCACACAGCGCCAGTTGCTTTCCTCATCCGTACCTAAAATCATTCTAACCCTTTTTTGTACAGTAAGTCCTAATTCCTTTACGATTTTCATGGCATAATAGGCTGCCATTGTTGGTCCCTTATCATCGATCGCCCCTCTTGCAAAAATTTTCCCATCTCTTATTTCCGCACTATACGGATCACTTGTCCAACCATCCCCTTCAGGGACAACATCAACATGGCACAGGATTCCTAATAACTCTGTACCTTCCCCATATTCAATATGGCCTGCTAAGCCACCGACATTTTTTACAGAAAAACCATCATTTTGCCCTTTATTAAGCATAAACTTTAAAGCTTGATCAATTCCGTGGCCTAATGGGGCTAGTTCGGTCGCACCATCCTCATCTAAAACACTTTTGATTTGTAAAAATACTTGAGTATCATGGATGATTTGCTCTTTTCTTTTTAAAACCTCTTCCATCCAATTTATTTGATTTGACATTCTTAATTGTCCTCCCTTTGAAATAAATAATGTTATTTTTTATCAATATACTACTTTTTATTTAGTTACGCGCGTAAAACCTATCTTAATTTCACAGATAAATAGTCATAATATTCAAACTATATTACATATGTTAGTAGTGAAATGGCACTAAGCGAGGTGATTGTATAAGAAGTGTAAATATTTTGTAAATTCATATGTTATAGTAGAAATTTTTAACAATAACATGTACAATAATATTATCAAGTGTTGGTATTGTTACTTGGTTTTAGTTTTGGAGTTTCAAGAGTATGAATTCACCTCTATTTAATTTCTTGTTCAAATGGGTTTGAACATTATATTAAGGAGTGGTTTTTTGAACCCAACTACCCGGATGATAAACCGCATCAAGTCTGTTTACTTATTCATTAATGAAAAAGGCATGGTTTCAACACAAGAACTTGTAGAAGAATTTGGTACAACACCTCGGACTATTCAAAGAGACTTAAATGTGCTGACTTATAATGATTTGGTCTGCAGTCCGAGCCGAGGAGTATGGACAACAACTGAAAAGAAGGTAAAGATATCTTAGGAAATTAAAGGGCTGTCCCAAATTGCAATTGCTAAGCAACTTGGGTACAGCCCTTATGATGTTTGCTTTAATAATTCAACTTCCTCATCATCTAGTTCCCGATATTCCCCCGGTTTTAATGATTCATCGAGTGATAGGGGACCCATTTTAATTCTCATTAAGAAAGTCACCTTTTTATCAACAGCCTCAAACATTCGTTTTACTTGATGAAATTTCCCTTCCATGATCGTCAGTTCGATTTCCGATCTATTTTCCTCTTCATTTGTTGATAGGATAACGAGCTCAGCTGGCTTTGTTATATAGCCATCATCCAGGGTAACCCCCCGCTTAAAGGCCTCGATGTCCTTTTCTGTAACAAGCCCGGCTATTTTGGCATAATACGTTTTCGGTACATGCTTTTTTGGGGATAAAAGCTGATGAGCTAGCTGGCCATCATTCGTTAATAGCAATAAACCGACCGTATCTTTATCAAGCCGCCCAACCGGAAATGGTTCATAAATTTGATCCTCCATCTCAAGAAGATCAATAACGGTCTCCTCACGGTCATCTTCTGTCGCTGAAATGACACCGTCCGGTTTATTCATCATTAAATAGATAAACTCTCTATATACTACTATCTCACCGTGAACCGTAACCTGATCAGTTTCCGGATCAAGATGTGTTTGGGGGTCTTTAACCACGGTATCGTTTATTTGTACCGCACCGGTTTTCAGTAATTTTTTTACTTCTTTCCGACTACCATAGCCTGTATTGGCAAGCAGCTTGTCAATTCTCATGTTAAGTCCTCCATTTTCAAATATTCGAAGCGGGTAAAGAATCCATATAGGCTATAGTTTAGTCCACGATTATCCATATTGCATAGATTATTAACGTAATAAAAGCACATACAAAAAGGAGAGAAGAAGATAATGGACTACTATTATGATTATGAACGTCAATTTGGTTTTCCTGGATTTTCCGGAGGTGGTCCTAGTGGTCCGGGTAGCCCGGGCGGGTTCCCAGGCGGTGGCAGCAATATTGATCGTCGTTTAAACCGCATCGAAAATCAATTGCAGCGCCAAAACGACCGTATTAACCGACTAAACCGCCGCCTCCAGCGTGTTGAACGGCAATTAGGCTTTGCCCTTGAAGCATGGGATTAATGGGACACAGGGTCGGGTTCTCTGTCCCAGTTTAGGAAAAGAGGCGGACTTAACTGTTCGCCTTTTCCCTTCGTTTTTGTTTTTGTAAAAATTTAAATCGATAGCCAAGAATACTTCCCGCTAGATTACTTTGAATACTTAAATATAAATAAACACCGGCACCTGCTGTAATTGAAAGAACCAACACAACAATGGATTGACCACGTCCATCTTCATAAGAAATAACAAAGGAAAGAATCCATTTTACCAATTGAACAACCGCCACCATAATTCCTACAAAAATAGTAATTAGTAAACTGCGGCGAATCGTATAGTTAAAACGGACATTTGCATATTTTTTAATTGCCCAAAAATTAAACATAATTGAAAATAAAAAGCCGATCGCTGTTGCACTAATGGCGCCATAAATTTCAAACTGCTTAATAAGCGGTATGTTCAAAACTAGCTTTAAAAGGAAGCCTCCGAACATACTATAAACAGCAAACCGCTGCTGATTGATTCCTTGCAAAATGGCAGCGGAAACGGTAAAGAGAGCAAAAAATAACGCCACAGGGGAATAATAAAGCATAATCCCTTCCCCGATATCAATATGCTCAACACTAAAAAGGGCACCGATTGCCGGCCCGGCCACCATCGCCAGTCCAAACACAGCCGGTAATGTTAAAAACATAACAATTTGTAAAGCTTGTGAGACTTGTTTGTTTAATCGCGGCGTATTCCTCGCGGTAAATGATTCCGTAATCGTTGGTACAAGCGTTAAACCAAATGCTGTTGCAAGTGATACTGGTATCATAATTAATTTATGACCATACATATTAAAAATCGAAAATAAATTCTCGGCATATTCGCCGCCTTTATTTATACTTTCCATGGCACGACTAAATGTAAATTCATCCACTAATTGATATAATGGAATCGCTAATGAAACGAATACGAACGGTCCGGCATACGAAAGCAGCTCCAACAGCATTTCCTTTGTTGTTAAACTACTTTGGGTTGTGCTCTGTTCAAGAAATTCATCAAGATTTTCTTTTCTTTTTACCCAATACCAGATGAGGACACCCATACCCGCTATTGCACCCACAGTAGCCGCAAAAACAGCTAAACCGACAGCCGTATGCAAATCGCCATTTAATACTTTCATGACAAGAAAACTTCCAGCCAGCAAAAAAATGACTCTCGCAATTTGCTCGATGACCTGTGATATGGCCGTTGGTCCCATTGATTGATAGCCTTGAAAAAATCCCCTGATAATACTCATCATCGGAACGATAATAAGGGCTGTACTCACCATTCTAAGAACATAAACGACTTCTTCATGTTTAATCCCATATTCATTTTGCCCAACAATTTTCGGTGCAAGCCAAGGAGAAATACTATAAAAAATTAAAAAGGTAACGAGACCACTTATAAACATCAACAATAAGCCTGTTTTAAAAAGCCTTCTACCTGTATAATAATCTCCTAATGCATTGTATTTTGAAACAAATTTTGAAACGGCAAGCGGTACCCCCATTGTTGCCATGCTTAAAAGAATCGTGTATGGAATATAAGCATAAGCATAGAGCGTACCCCCTTTTAAACCAACGATAGATTGAAAAGGAAATACATAAATCATTCCCAGAAATTTAGACAGGAAGGTTGCTCCTGTAAGCATTAATGTTCCTTTAAGAAATTTTGAACCGGACATTTCGCCCTCCAATTATGTAAAATAAGACCTTTTCGGTAGCATTTGACAAGCAAACACAACTTCTGTATTTTAACATACAGTATGAGCCTAGGAAAGCGGAACATGGGGACGGTTCTCGTGTTCCATTCCGAAATAATCATTATCCTATAAAAATATGGAACATGAGAACCGTCCCCATGTTCCCAAAGCTGGTGTAATTATGAACAAATATGATGTAATCGTCATTGGCGGCGGCCCATCAGGACTAATGGCGGCCATCGCTGCCGCTGAACAAAAATGCAAGGTACTGTTGTTAGATAAAGGGGACAACCTTGGCAGGAAACTAGCAATCTCCGGCGGTGGGCGCTGCAATGTTACGAACCGTCTACCGGTTGATGAAATCATCAAACATATCCCGGGAAATGGTCGGTTTTTATATAGTGCCTTTTCCGAATTTAATAATCTCGATATTATTTGCTTTTTTGAAAATTTAGGAGTCAAACTTAAAGAAGAAGACCATGGACGGATGTTTCCCGCTTCAAATCAATCGCAAACAGTAATTGACGCCCTTTTGAATCAACTGAAGAAGCTGCATGTGGATATTCGGACGAAGGCAGCAGTTAAAAAGGTTTTATACGAGGGTGACCGTGCCGTTGGTGTGGAGTTGCATAATGGAGAAACCTATCATTCTGGTGCTGTTGTTGTTGCAGTCGGTGGAAAATCAGTCCCCCATACTGGTTCAACAGGTGACGGCTATGCTTGGGCAAAAGCAGCTGGTCATACAATAACGGACCTTTACCCTACTGAAGTTCCTGTGACATCTTCAGAGCCTTTTATTAAAAATAAAGCTTTGCAGGGGCTCTCACTTAGAGATGTTGCTGTTTCTGTTTTGGATCCCAAAAAAGGAAAACCGATCGTTACCCATCAAATGGATATGATTTTCACACATTTCGGTTTGTCTGGTCCAGCCATTTTGCGCTGCAGTCAATTTGTTGTAAAGGCCTTACAAAAGTTTAAAGTAAACGAAATTATTGTTGCCATTGATGTTTTTCCTACTGTGAACGAAGAAGAGCTTTTTCAACAAATCATGAAAAAAATCAAAGCTGATCCTAAAAAAGCGGTCAAAAATGTTTTAAAGGGCTTTGTTCCAGAACGATTGCTATTGTTTTTACTTGAGAAAAATGAAATTGACGAGTCAATCACCTATGCGAATTTGCCCAATGATAAAATCCGCGGGTTTGTTAAAGATTTAAAAAGATTTGAAATCAAGGTCAATGGTACATTGCCTATTGAAAAAGCGTTCGTTACCGGCGGCGGCGTTTCAGTAAAAGAGATTAACCCTAAGGAAATGTCTTCAAAACTAATGAACGGGCTTTATTTTTGCGGTGAAATATTAGATATTCATGGGTACACGGGCGGCTATAATATTACAGCAGCATTAGTAACTGGGCGACTGGCTGGGTTGAATGCGGGGAAGCAAAGCAAGTAGTCACTACCCTTCTTTTATCCTCACCAAATAAGGTCCGGGCTCCGTTTGATTATAGATAACTTAGCATATTCAAGCTTTCTACAAAAAAACACGACATTTCCGCCCCAAATGGGAATGTCGTGTTTTTAATGTATTTAGTTAGCAACAATATTAACTAATTTCCCTGGTACTGCAACAACTTTGCGTACTGTTTTGCCTTCAATGCCTTCGATTACTTTTTCATCTTTCATTGCAATCTCTTCCATCACTTCTCTCGTTGCATCCTTTGGAATATTAAGCTTTGTACGTACCTTGCCGTTCAATTGGACAACAATTTCTACTTCATCTTCAACTAATTTTGATTCATCGTAAGTTGGCCATTGTTCAAAGCTGATAGAGCCTTCACCGTGACCAAGTTTTTCCCAAAGTTCTTCTGCCACATGTGGGGCAACTGGAGAGATTAATTTTACAAAGCCTTCCATATACTCATATGGTAGAACTTCAGCTTTGTACGCTTCATTAATAAATACCATCATTTGTGAAATAGCCACATTAAATCGTAGATGCTCGTAATCGTCTGTTACCTTTTTCACTGTTTGGTGATAAACACGTTCTAAAGATTTTAAATTGGTACCTTTTTGAATTCTTTCATTTAATGTGCCAGTATCTGTTACAAATAAGCGCCAGATTCTATCTAGGAAACGACGGGCTCCATCAAGTCCGTTTGTTGACCATGCAATCGAAGCATCTAATGGTCCCATAAACATTTCATAAAGGCGAAGCGTATCGGCACCATGGCTTTCAATGATGTCGTCTGGATTTACTACATTTCCTTTTGATTTACTCATTTTTTCGTTATTTTCACCAAGAATCATACCTTGGTTAAATAACTTTTGGAACGGCTCCTTCGTTGGGACAACTCCAATATCATAAAGGAATTTATGCCAGAAACGAGCATATAATAAGTGTAGGACAGCATGCTCGGCTCCACCAATATAAATATCAATTGGCAGCCATTGTTTTAGCTTTTCGGGATCTGCAAGTGCCTCACTGTTGTCTGGGTCGATAAATCGTAAGAAATACCAGCAGCTGCCTGCCCATTGTGGCATTGTATTTGTTTCACGACGACCTTTTTTACCTGTTTCAGGGTCTACTACATTCACCCAATCTTCAATAATGGCAAGTGGTGATTCGCCTGTTCCAGATGGTTTAATATTATTGGTTTTTGGAAGAATTAAAGGTAATTCAGATTCAGGTACAGTTGTTGTTGTGCCATCTTCCCAATGGATGACTGGAATTGGCTCACCCCAATAACGCTGGCGGCTAAATAACCAATCACGTAGACGGTATGATACTTTTTTCTTACCTTTACTATTGGACTCAAACCACTCAATTGCTTTTTTTATCCCATCTTCTTTATTTAAACCATTTAAGAAATCGGAGTTAACATGAACACCGTCGCCAGTATAGGCTTCCTTCGAAATATCTCCGCCGGCTACTACCTCTTTGATTGGCAATTCGAATTTCACAGCAAACTCATAGTCACGTTCATCATGTGCTGGTACAGCCATAATCGCCCCTGAACCATAGCCCATTAACACGTAGTCTGCAATCCAGATTGGCATTTTCTCCCCGTTAACAGGATTAATGGCATAAGCACCTGTAAACACACCTGTTTTTTCTTTTGCTAGGTCTGTTCTTTCAAGGTCACTCTTTGATTGAACTTTTTCAAGATAGGCATCAATTTCTGCTTTTTGCTCAGCTGTTGTAATTTCAGCCACTAATGGATGTTCCGGTGCTAATACCGCATACGTTGCCCCAAAAATGGTATCCGGTCTTGTTGTAAATACTTCAAAGCTTTGATTTGTGCCAGCAATTTCAAATATAATTTCTGCACCCTCTGAACGTCCAATCCAATTGCGCTGCATTTCTTTAATGCTTTCAGGCCAGTCAAGCTCCTCTAAATCTTCAAGAAGACGGTCTGCATATTCAGTAATTTTCAAAATCCACTGTCTCATCGGTTTACGAATAACCGGATGACCGCCGCGCTCACTTTTTCCATCAATTACTTCTTCATTGGCAAGAACTGTTCCTAATGCCGGACACCAGTTAACAGGCACCTCATCAACATAAGCTAAGCCTTTTTCATATAGCTTTAGGAAAATCCATTGTGTCCATTTATAATAATTTGGATCCGTTGTATTAATTTCACGATCCCAATCATAAGAAAATCCTAGTGATTTGATTTGTCTCTTAAATGTATTTATGTTTTTAGCTGTAAATTCTGCTGGGTCATTTCCTGTATCTAAAGCATATTGCTCAGCAGGAAGACCGAATGCGTCCCAGCCCATTGGATGAAGTACATTATATCCTTGCATACGCTTCAATCTGGATAAAATATCTGTAGCTGTGTAGCCTTCTGGATGTCCAACGTGCAATCCGGCACCTGAAGGGTAAGGGAACATGTCTAATGCATAAAATTTAGGCTTGTCCTTGTCTTCTGTTGTTTTAAATGTTTTATTTTCTTCCCAATGGTTCTGCCATTTCTTTTCGATAATTTTATGATCAAATGACATAAAAAAACCTCCTGCTTTTATTTTTTATTTCAATGTATGTATGGTAGTTTTCTATTTGAAATACTTTATTAATTGAAGTTACCCACTTTTATGTAAGTTTATAACTTTTACCAATACAAAAACCTCTCGCCCCAGCTGAAAATAACCAGGGACGAGAGGCTATTTGAACTTCCCGCGGTACCACCCACATTAGCAAATCTTTATACACCATTCATATAAAGATTAACCCACTTCTAATTCCTTAACGCGGACAATACGGCAAACATTACTATTTTTCACATTTGCAACTTAAAGGCGAGTTCATGATGATAAGCTATTGACTTGCACCAACCGCCAATTCTCTAGAAGACTCATCAACCATTACTATTCCTCATCATAGTTGTTTATATCATATAGTCTGTATTTTAAGAATTTACCGGTTCATTGTCAAGTCCATTGGCAAATATGAGCTACATTAATAAGTTTTGCTGATCTAAAATCATATCATTTTGGATGCGATTAATTTGTAATTGCATCCGGTATAAACGCTCTTTCTGCTGCTTATTGGAGCTTAACATTAGCTTTTGCAGTTCCATGTAGGACTCATTTAACATCATTTGCGCATCTATATACTCAGTCGTATTGTAATGCTCTTGCTGGTTCGCAACTTCCAATTGTTCTAATGCGTATTTACAAGCTTCTTCAGCTCTGTTGATATGTTGGTCAACTGATGCACGTGTTGCCATTGAAGATTCCTCCTTTATTTAAATGGAGTAGGTTTTGGTTAGGTGCAGCATTATTATTTTGTACAGGTTGCAGGATTGTTATACGGCCCACGGGGTTGGGGTGGGACATAGGGTCGGGAACTCTGGCTCTGGGCCACGGGATTGCTCCGGGACACAGGGTCGGGAACTCTGGCTCTGGGGAACTCCTGACCACAGAACCCGACCCTGCGTCCCAACCTCTTGTCCCAAAAGTGGTTATCATGCTAAAATGACACAGTGTGTTTAATAACACAAAAGTAATTTCAAAAGAAGGAGGGAATACAGATGAAGAATTCATTCCCTTATACAACTGACCAAAAGCGGTACCATACATGGAACTACCATTTACGTGAAACATTTGGACATAAAGTATTTAAGGTGGCACTTGATGGCGGCTTTGACTGCCCGAATCGGGACGGAAAGGTTGCCCATGGCGGGTGTACTTTTTGTAGTGCTGCCGGTTCCGGTGATTTTGCCGGTAATCGTACCGATCATTTAGTTAAACAATTTAATGATATAAGAACGAAAATGCATGAGAAATGGAAAGACGGAAAATATCTAGGCTATTTCCAAGCATTTTCAAATACGTATGCACCTGTTAAAGAGCTTCGAGAAAAATATGAAATTATTTTACAACAGCCCGATGTAGTCGGTTTGTCGATTGCAACAAGACCGGATTGTCTCCCGGATGATGTCGTTGAATATTTGGCAGAACTGAATGAACGGACTTATTTATGGGTCGAGCTTGGCCTTCAGACCGTACATGAATCAACAGCAAATCTAATCAATCGTGCTCATGACTATGACTGTTACAAAGAAGGCGTTACAAAGCTCAGAAAGCATGGTATTAGAGTTTGTTCCCATATTATTGATGGACTTCCGCAAGAAACACCAGAAATGATGTTAGAAACAGCAAAAGAAGTTGCAAAGCTTGATATTCAAGGAATTAAAATTCACCTTCTTCATTTGCTAAAAGGAACCCCGATGGTCAAGCAGTATGAAAAAGGCTTGCTCCAATTTTTATCTTTTGAGGATTATGTAAATTTAGTATGTGACCAATTGGAGATTTTACCCCCTGAAATTGTGATTCATCGCATCACAGGTGACGGGCCGCCCGATTTAATGATTGGTCCAATGTGGAGTCTAAAGAAATGGGAAGTTTTAAATGCGATTGATGCCGAGCTGAAAAGACGCGATAGTTGGCAGGGTAAATTAGCAGTCAAAGAAGGATGTTCGCAATGATGTTGAAACGAGTTTTGCCGTTTGCCCATTCATTGCTTGAAGCTGCTGTCAAAGAAGGAGATATTGCTATCGACGCGACCGTTGGAAATGGTCATGATACGGTATTATTGGCCAATTTGGTGGGTTCAAGCGGAAAGGTTTACGGTTTTGACATCCAGCAGGATGCGCTGGAAAAGGCACACCTGCGCCTACAAGAATATGAACTCCAGATAAGAGTAGAACTTTTTCTAAAAAGTCATGATCAAATTGAATCTGTTATTCCACCAGAACTTCATAAAAAAATCAAAGCTGCCATTTTCAATTTAGGTTATTTACCGGGTGGAGACAAAACCATTGTTACAACCCCGGACTCTAGCATAAGCGCCGTGAAACAGCTGCTAACAATGATGCCCCCGGGTGGAATCATTGTACTTGTTGTCTACCATGGACATCCCGAGGGTCAAATTGAACGGGATCAGTTGATTCAATATGTTAAAACGATTGATCAAAAACAGGCCCAAGTGCTGCAATATCAATTTTTGAACCAAATTAATCATGCACCATTTGTAATCGCAATAGAAAAAATCAAATAACAAAAAGTGAAAGGTTGTCTCAACAGAAACTTAAGAGGCAACCTTTCTATTTTGTCCTACATTTTTACGATACCAACGTCCATTTATGTAAAAAAATAAGGAAGTAAATCCGCCGCTTTTTAAAATTTTTCGCATAACACGTTGAATTTCGGTTTGTCTCTTTACCTTCGGATCGGAAAGATATAGACCTAAAAGTCCATGATTAATTAAGCGATGGAAAGTTTCATCCGGTAATCCTTTAATATGTACATTGGCTTGTTCAAAAAAATGAACAAGCCTTATTTTTAATACTTCCGGGCTTGGATAATAAAAGCAGAAGTTCAAATCCCCGCCTATCCTATCTTCTTCTTGATCAATAAAATAATCTAATAAAATATGAAGGCCTTGGACATATGGAAATAAAGCCTGTCTAACCTGCAACATTTCTTTGTCAGTAAAAACTGAATTGAAGCCATAGGCAACTAAGCAAAAAATTCCTAATGTTGAACCTGCACAGGCCGAAAATTCATACCATTCCATTTTCGGCAGCTTTTCCTTATACAATTCAAACCATGCTTCCAATTCAGGTACCCGTTCTTCAGGTTTAATATGCTTGTACACCTGCAAGTCGCAATAATAGGAAGCTAATTCATGTAAATAAGGAGCAATTTTTTCATAGTGCTTTACTCTCATAAGAGTTTTTTGACATGTCTCCACTAATTCACACAAATAGCCCCCATCATCCTGCTCCTTGCGGTAGCAATAATAATTTTTCGTACTTGCACCCGGTGTTAAGGCATGCAGCATCGACTCATGCAGGCACTTGAAATCAACTGGGTCTAAGGAGGTGCTTCTGTCGCATAAATTATCCAAGTAATCACTAATCGTTTGATAAGCGACAATGAATTCAATACAATCGGTTAGTGATTCCCTTGCCAAAATGGCATAGACTCCTCCACCTTCACAATGAAAGGTTTTCGAATTAATACTGGCTAATGCCTGCTTTCTAAGTTCAGGATCAGGAATTTCGCTCGCTTTTTTTTTCCATTTATTTAATTGTTGATGGACATTTGGAAAAACATTTTTATATATTTTTTTCATTAAGTAAAATACGTAGCCTGGTGCTGTCAATCCTTTTTCACTCCAAACAAGATCTATCAAAAAAATTAAAAAGATTTTTGCAATTGCATTTCTATAAAACCTTTGGCATATTTAAATACTTCATCTCTTTCCGGTTCATTGAAAATTTCATGATAAAGCTTTGGCCATTCTTTATAAAGCTTTTCATTTACTTTTATTTTATTAAACCATTCTTTTACAACAACTTTATCGACAATTTTATCCGCCCCTGCTTGCATCAGTAATACCGGAATATCATCAGGTAATTTATCAATATTTCGATTTGCCTGCTCCATTGCCTTCATAAGCTCTTGATACCAGCGGACAGAAACCTTTGTCACATAAAGCGAGTCATTTTCATCGAATTGCATCACTTCTTTATTTCGTGTCGCAATTTTCGGTTCCATATGGGAAGCAAGCCGGAGGGAAGGAACGACTACATTTAAAGCTTTTGCAGCTAATTGTAACCCTTTCGGTGGTGGGTTTGTTAGTCCTAAACACGGAGAAGACAAAACAGCTGCCTTTATAGGTAATTGTTTTTCCTGCAATGTCCGAATGACAGCTAAGCCCCCCATGCTGTGGCCAAGCAAAAAGATCGGTAAATCATACACTCTTGCTTCCTCAATCCATCCGCAAATCGTATCTATATATTCATTAAAAGAATCGATATGCCCTCTTTTTCTTGTAGAAGTACCTTGACCAGGCAAGTCGCCAAGTACTACATTCATTTTGCTTGCTTTCCACATTTCTGTTAACCACTTATAGCGTCCCTGATGTTCAAATGCACCATGAACAACTACAAACACTCCACGAGGGTCTTCAACTTCCCACTTCCACATGAAAAAAGTCTCCTTTACTAATCAAATATGCCTTGGTGTATTGGCGCCCAGATTTTTATCGAGCTTGCTCGATAATTTCCTCTAAAAAATCTGAGGCATTCGCCAGAGGCTTAACTTTATTCAGCAGGGGTTTGAATCTCTATTGATACGTAATACATAATGGGAGTCATTTCTCCATTTTATGATTAAAAGAATTTTCCGCTGAATAAAGTTAATTTTACCAATTATCCATGATACAATCATTTTATGGTTTGAGCGGACCTTTATTCAAGACACAAATTTTTTTAAAAAGGAATGATATTGTTATGATTTATGAATTCAAGGGAAAATATCCAAAAATAGCAGAAAGCGCTTTTATTGCAGATTATGTAACTATAACTGGTGACGTTTCGATTGGTGAATTAACTAATATTTGGTTCAATACATCCATCCGTGGCGATGTAGCCCCGACCATTATCGGGGATCGTGTAAGTATCCAGGACAACTCAGTCCTTCACCAAAGTCCTAATAACCCGCTAATAATAGAAGATGACGTAACAGTGGGACATATGGTTATTTTACATAGCTGTACGATTAGAAAAAATGCTTTAATTGGGATGGGCTCAACGATTTTGGATGGTGCTGAGATTGGGGAAGGTGCTTTTATCGGTGCCGGCAGCCTCGTTTCTCAAGGCAAAAAAATTCCGCCAAACACATTAGCATTTGGACGCCCCGCGAAAGTCGTCCGCGAATTGAATGAAGAAGACCTGAAAGACATGGCTAGAATTAGACGGGAATATGTAGAAAAAGGTCAATTTTATAAAGGTTTGCAAAAATAGAAAAGCGGAGGTGCCCGTCTAGCGACGAAAAAACTGGAGCATGTCGACTGAGATAAAGGAAACACGACGAGCATGGTGAGTCGATGTTGACTTATCGTAGGGAGGCCTGTGAAGTTTTTCGAGTCGCTGGGCACTGTAGCTAGACAATTACGAATAAATTAAAATTATATGTAGTTGGAGACTTTAGCTTTGAAGCATAGTCTCCTTGTTATTTTTACTAAACACTTCTCGACAGATATATCTAAAACAACGAAAGCCCTGCCTCTCTTTCATCTTTACGGCTCCTAGGCCGCGCCATGGGAATTAGCTTATAAAAACCAACTTGTTAATCAATTTAAACATTAGATAATTTGAAAAATAAAATAATGTGGGATAAAAAGATGGAATCAACCAAGAGGAGTTTAGTAGATAAAATATATAGGGGGGCTGTCATTGACAACCCCATGCTATATTCTATTACGCTAATTATGCTTTTTGAACATTAGCAGCTTGTGGTCCACGGTTTCCTTCAACAACTTCGAAAGAAACTTTTTGACCTTCTTCTAATGACTTAAAGCCATCGCTTTGAATAGCTGAGAAATGTACGAAAACATCCTCTCCACCTTGAACTTCAATAAATCCAAAACCTTTTTCTGCATTAAACCATTTAACTGTACCAGTTTTCATTTGTATTTCCTCCAATATTTTTATTAATCACCATAAGCTTATTTACTTACATTTAATCAAATATAAAAAAGCCGTAACTACAAATTGTGGAGAAAGTAATCGTCCACATTCCATTTGCAGTCACGACTTACGTATATACATGCAAAATTTTATAAACGAACTTAATAGCGTATGCCTAATAATATACCATATAATTTCCTAAGTCAAATTTTTATTTAAAATTATGTCGGCTGTGATTTTCAACGACCTGCAGCATTTTAGTACTTGGGCTCATTTCGCTATGACATAATGGACAAGCTGGCTCGTCACTACTTTTGAAGTTATCACGAACCCAACAGTTGCAATCATCTGAAGTACACACCCACACCTTAGTCTCCTCTGTAACAACCTCTTCTACTGGTCTTCTTCCAAAAGCCATTACCTACCACACCTTTCGAGAATTATGTTCATAAAAAATCCAAATTAGCCATGATTGCAACAAAAAAACTTATTATAAAAACATAACAAAATAGGATGTGTTATATCTTTATAATAAGCGACTTCAAAATATGAATTTTTAAACCCTTTTTCATAGTATACCCTATAAAACATTTTTATACCAATTTATTTCAAAATTATGGATATGCGCCCATTCCCTCTAAAAAAAAGGATAGATAAACTTCTAAAGCTTATCTACCCTCTATTATTATTGTAATGCCTCTTTTTGTAGTCTTTCTGCTTTATCTGTTTTTTCCCAAGGTACATCAAGGTCGATTCGACCAAAATGTCCGTAAGCAGCCGTTTCTTTATAGATTGGGCGACGTAAGTCTAACATTTTGATGATTCCAGCAGGACGAAGGTCAAAGTTATTACGGACAACTTCAACTAACTTCTCTTCTGAAACCTTTCCAGTTCCAAACGTATCAACAGCAATCGATACCGGTTGGGCAACACCAATTGCGTAGGCAAGCTGGACTTCACACTTTTCAGCTAACCCAGCTGCAACAATATTTTTGGCTACATATCTTGCTGCATAAGCCGCTGAGCGGTCAACCTTTGTTGGATCTTTCCCAGAGAATGCACCACCGCCATGACGTGCATATCCTCCATAAGTATCAACAATAATTTTTCTGCCTGTTAAGCCAGCATCACCTTGAGGTCCGCCAATTACGAAACGGCCTGTAGGATTAATGAAGTATTTTGTTTTTTCATCAATAAGCTCTTTTGGAACAATTGGGTTAATGACAAATTCCCTAATATCTTTTTGAATTTGTTCTAATGATATTTCCGGATTATGCTGTGTGGATACAACAATAGCATCAATGCGCACCGGTTTATCGTTTTCGTCATACTCAACCGTTACTTGTGTCTTACCATCGGGACGTAAATAGGAAAGGGTTTCATTTTTACGAACCTCTGCCAATCGGCGTGATAGTTTGTGTGCCAATGAAATAGGAAGCGGCATTAATTCAGGTGTTTCATTACAAGCGAATCCAAACATTAATCCTTGGTCTCCTGCTCCAATCGCTTCAATCTCTTCATCTGACATTTTACCTTCACGGGCTTCCAGCGCTTTATCAACACCCATTGCAATATCAGGAGATTGTTCATCAATCGATGTTAAAACAGCACATGTCTCAGCATCAAATCCATATTTTGCACGATTATACCCAATGCCATCAACTGTTTCACGTACAATTTTTGGAATATCCACATAAGTGGATGTGGTAATTTCGCCGGCAACTAGTACCAAGCCTGTTGTTACAGTCGTTTCAGCCGCTACACGAGCGTTTGGATCGTTTTTAAGGATCTCATCCAAAATAGCATCAGAAATTTGATCACATATTTTATCCGGGTGTCCTTCCGTTACTGATTCTGAAGTAAACAAACGACGATTCTTTGTCATTTAAATATGTACCTCCTAAGAATAAATCAATTTTAACGGTACTCATTCCCTTTATACGTTGGCTCATACCTTTTCTATATTTTAAGGTATCCATCTTTGTATAAAAAACTCAAAATAAATCATATAAAGACGCAAAAAAACCTTTCCTACAAATAAATGAGGAAAGGTTGTTTAATCAACTAAGCCTTTCACTCTTATCGCTCAAGACAAAAGCTTGTCTTGCAACAGGTTAAGCACCTTGTCACCATTTTTTATTTTCCAACGAAATAAACCGGATAGTTGCGATAATTTCATGGAAATAATAATAGTGTCGGTTGCCGGGTTTCTTAGGGTCTGTCCCCCCTCCACCAACTCGGGATAAGAGAGTATCCGTTCTGACCTATAGTATCGTAGAAAACCATATTTTGCAATTAAAATTTAAAAATTAGATAAAGATTTTAAATAGTATAGACTATTAATCTAAATATGTTATACTATTTAACATATTATAGATTAGATTATAAAATGATTTAAATTAATGAAAAGGAAGGTTTTGTTCATGAACTCTGTTCGTAACACGATTGAATTAAAGGATGTGATTAGTGGAGCTAATGTCCATCATAATCTGTCTGTTCCACAATTAGTGGAAAAAACACTATCAAGAGAAGAAGCTGTATTATCTTCAACAGGTGCTATCCGTGCTACAACTGGAAAATATACTGGCCGTTCACCAAAGGATAAATACATTGTCGAAGAGGCTTCAACAAAAGATAAAATTGATTGGGGTTCCGTTAACCAACCAATCTCTTCTGAAGTATTCAATTCACTTTATCAAAAAGTGTTAAATTACTTAAGTTCCAAAGATGAAATCTTCCGTTTCCAAGGATTTGCCGGGGCAGATACTAAATATCGTTTACCAATTCAAGTAATCAACGAATATGCATGGCATAATTTATTCGTTCATCAATTATTTATTCGTCCAACTGATGAAGAATTACAGTCACATACTCCGGAATTTACTGTAATAACTGCACCTAATTTCAAAGCTGATCCAGCTGTTGATGGTGTAAAATCAGAAACATTTATTATCATTTCTTTTGAGCAAAAAACAGTATTAATCGGTGGTACTGAGTATGCTGGTGAAATGAAGAAGTCCATTTTCTCTATTATGAACTATTTATTACCTGAAAAGAATGTATTGCCAATGCACTGCTCAGCCAATATCGGTCAAGAAGGTGATGTAGCATTATTCTTCGGATTATCAGGTACTGGTAAAACAACATTATCTGCTGATCCAAATCGTCGTCTAATTGGTGATGATGAGCATGGTTGGTCTAATAATGGCGTATTTAACATTGAGGGTGGCTGCTACGCTAAATGTATTAACCTGTCTCAAGAAAAGGAACCACAAATTTGGGATGCAATCCGTTTCGGTACTGTATTAGAAAACGTAGTTCTTGACGATGCTACTAGAGTGGCAGATTATGATGATTCATCATTAACAGAAAATACTCGTGCGGCTTATCCAATTCACGCAATTGATAATATCGTAACACCAAGTATTGGTGGACATCCAAATACAATTATTTTCTTAACAGCTGATGCTTCTGGCGTTTTACCTCCAGTAAGCCGTTTAACTAAAGAGCAAGCAATGTACCACTTTATCAGTGGCTATACAAGTAAGGTTGCTGGAACTGAGCGTGGCATCACTGAACCACAACCAGCATTCTCAACATGCTTTGGTTCCCCATTCTTACCAAGACCAGCAAGAGTGTATGCTGAAATGCTTGGCGAAAAAATCGACCAATACAATGCACATGTATTCTTAGTTAACACTGGTTGGACTGGCGGTGAATACGGCGTTGGTAAGCGTATGAATCTTTCTTACACTAGAGCAATGGTTCGTGCTGCTCTTGAAGGAGATTTAGACAACGTTGAAACAGTAACAGACCCAATCTTTGGATTACAAATTCCATTACATTGCCCTGGAGTACCTGATGAAGTATTACAACCTAAGAAAACTTGGGCTGACGGTGCTGCATACGAGAAGAAAGCATTAGAATTAGCACAAGCATTCAATGAAAACTTCAAGCAGTTCGGTGATGTATCTGACGAAATCAAAAATGCAGGTCCATTGGTAAAATAATAAAATTCAAAGCACGGTGATGCCCGTTTGATGGGGTTCCGTGCTTTTTTTGTTGGAATGAAAAAGGATGACAGACTTAGTTTGATTTGTTCTCTTGAAGATGATTGTAATCGCTTGTTATCCATAATCAAACCGACCCCTGAGAGCATTTGATGTTGGATTAAATTCTTATAGCGGTACCATCCTCACCTTGTTGCATCCATTGCGCTAGTTTCTGAACAACTTGACGATTAACTTGTGGCGGGAAGTAATGGGTGTATTCCTCGAAAATCCATTTAGAATACCGTTTACCATGCTCTTTTAGCTTATTTTCCAATAAATACGCATGTTCCACTGATACATTTTTGTCCTGTGCTCCATGGATGATTAATACCTGGGCATTGATTTTTTCTACTTGGTCTAACGGGGTTCTCCAGCTGTACTGGTCAGGAACCTTAGCCGGGGTTCCACCGATCACCCGCTTCATCATTCTTCTGAGATCTTCTCTTTCTTCATATGTTAAAGTCATATCGGAGACACCTCCCCATGTCACGATTGATCTCGCATCAGGCTTTTCAATCGCTGTAATTAATGCCATCACACCTCCACGGGAAAAGCCAAATATATGGATATTATTGCGATCCACTAAAGGGTGCTCCTTCAATATTTCAAATGCCTCAAAGGCATCTCTTCGATCTTCCCCAGCAAAATCCTCATAACCTTCCCCACCGCAATTCCCTCTGTAAAATGGTGCAACTACAACAAAGCCTTCCGAGGCAAATTGAATGATTCTTCCAACTCGCACCATTCCTACACCTTTAATTCCACCTCTTAAGTATAAAAAGCCTGGAAACTTCCCATTTCTCCGCTCCGGCTCCCATTTTGGAACGGCTAAAAAAGCCTTAACCCGGTAACGATCGCTTAAATATGTAATGAGAAAGACATCGATCTCAGGGTGCGGTGAAGGATATCGTTGCGAATCAATTATGTTAACATACTTCAACACTAACTTAACTCCCTTCTGCTATATCAACTGCCATGCGGGGACAGGCACCCCCACCGACAATTGGTGCATGGCTCCATTTAAATTTTTACATGGGCATTCACACATTTTATTCTTTCATCATAGTCTATTTTAGATTCAATTCAAGGGGGTTTGTATAATATGAAATTTCGTCAACTAATGGTGGTAACAATATCTTTACTTGTTCTATTTGCATTTACGGCATGTTCACAAGATACACCACAGAAGGTTAGGCTGGCTGAGGTTACTCGCTCGATTTTTTATGCCCCAGAATATGTAGCGCTTGAAAAAGGTTTTTTTGCTGAAGAGGGCCTTGATGTTGAAATGACGACTACTTGGGGCGGAGATAAAACAATGACAGCCTTGTTAACAGGCGGAGCGGATGTTGCTTTAGTAGGCTCTGAGACCTCAATTTACGTGGAAGCCCAAGGTGCAACGGATCCGGTCATCAACTTTGCGCAACTTACTCAAACTGATGGCACGTTTCTTGTTGCTCGTGAAAAAGTTGACAATTTCACATGGGAGCAATTAAAAGGCAGCACCTTCCTAGGACAGCGTAAAGGCGGCATGCCGCAAATGGTTGGAGAATTCGTTCTCAAGAAACATGGTATTGATCCGCATAATGACACGACTTTGATTCAAAACATCGATTTCGCTAATATCCCGAATGCTTTTGCCTCTGGAACAGGCGATTATGTGCAATTGTTCGAACCGACAGCCAGTATTTTTGAAAATGAAGGAAAAGGATACATTGTAGCATCATTTGGAACGGAGTCCGGTCATGTTCCATATACAACATTTATGGCTCGGGATAGCTACATGAAGGAAAATCCTGAGGTTATTGAAAAATTCACGAAAGCTGTTTATAAAGCACAGATTTGGGTTCAGGAGCATAGTGCGAAAGAAATTGCCGAAGCAATTGCGCCACATTTCCAAGACACGGACCTATCCATTATTGAAACGGTTGTTGACCGCTATAAGAGCCAAGGTTCCTTTGCTACCGATCCAATTTTGGATGAAGAAGAGTGGAACAACTTACAGGACATTATGGATGAAGCCGGTGATCTTCCAAAACGAATTGATTATGAAACACTTGTAAATACAGACATTGCGAAAAAAGTGATGGCTAAATAGGAGGGAGGTTTTTCTCCAATGAGCTTTTTAGAAATCGAAAATGTTTATCACACCTATTTTTCTCCAAAAACAGCAACTACGGCTCTAGAAAATATATCACTTTCAATTGAGGAGGGGGAATTTATCTCCTTCCTCGGCCCTAGCGGCTGTGGGAAAACAACATTACTTTCGATCATTGCGGGACTCTTAGAACCGACGGAAGGTTCTATTAAAATTGATGGCATAAATGTTAGCGACCAGAAGGCGATGATCGGTTATATGCTCCAGCAGGATTATCTTTTCCCGTGGAAAACAATCGAGGAAAATATTACGCTTGGTTTAAAAATAATGAAAATCGATACCCCGGAAAATTATCAAAAGTCTCTTGATCTTCTAAAAGAGATGAAGTTGGAAAACATAGAAAAAAAGTATCCAAGTGAATTATCAGGTGGAATGCGCCAGCGCGTGGCATTAGTTCGAACACTTTCAACATATCCAAAAATTCTCTTGCTTGATGAGCCCTTTTCCGCACTTGATTATCAAACAAAGCTTAAACTTGAAGATTTAGTGTTTCAAATTTTAAAAGAGTATAATAAAACAGCGCTTTTGGTAACCCATGACATCGGCGAAGCCATCGCCATGAGTGACCGTATTTTCCTCCTGAAAGCAAATCCAGGAGAAATCGCACAATCCTTTATTGTCCCAAAAGAGTTACAAGGCCTTACCCCTTTTGCAGCGAGGCAGCATCCGAGTTTTTCAGAGTTATTCCAAATCATATGGGAGGAGTTGAACAATCTTGAGTCAAAAACAACGTAACACAGAGCTTCTGCACAAAGAATATTTACAGACGTTAAAAAAAGAAAAACGCTTGACTCAATTTTGGCAGCTTCTTATTTTTATTACCTTTTTTGGCTTATGGGAAATTTCCAGTAAATATCACTGGATTGATCCACTAATTTTCAGTTCTCCTACGAAAGTGTGGAATTTATTTTTAACAAAAATAAGCGACGGTTCTTTGCTTGTTAATTTACAAGTTACATTGTTTGAGACGATTCTAGGATTTATTTTAGGGACATTGTTAGGTACAATTTTAGCTGCCATCCTATGGTGGTCGCCACGGTTATCGAATATCCTTGACCCCTACCTCGTCATCTTAAACGCGATGCCAAAGGTAGCCTTAGGACCGATCCTTATCGTTGCTTTGGGACCAGGTTATACCTCCATAATTGCCATGGGAACGATTATATCCGTTATCATTACAACAATCGTTGTATACACGTCTTTTCGAGAGGTAGATTCCAATTATATTAAAGTAATGCAAACGTTCGGAGCGACAAGAGTCCAAACATTCCAGCACACGATCCTTCCCGCTTCGTTTCCAACAATCATTTCAACGTTAAAGGTGAATGTAGGCTTATCATGGGTTGGGATTATTGTCGGGGAATTTCTTGTATCCGCTAAGGGGCTCGGATATCTAATTATATACGGCTTCCAGGTCTTCAATTTTACGCTCGTATTAATGAGCCTGTTGCTTATAGCAGTATTTGCAACGATTATGTACAAATTGGTGGAGTGGCTTGAAAAGAAGCTTGTGAAAAATGAAGCATAGCTATCTGGATTCGGGGAGCCAAATTTGCTACTAGTTTAAATATTATTTGTTACTTGTGTCCTGTTAATTGACTTTGTAAAAAGTGCTGTTTTAAGTTTTTCCAATAACGATAAGAGACATCACAAATGGTACCGTTTTTCAGCAACACTTGTCTTTTTTGCATATCAAGTTTTTCTATATAATCAAGATTAATCAAATAGCTGCGGTGACAACGGAAAAAGCGTTCATCTATTTTTTCTTCAATTTCTTTTAAATTCCCGTAAAATTCATAGAAACCATTTATCTCCCTTAGGATAACTTTATGTGCATGGTGTGAGGTCTCAAAGTAATAAATATCTTCAAAGCGTACTTTTTTGATGAACTCCCCGATTTTTAATGCAAAAAATCCTGTTTCTTCTTTGAAATGAATTTGTTCATACTTTTCAAAAGCCACTTGCAAAGCAGAAATGATATTATCTTTTAAATTTGGAGCTTCTTTTAGGATATAATCTAATGCTGCTAGTTTATAGGTAAATGTCAGTTTCAATTTATCGGCAAATGTTGTGATAAAGATAATATTGGCTAAAGGATCCTTTTCCCGAATGAATTGAGCCAGTTCTAGTCCGTTTATGTCCGCATCTAGCTCAATATCCAAAAAATAGCAATCCGCCTGATGATCTGTAAGATAGGTCATCACTTCTTCAGGTTTTGCTGCACAAAGTACTAGTTCTATATTCGTTTCGTGAAAACTCGTATATTGCAAAATAGTAGATTGTAAGAATCGTCGCTGTTGTGGATCGTCCTCACATAAAATAACACGCATGGTTTGTTTCAACTCCTTTGGTCAATTTGTATTTCTTGGATAAACCAATCTTTTTCAATACGTGTATTCATTGTTATATGATCATATTTATTTAAAATAGAGCGTGCATTAAGCAAACCTAGTCCGCGCTGTTCTCCTTTAGTAGAAAAGGACTTATTGAACAGCTTGTCTAGATGCAGGTTGTCTGGGTTACATTTATTTTCAATAATAATAATATTTTCTTCAGTATTTTGGAAGAAAGCCATATTGATGCAAGGATTTTTAATGTTTTCACTAGCTTCTATTGCATTGTCTAAATAGATGCCAATTACACGTGTAAGATCAATTGGATCGATATTAATTTGTGAAATTTGCTGAGGAATTTCGAGATTCACCTCAATATTTTCCCTTTCTGCTTGGATCATTTTAGAGGCAATAATACTTTTAATATCTAATACTTCTAATTTTTCAAGTACACCAAACATTTTATTACGAAACAGTGTTTGCTGCTCCGTAGGAATAATGTATGTGTAAAAATAATCCGTTAAGCCATCTATATTTTTTTCATCAAGGTAGCCCCGAATTGATAATAATATATTCATATAATCATGACGGAACTTTTGCATATCTTCATTTACTTTTGCCAATGCTTTGGTATATTCACTAAAATGTTGTTGCAATATTTCTTTTTGCTTAACCATATACTCTTTTTTGGTTGTTCTTAGTAATAATGAAAATAATAAAATAATAAGCGAAAGATAGAGTAATTGGATAGCTATATTTATTATTACAAGCATCTTCGTATGTAAGACAAAGACGTTAATATAGAAAATTGCAACAGTAACAATTATCAATACTATTATAATTAATTGATTGACAAAAGATAGGTAGACATATGTCATCTTTCTTTTCAAAATCACTTTATAAAGTACGATAAGTGCAGAGAAGACACAATTAAACAAGATAATATGCATAATAATTGAATCATGACCGCCTATCGGTTTATTTTGTAAAAATTGAGAGATATTATCTGCTAAGATTCCCAGCATCATGACTATACATACATCAATAAGAACCCATTTCGTTTTCGCCAATATATAAAATAAAAAAGACAAACCTACGAATAAAACGATAATTCCTACCCCTTGGGAAAAATAGAAAAAACCTATCAACGAGGGAATTAAAATTAAAATAAATCCTACTATTAACTTTAATAAATCAATTCTAATATTAGCCAAAAATAATACTGCTATAAATAATGCGATAAATTCTATAATTCCAATAATTATCATGCTATATTATCCTGTTCGTTGCCATTTTCAATGGCAGTGCTTTTTGTTTTTTTATGCAGGTGATAATTTATTCTGATTGAATGATAGACCGTCATCAAAATGCCGCTTTCTTATTTAGAATGAGCTGGATGATTACTAGGATAGCTTGAACACTGACACCTAAAGCGATAAATGGTTGGATATTTTGAGGTAGTAAAAGATAGAGTACGAGAATAATGACCAATCGAATCCAACACTTTTTTTGTAAGTAGCTACGATGTTTCTGGCTGACAATTCCATGTTTTTTTGTACCTACAGGTGCAAAAAGAAATAATATAAATGTACTTGCTAATAGAAGCAGCAGATGATGTTCAAAAGTAATAATTATTTGAATCTTACAAAGAACAGGAAACAAAAAAATGCTCCATATCACGCATTGAAGGTTACTAGAAAAATGATACCCCAAGCTAACTTGACGTAAAAAATAGAAGGCCAAGTGCATAATAATGACCTGAAACCAGCAATCTAATAGAATAGCTACCCCATAAACAGCGATAAATTTGGATAGATCAGAAAGTATTAACTTTACGCCAAAAGCAATTTTCGCTTTTTCCACCTCTGTATAATGTGCTTGTGTTAAATAATGAACAAGTCGCTGCTCCAGTTGCTGCATTAATTCGCCCCCGCTCCCTAATTATACCAATAAAGACAAATTAAAAGCAGCCTAGCAATTAACATTGTTTTGCTGCTTTTAATAATGTGATATCAAGCTATAGCATCCTTAGTTTTACTTATTTAAAAGGATGTTCATTTTTGAGTACCTCCGGTAGTTCTTCCTCGTGAAGAAAAAAAGTACAGCCTTGTATAACAGCTATCCCACTAAAGGCAATAACAAGATTAGAAAGTTTTTTAATCAGTAAACTTTTTGTTGAACGATAGTTATTCATCAGAATCCCCCTTTCTTTTTAAAATGAGTGCTAATAATAATTACTAGCTAGAAATAAAAATAGTTTTTCCCGTTTCTCAATCTCCTCTTTTTTCTACCTAATTATAAAGAATCTGTAATTTTAATGGTTGATTTTTCCTAAAAGACAATTTTCCCTTCTTAAACGCAATGTTTTTTTGTTAATTCGCACATTTTGTTATAAAAAGGATCATAATATTCAATTTTCGGAAAAATATGACTACTTGTAAATGTTTTGTCCTAAAATTCTAATTAACCACTACTAGTGTTTATAGTATTGGTGCTGAAAATCGATATAAAGCAACAAAGCCGCCGCAATTGAATCGATTTCTGTAGAAAGATAATACGGTAAAAGGAGGTGAAAAAGATAGAATTATTAATAGAATAATTAAATTTTATTTTAAGTCTAGTTAATAGTGTATTAGGTCTACTAGGTCTTTTAGAGGTTCCATAGTAATACTTTGATTAAGAATATAACTCAACTTTCGCAGAG
>NZ_AJLR01000150.1 GCF_000307855.1 Schinkia azotoformans LMG 9581 | reverse complement strand
ACACATACTCGCTGTCCGCACCGCAATGTTGGAAAGCCAGTTTCGGTCCTCCTGCTATGCCTACTGCACAATACACCTCTTTTATTCACTACAAAAAATAATGCCATAACCAAGCAAGCAGAGGAAAACTTCTAATTCCTCTGCTTGTTCCGTTCTTATATCCTCTCCACGTTTTAATATAATCCAAAAATTAACAAACTAAATAGCCTCAGATCATCGGGCTGCCAGTAATGTGCAGGTATTTAATTTACACCATCGCCATTGATAATTGTGATTCAATCCACTATTCCTCTGCTATAGCTTCAGCTTTAGTCCTGTGAATAGTTCCATATGGATGATGCGGAGGTGCATAAATGGAGTAAAGCTTTAGAGGGACATTGCCGGCATTAATGACATTATGCCATGTTCCGGCTGGTACCATGATGGCCGAATCTTTTCTCACTTGTTTTTCAAAGGTTAGATTGTTTTTATTATTTCCCATTCGAACAACCCCACGACCTTGTTCAATACGGAGAAATTGATCGTTATTAGGATGAACCTCCAAGCCTATATCACCCCCAACATCAATGCTCATTAACGTTACTTGCAAATGAGGACCCGTCCATATGGCGGTGCGATAGGTGTTGTTTTCTTTTGCAGCATCATTAATATTAACAACATAAGGATGTGGTCCATGATCCTTTACTTTTCCATTTAGTGATTGTAAAAAAGCCATTCGGTTCAGGTGCTCCAATTCATCTTGTGAAATAGCTCCTTCAGACCAGCCCCCACTATAATACACGGGATTATTAAAATAATATGGATATTGATATTGTAGTGAGTACTGGCACATGCATGGTGCATAGTACATGTAAATCAATCCCTTCACAGTTTTACGAGATATCCTATGCACTATGCTGGATTAGGGTACTTTAAGTTACTTTTTTTGTCTTGGTTTAACATTCCATCAGTTTTATAATTGAACTAAGCACTGTTCCGAGAGAAGGGGGTATTTTTTTGAAGGTTTATGCATTAGTTGGGGAAAGTGGTACCGGAAAAAGTACAAGTGTTTTACATTTCTGCGACGAACACAACATTCCAGCGATTATCGATGATGGGATTTTAATTGTAAATGGGAAGAAAATTGCGGGAACTTCCGCTAAGTATGAAAATAATTATATAAAAGCAGTTAAGCGGGCCACTTTCTTTTATGATGATCACCGCGAGGAAGTTGCGAATGTGATCCGCATGACTGCTTTAGACAAAATTTTAATTGTTGGAACCTCCGTAAAAATGGTTAACTTAATCGCAGATAAATTGAAGTTGGGGAAAATCGATACATATATTGATGTATCTGAAATTCGTACTAGCAAGGAAATTAATATGGCTCGCTACATGCGGAACACACAAGGGAAGCACGTAATTCCGATTCCGTATATGCAAGTAGAGCACAATAGATTAAAAAAGATCCTCCAAAAAGGAAAAAAGCTTTTCTCAAAACAAGCGAAATATATTGGGGAAGAAACGATTATTCAGCCTCATTTTACAAAAGGAACGATTACGATAAATGAGGATGTGTATAAGGAAATCATCACACACACTTGCAAGAAAATAAAGTACGTTAAGAACGCAAAAATTCTCGACTACGATTTCACCACTTTTCAAAGCGTAACGATTGAAATTGAACTGAACTGCCCCCTTGAACAGAATATCGTTGAACTTTTGAAAAAAGTCCAACAAAAAGTGAATGAAGCCATGTTCTCTTATTTTAAAATTGAAATGTATGCTGTTCATATTCGGTTAGCAGCCATTTCTCCCGATCGATAACTATGCAAAAAGGGCATCCTATTGGTGCCCTTTTCCCTTAAAATTTGGTTTTCTTTTTTCAACGAAAGAACGGACTCCTTCTGGAAAATCAACAGGGTCAACACTTTCACTAAGTCCTGTTTCCCATGGAATAGAAACGGTTGGATTATTAAAAGATACGGCCCTTTTGACCGCTAAAACAGATGCCGAAGATTGCTCGATAATCTTTTTTCCCAACCGAATGGCATAGTGGTTCACATCCGTATCATCGTCCAATAAATAATTAATTAGCCCTAAATCATAGCATTCCTGCGGTTTTAAGAGCCTGCCTGTATAGACAAGGTCCATTGTCCTACTTTTTCCAATTAAATCGGCAATTCTTTTCGCAAACGCTTGATTTATTGTAATTCCTAATCTTCCAACCGGAAAGCCCATTAATGTATTGGTTGTGCCAATGCGAATATCACAGGCTAAGGCAAGCTGAAAGCCAGCTCCCATGGCAGGTCCATTGATAACCCCAATCGTTGGCAACGGAATTCTCTCAAATGTAGAAATCGCTTCCTCCATCATTCGAAAAGCATCATTCGCTTCGTCAATCGATAATTCATTAAATTGTTTCAAGTCCGAGCCTGAAGAAAAAAGCTTCTTCCTTCCTCGTAAAATCACAACTTTATTCTTCGGATTTTGTGTGATGCGCTTACCAACCGCTTTTAGGTCGACCCACATTCTATTTGTTAAAGCATTTTTCAACTCCGGTCTATTAATCGTAACAATGGCAAAACCGCCGCTTTCTTGTAGTGAAATATTACCATCGTTTTCGGTATTTTTGATTGTAACCCTCACACTGATCCCTCTCCTATCTGGATATTTTTAACGTGTATGTATATTAGTTCTATCTTAATATTAACAGAAATAGGAAAGGGAATCTCTATAAATAAGTATTTCTTTACGAATGACTAGGTATCACTTTGGTTGCATAAATCCCTCCAAATCTATACAAACTAAATATAATTTTCCTTTAGGATTATGCTGATGGAGGCAATAAATTTGCATAAGTCTATTTTAAAGACAATTGAAGAAAAAATAGAAACCATTCTGGATGAACTGAAAAATTGCAATGATCTTTATGTACGTAGATTTAGAACTATTTCCGGTCAAAATGGCGCTCTTCTTTTTATACAAGGCATTTCGGACGAAAAAGAAATTAATGAAAATATCTTTCCACAAATACTTAGAATAGGAAAGGAAGAAAAAATTACTGAAGCCTTTCTTCTAGAAACCTTCCCATATTGCCAATTAAAAACATCTTCAACTAAAAATGAAATCATTGATGGAATTCTTACAGGGAACATTGTGATTGTATTTGAAAAGCTTGATACCTTTTGTTTATTAAATGCAGAGAAAAAGCCGGACCGCAGCCCTGAATCTCCTATTATTGAAACAACAATTAAGGGTACGAAGGAAGGATTCGTAGATTCATCTAGTGTTAATGTTTCGATCATACGAAAATACTTAAAAAGTCCAAAACTCCAAATTCAAGATATGAAAATCGGTTCTTTATCACAAACAAAGGTAACCGTGCTTTTTATTGATGGAATTGTAAATCAGGATGTACTGGAAGAGGTTAGACAAAGGCTTACTTCTATTGAGACAGATAAAATGATTTCTGCCAGTGAACTTGAACAATGGACGGAAGATAATATGTGGTCTATATTCCCGCTTGTCCGCTTATCAGACCGTCCTGATGTAGCAGTAGAATCGCTTAATTCCGGTAAGGTCATCTTATTTGTAGATAACTCTCCGTTGGCCTTACTTGTGCCCTTTACCTTTTTCGAGAGTTTGCAGAACATGGATGATTATTATGAAAAATGGTACGTCGGTTCGATGGTACGGATTGTTCGACTTATCGCCATGTTGATAAGTATTTTTCTTCCATCACTTTATGTAGCATTAATTCATTTTAATCCCGAGCTGATCCCGTCGGATTTGCTTGTAGCAATAGCGCATACCCGTGTAAAGGTTCCTTTTCCAGCGATATGGGAGCTTTTATTAATGGAACTTATGATTGAAATTTTTAGAGAAGCCGGTGTCCGTTTACCAAAACCTTTAGGGCAAACCGTTGGTATTGTCGGCGGAATTGTAATTGGAGAGGCAGCTGTTCAAGCAAATATAGTTGGTCCGATCACATTAATCGTCGTTGGAATTACAGCGATGGCCTCCTTTAGTACACCACATTATTCAATGGCCTTTAGTTTTCGGCTTCTTCGTTTGTTGCTTATTATCGGGGCCGGATTCTTTGGATTATTCGGGTTAATTTTAGGCTTTAGTTTCGTACTTTTGCATTTAAGTAGCCTGAAAAGCTTTGGTGTTCCTTATCTTGTACCATTTGCACCAACAAAATTTCGGAACTGGATTGACCTCTTCATTTTATTTCCAATTCGTTATCGAACAATGAGGCCAACTTATTTAGCAGATAAGAAAAAACAAAGAAAATGGAAGCCATTAAAAAGAGGATAGGGGCAGACATGGTAAAGAAAACCTTCACTTTCTCAAAAAATCAAATTTTTTGGCTTATTATGGCAAGTTCTCCAATAGGATTATCCACCTTACCAAGAGAAATCAATCAATATACCGGACAAAGCGGATGGTTATTTATTATTTTGTCCTTAGCTATAATAATTCTTTTTACAAGGATATTCCTAATCCTGCCTGAACGATACCCTGGCTGCTCCTTATTGAACATTTTGGAAAACATCATCGGAAAGTGGTTAGGTCGGTTATTATTTGTTGCTCTTATTGCAATTTCAATTATTTTAACTGGATTAGGCATGCGCTTATTGTCGGATGGAATCATTGTTCATATTTTATTCCATACTCCAGGGTGGAGTATCATTTTGTCCGAACTATTAATTGTCATGTATGCTGCAACAAAAAAAGAAGAGACATTGGCCCGATTCAATGAATTGATTCAGCCTTTGCTTATCTTAACACTGTTTACAATTTTTTTGCTTGTCATTAATAAAGCTAACTTTTCTGATTTAAAGCCTATCGTCGCAAAAGGAATCATCTTTGATAAAGGATTATTTACATCCCTTTATTCTTATTTAATTAGCTGGGTCTTCCTCTTCTTTTTGCCGTTAATGCCCAATTTTGACATACTTAAAAAAGGAGTTTTTCAAGGTTTAGTTTTCTTAACTATTACTGTTGGATTGTTATTTATCATGGCTATTTCCTTATTTGGGCCAGTAGAAATTAACTACATTGAATATCCAAGTATTGATATGGCCCGATTAGTTGAAATTCCGATATTAGAACGGATAGAAATTGTATTTTTAACTAGTTGGATTCTATACGGTTTTTCACTTAATCATCTCACACTTCTATCAGCTTCTGTTGGATTTAAAACATTGTTTTCAAAAACTCCGATTAGCAGATGGGTCATTTTTGTGGGAGTAATCGTATTTTTAGTAGCAATCTATCCAAATGATATCGAACATACCAGCCATCTTGCCAGGGTTATACAATTAGTAGTTACTGTCATACTTTTTTTTATTTTTCCATTGATTGTTCTGATTGATACCGTAAAAAGGAAGGTGAAACAAAATTAAGAGGCTATTTTTCTTTATAATGATGACCTTTTTATTAAGCAGTTGTTGGGATTTCCAACGAATGCGAGACAGGATGTTTATTTCCGGAATCGCTGTAGACAAAGAGGATGATGGGTACATAGTTGGAGTTGAAAGCCTAAACTTGCATAGCGGAGGCGGCGCCGGTCAACAACAAGGTAATGAAAACGAATCAAAAGTCACAATCGAAAAAGTGAATTACCAGTCTATAGAAATACCGCTTCACTCTTTGCAAACGAAGGTGAATGGTGATCCATTTTACTCCAATATTCAAGTTTTGATTATCGGGAAAAGGCAGGCAGAGGATGGAATCTCCGGAATCATTAGCCACTTTCTAAGGGATCCAGATATGAGAAGAACAACTCCTGTCGTGTTTTCGGATAATCCTATTGATTTAATGAAAGTAAAACAAAAGGATCAGCGTTTTGTCTCAGAATATATTAAAGAGCTGATAAAATTAACGGAGGAAACAGGTAGAACAATCACTACAGATATCGGGTCCATTTCTAGGGCCATCCATGAAAATAATATCGAATTCATCCCCAATATTAAAATTCAAAAAAATAAACATGAAATTGAGGTTAATGGAACATCTCTTTTAAAAAAAGGAAAAATAGTAGGTAGCTTAAATGAACATGAAACTACCATCGTAGCCTATCTTAAAGAAAACACTGAATCGGGAAGTTTACATATGGATTGCCCGCAATCAGGAAATGGCTCTGTCAGTATGGATATGATTCATACATCTTCTTCCTTAAAACCTAGGGTGGAGAATGGAGCTCTAATCATCGGGGGGCATTTGAAGGCTAAAGGCTATTTAGCTGAATACACTTGTGGCAATGGCAGTATTCAGGGGAAAACTACATTACATAAATTAGAAAATGAGTTTACCGAAATATTAAAAAAGGATGTTTACGAAAAATTAGCAACGATATACAAAAGAACAGGTGAAGATGTATTAAATCTTCAAAGTATATTTGAAAAAGATCAGCCGAAAACGTGGGAAAAAATTAAACCTGAATTTGCTGACATGGTTAAATCTCCGATCATTGATATAAATGTATCTGTTGATCTAATATTAAAAGGAACTGAATCGTGACAGTTCCCCGTTACGATAGGTAACGAGGAACTGTCCATTCATTAAATCGTTGTTCTAGTTAATCATTATACTTTAAATTTAGAAACTAATTCTTGAAGATCTTGAGCTAACTTGCTTAACGCTTCACTGGAAGCACTGATCTCCTCCATTGATGCTAATTGTTCTTCTGACGATGCAGCCACATTTTGTGATTCTTCTGAAGCGGCTTTAGCTATATGTGCCAACTCTTCAACAGAAGCAGTAACCTCTTCAGTATTTGCAGAAATTTGTACAGTTGTAGCTGATACTTCTTGGATTTGAACATCAACTTGTCTGACAGCATTCATTACAAGGTTGAAGGCTTCTCTGGTCTTCTGAATGACAGTCTTACCTAAATCAACTTCTTTACTATTTCCATCCATCTCTTTATTAGCTATTTCTGTATCAGTTTGA
Organism: Schinkia azotoformans LMG 9581; assembly: GCF_000307855.1. Lineage (GTDB taxonomy): Bacteria > Bacillota > Bacilli > Bacillales > Bacillaceae_J > Schinkia > Schinkia azotoformans. The sequence continues at coordinate 26,642 of NZ_AJLR01000150.1, read as the reverse complement.
ATCTCTTCAATTAATGTAACGATTTGGTTGGCCGAAGTCCGCGATTGTTCTGCCAACTTTCTAACTTCATCGGCTACCACAGAAAAGCCTTTTCCATGTTCTCCTGCCCGCGCTGCTTCAATGGCAGCATTTAAAGAAAGCAAATTTGTTTGTTCAGCAATATTGGTAATGATATCAATTATATTACTAATTTCTTTTGATCGCTCACTCAATTTCCTTATAGCTACTGTTGTAGCCTTTGTTCCTTTTTCGATGGAGTCCATCTGATGAATTGCCGCTTGCAGTGATTGATATCCTTGTTCAGATAAGGACTTCGTTTCATTGATAGAATCCTTGACTACACTTGAAGATTCAGCAATCCGTTGGATGCCACCTGAAACTTCTTCCATCGCAATAGCACTTTGCTGTGAACTTGCAACCTGGATTTCACTCCCATTTGCTACTTCTTGAATAGCCGCTGAAATTTGTTCTGTTGCTCTCGTTGCTTGTTCACTTGTTGCCTGTAATTGCTCAGATGAAGCTGCTACATGTTCGGCACTAGTATTAATCTGTTGGATGACCTCCCGAAGTTTGTGTGCCATATCATTAAATGCATGAGCCAAATCACCAATTTCGTCTTTAGTATTTATTTCGATAATCTCTGTTAAGTCACCGTTGCTAACTGTAACAGCTTGTTCTTTTAACATTCTAATTGGTTTAATGATAGACCTAACGATAAAATAGATGATTACACTTCCCACTATCAAAGCTAAGACTATAACTAAAACTGTGTTTTTGAAAATAGGAGCGGCCGCATCATTAATTTCTTCTGAATAAAATGTTCCAACTATTTTCCAGCCAGTTAAATCATTAGTTACATAACTCATCTTTTTCTCTTTACCTTCATAATTATAACTAAATGATCCTTTTTCTTGGCTATAAACCATGTCAAAAAATGACTCTTTAGCTTCAGTCCCCCAATTTAAGGTCGGGTGAGCTATATACTTCCTGTCTCGATCTAACAGAGCCGCATATCCCTTATCACCAATCTTTACTTGATTCGTTATATCTTGGATTGAATCTAATAAAATATCAATTCCAATTACACCAGAATTATCTTTACTCGCACGTGAAATAGTGACAACCATTTTCCCTGTACTTGCCGAAACATATGGTGGCGAAATAATCGTTTCACCTTTTTTCTCCATTGATTCCTTATACCAATCTCTAGCTCTTGGATCATAGCCATCCGGCATTTTTATGTACGGTTCCCGAATAAATAACCCTGTAGTTGTTCCTATATATACACTTTGTATTTCGGGATGTAATTTTACAAATCCAGAAAACTTCCCCCTTAATTCAGGGCTACTTTCACCATTATACAAATCTAATGTAATTTCTTGATAAAAAACATCAATGTTCTGTAATTTAGGTTCTATGGCATTATTGATAGAGGTATTTAATAGATTAATATTTTCATCAATTCCGTCCATTATTTCATGTTCAACTGCATTCTTAGCAGTTGAATAGGCAAATATACCAATACTTAAAGCTGGTATTATTAATATTATTGAAAACGCGATAATAAGTTTTTTCCTAATTGTATTAAATTTACCAAAACTATTTTTCATCAAAACTCCCTCTTCTTGATTTTTTTATTATTTAAATTATACACTTATTTTAGGATAATTTTATAGGTATATCTTAATAATGTATTATTAAGTTTTGCTTATAAAAAAAAGACCTAATGGCCTCTTTTCAAAAAATAGATTAAGGTTTTAATACAACCTTTATACAATTATCTTCCTTATTATTAAAGATTTCATATCCATGAGCGGCTTCCGCTAAAGGCATTTTGTGCGTAATGATTTTTGTTGGATCAATGTCTCCACTTTTAATTTTGTCGTACAAGAACGGCATGTAATGCCGCGCAGGTGCTTGCCCCATTTTTATTGTTATGTTTCGTGTGAAAAAGGGACCTAATGGGAACATATTGTATAAACCACCATATACTCCTGTAATTTGCAGCGTTCCCCCTTTCCGGACAGCTTTTGTTGCGATTTGGATCGGACCCAAAGTTCCACCTTGAAGCTTTAACTTCTGTTCGACCCACTCTAGGGGAGATTTTTTACCATCCATCCCAACACAATCAATGACGACATCTGCTCCACCCTTTGTTAGCTCCTTTAAGGTTTCACCCATATCTTCATACTCAGTGAAATTAAAAATTTCAGTCTTATTCATCTTTTTGGAGTGTTCAAGCCGATTACTGATGTAATCTACAGCAATTACACGCTCCGCTCCCTTTGCCCAAGCAAACTGTTGGGCCATTAAGCCAATAGGACCGCAGCCTAATATAATAACAGTATCGCCTTTTTTTACCCCTGCATTATCAACACTCCAATAAGCAGTTGGAAGGACATCAGATAAAAAAAGGAGCGATTCATCCTCTAATTCACAATCTTTTGGAATAACAAAAGGAGTATAATTCCCAAAAGGGACTCTTAAATATTCAGCTTGTCCTCCAGGATAATCACCGAATTTTTCAGAATACCCAAAGTACCCACCTGAATCATAATGTGGATTAGAATTGTCACACTGACTTTCTAAATCATGCTGGCAGAAATGGCATTTACCACATGCTACAGTGAAAGGAATAACAACACGATCGCCTTTCTTCACTTCCGTAACATCAGGCCCCACCTCCTCAACGATCCCCATCGGTTCATGTCCGATAACATAGCCGATCGGTAACGGGAAATTCCCTTGATACAGATGGAGATCTGATCCACATATTGCTGTTGAAGTCACCTTAATAATGACATCCTCGCGGTCCTGTATTTTTGGTTCCTCAACGTCCTTTACAGCAACTTCATTTTTACCTTGGTATGTAACAGCCTTCATGATAGCCCCCTTGGGTTTTAAAAATTATCATTAACGGCTTTATTCTTTGTAAATGATAACTTATTTATTCTAAAATGGGACACAGGGTCGGGAACTATGTCCCTTCTTATCTAATAGAAATGCTTCAATTTCCTGTAAAGTCGGCAAGGCACTGATTCCACCTTTTTTCATAGTAGTCAAGGCACCGCAGGCATTCGCAAATGTTAGCAATTCATGGGCATGTTCTTCAACAAAGGTCTTAAGATTTGATTTACTAACTTCATTTTTTAATAAAATAGATAAAAAAGCACCGATGAATGCATCCCCAGCACCTGTTGTATCTACTACATTTACTTTGAATCCGCGATTATCAAACTCGGAATCTCTTGTTAATACCAAAGCACCTTTTGCTCCTTGGGTATAAACGATCACCTTGACATCACCTTGAAACAATGATCGTAAAGCTTCTTTTTCATCAGTAATACCTGTTATAAACTCCAACTCATCATCAGATATCTTCACAATATGGGACAATGGAATAAATTCCAAGATGGTTTCGCGGCAATCCTGAGCATCATCCCACAAAGGCAGTCGTACATTGGGGTCAAAGCTAATAATACCTTGCTTTGATTTCACAATTTCAATTGCTTTTTGATGGGCATATTTCATCGGAGACTCAACAAGATCAACAGAACAAAAATGAAGATAGTCGCCTTTATTGAAGATATTTTCATCCAATTCATCCGCTTCTAAAAGCAAATCAGCAGATGGATTTCGATAGAAAGAAAAATCCCGATCACCATTATTTTTAAGGGAAACAAATGCTAAGGCCGTATTTGCTTCGTCTGTTCGAAGGATATAATCTGTATTAACTCCAGACTGAACAAGCTTTTCCACTAAAAAGTCGCCAAAAGCATCATTGCCTAATTTCGAAATCATTAATGATTTCTGACCAAATTTGGCAGCGGTAGCTGCGACATTGGCCGGTGCACCACCTGGAGTTCTTTCAAAGGATAATACATCCTTCAATGGGACCCCCTTTTCACAAGGGATAAAATCAATTAATACTTCACCAATACAAAAAAGTTTGCCCATTTTGTCACCTCAAAATTACATTGGTTCTACCCGGTTCCTATACAGTCATTTTGTCTACAAAATTTCCTGCACTCTTCCAACCTGCCCACCTTCCAGCATTACTTTAATTCCATGGGGATGTGTAGGGCTATTCGTAAGCAATTTGGCTACTGTTCCCTCTGTAAGCTTTCCCGTTTTCTGGTCTGCTTTTAGAATTATTTTGACCTGTGCTCCTATTTTTATATCTGCTCTATTTTTACCATTCATAATTATCCTTCCTTTCACTTCAATAAACAAAACATTAGAAACCACGGGGGCTAATCCCGTGGCTCAACTCAATGATCCCGATTTACTAGATAATTCAATAAATGCTTTAGAAAAAGAGTATTGCGTGGTACTTTCTCCAATACCTCCATTGCAAGACAATAATGTTCCCACATCGCTCTTTTTGCACCCTCCTGACCCAGGATTGATACAAAAGTCGAATTGTTGTTTTTGGCATCTTTTCCAATGGGTTTTCCAAGTAAATCTAATTCACCCTCAACATCTAGTAAATCATCTTTAATCTGAAACGCAATACCCGCATGTTTGGCAAATGTTTTCAAAGATTTAATTTCTGATTCATTTGCATTAGCAAGAATAGCAGGCATGATGAGGGGAGCTTCAAATCCCAGCCCGGTTTTGTAAAAGCACATCCAGTTCAATTGCTCAAGCGTCAATTGTTTTCCTTTGGAATCCAAGTCTATCACTTGTCCCTTACACATATCCGCCGCCGTTTTGGCCGAATATCGAATCAAGTGAAGCACGGCTTTCGAATCGAACTGAGCGAGAGAGGCTTGTTCCTCTACCGCCTTTTGGGTCAGAAATAGCCCTGTCAATTCAGCTGTTGCGATATTATACAATTGATGTAAGGTTGTACGCCCCCTCCTGATGGACGCATTATCTTGGGATGGTAAATCATCAAAAATTAGCGACGCAGTGTGCATATATTCCAATGATCTTAATAGTGGTGCGATTAAGGTACTTTTCAGTCCATAACCATCAATTGCCATGACCCAAGTTATGATTGGTCGCAACCGCTTTCCGTCCCCTTCAAGAATGTAATTTGCTGCATCAGTTATTGGCTCATGCAAAGCTAAATGGTCATCTTTAGGAATCCTTAAGATGTTGTCAATTTGATTGCGAGCTGTTTCGATCGTATTTAGAAAGTCTTCCTGCTCTTTCCGTTCATTCCTTAGATCGGTAATGATATGGTCACGAAGCAATTTATCAAAAAAATCTACATCCCCCGCTTTTTGAACCATCTTTTGGATGATACGATTAAAACTGGGATTGCCAGAAGCAAATACCCCCATAACTTCATTGTACTTGTTCTCTCCCATCCGTTCTTTAAATCGTTTCAGACCGTTAATGGCACGGTCCAAAATTACTTCACGGGTTTTGGTTTCGGAGTCATACACATTATGGATTAAATGAGAGATGACCGTCCAGTATAATTCAAAAGGATTAAGTAGATCAGAACGCTTATCATGATATTTTAAATAATAAGTATACGGTGTAACCATACCGTTACCCATGTCATCAAACATATCGGCAAAATCATCAGCCAACTGGTTATATATCCCGTAATAGAATGTTCGGCTTTCAAAATCCTTATCCTCATGAGCACTGATTACTGAACGTGCAATTAATCTTGAAGTCGAAGATTTTAGTATGATCGGTATATAAAGCTCCTCATTGGTGTAATGCGGATGTGATAAATCTTTTTCACGGTCTTCCTCCTGGGAATTAAAAAAAATATAGGATTGCTCGAAAAATTTTTTTGTTGTATCCGGGCTCTGGTTATCCCTAATATATTCAAAAGCATCTTTTAGCTCCGAATAAATGACTTTAATCAAGTCTGAATTATCTCCAGTCCACTCCCCTATCTCAGATACAGAGCCTGTTAATAAACTTGAACGTATCAAATCGGAATATTGTTTTTTCTCATCAACTGATAGCACGTTTGCATCCAAAAGGTCATCAATGAAAGGATAGGTTAGACCATAGGAATAACCGAGCCTTATAGCTCTGTTTAGTTTCCAAGAGCGGTCTTCTTGTAAAATATCATTGCCCTTCTCTTCAAGCTCGTGCATCAACACTCCAGCTATGATTTTGATCAACTTTCGCTGGGCATTTTCCGCATCCATCCCCTCTGGAATCAATATGGAAACAGTCTTTAGTTTATTTATCAACCAGATGATGGTTGATTCTACACCTTCCTTCTGTGCCCATCGATACAACCCCGCAATGCTAAATACCTCAATTTTATCCCCTTGATTTGTGGTGGAATTAGTTAGATGATTTTTTATACTTTCAACTACACGTTGAATCTTTTTCTTTGTATCAGGGGAATCCAAGACTTTGCCGAGATCCCTCAAAAATATATAAGAAACACTCCGATTCAAATAGTGGTCTAATTTCCCATTTTTATTAAGCCAGTGGATATAATTGTAATACTCTCTAGGGGCTGGTTTTCTCCTTTCTTGTAAAAAAAGGGATAGAAACGAATGATGAATATGATTTTGTTTCCATGATTGAAAATCATTTGTTAGGGTAGGAACGTACTTTTTTTGTGTGACTTGCTCATGAAGTAATTTAAAATAATGGGAAGCCTTCTGCTCCGCCAACCGATAGGATGCTTCAGCATTAATTATTAATTCCCGTTCCATAAACATTACCTCTGCTTCATTTTCTCTTATATTTATTTATATTATAATAGAGGCAAATTTTAGCACCTGAAAAAATCAAATTCCATATCTTAAATAGATCATAGATTCCCCTACCACTTCCTTGTTTTATTTCTTATCTTAACACAACACAAAGTGTTAACCATTAACGAAAGAAAATCACCCCTTATTCGCTCCGATAACTAGAGCCGGGGTGATTTTGACGTAATAAATTTTCATATTATATTCTATATGCAAATTGTTAAATCTCCCTTTTTAATTGTTTAACAAATTGGCTAGTCCAAGTACTGGATTTTAAATACATTTCAAATAATTGGGCTTCGGTTAAATCATAAGGATATTTTGTTAAAGACTGATTCTTCTTACTAGGACGTTCGGCTCTTTCCATTAAATCTAATACCAACTTATAATGATTTTCTTCCCCTAATAAAGCACTTTTTATTTCTTTTGTAATAGGAAGTCCCTCAAGAATAGTACTCATTGGCAAATGTAAAAATGAATCAATACACGATAATAACCCTAATAAGAAATATTTTGATTTATTCTGCTTATTGTTTTCAACTACTGCTAGGAATTCTCCCAACTTAGCCCTTGTTAAACTGAGATGGATAAGTTCACCTAGGGTAGCATTATTTTTTTCCTCCTGTAACCCTTTAAGCGCGAGAACATAGATCCACTTTTTAATTTCTATTAAGCCTAACAACACAATGGCTTGTCTAATAGAGCTAATTTCATATTTAGGCCTAATAACTGGTGAATTGATTAATTTCAATAATTTATAAGAAAGTGAAATATCCGTCTCTATTACTTCTGTAATCTGGTCTAAATCAGGCTCTGGAGAATCAAGATACTCCAGCACGGTAAAATACGATTGAAAATAGGACGGAATATCATGACTTTGTAGTATTATTGGTTTACTGAAGAAGTATCCTTGAAAGTAGGAATAACCATCTTCTTTAGCTTGTTCATATTCCTCTCTAGTTTCAACCTTTTCAGCTAAAAAAATAATGTCATAGGGAACTAGATACTCCATCATCTGGAGACGTGCCTTTCTTGATGTAGCAAGGAAATCAATTTTAACGATATCAATAATCTTTAGTAATTCCATCGTTAAATCATTACCATGCATCAAAAAGAAATCATCAAGGGCAATCCTATACCCTAACATTTTCAGCTCTTTACAAATTTCTATTAATTCTTCTGTAATTGGCACATCTTCCAATATTTCAATTACAAGATTAAGAGGACTAAAATACGTAGGCAATTTCAACTTTAATAGATTCTCTGTAAAATTCACAAAGCATGGTTTACCCTCTGACAGGTCTTTAATTCCTATATTTAAAAAGCTATTAATAATAACTTCAGATGTTGCTTTATCTCCATCTGATGCATTATAAACATTTTCTTTACCACTTCTATAAAGCAATTCATAAGAGATCACATTTTCTCTGGAATCAAAAATTGGTTGTTTGGCAACGTATACTTCCATTTTTGTTTGAATTCCTTTCCTTTATTACTTCTTAGTGGCATAATAACGATTTACCTAAATTTTACCACAAAATCCTTATTCTATGTTTTAATATTTTAGTTTTGAAAATTGGACAAATGAACCTTTAACTGATATTGTGCTTATTTAGCCTAGACATAATACAAATAAATGTGGTAGCATAATATAGTTTCCCACAGTAACCATTACCTTAGCTAACTATATTTTTTAAAAAAAGAGGTGTTTGCAATACAAACTTATCAAAAATTCTTTCATCAATTGCTTCTGATGTACCGGCCATTTGAAAACAGACTTAATGTTCACCTCGCTGAACATCAGCTATATAGAGCACAATGGACAATTTTGTACTATTTGGCCAATAACGGAACCGCTACACTTGTAGAACTTTCCCATTATATGAGTGTCGAAAAGCCCACTGTTACTAGAACAATGACTCGCTTAGAGGAGCTTGGCTATGTCGAGCATGTTGTAGGCAAGGACAAACGTGAAAAAAGAATGCAGCTTTCAGCAGCTGGACAAAAGATATATCAAGATATACGAGTAACAATTGATCAATTTGAACAGGAAATTTTAGAAGGGATCACGGAGAAGGAACAAATTAATGCCATCCGTATCATGGGAATCATTCGAGATAATATAACAAATAAGGGGTAATAAAGTGAATTCATCTAGAGAATTATTATGGACAAAGGATTTTATTATTGTGTCAGGTATTAACTTTTTAATAAACCTTGTGTTTTATCTTTTAATCGTCATTATTGGGGAGTACGCGGTTGATCAATTTCATGCATCCACTAGTGAGGCAGGTCTTGTTACAGGCATCTTTATCATCGGTTCTTTAATTGGCAGACTTTTTACCGGTCGTTACATTGAGTCGCTTGGGCGCAGAAGAACGTTATTTATTGGACTAGTCTTCTTTATCTTAACAACACTTCTATATTTAATGAGCTCTAATATTGGCATCATGCTGATTACTCGTTTATTACATGGCGTGGCAGCTGGTATGGTTGGAACAGCTACTGGAACGATTGCTGCCCAAATTATTCCGGCAGTACGAAAAGCAGAGGGAATTGGTTACTTCAGCATGAGTGCTACCCTAGCAACGGCAATTGGTCCGTTTATCGGTCTTTATATGACGCAGCATACTGCTTTCCGAACAATTTTTATTTTTTCCATTTTCCTAGGGATTATTAGCTTCATTCCATCATTGTTTATCAATATTCCTGCTGTTACAACAACAACCAAACAACCTCACGAAACGCAAGGAGAGGGCTTTAAGCTTTCAAACTATATTGAGCCAAAAGCTGTGCCAATAGCCATCATAACATTCGTTATTGCTTTTTGTTATTCAAGTGTTCTATCCTTTATCAAATTCTATGCGAATGAGATTAACCTAGTTAGTGCGGCAAGCTTTTTCTTTCTTGTTTATTCGATTGCTGTTTTATTTTCACGTCCATTCACCGGTCGCTTAATGGACTCAAAAGGTGCAAACTATATTATGTACCCTGGATTTGTCATTTTAGCAGGCGGAATGGTGCTCTTAAGTGCAGTTACCTCTGGATATCTATTACTCCTAGCCGGTGCATTGATTGGGCTTGGCTTTGGTAATATGCAGTCAAGCACACAGGCCCTTGCCGTCAAATTAACACCATTACACCGGATCGGATTGGCCACTTCAACATTCTTTATCGCCCTTGACGCCGGACTTGGCTTTGGACCATATTTACTTGGATTTGTCATTCCAGTTACGGGATATCGCTCACTATATGTGATCCTCGGATTGACCGTTCTAGTATCTACGGTTCTGTACTATTTCTTGCATGGTAAAAAGGAACATGTATTACGAGAAAATATTAAATCAGTAGCCTAAATATAGGTAAGAGGCGAATATCTTTCGCCTCTCGGATTATTTCAGGTAGATTCAATGAACACTTTAGAAGTTTTTTTCTCAGATTCATAAGGAAAAAGCACCGGCATAGCGATGCTTTTCATTCATTATTGAAAGGACAAATCTACTAATCCGTCTAATTTAGGATTTTCTTTGAGGAAATCTAACTCAAACGATGATTGGGCAAACTCTTTAATTACATTTTCATTAATTTCAGTAGTATAGGTAATGCGTGCCATTGCTTGTTTAACGATATCTTCATCAACCTCTTGTTTCGTTAGGTCCTTGATTGATTGAATGGCAATTTTTTGTGCTTCGTCTGGTTGACTTTTAATAAAATCAACTGCTTGTTGCTGTGCCTGAACGAGCGCTTTAACAACCTCTTTCTTTTCTTTAATTAAACTTCCATTTACAACAAATACAGTGTTTGGCAGGGTATTCCCATAGGCAATTTCATCTGTGCTAACAATTACTTTTGCTCCATTTTGGGCGAGAATTGATGCCCATGGTTCAGGAACGGCTGCTAAGTCTACTTTCCCTGTTTCGAACATACCTTGATATTGGGCTGGATTGCCAGTGACATGTTGTAATGACCCACCGATGCGTGATGATGTTAATTTATCATTTCCTTGTTGCTGTAAATACGTTTCAAATTGAACATCATGTGTACAGCCAATTCCAGGGGTGATAAATGTTTTCCCTTCGATGTCTTCTAAATTAGTAATCCCACTGTTAGCACTTGCAACGACAACTGTTCCGCCTGATGATGCTCCGGAAACAATTTTCACATCTGCTCCACTTGCAAAATTGTTCATAACTGGAGCCGGTCCAACTAGCCCACCATCAATATCACCTGACTTTAACGCCGTCATGAACGTGCCTCCATCAGGAAAAGTTCTATATTCAATATCAAAATTCTCACCAAGCGCTTGTTCATAATAGCCTTTTTCACGGGCAACCATAGCTGGAACATGGTCAATGTTCGGAAAATAACCAATCACAATTTTTTCCTTTTTAGCCCCATCACCAGTGCTCTTTGTAGTAGTGCTCATTCCGCAGGCAGTTAAAACCCCCATTACGAATAGTAAGACAAAAGCTAATTTCCATTTTTTCATTGTATCATCCATTCCTTTCTACAAGTCCCCATTTTGTCATTACACGTTTTTCAATCCGTTGAAATACAATTAAATCAACGGTGACACCAATCACCCCAATCACTACCATAATTCCTAGAACGATATCCATACGGCCAAAGTCAGAAGCAAATTTCAATGTATACCCAAGACCAGGTCCCGTACTTAATAATTCCCCGGCCATTAATGCCCGCCATGCAAACGCCCATGCCAACCTTACTCCAGTTACGACATAAGGAATTGATGCCGGAAAAGCAACTCGAAAAAACAAATCCAATCCATTTGATCCCATCGTTTGCGCTGCTTTAATATAGAGGGGAGAAACATTTTTTATTCCTATTCTCATATTGATTGTCATGACAATGGTGGCACCTAAAACGACGATAAAAATAACCGACTTTTCATTTAACCCAAACCACATAATCGCTAGCGGCAACCAGACAATACTTGGGATGCTTTGCAGAGCTAAGATAAAGGCCCCCAGTGTTTCATCTGCTGTTTTTGACTTAGCAAGAAAGACACCAAGCAAAACCCCAATGATGAGCGCAATCACAAGTCCAATTAATAAGCGAGTAAAACTAACCCTCAAATCATGTAATAATGAGCCATCTGCCAAACTTTCCTGTAAACTTAAGACAACATCTGTTGGAGCAGGCATTAGTACCTTTGGTATGTTAAACAATCGAACAACAAGTTCCCAAATCCCAAATAATACAATAAAAAAAACAATTCGTTTAATAGCTAGCCGCATACCGTTGCCCCTCATCTACTACTTTGTCAATTTCAGCTTTAAGCAGCTCCATAATCGTTTTTTCATACATTGTAAGCTGGTGAATATGTTTGTCACGTGGCCGTTCAATTTTCAGCTGAATATCTGCCAAAATAACGCCTGGATGGGTTCCCATCACAATAATGCGGTCTGACAATGTTAACGCTTCTTGAATGCTATGGGTTACAAAAAGAATCGTCTTTTTTGTTTCCAGCCAAATGGTTTCAAGTTCAAGGTGAAGACGCATTCTTGTTTGTTCATCTAATGCACCAAATGGCTCATCCATCAATAAAACTCGTGGATTCATTGCCAATGCTCTCGCAATTGCAACTCTTTGCTGCATTCCTCCTGATAATTCATGGGGAAAATGGTTGGCATAAGGGCTCAGCTGTACGAGTTTTAAATATTTTTGAGCAATTTCTTTCGCTTCCTTCTTTTTGACTTCTTTTCGTAATGGGAATATAACATTTTCTTCCACTGTCAACCACGGGAATAAAGCAGCCGCTTGGAACACCATCCCCCGATCTTTTCCAGGTTTCATTATCTTTTGACCATTTAGGTAAACACTTCCTTCACTTGGTTTCACTAGACCGGCAATAATTGAAAGTAAAGTCGATTTTCCACATCCGGAAGGACCTAAAAAAGAAACAAATTCACCTTCATTCACATGCAAATCAATATCTTTTAACACTTGCTCCACTTTCCCATGATTTTTAAAACTTTTTTGTATATTGGATATATGAAGAAACATAAGTTCACCCCAACTTCAATTTCATTTTATATAATTCGCATTGTTTTAATCGGAATTATAGTTTATTATATTACTAAGATATGGAAAGTCAACACAATTTTTTGAAAATAAGTACAATAAAGGTTGGATTGAAAATGAAAATTTATAACTCAATTCTTGATTTAATTGGAAAAACACCAATTGTGAAACTAAATAAACTACCAGATGAAAACGGCGGGAATGTTTTTATTAAACTTGAATCATTCAATCCTGGAGGAAGTGTGAAAGACCGTGCTGCCCTTCATATGATCGAACGTGCAGAAAACGAAGGCAAGCTGATTCCGGGGACAAGTACAATCATAGAGCCGACATCAGGTAACACTGGTATCGGGATTGCCATGGTAAGTGCTGCAAAAGGGTATCCTTGTATTATTACAATGCCTGATAATGCGACAGAGGAGCGCGTAAAAATCTTAAAGGCATATGGAGCAGAAGTCATTTTAACGCCCGCAAGCTTACGTATGCAAGGCGCGATTGATGAAGCATCAAGGTTATCAAGCACGATTCCCGATAGCTTTATACCTATGCAATTCGAAAATCCCGCAAACCCTGATGCGCATAGGAAAACCACCGCTGTAGAAATCATCAAAGCTTTTGATGGAAAACTAGATGCCTTTGTATTAACTGCAGGAACAGGCGGGACTGTCACAGGAGTTGGTGAAGAATTAAAAAAACACATACCCAATATTAAAATTTATGTAGTAGAGCCAAAAGGGTCACCTGTTCTATCAGGCGGAAAACCAGGCCCCCATAAAATCCCGGGAACCGGACCTGGATTTATTCCAAAAATATTAAATTCTGATATTTATGATGAAATTTTACTCATAGATGATGCTGACGCCCAATTTATGGCACGCCAGCTTGCGAAAGAAGAAGGGATTTTTGTTGGAGCATCCGGAGCAGCGTCTGCCCACTTTGCAGTTCAGGTAGCAAAAAACCTTGATCTATCTGCAAATGTTCTTTGTATAGCCCCAGACACAGGGGAACGTTACTTATCAACTGATTTATTTTGATAACTGTAAATAATACTCCCCCACTAGCCAAATAGCTTGAGGCGGGGGAGTATTGATCATATCAGAACTATCCCCTATATTTGATCGCAAGTCCTTTTAAGAAGTTTCTGGCAAACTTGTCCCCGCATTCTTTATAGTTTTTATGTCCCTCTTTTCTTAACAAAGCACCAAGTTCTCCTTTTGTTACCATTATTCCAGCTTCATCAAATATTTCAAGCATATCCTCTGTCGTTAATGCCAGAGCTATTTTAACCTTCTTTAATAGGAGATTATTAACATTGGCGCTTTTATTTATTGAAGGTTCTGATGGTGTATCAGGCTGCCCTGGTTTAGTCTCTTGTTTCCCTCTTTTGAAGATGATGAGACCATTTAAAAATGAATCTAGCATACTGTTATTGCATTTAATTTGATCGCTATACTCGTCTTCATCCTCAGCAGACTTTGTAAGTATCTTAATTACATCCGGCACTGAAACTTCCACGCCGCCAAGTTTAAATATTTCCGCCATTTCTTTATTTTTTATTTCTAGCGCGTATCTTAATCGGATTAATATATCGTTATTGTCCATTATTGAATCTCCTTTTTTTAATTGCCGCTTAATTCGTACAATTTGAATAAGCATCTACGTTTGTAGATGCTTTGTCAACTATATCATATATTACACAAAAAAATTAGACCCTTAGCGAGCCACGAAAGCCTCTGGCTGCGTAGTAGGATTCTGCTCCATTGTGGTATACAAAGACAGTATCGTAACGACGATCACAAAAGATAGCCCCTCCAAGTTTTCTAATATTATCAGGGGTTTTCACCCAGCTCGATGTTTTCAAATCGAAATTGCCGAATTTCTGTAGCCCCCGGTATTGTTCTTCCGTTAAAATCTCAATCCCCATGTCAGCAGCCATATCAATAGCAGTATTTTCTGGTTTATGTTGTTTCCTTGACTCCAGCGCTTCACGGTCATAACAAACACTTCTGCGACCTTTTGGACTTTCCTTTGAACAATCACAATAAATGTATTCATCAGTCTCTTTATCATGACCAATTACATCCGGTTCACCTTCAGTTCTTTCCATTTCACTAAGCGACCACAGTTTTTCAGTATTTGCTTCAAGTTTTGCATGTATGTTAGCCCATTCAAGATCTTTATGGCGATCCATATTTTTCTCGAACCGATCCTTCAATTTTCCGAGTATTTCTTCATGTTGTTCTGGTGACAACTCTTTACTATTGCTAGTTTTACTTTCCTTGCTCATGTTAATATCTCCCTTAAATATTTTTACTCGTAATAGTAAAAGCTTACCCGATCATGTCTAAGTTTATCACGTATCCTCACGAGATAATCGAATAGTATTTATTATATTTATCTAAAAGGTAACAAATTTACAATAGGAAATGTTATTTTCTTTTTAAATACGCTTTGTTAAGAACAAGAACCTTCCCATTCTCAGCTTTTACGTATCTTTTTAGCATGAATTTATAATGTTCAAATACTATATTCCCCAAAAGATAAAGTGATAGTGTTATGAAAAGAAGAAAGGCTATTTGAAAGATTATTTTACTCATATCCTCAATGATATATACCGTCATTACAACATGTGCCGCAGAAGAGGTCATTATGATAAAAAGCACGTTACATATATGAAAAGAAGCCATCGCATTTTTTTCTTCAAATTTCCGCTTTCGTTCAGAGCCAAAATAAAGTAAAAAAAAGATAGACATTGCAATCACAACTACATTTACCATATATGTAAGAACAAGGTTCACTTTCCTCTCCCGCCTCCTTTAAATACCTGCATACCTTCCTATCCTTATCATAGAAGTTTTTTACATCTTTTGTATGAGATTGATTCAACTGTAATAATGAAAGTTTACAATGTTTGTAGTAATCTTTTATTTGATTATTATACCTTTTTTCACGCAATTATTCTTGATCATACTAGCTATTTCATTAAAGTCATATTTATGGGTTACGACCAGTATCCCGATACAACATTAGAAAATATTCGTACCATGATTAATTCCAGTTACGGACTTGCAGCTGCTCTCTTGGTGCCAACCGGACCTACACCCACAGGGTTATTTTGCAGAGACAGGACCTGAATTTGAATATAGATTTAACAGTAATGATTGAAAGAAAAAGAACCCATTAAGGGAGATTAAAAAAACTAGCAATTACTTTGTACTCTCCTTGTAGCAGTGAAAATTCATGGTAATCAATGAGCTGAACGATTGCATCTCCTTTTAAAATAAAACGAATCAATCCGTACCGCTCATCGTCAAATGAGTCGTAAATACGCCCTGCACTTTTCGTTCCGCGTGCCACTGTCGACGTACTATTGGCAACATAGCCAACCTTTCCGAAAGGCTCCAACTCCACCGCAATTGCCTCATCATCATAGGAATTTTCAAAATCCTTCACTAATCTTACAATTTGTCCGACACGAAAAATCTCCGAACCTTTATAATGTCTACTGCCAACAATCGTGACAAACACTTCCTCATACAATACCCATCAACCCCTAATCAAAAGAACTTTATCAAGCCACACTTTTACCTAATAACGCTAGTCTTCTAATAGTACGTGAGTTTCACCTGACATGAATTCAGGGAGAAGTTGGTCCCTTGTTATAAATAGTTTTTGATGATAATAATGAAGTGTTTTGAGCCACTGAAAACCATAATTCTGATAGTCTCTTAATTCAGCTTGTAATGAATCAGGCCGTTCAACTTCAAGTTCTTCTGGATTTTTCAAACGGTTTAACAGGCGCCAAAACTGTTTTCCATACTTCGCTTTTTCTTTAGATATCATTTCATCAATCTGAAAAAATGATTTCAAAGTATTCCTTTTCAGATTCCGATTGTAATTGTTTTTGTTTACTAATATAAGGTTCATTTTCATTATAAATACAATATACTCTTCTTAGATCTGTTATATATTGGGTTGCTATTTTATACGCCGTAATTATTCTAACTCTATTAAAATATCGCTTGTCACGTTTTTTTGAAGTCACAACTACCCTATACTCTTTACCATCTATATTTTTCTCGTAATAAAAATCCTTGCTACTTTTAGAAGGCTTAAAAATATAAGTAGGTGAAATTAGAACCTTTTCAATGATTTCTAATGATATCTCATTATGTTTAGGAATAATATGAGTAAAGTAGCTTTTTTTTGATAAGAAAATTTTGTTTGTCAATATCAGTAAAAAACAAAACTTTGTTCATCTCATAACCCCCACTGTCTTTATTCGACAATAGATGATAAATCCCTCTGATTAATTACGTGCTAGGATAAATTTCTATTGTACTTAAACACCTCCAAAGCACATGAATTAACCAAATATGTATTGTAAAATCCTAATCATTTAGGCAAGTCACTTTTCAATTTCCTAATACTTTACGTAAATTACGAATCCCTTCTTCAATTTCTTGTTCTCTTAAATTTCCATAACCGAGTATCACCTTATTTACATGTCTGCCTTTATGAATGGTGTGATGTTCTACAGGATAAACCTTTACATGGTTTTGATAGAGTCTTTCTATTAAATCCTCTGTAAACTCAATTCCTTTAAATTCCGCTATGAGATGTAGACCAGTAGAATCACCCGAAATTTCTCCTGAATGTCCAAACTCACGAATCAACGCTTCCCTTAATACTTCCCGCCTCTTCATGTAAACTTTTCTCATTTTGCGAATATGACGTTCCAGCAGACCTTCTTCAATAAAACGCGCAAGGAGCATTTGATTCAGTGATGGAGTATGAAGGTCATGAAACCATTTAAGGCTTCTACAACGCTCAATGAGAGCCTGCGGAAGCACCAGATAGCCCATTCGTAAGGCTGGAGAAAGATTTTTGCTAAATGTTCCAACATAAATAACTCTTTCAGAATCCAATCCTTGAAGGGAGCTGATAGGTTCGCCATCATAACGAAATTCACTGTCGTAATCATCCTCAACAATATAACACTCGTTTACTCTTGCATACTGAATGAGTTGAATTCTCCGCTGAATAGGCAAAATACTGCCTAATGGAAACTGATGGGATGGTGTTACAAAAATAAACTTTGGTTTTTCCCCATCTGAAAGCAAGTCTGTTCGCATCCCTTGTTCATCAACAGGAATCGGAATTAAAGTAGCTCCAGTCGATGTAAAAATAGTTTGGATTTCATTTGTGATGGGGTCTTCGATAATCACCTTATCTCCCTGCGAAAGCAGTAGCTTCGTTATTAAAGAAAAGGCTTGAGTTGCTCCTGATGTAATGACAATTTGGTCTGCATGGCAATTTACCCCTCTTGTTCTTCTTAGATATTGTGAAAGAATCTTTCTTAATTCCAAACGCCCTTCAGGATGGTCATATCCAAAGGCATAATCAGGAGCTTCTAAACATACGTCTTTTGCCAATCTGCCCCAATCCTTTCTTGGAAATATATCTAAGGCAGGTAGCCCTGAACGAAAATCAATCACACCTTTTTCCTGGATACACTCTTCTGAAATTTCCAAGGTTGTCGTTCGTTCATCCTGCATTTGCTCCAAAAATGCTCCTTCAGCTACAAAAGTACCTGAACCCTGCTGTCCAACAATATATCCTTCCGCCAATAATTGCTCAAACGCTTCAATTACAACATTGCGTGAGATTCCCAACTGGGAAGCACATTCACGAGTAGCTGGTAGCTTTTCTCCTGCTTTTAGCTCTCCATTTAAAATTAGCTTTCGTATGTATTCATAAACTTGTCTCTTTAAAGGAATATCCAGTGTACGATCAATTGGAATCCAAAGCATTCATTTTCCCTCCCTTAAAATTGGTACTCAAAAAATCGCTCTAAATTGGCTCTTATTCTAACCATTTTATCATGATACCGTAAAGGTGCATGACAAATTAAAAACGATTGAACACATTATAGGGGGTACATAACAATCATGGAGAAAAAATGTGTAATGGTAATTGACTCAGAACTGCCACTTGGGTTAATTGCCAATACTTCAGCAGTGTTAGCTTTAACTTTAGGGAAGAAAATTGAGGGAATCATTGGCTCTGTTGTAGTCGATGGAGATAGTCAAACTCATGAAGGGATAACAACTGCTCCTATCCCAATATTAAAAGGTTCAGGAGCTATGATTAAAGAATTAAGGGAAACTATATCCTCCAATTATCCAGACTTATTTCTTGTCGATTTTTCCAATGTGGCTCAAATCACTAAGAACTACGATGAATATATGAATAAGATAGCTTCATTTACTTCCAATGATTTTGAATACCTGGGGATTGCGGTTTACGGAAATAAAAAACACGTTAACAAATTAACTGGGAGTCTTCCGCTTTTACGATAATCTGATAATTTGAGGGGGCATTTGAATGCAGTTACGAAGAACATTAGGTTGGAAAGAAGCGACTTCTCTTGGAATTGGTGCAATGGTCGGAGCAGGGATATTTGTTCTTAGTGGGGTTGCAACAGGCAAGGCAGGACCCGCAGTTATGGTTTCTTTTATTTTAGCCTCTTTACTCGCCATATTATTGGGGCTATGTTATGGTGAGTTAGCTTCACGATATCCAAGGGCTGGTGGTTCATATGAATATGCACGAGAAACGATGGGAGGTTTCATTGGAACGATTGTTGGCTGGGCATACTGGGGAGCTTGGTTGGCCGCCAGCAGCTTCGTCTCACAAGGGTTTGGACATTATTTGAACGCTCTTACTGGTGCTCCCCCAAAGTTAAGTGCAGTGCTTTTACTTATTGGTTTAGGAATGTTAAATATAGTTGGAATTAAATTCAGTGGAAAACTTCAAGTAGGTATTGTATGTACAGTCATTGCTGTACTCATAGGATTTTTCATTTTCGGGTTTAAAAACGTTAATTTTTCTTATTATCAACCTTTTTCTCCTAATGGGTTTTCTGGAATATTAGAAGCAACCTTAGTGGGATTTCTATCAATTGTCGGTTGGGATGCAATTGTTGCTTCTGGAGAGGAAATACGAAATCCAAAAAAGGTGATACCATTAGCCATTATTACTTCCATAATGGTTGTTTTATTTCTTTATTTAGGGCTTTTATTTGTCTCCATTGGGGTTATTCCTTGGCAAGAGTTCGGAGCTTCTGAAGTCCCTGTAGCTTTAGCCAGTCAACAATTTTTAGGAGACCTTGGTCCAATCTTTATTAGTTTAATCATTGTTTTGGCATTACCAGCTACATGCAATGCATTTATCATTACGATTTCGAGAACTGCATTTGCGATGGGAAGAAATGGCTTATTACCGAAGAAGATAGCCTATATTCATCCACGCTTTCAAACACCTATTTGGGCGATTACACTTGGGGTCGGCATTCAAATTGCATTTACACTGATAAGTTCGATAAATATTGCTGTAACAGCTACAGGATTTTTATATCTATTAACTTTTATTTTTACGATAATTGCCTTTTTCATCTCAAGAAAAAGAGCTACTATAAAAGACAAAGAGGCACAATTTTACGTTCCTTTTTATCCTTTCATTCCAATTTCGGCATTGCTTATCTGTTTAGGATTACTGATACCCGTTGGGAAGTCTGGTTTTTTAACAGGACTCCTATGGCTATCCTTTGGAATAGGTATCTATCTACTAAGATTAAGAGTTATTACAAATACTGAAAAAGTTAATCTTAGTAATCAAGCAACAAATTCTTAGGCAGGTTCAAATGTCGAACCTGCCTTTATGAAAACATCAGTTTATTTCTATAAGTTTATCTCTTGAAGGAATTGCAGAATTCGTTAGAGAAGGACGAAAAACTACTTTCCATTGTCCATTTAAATTCTTAGCTTATTTAACTATAGTCCTATTCAGCTTGTTAAAAATATTTTCCCTTTATTTTTTTTAGAAGATTCAGCAAAAAGAACAGCTTCTTTTACTTGCAACAAATCGTATTGAGAGTCTTTCTGCATAAGTGTTAATTTTTCATCATTTATGAGCGTAATCAATCGGTGGAATGTTTCTTGCCAAGTTTGCACTGATACTTGTTGATTCCAATAACGTAAATGAAATAACTTAGTATTCACTTTTGCCTGTAGTGAAATTCTTTGCCAGTCTACAGGCGTTCCTGATAATAAACCAAGAGTTAAAAAAAGCCCATTAGGGCGAACACAAAATGCTAATTCAGTACCATCAATACCTCCAATTGAATCAATTGCCGAGGTTGCACCCAGTCCATACGTTAATTCCATAACAGTATCGTGTAATGCTGTCTCTGATGTATTGATTACATAGGAAGCACCAAGTTGGAGCAGGTCTTTTGTATAATTGTTGTTTCTCGTTACAGCAATAAGCCGAAAACCGAGAACTTTAGATAATTGAGCAAAGATACGACCAATGGCAGAACCACAAGCATTCACCAATAATACATCATTTGGTGCCAGCTTTAAAACCTCTGTACAAATAATCCATGCTGTTACCGGATTTATGTATAACTGTGAAGCTGTATAATCATCAATGGAGTTCGGAATTGGCACTGCAAATTCAGCAGATGTTTTAACAAATTCCTGCCAAGTCCCTTCCCCACGTAAAGGCAAAACACGTTTACCAATCAGTTCTTGTGAAACAGAAGCCCCTACGTCTTCTACAATTCCAATTCCTTCATAGCCAGGAATATTAGGCAACGAAATCCGATGGGAGTATGCCCCTCTAATTGGTATTAAGTCAGATGGATTGATAGGGCGAACTTTCATACGAACTAGAACTTCTCCGTTCGTAGGTGGTTGTATATTTTTACGTTCAACTTTTAAAACACTTTCTGGACTTCCGAACTCATAAAATTTAATACATGTTGCCTCCAATACAATAAGTCTCCTTTAAAAATTAAGTTTTATTTATGGAAGAAAAAAAACATCTATTAATTCCAACAACGCAACATTTTCTACGCGGCTTGAGTGTTGATCACAGACATATTGATGTAGTAGTGTTTACCTAACCTTTCACACAAGGAAATCTCCCCGGCTTTAGCCAAATAAGCTTCAATCACTTCTTTACGGACACCTTCCATACGTAAGGCCTCCATAATTGCTTCACGAATTAATTCCTTTATTTTAGAAAAGTCCTTTATACTCGGACGATATATAACGATAGGATATCTTGTTTCATTATTCATCAAAATGATAGCCTTTCTTCTGTTAATGCCAAAATTGGCATGCCAGGCCACTAAACTATCTGGGAGTTGCTCATGGTCTTCAGGGGAGGCCAACTCACTTCCCTTTATTCCTATCCTATCAAGCAAAGCCTTTGTACATTGAATTAACATTAGAATCGCCCTATCATTTTTACAATTCTTTCTATAATATCTTCAAGCCTGTCTTTTATTGCTTCAATATCCATCTTATCCTTTGCAATCGCCAAACCACTTTTATTAATTCCCTTGCTTTGACATATTTTAAGTCTCTTATTGATAACTAACATTATTTTATAATATTTATATATTATACATTAGAGCTCTACCTCCAGTCACCGTTATGACCGGAAGTTTTTTAAAAGTCAATACCTTCCGTAAAATGAAATAAGAAAAACAATAGGGTGAGGTGAGATATACGAAGACGGTAGACAAGGTAGATCGTTTTATAGATGCCTTAGAAAAAGAAAGTAAGATTGAATTAATGGATGTTAATTAGTAGTTTAAATCAATCCGATTTTTAAAAAATGGCCCTCCTTTTAAAATCGGTTAGAGATATTCTGTCCGTTAACCTTATAAAAAAAGCTGATCAAGATCCAGAAAAATTAAGTGAAGAAGAACATCAAGAAATAGACGAGGAATATGCTGAACGCGCAAAAACTCCTCCTTCTGGATTTATTAAAAATGATATTATGCTATTTGCTCCAAAGTAACGCAAAAAGGCAACGCCCAATGGGTTAGTTGCCTTTTCCAAAGTTATCAAGTAATGCACGCACTTCATCTGTTGATTTCGTGTTCATCAATAGATTTCTTAATTCAGCAGCTCCAGGGAAACCTCTAACATAAATTTTGAAAAAGCGATGAAGCCCTGTGATCGAACGTGGCAGTACTTCCGCATATTGATCTTGAAGATCCAGCTGTAGTCTTAAAAGATCAAGGTATTCTTTACTGCTATGCTCTTTTGGCTCTTTTTCAAAAGCAAAAGGATTTTTAAAAATACCTCGCCCGATCATAACGCCATCAATACCATATTGTTCAGCAAGCTGCAGCCCAGTTTGACGGTCAGGAATGTCACCATTGATTGTTAGTAGCGTATTGGGTGCAATACCGTCACGTAATTTTTTGATTTCAGGAATTAGCTCCCAATGTGCATCTACTTGGCTCATTTCTTTTCTCGTACGTAAATGAATAGAAAGGTTCGCAATATCCTGTTTTAAAATATGCGTTAGCCACTCCTCCCACTCCTTTACATCATTATAGCCAAGTCGTGTTTTCACGCTAACAGGTAATCCGCCCGCTTTTGCTGCTTGAATAAGTTCTCCCGCAACGTGTGGACGTAGAATAAGACCACTACCTTTCCCTCTCGATGCTACATTCGGTACAGGGCAGCCCATATTAATATCGATGCCTTTAAATCCTAGTTTTGCCATGCCCATACTCATTTGACGGAAATATTCGGGATTATCTCCCCAAATATGTGCCACCATGGGCTGTTCATCTTCTGTAAAAACCAAACGGCCACGCACACTTTCCATGCCCTCCGGATGACAATAGCTATCCGAGTTTGTAAACTCTGTGAAAAATACATCCGGTCGACCAGCTTCACTTACTATGTGACGAAAAATAACATCCGTCACGTCTTCCATAGGTGCAAGTACAAAAAATGGTCGTGGTAAATCACGCCAAAAATTATCTACCATTAAACTCAAATCCTCTCATTATGTATACAACTTTAAACTCTCTTCCAAGAAATATAAAGCCAAATATTCCACTTCTTTTACACTTATATCATAATAACTTATTATGGACCTCTCAAATCAATATTTAATCGTCGAGGCTTTCATCCATCCTCTCTTGATAAGTCTAAATTAATATTTGACTAGGTTTAACCGCATATGCAAAGTGTCTTTTACATCATGATGTGATTACAGATAGGGGTAAGATGAATTAAGAAAGTGAATTTCTGTAGCCCCAAAATAACTTACTCACTTTCTACTCATTGTTTCTATCTTTCATTCCATTTTTCAAAAAATCTCTCACTTCTTCAAGTTTTAAACCAATGTTTTTAGCTTCAATGATTAATTTTACCCATTCCTCATCAATATCCACCAGATTGCACTTTTTTACTGTATTAATTTTCCTCAACTCCCGATAAATTAATGCATAGTTTCGCGGTTTTGCAAGCCATAAAAATAGATATCTACAATTTCATTTGCTAGTTGTTGAGGACTTTTTTCGTTTGTAAATAGCTTCTTGATGGTGAGTCGTCCAATGGCACCGATTATACACTCTGCAACAGTTTCCATATCCAAGTCTTCTCGAAAGTAGTTATCTCGTTGTTCCGCTAATAAATTCTCAGTTAAATGCTCTTTCATCGCCTGTTTAATTTCTTCAGATTCGTCCGCAATGTAAAAGCCTATCCTCGTCAAGTGCTGATGGTTGTAAAAAAATTCAAAAAGCTTAATTAGACCACTAACAATGTTGGAAGGAAGTACACTATTATCCAGACTAGATTCGAGTCTACTATCTTTCGTTAGATTGATTAATTCGTTGCGGAACGTATGTACAAGTTCTTGAAAGATAGCTTCCTTACCGGAAAAGTAAAGATAAAAACTTGGTTGTGTTAAACCAGTCCTTTTGACAATGGTACTAATTTTTGTTTGATGAAATCCATGTTCCGCAAATTCTTCTGCTGCAACCATAAGGATTGCTTCTTTGCTTTTGATCCCAATGGACCCTTTTCGTCTACCCCGCTGTCCCATTATATGCCGCCCCTTGACTTTATAATCATTATATTACTAACCAGTATTATCTTATAGGAAATTAGCTACCGTCAAGCGGTCCGGCTTCTTTTTCGTTCTATAAAAAATGACAAACTTCAACAATATAAAAAGACTACCTCCTAGAAAGGGAAAGCAGTCTATGCTTTTCTTAATCGACACCTGAACCATGTATTTTGAATTACCAATTGATAGTGAAATAGGAAAAACAAAGATGAATTAAGAAATACAGGTAAAGGTAGTTTCAGTTAAATTATTACTCCTATACAGAATAGGTATTTTAGGTGTTCCCTGCTGAATCACCGCCTTGGGATTTACTTCAATATCAAAAGTGTATTACTTTCGTCTTAAAGGTAATTAACACTCATAGCAATATATAATGCCCAGAGATGGTTCATATGCTTCAACTCTTTAAAGGGATGTACGATATTAGTAGTATAAGGAAAACTTCGGAAGAGGGGGTACAAATAATACTATGCTTTCTTCAATATTCAAAACTGATTCAAGTTCATCTTCGATTGATCCAGCATATGGAACAAATAATTGGTTTCAAGAAGAAAATTGGGATTTTACTAAAGCAGAATCTATTCCTAATAGTGCAATTGTTGAAGCAGTAGGAATACATTGGAACTTTCCCCAAAATAATAGATTGGATTTTTCCAATATATATGCAACCTTGTTTAATCGGAACGGAAATGGAGAGTGGCTGGATTCAGGTATTTTAAACTACAGCTTTAGGGGTGAGCCAATAAAGCAACTGTGGACAACAAGCTTTCTAGTAACGCAGCCTTTGCAGGCATTAAGTTATATCCAACCAACCTTGACGATGACTTGGTTTGATCCTGAAAGTCTACAGAGCGGAACGATTGAAGTTGCTTCTAACAAAAAACAACATCATTCAGAAGGGAAAGGTTTGAATAACAAGAAGTTAAAAGAAAGGAGAGAACATCCCTTGAAAATTGATTCCAAGCATCCTATTCAAAATGTAGGTCCTAATTATTATAATCCTTTAGCTACAAAATGGGGTGAAGAAAACTCCAACCCTACCCTTTTAGAACAAATAGATGAGTTTGTCAAATCAGATTCATCAATTATATTGGATGCAAAACCTATTGAGTTGGTTAATATTAACGAAAATTCAATTACAATATTAAAAGGGATCTCGTATGCTTTAGGCAATATTAACGGAAAACCATTACAAGCACTATTGATGGAAGGAGGAGGGATTGAGAGCAACTTTAGACCTAAAATATTTAAAGGTCCGAATTTTGGCGAACAGGTTACCCCTGAACAAACAAATTCACTAAAAATAAAACTGTCTTACTCTAAAGAAGAACATAACGAAGCACAACGAAGGACGAGTGTTTTCAGTGTTCTGTACGATCTTGCAAACGGAAAAGTAACAACAGATTACTTGAACCAATCGCAATATAGCCAGCACTTTGAAGAATTCGCAGTTAACATAGGTCTTGATTTAAGTATACCCTTTCTGCTAAATGGGAAACAATTCGAATTTAATAATGGTGCATTCTATCCCAAACCCAAATAATATTGGGATTCATATTTAAAGCAGGGATACTAGTAGATCCCTGCTCATTCCTTTGACATATTTCAGTTTATGAAAAAATACAAGTGGTTTAATCTTTTTCTTTTACAGCATGAGTTTTTTGTGCAGTGAACGATCAAATAAATAGGTTCATCAAATATTTTCAGGTTTTTTCCACAGATTTTTTCATGTTTTTGATCAAGTTAAAAAAGACTGTTTCCCTCATGCTTTTTTCACAAATATTGATGGTTCAGTGGTTCAGCCCTGACAGGCTGTTTTTCCTACTTTTTTTGTACAAACTTTATTCCAATTGTTGATAAGTTGTGGAAAAAGTTTATTTTATAAATGGAAAGTTTCTATTGCTTAGTTACACTTTAATTTTAACGACACTGTACACTCCACATGTGTTGAGCAAGCAGTGT
>NZ_AJLR01000149.1 GCF_000307855.1 Schinkia azotoformans LMG 9581 | reverse complement strand
ATTGACTGGCGTTCTGAAATAGCTGTTATTTTTAAAAAATTATAAAGTTCTCCAAGGGATAAGTCTGTCTAATTTTGGATAATCAACACTCGTGGGATTTGATACTGAATTATTGGAAGAGGAATTTGGTCCAAGTTCAGATATCGAAAAATTAAAGGGTCCTGTATTTATAAAAAATCCAAAGAATGTTTCTGCAAGTACTCCAGCGGTAGATAGATGCATTGAGAACGAACTTATTGGAGAATATGGTGATATAGTCACAGGAGCTTTTGTGGGAATTTTCTTTGATTACCTTTGGGAAGGTAATTATACATTGGCAGCAAAGTATCTTATTAAAATTGGTGTAAAGGGTAGTGTATTAGGTATTGCTGTAGAATTAACTTCAATTGCCGGAAAGTGTGTATGGCAAGAAGAGGGTTGGTAAAAAAGTAACTCCGTTCTGAGAACGGAGTTACTTTTTTTTATTCGCTTTTATATTTGTTGATAACCACAAAAAGAAAATCAATAGTGCACTATATATAAAGGAATCTAATAAATTTTCACTTAATTTAAAAGAATTATATCTAATATAATCCGAGATAATATAAATTGTAAATATGATAATCAAACAAAGAATACCCATACGAAAAAATTTCATAAAATAATCCCCTTTAAGTTATTTTCCTTTCATTTGCGTGTTATGATATAACCACATTTTACCATATATATCCATAAACGAATACAAATAATAATGAAAAAAGTAATAAGGCTAACGGTTAGCTTTAGTTTAACAAACCACATAAAGAACGTCATTTCCGGTGTATAAAGGAAATAGCGTTTCTTAGTTAAATTTTGAAGTCTTTGCGATTACCGTAGTGAACAATATCCCTCTACTGTACAACATCAAAGAATTTTCACCTTCAACTATAATTCCCCTTTAAGGTGCTTGCTTAAGAAAATTGAGCAGGTGACTTTGAAGGATTTTTTGTTTTATCTTAAGAAAACCCCACCCAATCTTAAGAAATTCTTAAGGTTTATCCTTCTTTAATGTTAAGATTTAGCGGCTACAATGGAAATAGTTTTAGAAAAACACGACTTCCACCCGTAATGGTGGAAGTTGATGTCTTTTCTTATACTATCATCATATTGATATATGACTTCTGATAGTACAAGAAGCGGTCATGGGGCTCAAGTCCCAAGCGGATTTTCTTCCGATAAACTTGTATAATTTGGAAAGGAGTGTGAGAAAAATGAGCAACTATAATGTACTTGTTGTTGATGATGAAAAAGAAATCAGAGACGCGATTGAGATATATTTAAAAAATGAAGGAATCACGGTGATAAAAGCAAAGGATGGCATCGAAGCGATTGAAAAGTTAAATGAGCATACCGTTCATCTTATTGTTTTAGATATCATGATGCCGAGGCTTGATGGGATTTCCACGACATTCAAAATTCGGGAGCAAAAAAACATCCCGATTATCATGCTGAGTGCCAAAAGCGAGGACACGGATAAAATCTTGGGCCTTCAGGTTGGCGCCGATGACTATGTGACAAAGCCGTTTAATCCGCTTGAGCTGATTGCCCGAGTGAAATCCCAACTGCGGCGGTATGTAACGCTTGGAACCTATGAAGGTGGCACAGCTGACAAAGTCATCGACATCCGTGGTTTAACCCTCGACCAAGCAGCGAGGGAAGTGGCAATCAACGGTGAGCCTGTCAAGCTGACGCCAATTGAATATAAAATCGTAGAGC
This sequence comes from Schinkia azotoformans LMG 9581, assembly GCF_000307855.1. Taxonomy (GTDB): domain Bacteria; phylum Bacillota; class Bacilli; order Bacillales; family Bacillaceae_J; genus Schinkia; species Schinkia azotoformans. The sequence goes on along the minus strand of NZ_AJLR01000149.1, from coordinate 76,011 downwards.
TATTGATGATCAATGCCGGGCGTGTTTTTTCCATCCATGAAATCTATGAACGAGTTTGGAACGAGCCTGGCTATAATGCGGAAAATACGGTGGCCGTACATATTCGAAAAATCCGTGAAAAGATTGAAATTGATCCGAAAAATCCAAGATATTTAAAGGTGGTGTGGGGAATTGGCTACAAAATGGAAAAATAAAATCGCTGTCATAGTGTGGATTCTGCTGTTATCGTATGGCATAAACGGTCTTTTAGTTGGGTTCACAAAAGCAGATTATTACTTTAATCAAAATTATTTTCAAACTGATGATTTTGATCATACTTTAAATGAATTTATCGACCGTTTAGTGATGTTTGAAATTGGCGGGATAACAAGTGAAGAAGCTAAAAAGAAAATTACTGTTACAAAAGAAGAAATTGAAGAGCATCGCTATCGTTACGGCAATTTAAATGAGCAGATTACGAATATAAAAGGGCAATACGAAGAAAAAATTCAAGATGCTGTAACAGCCAATAACGAAGAGGTGGTCAACTTTTTGAAGGCTGAGCGGGACCAAAAGATCGCTGACATTACAGCCAACTTTACGAGCGATGACCATGTCCGCCAAAAAATTATGAAAGAAAAAGAGGCGGAAGTTGACCAATATTTTATCGATCGGGAAAACCTTCGCCCGCAGTTTATAACATATAAAAATTCATTTAAATATTATTTAAAAAACAATGAAACGGGTAAAGTTTACACAAATCTAAATCTAAATGATGGTCCTGTCTCTCAATTAATGAATAACAAAAATATGGCATTCATTAAGAATTATACGGATCTGTCGATTGAGGGACGCTATTATAGTTTTGACTATAAAGAGCAAGTAGAACAACTCTTTAACAATAATAAAGCAACATTCGAAGGGCAAATAGCTGTTCCAAAAACGTCATCACAAACAAATACTGTACTAAATGAATTCTATGATTTTAAAAAGAACCAAGCTACTTACTATATTTATTGTTTAGGTGCAATTGTAGCGCTGATCCTAAGTATATTTTTATATAAAAATACGGCTGTTGTTCGTTCACTATCATTTGAAAAAATAGAACGATACTATAATAAGGTTCCGGTTGATGTAAAAGTTATCATGTTTGGAGTTTCTTTCATAGTCACATGGGTCTTCCTTGTGCAGGGGTATTTCCTTGGCTACTGGAGCACTTTCTACCAACTGGTCGAAGGGATTCTTTATAACCTATTTTGGTGTGCACTATTTCTAGCTTTAACACTTGTTCAAGGGAAACTGCTTTTTGATAGATATAAAGACAGTTCTCTTTTAAAAAGTGATTGGCAAGGGGCTTTACTGATTAGAATAAAAGAAGCAATAAAGAATGCATTTTTAAATAGAAGTGTAGGAACTAAAGTTATCGTTAATTTGGCATTGGTGTTTGCGTTTGGACTTGGAGCAGCAGTTGTAATTATAGAGCCGAAATTTATAATCATATATATTCCAGCCATGTTGCTGGTAGGAGTGCCTTTACTAATTTTAACTTTCAAACGCATCGGTTATTTTAACCAAATTATAAAAAATACGAGTGAGCTAGCTTCCGGAAATTTCGAACCGGACCTGCCGATTGTCGGGAAATCAGTGCTTGCAAAACTAGCAGGAAATATTAATACGCTAAAGTATGGGGTCAAAGCCTCCCAGAAAGAACAGGCCAAGAGTGAACGCTTAAAAACAGAGTTAATCACTAACGTTAGTCATGATCTCAGGACGCCATTAACATCAATCATTACGTATACGGAGTTATTAAAAACACCGGAGCTTGGTGCGGATGAGCGAGATTCCTATCTCGAAATAATTGATCGAAAGTCAAAACGTTTGAAGGTTTTAATAGATGATTTATTTGAAGCCTCGAAAATGGCCAGCGGCAATATTGAGCTTATAAAAGAAAAAGTAGATTTGGCTCAATTATTGGAGCAAGCTCTTGCGGAGTATAATGAAAAAATAAGTGAATCAACCTTGCAGTTTAGGGTGACAAACCCTGAAAAGCCGATTTATGCTGTTGTCGATGGACAAAAGATGTGGCGTGTGTTTGATAATATCATTGGCAACATCCTTAAATATTCACTCGAGAATACGAGAGTCTATATTTCTATGAACCAGAATCAGGTTGGAGATAAGGTTGAGATCTCGTTTAAAAATATCGCCAAATATGAGCTTGGCGGGGATATCAATGAATTGTTTGAACGCTTTAAACGAGGCGATGCCTCAAGGCAAACAGAAGGCTCCGGACTAGGCCTTGCCATTGCGAAGTCGATTGTTGACCTTCATGACGGTGAAATGGAAATTGATGTTGATGGTGATTTATTTAAAGTAACGATTTTATTGAATCTTATATAACTTCTTACCCCCTTTAAGGAGACCTGCTTGGTTTTCTTAAAGGTTTTTTTGCGTTTGTCTCTTGTTAAATTCTCATTCCTTGAATAAACTAATATAATTCAAAGAAAAATATGTAAAATATAAACTGAAAGTTGAGAGATATAGTGTGGATTCAAAATCAACCGAATTGACGAAACGAGAGGAAATAAACGAAGTTGTGGAATGCTGTTTGTTGGCGGGGAAATTAATGCTGCAAGGTGGGGCGGAGACGTACCGTGTCGAGGATACGATGATGCGGATTGCAGCCACCTATGGCTTTGAAAATTCTCATAGCTATGTCACACCAACGGGCATTATATTTGCTGTCGATCAAATGGAGGCAACAAGAATTATTAGGATCACGGAAAGGTCGACTGACCTTCAAAAGGTAACGCTCGTTAATAGTGTTTCGCGAGGCATTGCTAGTAGAGAAATAACAATTCAAGAAGCCCATGAGCAGCTACATAAAATTGAGTCGACAACACATGCCTATCCGATTTTCACCCAAATTGCTGCAGCAGCGATCGCAAGTGGCTGTTTTTTAATTATGTTTAAAGGCGGTTGGCACGACTTTTTCCCGGCCCTCGTCACCGGGGGCTTAGGGTTTATCTTTTTCCTATATGTAAGTCGTTTCGTAAATATTAAATTTTTATCGGAATTTTTATCATCATTTGTGATTGGTTTATTGGCAGTGCTTTTTGTAAAAACAGGAATGGGACAGGAACTCGACAAAATCATCATCGGCTCCGTCATGCCGCTCGTACCTGGGCTCTTAATTACAAACGCGGTCAGGGATTTAATGGCTGGACATCTAGTATCCGGTCTTTCAAAAGGGGCGGAAGCCTTTTTAACTGCCTTTGCCATCGGAGCCGGAGTTGCCGTCGTTATCACATTCTATTAGAAAGGATTCAATTTATGTTTATAGTAGAGCATCTTATTACTAGCTTTATTGCTTCGGCGGCTTTTGGGATTATCTTCAACGTTCCGAAAAAGGCGCTTCTAAAGTGTGGCTTCGTCGGGATGGTAGGCTGGTTCATCTATATAGCGCTTGTGAGTTATTTTAGTATAGATATGATACTGGCAACGTTAGTAGCAGCCTTTTTTATTGCGATCATTAGCCAAATCTTTGCGAAGTTTTATAAAACGCCGATGATCGTTTTTAATGTTTCTGGCATTATACCACTGGTTCCCGGAGGAATGGCTTATGACGCGATGCGGCATATTGTTGAAAATGATTACAATATGGCTGTTCAATTAGCTACTAAGGCATTTATGCTATCAGGATCGATTGCGATCGGCCTTGTTTTTTCTGAGGTTATCAATCAAATGATTAAGAGGTCTAAAATATAGAAGAAGCAAAAGAACCGTCCTCTGCTTCGATCTCGCTTTCTCGCGATACAGTGGGAAAGCGATTTTTTTTATTGAATTTAGGTTTATTTTCCTATCTCGCGTAATATATTCTAAATAGTTTTAACAATATTATTCTAAGACGAATAAGGGGGTTAAAAAATGTTAAGGAAAACGCTTTCAGTTCTTGCGACAGCAACATTAGCGATCGGGTTACTAGCGGGTTGTTCATCATCGGGTGGAAATGACCAAGCTGGTGGCAAGTCTACAGAACCTTCAGCTGATGGTGGAAAAGTGGGCAGTGCTCAAGTTATTAAAATTGCAACACAAAGTCCATTGTCCGGCGGTAGTGCCACGATTGGTGAATCTATTAAACTTGGTGCCCAACTTGCTTTAGAAGAAAATGCTGCAAAATTTAAAGAGCTAGGTTTTGAACTGCAATTAATCCCGTTTGATGACCAAGCTGATCCGAAAAAGGGAGTTGCCAATGCACAGTTAATTGGCTCTGATACGGCAATTCTTGGGGTTGTTGGACACTACAATTCTGGTGTAGCCATTCCTTCTTCAGAAATTTATGAGAAATATAGTTTGCCGATGGTTTCGCCGGCCAATACAGCCACGGACGTCACGGACCGTAAATTAAAAACGGTAAACCGCATTGTGGCACGTGACGATTTCCAAGGTCCTGCAGGTGCAGAATTTGCTGTGAAAACCTTAGGTGCTAAGAAGATTTTCATTATTCAAGATAAAACGGCATACGGTACTGGTCTTGCTGAAGCCTTTAAAGGTGCGGCAGAAGAGCTTGGTGCCGAGATCCTCGGTTTTGAAGGTATCACAATCGGTGAAAAGGACTTCAATGGTGTAATGAATCAGGTTGTCGCTCAAAAACCGGACATGATTTATTTTGGCGGGATGTATACGGAGGGCGGCCTAATTATAAAGCAGGCTCGTGAAAAGGGCTTTACAGGCCCAGTTATGGGTGGAGATGGAATGGACTCTTCGACTCTAGTGGAAATTGCCGGTAACAGCGTGCTGAACACTTATATAACATCTGCTGCTGGTGTGACGACAGCTACAGATGCAGGGAAACAGTTTGCTGAAAAATATAAAGCTAAATTTGGCAAAGACATTGAAGGATATTCTGCGTATGGATACGATTCGATGGGCGTACTTCTTCAAGGAATTGAAGAATCCATTAAGGCCAATAATAATGCATTGCCAACCCGCGAACAAGTAGCGGAAGCCGTCCGTAACGGAAAAGAGTTTGAGGGTGTTGTTACAAAAGTAAGCTTCGATGAAATCGGGGACAATGATTATGCGAAAATTTTCATCTATAAGTTTGAGGAGCCTGCCTATCCTGCTGCTCAAGTGGATGAGGTTAGCAAGTAACCTGCTTCCAAGTCAACACCAAATATAGAATTTAATCAAAAAGGGTATCGACAAATGTCTTTACCCTTTTTTCGCAAAAAAATCGAAAAGGTGGGTGATATCGATGTTAACAGAAGTCCTCCATACATTGCCGCAAGTATTAATTGATGGTTTAACATTAGGAGCGGTATATGCAGTAGTTGCGCTTGGTTATACGATGGTTTATGGAATATTAGAGTTAATTAATTTTGCCCATGGTGAAATTTTTATGACGGGTGCATTTATTGGAACGGCTATGCTTTTATCCTTTACATCCTTGGGTTTAATGGCAGCGATGCCGGCTCTCCTTGCCCTTATTATCATTATATTAATTACATCCGTATTGACGGGACTTTTGGGGGTAGGTATTGAAAGGGTAGCCTACCGGCCTGTGAGAAATTCTCCAAAATTAATTGCGTTAATTACAGCGATTGGGATTTCATTTGTGCTTCAAGATTTAATTCGCTTTATTACGGAGCTAAAAAAGGGAAACTACATCCTAACTGGACCCAGCCTCTTTACTGACCAAATTGTTGTAAAAACTTCAGCCATCCTTCCCGTTTTTAGTGATGCTTCCTTTAAATCCTCTTTTATTATCGTGTTAGTTACTGCCATCATTTTAATGGTTGGGTTGGACTTTTTTATAAATCGGACAAAGTGGGGCATGGCCATGAGGGCGGTTGCGCAAGATCGGGAAACGGCTGCTTTAATGACCGTGAATGTGAATAGAGTGATCGCGATTACCTTCTTTGTCGGCTCCGCGTTAGGTGGGGCTACGGGGGTTTTATTTGCCATTCAGTATGGGACAATCGACCCGTATATCGGCTTTATTCTAGGGTTAAAGGCCTTTACGGCCGCGGTTCTTGGGGGCATTGGCAACATCCGTGGGGCGATGCTTGGTGGGATTTTAATCGGCTTACTTGAAATGTTTGCAGCGGCCAACCTGACCATCATTACAAATGGAGTGTTTGGCGCGGAATATAAAGATGTATTTGCATTCGCAATCTTGATCTTAGTGCTCATCTTTAAGCCTGAAGGCCTGTTTGGCAAGGCAGTAACGGAGAAGGTGTAGGTGAATGATGATGAAAAATAAATTGACTACGAAGCTCGAGCCATTTTTGGACAAAATCAAAGCCAATAAAAAGTACCAAGCCACCTTAATCATTGCCTACATTGTGTTGACAGCGGGAAGCCTTGTTCTTGCGCAAAAATCAGTCATAGCCTTTTTGCTGCTTTTAGCATCATTATTGCTTTTACACTTTACAGGCCTAACTGATTTGAAAAAGTGGCTTATTGCGGGGGCCGTGTTGGTCGTTATTTTACCTGTAGTCGCAAGTCAAGGACCGGCCTACCAGTCATATATGGAGGTCGCCTGCTTTGTCGGGATCTATGTAGCGATGGCACTTGGCTTGAACATTGTTGTTGGTCTTGCTGGGCTACTAGACCTTGGGTTTGTCGCCTTCTTTGCCGTTGGTGCCTACACATACGGGATCTTTGCCACCGGGCAGGCATCGAAGTTTATGCCATTCGGCGAGTTTCCGCTCCCAGGTGAAAGCTTTTGGCTGTTTCTTATCATTGGGGGAATTGCGGCAGCAATCGCCGGTGTGATTATCGGTGTACCGGTCTTGCGTGTAAAAGGGGATTATCTGGCGATCGTAACCCTTGGTTTTGGGGAGATTATCCGGATTGTTTTTAATAACCTTGACCGTCCTGTCAATATTACAAATGGGGCGATGGGCCTTATTTCAATAACGCCGCCAAAGATTTTTGGGTTTGAATTTATGTATCCTAGTCAATTTTACTATATCGTCCTCGTGATCCTTGTCATTACCGTTTTTGCGGTCCGTAGACTTGAATATTCGAAGTTAGGGCGCTCCTGGAAAGCTGTTCGTGAAAATGAAATTGCGGCGCAAGCGATGGGGATCCCTTTAGTAAGAACAAAGTTGATGGCGTTTGCGATCGGTGCTTCTTTTTCCGGCGTAATGGGTGTTGTGTTTGCGGCAAAACAAACCTTCGTCGATCCAACAAGCTTTACATTGCTGGAATCGATCACGATCCTTGTTATGGTACTTCTAGGTGGAATGGGCAGTGTACCAGGAGTTATTTTAGGTGCAGCCATCATGACGATTCTCAACCTACATGTGCTAACGGAGTTTGCCAACTGGCTCAATCAGCTTAACTTACAAGGAATCATCTCGATTCCAGACGCACTTTCTCCGGCGAAAATGCAGCGCTTTATTTTTGGAGCCATCTTAATCGGCTTTGCCTTATATAGGCCACAGGGCCTTTTGCCAGCCAAAAACCCGGTATTCAATCTTGAAAAGCTTAGGAAAAATAAAGGAAAAATTAGCAGTATGATCTCAGGGACGTCACAAGAACCAGTAGCTCGAGCGGAGGAGGCGAAAAGATAACAATGTCCATCTTGACGGTTAAAAATTTAACAAAAGCCTTTGGGGGCCTGATTGCCAATAGCGATATTAGTATGGACGTAAAAAAAGGCTCCATCACTGCCGTTATTGGTCCAAATGGGGCAGGAAAAACAACGTTTTTTAATATGGTAACCGGTGTTTATCAACCAACAAGCGGGGATATTGAATTAAATGGGAAATCCATTGTCGGACTGAAGCCTCATGCGGTTTCAGCAAAAGGAATTTCGAGGACGTTCCAAAACATTCGTTTATTTGGAAGTATGACAGTGCTTGAAAATGTCATGGTTGGGATGCACAACCATATCAAACAAGGCTTATTGGGGGCTGTTTTAGACTTGCCTTCTTTTAAAAAACAAGAAAGCTTCGCTGAACAAGAGGCGTACAATATATTGGATTATATCGGTTTAAGCCAATTTACAAATGAGGAGGCCCGAAATCTGTCCTATGGGGCCCAGCGCCGCCTGGAAATTGGCCGGGCACTAGCAACGAGACCGCAGATCCTCTTATTAGATGAGCCAGCAGCCGGAATGAATCCGAAGGAAACGAAAGAACTGACAGAGTTGATTTTCAAAATGCGCAATGAATTTGGACTGACAATCGTCTTAATCGAGCATGATATGAAACTTGTCATGGAAATATCTGAACATATTATTGTATTGGACCATGGTGAAAAAATCGCCGAAGGAATACCGGAAGAAATTCGTACAAACCAAAAGGTGATTGAAGCATACTTAGGAAAAAGTGGAGCAGAAACTGTTTCATAAAGGAAGGGGGCCTTGCGACAAGTGGCAGAGAAAATTTTAGATCTACAAAATATCGATACATTTTACGGTGGTATTCAGGCTTTAAAGGAGATATCGCTTCATGTTGATGCGGGCGAAATTGTGACATTAATCGGCAGTAATGGTGCCGGAAAATCAACGACCTTAAAAACGATCAGCGGACAGGTAAAGCCGAAAAGTGGCAGCATTCTTTACAATGGAACCGAAATCTCAAACCGGGCTCCCCATGAAACGGCGCTCTCCGGCATCGCCCATGTCCCGGAAGGCAGACGGATTTTTCCCAAGCTGACGGTGAAAGAAAATCTCGAAATGGGTGCTTTTTCAGTCAAAGACAAACGGATTGTGAAGGAACGGATGGAACGCGTCTTTCAATATTTTCCTAGAATCAAAGAACGCTTAAGCCAGCAGGGAGGAACGATGAGCGGCGGGGAGCAGCAAATGCTTGCGATCGGCCGGGCCCTGATGATGCAGCCGAAGATTCTCATGTTGGATGAGCCATCTATGGGTCTTGCGCCGATTATTGTGGAACAAATTTTTGAGATTATTAAAGAACTAAACAACGAAGGGATCACGATCTTGCTCGTAGAACAAAATGCCTTTCAAGCACTAAGCATTGCCGATCGTGGCTATGTCATTCAAAATGGCAAAATAACATTGAGCGGACTTGGAAAGGAATTAATCGATAATGAACAAATACAAGAAGCCTATTTAGCTTAAGAAATTCACCGCATTTTTGTTTACTACCCTGTATATGGGTAGTTTTTTGTTTTTAAATAGTCTTTCTTTAGGGAAATTCAAGCAAATTGCGGGTTTTTGTTAAATTCCTGCTACCATTTGTACTATAATAGAGACAATGAACGAAGCTGAAGGATGATTTATATTGAGTACAAGAAAAAATGCCAGAAAAAAAACAAAAGAGAATAAACCTAAAGATAGTATAGCCATTAGAATAGCAAAAATATTGTTTACCCTAGTGTTCGCGGCAGTCGTAGCAGGGGCTTTATTAATATGCATGGAAACCTTCATCCGTGGCGATTTCCTAGAAGCTAAAAAATGGATGGAGGACAACTACAATCCGTTTATTTTAAACTACTTAATTTTATTTGTATTTTTCCTCCTATTTTTAGGTCTGTTTAATGACCTGCTATTTAGTACCTTTGCGTTTACCGTTTTTACTTTATTGCTTAGCTTTATCAATCGATATAAGCATATGTTTTTAGGGGAAAACCTTTATCCGTGGGATGTATTGCTTTATCAACAAATGTTCAACCTGTTCCCGGAGCTGATTAAAGAAGTAAACAAAGGGAAGTTGGCCATTGCTGCTATTGGAGTTGTGTTGATAATTGCGACGATTATCTTTATTAAGAAAAAAATTGGCTTCGTCGTGTTTAGGCTTAGTGCTTTGAAACGGCTGGCTCTAATCGTGATTAGTGTTGTCTTGATCGTTTCATTTTTCCTATTTAGGTCAACACCGTTAAAGCGTTTATTTAATGAATTGCAAATTACGAATATTAACTGGAATCAGGAGACGAACTACAAGATCAATGGTTTTCTTTTGAGCTTTGTATTAAATACGGAAAGCACGCTCGTTTTTCCACCAAACGGCTATGGAAAAGAAAACATTTTGAACACAGTAAAAGACTTGGAGAACAGGCTGCCAGCGGAAAAGCCGGAAAAAACATTAACGCGGCATCCAAATATTATTTTTATTATGAGTGAAGCGTTTTGGGATCCAACTCGGTTAGAATCAGTTCCTTTTAGCGAGGACCCAATGCCGACCGTTCGGAAAAACCAAGTGGGCTGGCTTTTATCACCACAGTTTGGCGGTGGTACGTCTAATATTGAGTTTGAAGCGATGACGGGATTAAATGTTTCATTTTTACCAACCGGCTCGATTGCCTATCAACAATTTGTAGGGCATTCACTTCCATCGCTAGTATCAATTTTAAAAGAGCAAGGCTATGAACCAACAGCGGTCCACCCATATTACAACTGGTTTTGGAATCGAGAAAATGTCTATAAATATTTGGGCTTCAATCAATTTATCAGCTTAGACAACTTTAAAGATGCCACTTACCGAGGGCCGTATATTTCAGACAAAGAGGTCAATGCAAAAATTATCAACAAAACAGAATCGACCGACAAGCCTGATTTCATTTATGCGGTAACAATGCAAAACCACGGTCCATATGAAAAAGGCCGTTACAAAGATGATGTGAAAATTAAGATTGATGACAGTGAGTTGTCCGATGAGTCTAAGTACAGCTTAGAAACTTATACACAAGGTGTAGTCGAGGCGGATGAAGCATTTGCGGAGCTCATCGATTATTATGAAAAATCCGAGGAACCAACGATTATCATCTTCTATGGTGATCACATGCCATTCTTAGGCGCAGATTACTTAACCTATAAAGAAGCGGGTTATGTTAAAGATGAAAAATGGTCATTGGAAGAATACCAGCGTATGAGACAAACACCGTTAGTCGTCTGGAATAACTTTACTGATGAAAAAATAGAGCTGCCAAGTATTAGTCCATCGTTTTTAGGACCACATATCCTTGACTTGGCACAAATCGAAAAACCGCTGTACTATCGCTTCTTGGAGGAATTTAGCAAACAAATGCCAGGGTACACAACATCTGTTAAAAATGATGCCGATGGAAATTTGTATAAGGATACACCAGATAACGTTAAACCGCTGGAAGATACTTATGAGAGGCTGCAGTACGACCTGTTGTTTGGGAAGGGGTATAGCAAGGAAGCTTTGTTTGGAAGTGGGACATAGGGTCGGGTTCTGTGGTCCATTTTTGTAAAGCTACATGTTTAAAAGGCGAGTTGAGTTTACACTTACTCGCCTTTTCTTATGTAACGGACAATCCTCTATTGGCTGCCCTCGCCCCTCATCTCATGGTCTTTATGATCCTTATGCTTGCAAGCCCCAGACATATAGCCATTTTCCCTCATCTTTTTTGCCTTTTCTTGAATCTTTGCTTTGATCATATCGCCTTTTTCTTTTGTAATAATCCCGAACTCAACATGCTTATCAATCAATTCAAGCTTATTCTCGAGAATATCTTCGTGAATATCAGCAAGCTCCTTCTTTTGCGCTTCCGTCAACTGCACCTTTGTTTCAGGCTGTTGAGCCTTGTCATTTTGCGCCCAAACAGGCATAGCAAGACCTAGTGTCAGAAATAAAACACTAAGTAATACAATAATTTTTTTCATGGTAAATCCTCCTATTCATATTTTTCATAGTTAATATGTAACGGGAGTTCAAATTTTATCCATATTATTTTTGTTTTTTCCAAATCAACGTTTCCGAGACATGGGGGCAGATCCTCTGGCTCATTTTTTAAAGCCGTTTTGTTGGCGTATGGTGACAAATTTCGGTAAGATGGAGATACAAATTAATGAATTGAAGTGGGGATTTTAAATATGATGAAGGCATTTATTATTTTGGGGGCAATCAATGGCTTTTTAGCGGTTGCACTAGGAGCATTTGGTGCTCATGGTCTCGAACCTCGGTTAACGGAAAGAATGATGGATGTTTGGGAAAAAGGTGTTGACTACCAAATGTTCCACACGATGGGTTTATTTATAGTGGCTTTTGCTGCTAATAAATGGCCGGGCGTTTCGGCAATCAAATGGTCCGGCATTATGATGTTTATCGGAATTATTCTGTTCTCAGGAAGCTTGTATGCTTTAAGCACATCAGGAATCGCGAAGCTTGGTATGATAACGCCTTTAGGTGGCATATCGTTTTTGGCAGGTTGGATTCTACTGGCAGTTGCCGCTGCTAAAGGGAAATAGGGGAGCTGGAAAGGTAAAAAGGAGGCTGTTTTGCAGTCTCCTTTTGCTTGAACGGGCGCTTCCGCTTTTCCTTTTATCTAGGAGGAAAAGACGATAAACTAGGTCCCATACCACTAAATGGATATTGGTACTCAATTTCTTCATCAAACGTTACAAAATCAACGTAAATCATTGGAATTAAATAGCGCTGACCTGTTTGTGGGTCGCTGATAATAAGGTGGTCACGTCCGGCGGCTTCGATTGCACCCTTGAAAATTTTCGCATTCCATTGTGAATTGTTTTCAAAAGTTGTATAAACAGTTACAATTTTGCCTTTGTTCAATCGTAAAATATTTTCAATGTACGATTCCTCAATCGGTAGCATTCCGGGAACATTTGCTGCAGGTGATTGAGGTTTTTGTGGTTGTGGAAAACTTGGAAAACCCGGTATTTGACCTCCTGAAAATGTAGGTGGCATCTGGGGTTGTTGCCCGAAGCCATATTGTGGGAATTGCCCATATGCTGGCGTTTGAGATGGAAAATTACTTGCCATTTTACATTCCTCCCTTTGATGATAGACAATTTTATACTTTATGGAAGAACAGCCAGTTAAGAATAAGTATAAAATGCCTTTATTTTCTATTGTGTATGTGTAAAATTGGAACTGCTAAGTGTGAAATTCAAATGACACTTTAAAAAAATATTTGCGGACAATTTTCTTGTTCAGGGGTATAAAAACAATGAGATTTAAATCGTCCCGCATTCCTTTGGTTAAACCATGTGGCTGGACAGTCCCCCTCAGGTCTGAAAAACCATAGAGAGTAAGTTGCCGGGTGATATTTCCAGCCCCTAATTACCTGGCGTGCCAACCCAATATCTGCTTCTCTAGCACGTTGATAAAAATAAGGTTTATCAACCGCTTCATAGCCGCCTGGCTTCTGGAAAACCATATCCCGTAAGCTACGGAGAGATTTAAAATCAAGACAATTTCCAACTACACGATTAACCCCAACATTGCCCACCATTAACATACCAAGCCTTCCATCCCCTTCGGCTTCAGCCCGCATCAATCTTGCCAGAAGTTTTACATCTTCCTCAGTATGTGGCACAACAGCCATTTTCTCACCTCACAATAGCGATTACCCTACTAACATATTGCAAGAACAGAAAATGGTGACTTGTATTTTTCTTTTTTTTGTGGTTATTACATTTAGATACTATGTGGCTGTAGGTGTTTTTATGATAAAAATTGCAGCGGGATTGGGTGGGCCGCGGCGCGGGGGCGAGCCATGGGGTCGGGAACTCTGTCCCAACTCATGGAAAAAGCCCCCTAATGGTTAGGGAGCTTATAATTCTGACTTGCTTATTAAACGTGTAAGAATTTCGGAACAGCTTCTTCTGTTAAAATGTTGCCAACGAAGAATGAACCGAATTCGCCATATTTTGCACTTACTTCGTCAAATCTCATTTCATACACAAGCTTTTTAAATTGAAGAACGTCGTCTGCAAAAAGCGTAACGCCCCATTCCCAATCATCAAACCCGACAGAACCAGTAATGATCTGTTTTACTTTACCTGCATACTGGCGGCCGATCATGCCGTGTGAACGCATCATACTGCTGCGCTCTTCCATTGAAAGCATATACCAGTTGTCATTGCCTTGACGACGCTTATCCATTGGATAGAAGCAAATATGGTTAGTCTTCGGAAGAATAGGGTATAAACGTGCCAAAACTTCAGGGCTTTGATATGGATCCTGGTCAGATGGCAGGTAGTTACTTAATTCAACTACAGACACATAGGAATGTGCAGGAAGTAAATACTCCGCAAATTTTGTTTTATTAAAAGTTGTCTCAAGCTCGTTTAACTCCTCCATTGTTGGACGAAGAATCATTAACATAAAGTCAGCTTTTTGGCCGACAATGGTGTATAAAGCATGACTTCCTTTTTTAGCTTCTTCCGTATTTTTTAATGCACTGAGATAGTTTTGAAACTCTACAATTATTTCATTTCTTTCATCGCCTGATAGCCTTTTCCAAGATGTCCAATCTACCGTGCGGAAATCGTGAAGACAATACCAACCATCTAACGTTTTTGCTGGTTCAGCCATTCATAACACTCCTTTATCTTAATAGCTACATTTCAATATGTACATGTCAATAACTAATATAACAATAGTTTTATCCAGAAGAAAGTTTTTAGCTTAAAAAGTTGACAAAAGGTGGCAAAGGGTAATCTAGGTCAAATTTTTTGCGTTTGTTATAGAAATTTTCCAACGTTCTGAAAAGAGAAACTTTTTAAAGTAAGCGTTTCCGTTTTGATTAGCCTATTTCCAAGAATATTGGAAAAGTATATGGTAATAATAAGCAGGATAGGGTGAATCCTCCACTGACTTTCTGTTGGGATTTACGGATGCTTTTACGAAATATATTTATTAGGTAATCTTAATTGATTTTGGAGGTATTGATTTGAGCGATTTATTTTCTATTGTAAAAGAAAAAATTAAAGGTAAAAACAAAACTATTGTCTTCCCAGAGGGCTTGGATGAGCGAATTTTGACAGCCGTTGGCAGACTTGCCTCTGAGGAAGTTTTAAAGCCGATTTTAATCGGAAATAAAGCAGAAGTAGAGCAAAAGGCGGCATCTCTAAATATTTCTTTAGGGAATGTTGAAATTCTCGATCCGAATTCCTACGATGAATTTGATGTGCTTGTGCGTGAATTTGTCGAGCGCCGGAAGGGAAAAGCAACAGAAGAAGAGGCTAGACAAATTTTAAAAGATGAAAATTACTTTGGCACAATGCTTGTTTATTTAAAAAAAGCAGATGGCTTAGTCAGCGGTGCCGCTCATTCAACGGCAGACACTGTTCGCCCTGCGTTGCAAATTATTAAAACAAAAACTGGCATCAAAAAGACATCTGGGATGTTTGTCATGGTGCGAGGCGATGAAAAATATATTTTCGCGGATTGTGCTATCAATCCAAACCCTGATAGTCAAGATTTAGCGGAAATTGCCATCGTAAGTGCCGAATCAGCAGTGCTGTTTGATGTTGAACCAAAGGTTGCGATGCTAAGTTTTTCTACAAAAGGATCCGCAGTTACACCTGAAACAGAAAAGGTAGCAGAGGCCATCAAAATTGCGAAAGAAAAACAGCCTGATTTGATCATCGACGGAGAGTTTCAATTTGACGCTGCCATCGTACCATCAGTTGCTGTAAAAAAAGCACCTGACTCAGTCATCCAAGGTGATGCCAAAGTATTCGTATTCCCAACCCTAGATGCCGGCAACATTGGCTATAAAATTACCCAGCGCTTAGGCGGCTTTGAAGCAATCGGCCCAATCCTCCAAGGATTAAACCAGCCGGTGAACGATCTATCCCGCGGCTGCAACGCTGAAGACGTCTATAAGTTAGCATTAATTACAGCGGTACAGGCGTTGTAATTACAAAATACAAAAAAGCATGTTGATCAACACTGGCCCCAGCTCTAAGTCCCAGTCTATCACCATGCTTTTATTTTTCATTTCGTTTCAAAATCCGGTCATAATTGTATTGATACAATTCCAGTTCCTTCTCACTTAAAGGCGTAGTCGCGATTCCCGCATCCAAATCCCCAAATGTCTTCAACATCAACGTAATCAATTGCTCTGTTGTTATGGTCTTACCCAACAGCTCGGATAATGAGGCCATCGTGGAGGGGACAATCGTAGGATAGGTGAATTTTGTTTTCTCTCCTTGCAAGGCACGATGATAAAATTCCCGTACAATTTCAGCGCGCAAACTACCGCTGCCGGTTACACAAAGATAAATTTGCACAGCAACCCCGCCGCGCAGCCTTCGTTGCGAAATACCAGCAAATTTCTTATCGCCAATACTTAAATCAAAACTTCCCGGGCAATAACTGCCGACAATTTCCCTCGCATCAACCTGCACGTCAAATCCGGATAACATGAGCTGGATTAAATTCCACATTGCCTCATAGCCACGATTTATATCAATTCCCTTTCCTTCAGGTAAAATCAGCGAAAGATTTAAAATACCATCATCCAGAACGACAGCCAATCCGCCGGAGTTACGAACAATAGATTGATAGCCTTTTTCCTCCAAAAATGCCACACCTTGTTCCAAGAAAGGCAATCTGCCATCCTGAATGCCGAGGACAATCGTTGGCGCATGAATCCAAGTGCGAATAACAGGTGCCGACTGGCCACTTCCAACAGATGAACAAAACGTATCATCATAGGCAAATGACTGCAGTGGACTGAAATACAATCCAAGACTGGAATGATCGATATAACGCCACTCTGGCTGCTGTAAAAGCGGGTTGATGTCCTGCATAGTTAATTCCCCTTTTCGTACAAAATTCTTTAAAAACAATTATAGCATTCGCCAATACAAAATAAAAAACAAGCGAGCTGTAATTAGCTACGCTTGTTCTAATGGATATTTGCCCAGATGGGACACAGTTCCCGCCCCCGCGGCTTCAAAAGCCACGAAAAATAGGACTCAAACTGGGCCGGAGAACCCGCCCCCGTGTCCCACCAGGACGGCGCCCCCCTGTGTTCCACTTGCTATTTCGCAATTCGCTCCAAGTTCCCATTTTTATCCATCTTAAATGTATTTGTCGGTTTCTCCTCATCCTCAAATAACACCATTTTTCGTGCCCGATCCATTATTTTAACAAGGGCCTGGTAATCCTCTTGGATCGTTTGGAATTCACGTTCCGTTTGCTCAAGCTGCTTTTTCAAAATAGCAATTTCATCAGCAAGCCCTTTGTTTTCCATTTTTAATCTATCATTCTTCTGCTGCATGTTCGTAGATTGATGGTCACTATTTTTCAAATTGCTTAAAAATAAAATGACATCATCCATTGAAAGCGCCTTTGAAGACTGCACATAGCTTCTCTCGGGCGTGATAGTATTGGTAACCACTGCTGCTTCTTCGTTTCTAGCATCTTTTTCCACCATGATTTCCTCTGAAACCTCAAACGAAAATGTTGGATCAGGTGGTGTATACAGTGGCTTTGTTTTTTCTCCTAAAGCACGCTGTCTTTGTTTACGTTGTTTTTTAGCTAAATCAATTGCTTTCATATAATCCTGCCTCACAACGGCATTCCAGCGGAATCCACATGCGGCCGACGTCCGGTTTAGTTTGTCACCGACCTCCTCAAATGCGTTTAACTGGGTGCTACCCTCCCGAATATGACGCAATACGGTCTCTGCCAATAGCAGATCATCCTCTTCAGACCATGCATCCTGTCTTTGAATCATCACATCTTACAACTCCTTTAATATTTTTCTAGTAAAAGTAAAATAAGTAAAATTTCTGTTAGTTATAGGATGGACAATTTCAAAAAAAATTATACATATTTTAAAAGGATAGTAGAGAAAAGGTGGGAAACCTTTACACCATTAGGCTTAAAAATTACACCAGCAAGCCTATTGTCATTGATACAAACGGCGGGAAGTGGTAAAATGACTTTTGTTTAGCTTTATTCGATTAATAGATAAAAGCCGATTGGCTTACATAATAGAAACTGAAAAAGTTACCCATAATGGGAAGTATATAAAAATTAGTATGAACGGTTGAATTTTTTAGTTGGAAAATGATCAGAAAGGCAGGTGGGTGTGATGTCAAAAAATGAATTCAGAGTTTGTGATGATTGCCTAGGCACTAACTTGAAAACTTTATTACCAAAGTTAAAACAGCTTGATCCGGACGCCGAAGTTGTCATTGGCTGCCAATCTTATTGTGGCCCCGGTCGAAAGAAATCATTTGCCTTTTTAAATAATCGTCCGATTTCAGCACCAACAGAAGACGAGTTAATTGAAAAACTTGAGAAAAAAATAAAATAATTGAAAAGTGCATAACTGTATATGGCTGGCGAAATAAACCTCTTTTTGTTGAAAAAAGAGGTTTTTTGGTGGAAGAATAGAATGTATAATGGAAAAAGTATAAAAGAGATCATAAGAAAAGCGGAAGCGCCTTGCTCATCGCCGTACAAACTGGAGGCGCTGGAGCTAGACATTTATCATGGTCCTTTTTGCGAAAGGAGTACCTTTCAAAATGGCTTACGTAAATGAACAGTTACATGAAGAAAAGGTATTTAAAGACCCGGTCCATCGCTATGTGCATGTTCGGGATAAATTAATATGGGATTTAATCGGTACAGCCGAATTTCAACGCCTGCGGAGAGTGCGCCAGCTTGGGACGACGTTTTTTACGTTTCATGGGGCTGAGCATAGCCGCTTCAACCATTCACTTGGTGTCTATGAAATTATAAGGAGAATCATTGATATTTTCCAAGGGCGCGAGCATTGGGATAATTCCGAACGGCTGTTATGTCTATCTGCCGGCTTATTGCATGATGTTGGACACGGTCCATTTTCACATTCGTTCGAAAAAGTGTTTCAGCTGGATCATGAAAAATGGACAAGAGCAATTATTACTGGTGACACGGAGATCAATAAAGTATTAAAAAGAGTCAGCGATGATTTTCCGAAAAAGGTTGCAGAGGTGATTGCCAAAACATATGAAAACAAGCTTGTTGTCAGCCTGATTTCAAGCCAAATTGATGCCGACCGTATGGATTATTTGCAGCGTGATGCTTTTTACACAGGGGTAAGCTACGGCCATTTCGATATGGAGCGAATTCTGCGTGTGATGCGTCCGACTGAGGACCAGGTCGTCATTAAAAAGAGCGGGATGCATGCTGTCGAAGACTATATTATGAGCCGCTACCAAATGTATTGGCAGGTCTATTTTCATCCTGTGACGCGGAGTGCGGAGGTTATTTTAACGAAAATTCTTCATCGTGCCAAAAAATTGTACCAGGAAGGCTATAGATTCTCAATGGAACCGACGCATTTTTATTCACTATTTAATGGGAATGTAAGTCTGAAAGATTACTTGGCATTGGATGAGTCGGTCATGCTGTTCTTTTTCCAAAATTGGATGCATGAAAATGACGCGATATTAAAGGATCTATGCACCCGTTTTATGAATCGTAATCTTTTTAAGTATATAGAGTTTAATCCAAACTCCGGCTACATGAAGTTGATGGAATTAATGAAGCTTTTTAATGAGGTTGGAATCGATACGAATTATTATTTAGAGGTTGATTCTTCTTCAGATTTACCATACGATTTTTACCGGCCGGGAGAAGAAGGGGAGCGAATCCCCATCTATTTATTAATGCCGAACGGTGAGCTGCGTGAACTTTCGCGTGAATCAGAGATCGTTGAATCGATTTCCGGCAAAAAACGAACAGACCACAAACTTTATTATCCCGTGGATTTTGTCGACAATCTTCCTGAGGGTGACGTAAAGAAAAGAATAAAAGAAATATTGCAAGGATAGGAGAGGGCCTGATGTTACAGGATCATGCGAAATTAATGAAGGTATTTTCATATGCGGGGGAAATCGTTGGTAGAAAAAAACTCCAAAAGATGGTTTACATCGCAAAAAAACTCCAATTTCCTTTTCATGAAAAATATAACTTTCACTTTTTCGGCCCCTATTCAGAGGAATTGACATTACGGGTCGAAGAGCTTGAAAACAACGGCTTTTTAAGCGAGCAAAAAGAAAAAAAGGGCGGCTACGTCCAATATCGCTATACATTATCTGAAGAAGGCGAGCAGTTCTTAAGCCACTTCGAAGTAGACATGCCACACCTAGAATCATGTGTGAAAAATATGAATGAACAGAGTTCCCGCTTCCTAGAGCTCGTCTCAACTGTACTTTACTTTGATGACCTTCCGAAAGATCAAGTAAAAGAAAAAGTATTCACCTTAAAAGCGAAACAACGCTACACAGACGAAGAAGTCGAGCAGGCCTATCAATATATCGACAGTCTGCGTGAACAAACAATAACAATGGCTAGGTCAGTATAGACCTAGCCATTGTTCGCTTCCAACAACATCAACGGTAATATTTGATTTAAAAAAACAGTCTGTTTCCGGATTTTTACATATATCTTGTTAAGGTGGGTAATTTAATACTTATCTACAAAATAAGGAGAGTATTATATGGACTACAAATTGTTTAAATCAATTAATCAACTTTCTGGTCGTTGTACTCCTATCGATTTTCTAATGATATTTTTATCGAAAAAAGTTCGTTATGTATTTGCATTTGTTATGATTTTTATGTGGTTTAGAAAGACTTCTGATAAAAAAGCAGTGTATTGTGCAGGGATTTCTTCAGGAATTACTTTGTTAATTAACAAAGTAATTAAATTGTTTTATTATAGACCACGTCCATTTATAAAACATCGTGTAGGCATTCTCATTCCTTCAAAAGTGGATTCCTCATTTCCGAGTAAACATACCCTTTTGGTATTTGCTATATCTACTTCTATTTTCCTTCAAGAACGTCTTCTTGGATCCATTATGTGGATTTTATCTTTGTTAACTGGTTTCTCCCGTATTTGGGTAGGTCATCATTATCTAACTGATATTATTAGTAGTGCATTAATTGGTAGCATTACCAGTGTTATGGTTAATAAAGCTTTTAGCTTTTGTAAATTATTTTCGATAAATTTTCAAAAATATATAAAATAACGCCCACTATTATGCGGGCGTTATTTTATTAATGAGATTTATTTATTTTTGTTAATATTTTGCTGAGGAATTAATTCCTCTGAAAATTCCGTTAAGTCAGCCATATTTGGCATCGGTCCTGCTGTACGTGATTGAACCCTATTCATTACATTCTGAATAGGTTGTAGGATATTAGTGTTTCGAGTATTTCGTAAACCATAAACGGCTGTACTAACCCCCAGCCCTAACAAGGAAGCCCAAATTATCCCTCTATTGTTTCTTCTATTACCAAACATATTTAAAATATTTAGTCCTCTCTTTGTCCTGAAGAGCGCAGATAACCAATTATTCAATTTGAAGCCACTTCCTTTATAGAGATTGAGAAGCAATTTTATTGCTTTCCATACTCTAATATGTGCTTTCTGTGATTGTTAATACTGTAATGATTTGGTTACTTTGTCTAAACTGGATAATGTTTTTTATTCGTTAGCCATTTTTCCGCCAACACTTAGGTTTGTTTTTGGCATGTCCTCGATCATAACGTGAACTCGGTCAGCAGGTGCTCCTGTTGTTTCAACAACGGCTGCTGTTATTTTTTCTGCTAAGGCCTTCTTTTGCGTGTCAGTACGTCCTTCTAACATTTTAACTGTTACATATGGCATAATATTCTCTCCTTTATCCTAGTTGTAGATTCTCTTTTAAGATTCGTTATAAAAACAAAAAAATCCTTCATTTTTCAACAAGTCGCCAAAGGTGAAGTTTCTGTGTTAGGATGCTAAAATAGGGATATTATGTTAATGATAATATTTTAACCAAAAAGTTAGTTTGTTATTTTCTAAAAGATAAGGGGTGCTTTCATAAATGAATAATAAAAGCCAAGGTACTGGTTTTAATATTATAAAGAATGATTCCACAGATGGGCATGGCGGCTATGGAGTAGGGGCTATTAGCCTGAATAATGTTTCGCCCGTTATGATTGATACTGAAACACGGGAAGCCTTTATCGATATGGGGGCCTTGCATGCAAGAAGCAAGATTGAAAAAGGAATAAAGATGCTGACGAACCGGGACGAGGTTCCAAACGGCAAAACCTATTGGGTTGTTTGGGTGACCGTTCACCGTAAGCAGGAAGGGCCATACTATCATGGCCTTGGGGCTTGTGAGCTCTTCATTGATAGTGAGGCAAGACGCGGCTATAAATCAATGCCGGAGCACGTGAACAACATGGATCGTTCACTAAAGGGAAGGGTCATTGTGAATAATATGGATGAGCAATCCAGACTGGTTTTAGGAGAATTTTTGAAAAACTTTAATCAAGAAATGTGGGACAATTCCGCAGAAGAGTTAAAAAACGCCTTGCTGCCTGAAAAATAACTGTTAAGGGGCAATCAAAGTCTCCTAACCTCAAAATTATTAATTATTATTTCAAAAAATTACAATAAAGTTACCGGAATTTTTGGACTATTTCTGAACATTCTGTGAACATCTTGAGGTTTTTCCTAAAAGAAAGTAAACTAATAATTAGTCTAATTTCACACATAGACTAGGACAGAAAGAAACCAAGGCGCCCATTTTTGGGGAACCTTGGTTTCTTTTCTTTTCTGTCCAGCTCCAGCACCCAGCAACTAGTAAACTTCACCCACCTCCCTACGATAAGTCAACATCGGCTCACAAAGTTCGCCGTGTTTCCTTTATCTCAGTCGATGTGCTCCAGTTTATACGTTGCTAAACGGGTGCTTCCGCTTTTCTCTCTACCACCACTTAAATATCCTCTCAAACCAGCCTTTGTCCGGCTGTTCTTCTAAACCTTCTTTTTCTTCGTGTTTTTCTTCACCATTCGGTAAGTGCACTGAACAATACTCTGTCGGCTCTGTGCCTTCAACGAAGTAGGTTAAGCGAGCATTTTTGCAATCACTTGTAGCTAATAAGCCGTTCGCCGGGTCGACATAAGCGGGAACGACACCTTTTGGTGGTTTAAACCCTACAAATGGTTTATCCTGCAAAGCTTCCTCCATATATTTCGCCCAAATTCTTTTTGCGTAGGCTCGTTCAGCAACAATATCGATTGTTTCATCCCGGTCATAGCCAATCCAAACCCCAGTTACGAGCTGTGGGGTAAAGCCGATCATCCAGCTATCTGTTTTTGTTGTACCAGATTTGCCGGCATATAGACGCGTCAGCCCATTGGCGATTGATTGACCAGTCACGGATGTATAGGAATTTAATTTTTTATCAAACATTCCGGTCATTAAATGGGCTGTGACAAAAGCAAGGGCCGGATCCAAAACTTGTTCTTTTTCCCGTTTGCTCCGATAAATGACTTCGCCTTTATGGTTGACGACCTTTTCGATAAAAATAGGTGTGACTGAAATTCCGCCGTTAGCAATCATCCCGTAAGCTTTCACCATATCCATCATTTTGACAGAGGATGTACCAAGTGCTAGGGAAGGGACCGCGGTTAGGTCACTTGTAATGCCGAGCTGCTTAGCCGTTTCTACGAGCTTATTGACGCCTAAAAACATATGGGTCTTCACAGCGTAAATATTGTCAGATAAGGCTAGAGCTTGGGCCATCGTTATAAAATCATTGGCATAGTAATTATTATAATTGTCAGGGCGGTAAACGGCCCGGCCCTCGTCATACGGAAAATTCATCGGTTCGCTACGCATTTTCGTCGAAGGTGTAAAGCCATTTTCTAAGGCTGCGTAAAAAAGAAACGGCTTAAACGTCGAACCTGGCATCCGTTCAGCCTGAGTTACCCTATTAAAAGGACTTTTTATATAGTCACGACCGCCAACCAATGCCCGCACTTTTCCGGTCTTCGGCTCCATCGACATCAGGGCAACTTGAATTTCCGACTTCGGATTGATGATATTGGCAATATTGGTTTCAGCGATTTCTTGCGCCGTCGGGTCCAATGTTGTATAGATGCGGAGGCCGCCTAATTCTATTGTCCGCTCATCTAGCTTTACGACATCCTTTAAAGCAAGCTTAACAGCATCTTGGAAGTAGGGAGCTATTTGCTTATGGGTAATGTCATGATCCGTATTGAATTGTAGTGGTGTTTCGAACGCTTTGTTTACCTCGGCTTCTGTGATCAAATTGTTATTTTCCATCGACTGTAAAACTATTTTTTGTCTAGTTTTTGCTTTTTGTTCATCATTAAAAGGTGAATAATAGCTTGGTGCTTTCGGAATCCCCGCCAGCATCGCGGCCTCCTCTAATGTTAGGTCTTTTGCATGTTTGTTAAAATAATAGTTAGCGGCCGCTTCAATTCCATAGGCACCGTGTCCATAGTAAATCGTATTTAAGTAGCCCTCCAAAATTTCATCCTTATTATAGTTCGTTTCAAGCCGAACCGTATAAAGAGCCTCATCAAATTTCCGCTTCCACGTTTTATCATGCTCTAAGAATAGGTTACGGGCATACTGCTGTGAAATCGTGCTTGCTCCTTGAACTTTGGCCATCGCTTTAATATCGGCAATGATCGCCCCGACAATCCGCTTCACATCGAAACCATAATGATTATAAAACTTCCGATCCTCAATCGAAATCGTCGCCTCAATAACCTCTTGCGAAATTTCACTCAAAGGCATCCAATAACGGTTCTCTCCGTTATGAATGCTTTCGCCAATAATCGTTTTCCCATCCTGCGCGTAAAAAATCGTCGTTTGCGGGACTGCCAGAGGCGGCGGCCCCTTCGCCTTCCCATAAGTTATTAAGCCGGCAATGAAAATAATAAATAAGATTAATAGGATCATTCCAATTACTAAAATAGCACGCAGCCATCTTCGCGTTTTATCAAGGTTTTCCTGAGTAATAAGCTCCAATAAAATCCCCCCTTTTTTGTGGAGAGCCATGGGGTCGGGATCTGTGTCCCAATTCGGGCCACAGATCCCGACCCTCTGTCCCAATTTCTACGAGATTTTATTAACTAGTATTGGAGGTTTTTATAGAAAATAAACATAACAAGGAACGGTTAGAAAAAATTTCTTGCATTTTTGCAGTAATAATCTATACTTTTATCTTGGACTTTCGGATTTTTCCAGATCTTCATGATTTTTACCGAGGACATAGGGAACATTAAAAGGTAGATTATGTTAGGCATTATTGAACTTTTTAAGAAAGGAATGAAGAAACGATGGAATTGTGGTTTACTGAAAAACAGACCGAAAGCTTTGGAATTACGGCAAAAATTAAACAGACTTTACATACAGAACAAACTGAATTTCAAAAATTAGATATGGTGGAAACAGAGGAATTTGGCAATATGTTGATTTTAGATGGAATGGTTATGACGACGAAGAAGGACGAGTTTGTCTACCATGAAATGGTTGCCCATGTTCCGTTATTTACGCACCCGAATCCGGAAAACGTGTTAGTAGTTGGTGGGGGCGATGGCGGTGTTATTCGTGAGGTTTTAAAACACCCGAGTGTGAAGAAGGCGACGTTGGTTGAAATTGACGGCAAAGTGATTGAGTACTCGAAGAAGTTTCTTCCGGAGATCGCCGGTGAGCTTGAAAATCCTCGTGTGGAAGTCATTGTTGGCGATGGTTTCATGCATATTGCCAAGGCAGAAAATGTGTATGACGTCATTATGGTCGATTCAACGGAACCGGTTGGACCTGCGGTTAATCTTTTTACAAAAGGCTTTTATGCAGGTATTGCAAAAGCATTGAAAGAGGATGGCATCTTTGTTGCCCAAACTGACAACCCGTGGTTCAAAGCCGATTTAATCCGTGACGTGCAACGCGATGTCAAAGAAATTTTTCCGATCGTAAAGCTTTATATAGCCAATGTCCCAACCTATCCAAGCGGGCTATGGACGTTTACGGTCGGTTCGAAAAAGCACGACCCGTTAGCGGTGGAAGAAAGTCGTTTCCATGATATTGAAACAAAATACTATACAAAAGAACTTCATAAAGCGGCATTTGTGCTGCCGCGCTTTGTAGAAGATTTAACAAAATGAACGGAACTGGGACACAGTTCCTGGCCCTGTGTCCCAGGGACGCGGAACCCGACCCTCTGTCCCACAATTTGAGGAGGAAAAATTAGATGAGATTTGATGAAGCCTATCAAGGTAATGTTTTTATAAAAAGTCACCAGAACTTTGAAGAGAGTGAAGCCGTATTATATGGCATGCCAATGGATTGGACCGTAAGCTTTCGCCCAGGTTCTCGCTTCGGCCCGGCACGTATTCGTGAGGTTTCCGTTGGGTTGGAGGAATATAGCGCGTATTTGGACCGCGAGCTTGAAGAAGTGAAATATTATGATGCTGGTGATATTCCGCTTCCTTTTGGAAATGCTCAACGGAGCCTTGATATGATTGAAGATTTTGTTGGCCAAATTTTAGCAGCAGACAAATTCCCGCTTGGAATGGGTGGCGAGCACTTAGTTACTTGGCCGGTTATTAGAGCAATGTACAAAAAGTATCCGGACCTTGCGATCATTCATATGGATGCTCATACGGATCTTCGTGAAAATTATGAAGGGGAGCCGCTTTCCCATTCAACGCCAATCCGTAAGGCAGCTGAACTAATCGGACCGCAAAACGTTTTCTCTTTCGGTATTCGTTCTGGTATGAAGGAAGAATTCCAATGGGCAAAAGAAGTAGGAATGTATATTGCAAAATTTGAGGTGCTAGAGCCACTCAAAGAAATTTTGCCAAAACTAGCAGGACGCCCGGTTTATGTCACAATTGATATTGATGTACTAGACCCAGCACATGCACCTGGTACAGGAACAGTTGACGCCGGCGGAATCACGTCCCGTGAACTTCTCGCCTCCATTCACGAAATTGCTAAGTCTGACATAAAAGTTGTCGGTGCTGACTTAGTGGAAGTTGCGCCAATCTATGACCCGTCAGAGCAAACTGCAAATACAGCAAGTAAGCTGTTACGCGAAATGATTTTAGGCTGGGTTCAAAAAAAATAATCCAAAATTAGAAGGACACGACTTTCTTATACTGATATCCGACAAAAGTTATTCTTTCTTATCAGTACAAAAAAAGCAAACCATCGAGTCCTAAAATGGTTTGCTTTTTTCATTATTAAGCTGAATGAGGGGCTGTATGTTTTTCTGCTTTGTGACCTTCTTTGTTAAACATTTTGCGTAAGAAAGGTAATACAAAGCGGTCTAAACCAAATTTACCAGCATTATAGCCAGCTGCGGCGATGATTACGCCCATTAAAATATCAGTAGGGTTGTGAGAAACTGTTCCAGCTAATAGGAATGAGAAGTTCATCAACATTCCGAAGAAGGCAGCGGCAGTTGTTAAGCATCCAAGCATAAGACCTAAACCAACTAATGTTTCGCCCCAAGGAACTAGAACGTTAAATAATCCAATGTTGGGTAATGCTACACCTTCTAAGAATGAATTATACCAACCATAAACGACTTCACCGTGAGTTGCAACCGGATTCGCAATTGCTCCTTTTAAGAAACCACTTGCATCAAAGCCTCCAGTTAATTTGCCAAGACCTGCTGTAAAGAAAGCGTAGCCCCAATATAAACGAATAATTGTTAAAATACCAGCGGATATATTACTTTCTCTTAACCATTTGTTAATCATGATGATTACTTCCTTTCAGAATATAAAATGATGATTTCTATGTGTTAAGATTACCACCGTTAATAATATTGCAACAGTACCTTGTGAATCTATTCACAAAGTGTTAATAAAGTTATGGCGGAATATTGAAATCTATGTATAAACACTAGTAACTTTCGTAAAGAAAGAGGAAGCAATCTTGCAAGTTTAAAAAATAAGCAGGAAATCCAACAATGTGAATTTCCTGCCTACTATTATTTTTATAAAAATAAAGACCCTTAGACCTTTACAGCCGCCCCGATTTATAAATTGAAAAAACAATAAACAAAAACATCAGGGTGGCAACAACCGAACCGATTTCAATCACTGGTATTTGCCATAAAAGATTGGCTTGGTCAGCAATTGCTGATCCAATAATGAGGCCGACCATTAAAATGCTAAAGGCTAAAAGAATAATACTAAAAGCAAGCCGGTTGCTTATCTTATCTAGCCTTTGTAAAAAAAGCTGAAGCTCTGGGACGCTGATTTTAAAATGTAAATCTCCGTTTTGAATCGTTTTAGAAAGATCTTTTAAATTTTTGGGAACTTGTGATAAAAATTGAGCATTTTCGACCCATTGTTTCCATGACTTTTTTAAAATAGTAGTTGGTTCGTAGCGGTGGAGAAACAGCTTTTCACCAAATGGCTCGGCTGCTTTCATGATGCTGAACTCCGGGTCAAGATTTTCGATAATCGCCTCAAGTACAATTAGTGTTTTCGCCAAAACTGTTAGATCTGAAGGGATTTGGATCCGGTGATGATAAATAACGGTCAACAAATCATTGATTGCTTCGCTGAGCTGAAGTTTGCTAAAAGAAACATCGTAATATTTCATCACTAGTTGATCAATTTCATTATAAAAGGAAGTCATATCTGTTTCTTTCGAAAGCATGCCCATTGATGAAATAGCCTTAATAAGCCCGTCTGTGTTGCCGCGCTGCAAATGGATGATCATCGATGCAAAGTGAAATTTTGTATCATCATTCAGTCGACCCACCATCCCAAAATCTAAATAGGCAATCCGATTTTCAGGCAATACGTAAATGTTGCCTGGATGCGGGTCCCCATGAAAAAAGCCTTCGATAAAAATTTGTTGAAGCATCGATTGTGTAATTCGATCAGCAATCAGCCTGCGATCATAGCCTTCAGCCTCCAGCTTTGCGATGTTGCTAACCTTGATGCCCTGCACAAAATCCATCGTTAATACTTTCTTTGTTGTATACTTCCAATGAACATGGGGAATCTCAATTTCAGGCTGATAAGAAAACTGCTTGGCAATTCGTTCACAATTTCTGCCTTCAATATAATAATCAAGCTCAGCCCGCAATGTTTTCGCAAATGTGTTGATCATTTTGCGAATTTCATAGGTTTTGGCCCAGGCTATTTTTGACTCCATCCCCCTTGCTAAATCATCAAGGATTTCCAAATCGGTTTCGACAATCGGTACGATATCTGGACGTTGAATTTTTACAGCAACTTGTTCTCCTGTGTTGAGATGGGCACTATGAACTTGACCGATTGACGCCGTCGCAAGCGGTGTCTCACTAAAATCTTGAAAAAGATTTTCTAACGTATCCCCCAGTTCTCCCTCGATAATTTCCCGGACCTGCTCAAAAGGGAACGATACAACGTTATCTTGAAGCTGCTCGAGCTCTCGAGTGATTTCCTCAGGAATGAGATCGCGGCGGGTGCTGGCAATTTGTCCAAGCTTAATAAAAGTTGGTCCTAGTCCTTGAAGAATATTACGAAGCTTCATGCCAACCGTTTGCTTATTCATAAGTTTTTCCGATTCCTGCTGTTTTTTTGATGAAATTTGATTAGACAGGCCAAGCCGATATACAAAGTAACTAAAGCCGTTACGCAAAAAAGCATTTACAATTTCTTGATATCGCCCGGCATGTTTGATCTTTTTTCCAAGCAATATAGGCACCTCCTAGTGATGCAATTCTTCTTTTATCATACAACATTTGGCAATTCAGGTTGGGTTGAATTTTGTAGATTTGTGAACAGATTTTGGGGAGGTGGGCGGAAATGGGGACCTGGATCACTTTTGTTTCTTTTTAAAATAAGATTATGTAAAATTGAATTGTGAATTATTTAGAGAAAAGGTGTTGTGCTGTGACAGCAGAAATTAACTGGACTGAAATTACGAATGATAATCAAATGAATTTAGAAAGTGTTTTAAAACTATACGATCAATCCTTTCCGATTGATGTAAGGGAATCACATGATGTTTTTCGAAAAGGGCTAAAATATGCAACTAGCAGCTTTCCGAATAGCTTTCGCTTTTTAGTAGGTATGGAGGGAGATACGGTTGCTTCTTTTGCAACAGGGCATTATTTAGCTGATGTAAATACTGGTTTCATCGTCTATATCGTAACAAATCCGCTTGTTCGGGGGAATGGATTGGGGTCCACAACATTATTAAAAATGGAAGAACTGTTGAAAAAGGATGCAATATCAGCGGGGCATAGCGCACTGCGCTTTTCAATTTTGGAAACGGAAATGGAAGAACTTGTTCATACAGAGGCTGAAAAAGAAGATTGTATTAAAAGGGAACGCTTCTATGAAAAAAATAATTATAGAAGCCACGAAAGTATAAATTACCTTCAACCACCATTACACGGTGATACAAATGGTATACCATTAAATCTATTGTTCAAAAGCTTTCAAGGAAGTCAAACGATAACGCAGATCGAAATAAGCGATATTATTCAAGCTATGTATCGGGAAAAATATTATGAGGTGAATCGAATCGATAAAGCGATTTTGAGCAAATGCCTGAACAAAATGGGGATAGACCATACATCTTTTTAAAAATAAATACAAAGCACGTTCAAACACTTGGGGAGATTACTTCAAGTGTTTTTTTTCATAGATACCTTTCCAGTGGTGCCTGTCCCCACGCATCAGTTGCTACGCCAGTAGTGCATTCAGCAGTGCCTGTCTCCGCATCGAACCCCGCACCGCACTTCACCCCATCAATTTTCCTATTGACATAACTGTATTATGATATATAATACGGTTAGAACACATAATACGACTAACACAACAAGATGAGAGGAGGCCTAAAGCTAATATGTTCCAATTAGATATGCGCAGTCGGGTACCCATCTATGAACAGCTCGTTGAAAAGTTGAAAGATTTAATTATTAATGAAGTGCTGAAAGCGGATGAACAATTGCCGTCCGTTCGCCAGCTGGCCAAGGACTTAACGATTAATCCAAATACAATTCAAAAAGCTTACCGAGAATTAGAACATCAAGGCTATATTTACTCAGTGCCAGGGAAAGGCAGTTTTGTCACACCGCCGTCAGAGATCAACAAGGGGGAAAAGGTGAAGAAGATGAAACAAGAATTAATGAAGTTAATTTCAGAGGCGATTTTTCTAGGAGTCAAAAAAGAAGAAATCGTCACGCTCATTGAAGAGGCTGAGCAGTCCGTCAAAGGGGGCGAGAAACAATGATCAACATAAAAAATATCCGCAAATCCTTTGAAGACATGGAGGCAGTCAAAAATGTGAGCTTACATATAAACAAAGGTTCCATCTACGGTTTGCTAGGGTCAAATGGTGCGGGTAAAACTACTCTTTTAAAAATATTAGCAGGTATTTACCGTCAGGACAGTGGCGAAGTTCAAATTGACAATCAATCGGTGTTTGAAAATGTCCAAATTAAACAGAAAATCATCTTTTTACCAGACACGCTGTTCTTTTTCTCACAATATACGATCAAACAAATGGCTGACTATTATAGAAGTCTATTTCCGTCATGGAATGAGGAACGGTACCAAAGGCTGGGTGAGGTTTTTCCAATTGATCAAAATAAAAAAGTTCACCGCCTCTCAAAAGGGATGCAGCGTCAAGTTGCTTTTTGGCTAACACTTTCCACAATGCCGGAAGTGCTGATTTTAGATGAACCGCTTGATGGCTTGGATGCAGTTATGCGTCAAAAGGTGAAAAATCTGCTTGTCCAGGATGTGGCGGAACGTGAAATGACCGTTCTCATTTCTTCACACAACCTCCGGGAAGTGGAAGATATTTGCGATCATGTCGGCATTTTGCATCATGGCGAAATTATGATTGAAAGGGATCTAGATGATCTAAAATCAGATATTCATAAAATTCAAGTGGCCTTTAAAGCGGGCGAAACACCGGCCGGGTTTTTACAAGACCTCGATGTTCTTTATCAGGAATCACGTGGAAGTGTCCTCCTTTGTATTGTTAGAGGAAAGGAAGAGGACGTCAAAGATAAGGTGCAATCGTTCCATCCGGTTCTGTTTGACATATTGCCACTAACACTTGAGGAAATCTTTATTTACGAAATGGGGGATGTCGGCTATGCAATCGAAAGTATCATGGTTTAAACGCGGGATTGTTACGCAGGATTTACGAAATGTCGGTTGGATCGGCATCATCTACCAAATTGCATTGCTATTTACTGTGCCATTACAAATCTTTATGATGCACCAGGCGGGGCATTTACCATACAACTATGATAACGGTCATTATCTTTTTTCAATTTTAGATGGCCTTCAAGTATTGTTAATGTTCTCAGTCCCAGTGATTCTATCCATTATTTTATTCCGTTATTTGCAGGTGAAGGTGCCGGCCGATTTCATTCACAGCCTTCCGATTAAAAGAACGACACTGTTTCACCATCATGCGCTCATTGGAATTTTTCTATTAGTTGTACCTGTCGTTATTACAGCTATTTTTATAGCGATCGCCCATGGGACGCTTGGTTTAGAAGGTTATTTTTCAGCTTTGGATATTACAAAATGGGCAGGTCTGACAATCGTCATGAATGTGTTCGTGTTTGCACTGACAACGTTAATTGGCGCTGTTACGGGGATTTCAGCGGTATCGATTGTGCTGGCTTATATTTTTCTAGTATTTCCAGCTGGGATTATGATTTTACTCTATCATAATTTAAAATATTTTATCTACGGATTTGCTTATGATTATTATTTTGATCAAAACATAGAATTTCTAACTCCGATTGCTCAAATGATTGAAATTGGACATCGAAGCATGACAGCCAAAGCAGTCTTGATTTACATTGCTCTATCGGTGATTTTCTACCTATTAGGGATTTTTGCTTATAAAAAAAGACAAATTGAAGGCGCGACGCAAGCCATTGCTTTCCGCTATTTAAAGCCAATTTTTAAATATGGAGTTACGTTTTGCTTCATGCTGCTCAGCGGGATGTATTTTGGTGAAACACAGCAAGGTGAAATGGGCTGGATATTATTTGGATATATTTTTGGATCCGTTTTTGGCTATATCGTTGCCGAAATGGTGTTGCAAAAAACGTGGCGGATTTTCCGGAAAATGAAAGGCTATCTAGTTTATGCAGTTGCAGTTGCAGTGCTTGGACTCCTTTTGAGTTTAGACATGACTGGGTATGAAAAAAAGCTGCCGGATGCAGCTGAAATTGAGCGCGCTTATTTCGGATATAATGCTCATTGGTTAAAAAATGAGTACCCAGAAACGCCCGAATACGCGATGCCGGTGACTGAATACTCAGAGGTAATTCAGGTAAATGCCTTAAATGAATCGAATCGTTACTTTTTTAAGGATCCGGAAAATATCAATTCGATTATGAAGCTTCATCAGCAGTTGATCGAAGATGGGGACCAAGTAACGAGTCGAAAATCTTATCAAAATATTGTGGTTGCCTATGAGTTGAAAAATGGCTCAAAATTAGTCCGCCAGTATGAAATTCCAGAAGCTGGCTACGACGAACAGTTGAAGCCAATTTATGAATCACAGGAATATAGATACTCAAATAATGAATTATTAAAATTAAAAGAAGAGATACAGGTAGATAAGATTTCGCTTAATACAAATTATCTTAGTTATAAAAAGTTTAATACGGTCGATCCGAAGCAAATTGAGGAAATCATCAATGCCCTTAAATCAGATATGCTCCAGGAACCGTATGAAGACATCGTAACAGAGCGCGAAACATGGGGAGAAATTGAATTACTATTAGAAAATAACCAACGTTTGTATGTTCCGTGGAAAAAGTCCTATCATCAATTTGACAATTGGTTAAAGGAAAATAATTTACTCGAGCAGGCAAGAGTCGTGCCGGAGGACTTAATGTTTGTGGCTGTAATCAAAGCTGAGAACGCAGAGGAAGCCCTATCAAGGCCCGGCGTATCTTTGGAAACCTTGTTTAAAAACAATGAGAAACCTTTAATCATCGAAGACCCAAGTCAGCTGGAAGAGTGCTTGTATGAAGCATCATGGCGTTGGGACAAGGAATATTTAATCGCCATCTATTATAAAAATAGCAAAGAGCCATCCTACCACGGCTTGGAAAATGTTCCATCCTTTGTTGCCGAGCATTTTAAATAGGGTTTGTTCGACCAGCATAGTTACTGTCGCTATGCTGGTTTTTCTATTTAGGGTGCCTGTCCCCATACTGGGGCTTATGATGCAGGAGAAACTATTGCCATTGTCGAATTATGAATAATTAGGAATACAAAATTGAATTTTGATTAAGTTGGAGGTAAGACCCTATGGAAAACACAATATTAGTCCCTGTTGATGGTTCAGACCATTCAAGAAGAGCATTGAAATTCGCTGTTCATATCGCAAAAGGCCTTCAAGCAAAAATAATCGTGTTAAATGTCCAATTAAGCCTTAATACACGCAATGTTAAAAGGTTCATAAGCCAAGAGGAATTACATGAATACCAAGAAGGCGAAGCACAAGAAGCGATTGATAAAGTGCTAGATATTGTGCAAGACCAAGGTTTAGAGGTCGTGACTAAATCGAGAATCGGATTACCTGATTTAGAAATTTGCAAAGAAGCAGAAGAAGAACAAGTAACGATGATCGTCATGGGTACAAGAGGCTTAGGTGCATTTAAGAGAAATATACTAGGCAGCGTCAGCTACAGTGTGCTCCATGAAGCACCTGTGCCGGTAACGGTGGTGCCTTAAATAAAGAAAATATAGTAAAAGAAATTGTAGGGATCTCTAATTAGTAGGGATTCCTTTTTTTATATATAAACAAAGCCACAGGGTCTGACCCTGCGACCCACAAGATATTCACCAACTCACGTCTTCCTCTTGCGAACATTGGATACAATTAATATAATAGAAAGGTTAAAGAGACTAAGAGGACGTGTCTTCATGGCAGAAAATGAATCAGCAAAAATACCAATTCGATTAAAGCTTGTTACAGAAATTCGCGATGGTGCAGGCCGTAAAGAATTGCTAACGATTGAGGAAGAAGGTACTTTATATTCGAAAGAGGATGCAACTTTCCTTGCCTATAAGGAAATGATGGAGAATGTGGGGCAGATTTCGAATGTGATAAAAGTCAAAGGTGATGAAGTTTTGATCATGCGCTCCGGTGGGGTTTCCATGCGCCAGACTTATAAAAAGGGTGCTACAACATTCGGGTCCTACCAAAGCCCATATGGAATGATGGAAATGGTTGCAAAAACTGAAAATATTGATTTTACAAATCGTATCGACTCTCGTAAAGCAAAGTTAATACTCTCTTATCAGTTGCAAATGCAAGGTGAATGGGTTGGCCGCCACCGGCTGACTTTTATGATAGAAAAAATAGAATAAACGCAGGTAAAAACATAGTAAAAACGCAAAAATCCATACATACATAAAACATTTAACTGAATAAGAAAAAATGAAGGAGGAACTCCGATGAATATCGTTGAACAAGTGAAAGAACGATTAAAGGAAGAAATTAAAGCAGCTGTCATGAAAGCTGAACTAGCAAGTGAAGCTGAAATCCCTGAAGTGATTTTAGAAATACCAAAAGAAAAAGCGCATGGTGATTACGCAACCAATATGGCGATGCAGCTTGCCCGTGTGGCTAAAAAAGCGCCACGTATGATTGCAGAGCAGCTTGTTGAAAATTTTGATAAAACAAAAGCATCTATTGAAAAAATTGAAATCGCGGGTCCAGGCTTTATCAATTTTTACATGAATAATAGCTATCTTACAGACTTAATCCCAACGATTCTTGAAGCTGGCTCCGGATATGGACAGACAAACACTGGCAAGGGCCAAAAAGTTCAAGTTGAGTTTGTATCTGCAAACCCTACTGGGGACCTTCATTTAGGACATGCTCGTGGTGCAGCGGTGGGTGATACGTTATGTAATGTTTTAGCAAAAGCAGGTTATGATGTTCAACGTGAATATTATATTAATGATGCGGGGAATCAAATCCATAATTTGGCTCTTTCAGTTGAAGCACGCTACAGACAGGCGTTAGGTCAAGATGTGGCAATGCCGGAGGACGGCTATCATGGTGCTGACGTTATTGGAATTGGTCAAAAGCTTGCGGAGGAAGAGGGCGACAGTCTTTTACAAAAAGATGAACAAGAGCGCTACAAGTACTTCCGTGATTATGGTTTAAAGTTCGAGTTAGCGAAACTTCGTGAGGACCTTAAGCAATTCCGCGTTGAATTCGATAACTGGTTTTCAGAGACCTCTTTATATGAAAATGGCAAAATTGATGTGGCGTTGGATGCGTTGCGAGAAAAAGGAGAACTCTATGAAGAGGATGGGGCAACCTGGTTTCGTTCCACAACATATGGCGATGACAAAGACCGCGTATTAATTAAAAATGATGGCAGCTATACGTACTTAACTCCAGATATTGCTTACCATCAAGATAAATTAAAGCGTGGCTTTGAAAAGCTGATCAACATTTGGGGAGCAGACCATCATGGCTACATCCCAAGAATGAAAGCGGCGATTCAAGCGCTTGGCTACAATGCAGATACATTAGAAGTAGAAATTATTCAAATGGTTAACCTTTTCCAAAACGGTGAAAAGATGAAAATGAGCAAGCGTACAGGTAAAGCAGTCACGCTTCGTGAGTTAATGGAAGAAGTGGGCATTGATGCAATGCGTTATTTCTTCGCAATGCGCAGTGCGGACAGCCATTTAGATTTTGATATGGATTTAGCTGTATCAAAATCAAATGAAAACCCGGTTTATTATGCACAATATGCACATGCCCGTATTTGCAGTATGCTGCGCCAAGGTGAAGAGCAAAACCTTATCTTTGAAGGTGCGCTTGACCTTTCACAAATCCAAGCTGAAAAAGAAATCGATCTATTGAAAAAGCTTGGCGAATTCCCAGAAGCCGTAGCAGAAGCAGCAGAAAAAAGAATGCCACACCGCATAACTAACTATATCTATGATTTAGCTTCTGCATTACACAGCTTCTACAATGCTGAAAAAGTCATCAACCCTGAAGAACTTGAAAAATCTAGAGCACGCCTTGCCCTAGTAAAAGCTGTTCAAATCACATTAAAAAATGCCTTAGACCTAGTTGGAGTATCTGCACCAGAGAAAATGTAGTATATGTATGTTTGAACCCTCGGATCACGGATCATTCATGGCCTGAGGGTTTTTTGCAAAAATAAAGTGGGGAGTAAAAACAAACAAGTAAGGAGTAATTGCTTATTTTGAAACAAAATTTTAAAATGAAAAGAATTTACGAAACACCTGATTCAGACGATGGATTTCGGGTGCTAATTGACAGGCTATGGCCAAGGGGCATCAAAAAGGAAGTGGCAAAAGTTGATTTATGGATGAAGGAAATTGCTCCAAGTCCAGAGCTGCGAAAATGGTTTTGCCATGATCCCGAGCTTTTTCCACAATTCCGGAAAAATTACCTGAAAGAATTGAAGGAAGACCCACTACATAAAGAGCAGGTCGACATTTTAAAACAAAAGGTAATGGAAGAGCCGGTTACTTTGTTGTATGCTGCGAAGGATCAGCTTCATAATCATGCGATTGTGCTATATGAATTTTTGCTTGAAAAAAATTAAAGCTCATATTATTTTGTGCATCGTTGTCCAGCTCCAGCACCTAGCGACTAGAAAAACTTCACCCGCCTCCCTACGATAAGTCGACGAGCTCCAGTTTTTTCGTCGCTAAACGGGTGCTTCCGCTTTTCTAATTACAACAAATCCGAAATCAATGATGAAAAAAACTCCTTGCCTCGCTGTAAAAACGGGCGTTTTTCATATTTCTTAGTCGTCAATTTTTCAGAACGATGGAAGACGTCTATCAAAAATTCACTTCGTATTTTTTCAATAAAGGCCGGGTCACGAATGAAGCAATTTAGTTCATCATTAATAAAAAAGCTGCGCTTATCAAAGTTGGCAGTACCAAAATCACAAAGCTCATTATCAATCAAAATAATTTTTCCGTGATAAAAGCCATTCGTGTAGCGATAAATTTGACAGCCGGCTTTCAACATTACCTTAAAATAGGGGAATGCTGCTTCTTTTACAAAAGGATGATCCGCCTTATAAGGCACAAGTATTTTTACATTAACCCCACGCTTTCTTGCCGCCAATATTACTTGCAGCATTTCATACCCGGGGATGAAATAAGGGGTGCCAATTAAGATTTCAGACTTTGAATTTTTTATCAGATCAATTAATAAATCTTTAATAAAGGCGCCGTCTGTTGGGAGGAACCGCAATGGCAAAGGGCCTTGCTCCAATTTCGGGAAATATACAGATTCACCGTGTAAGTGTTCATTCGTTGCTTTTCCCCAATCCGACATAAACTCGGATTGAAGATCTTGAACACCGTCACCGTGTATTTTCAAATGGAAATCCTGCCAATATCCAAGGTACGGGTCATGTCCTAAATATTCCTTTCCAATATTAAAGCCGCCAAAATAACCGATATTTCCGTCAATGACCGTGATTTTACGATGATTGCGATAGTTTAAAGTATAAAAAATGAAAGGAAACCTCGGCTTATTACTAAATGAAAAATGTACGCCGCTTTCCCGTAATTGGCGAACCTCTTTCCTTGAAATTCTATAGGAGCCAACCCGGTCCAATAGAAGGCGAACTTTGACTCCTTCCTCCGCTTTCTTTTTTAATAAATTCAAAAAGTCATTGCTGATCAAATCATTTTTAACGATATAAAATAAAATATGAACGTGGTGCTTTGCATTTGAAATATCCTCAAACAAATGATTATAAAGTTCTTGTCCATCAGTGAACAATTGCCAATGGGCATGCCTGAGCGGGTAGTTTCGTTTTGAAACGGAATTAAGATGCTTCAAACGGCCGAAGAAAAAGTCAATGGCAAGCCAAGCTATAAAAATTAACAATAAAATTAATATTACAGTCATTAATTTGGACTCCTCAATCATATTAATTTCTATTAGGTAGTATGTACAACTTAACATATAGTTAAGAAAAAATTTTTTTAAAAAAATGTCGACTGAACGCTCGCTCAATTTACAATATTTATGATATAATGAATTCAGAAAATTTATATCCTTTGAAAAATTAAAGCGGGACAAGGAGTGAGACAGAGGGTCGGGTTCTGCGGCACAAAAAGCGAGCAACTGATTTGCTGGGGTTGGACCATGGGGTCTGACCCCATGTCCCACACTACGACCTTAATTCAACCCACAATTTATCACAAAAGGAGAGACTATTTTATGCTGTTAGTCAACTGGATTGCATTTCTGTTAGTATCTGCATACGGCATTTATCTATTTTCTTACCTCCTGAAAACAAGACATGAATACATCAAACTGGGTAAAAAAGTAGAGTTTGACCGTAAGTATAAAGAGCGCTTTGACAAGATTTGGGTTATGGTGTTCGGACAAAAGAAGCTTATGAAGGATAAGAAAAGTGGAATTATGCATGTCATGATGTTTTACGGCTTCTTGCTTGTCCAATTTGGTGCGATTGATTTTATTTGGAAGGGGCTAGTGCCTGGGTCGCATCTGCCATTTGGACCGTTGTATCCGGCATTTACTTTTTTTCAAGAAATTGTAACGCTGATGATTTTGGTGGCTGTTCTTTTTGCTTTTTATCGCCGCTATATTGAGAAGCTCGCTCGTCTTAAGCGGGGGCTCAAAGCGGGTTTGGTTCTTATTTTTATTGGTTCTTTAATGCTTTCGGTTTTACTTGGTAATGGAATGGGCCTCATTTGGCACGGTCATGATCCGTCGTTGAGCGAACCGGTGGCAGGTGCGATCGCTACAATTTTTGCTGGCTTAAGTAAACCGGTTGCAGTGACGATTTTTTATATCGCTTGGTGGATTCATTTATTAGTGCTATTAACTTTCCTTGTTTACGTTCCACAGTCTAAGCATGCCCACTTGATTGCTGGGCCGCTCAACGTCTTTTTCAATAGATTAGACGCTCCCGGTAAGCTTAGACCAATTAATTTTGAAGATGAAACACAAGAGTCCTTTGGGGTTGGAAAAATAGAGGACTTCACGCAGCACCAGATGATTGACTTTTACGCATGTGTAGAGTGTGGTCGTTGTACAAGCATGTGTCCGGCAACGGCAACAGGAAAGTTGCTGTCGCCAATGGATTTGATTGTTAAAATGCGTGATCACCTTACAGAAAAAGGAGCAGCGATCACGTCAAGGGCTCCATGGGTACCGACCTTTGCCTTTTCCAATACGGTTGGAAACCAGTTGGCCATGCAGGCTTCCGGTCAAGGAGCAAGCGAATCTGCTGCAGCCCTAGCTACTTATGATAAAAGTTTAATCGGTGATGTGATCATGGAAGAGGAGATTTGGGCCTGTACAACATGCCGTAACTGTGAGGACCAATGTCCGGTTATGAATGAACATGTTGAAAAAATTATCGACCTGCGCCGTTACCTTGTTTTAACAGAAGGTAAAGTGAATCCTGACGCGCAAAGGGCTATGCAAAATATTGAACGTCAAGGCAACCCTTGGGGGATCAACCGTAAAGAGCGTGAAAACTGGCGTGATCTTCGTGACGATGTTGTGATAAA
This sequence comes from Schinkia azotoformans LMG 9581, assembly GCF_000307855.1. GTDB lineage: Bacteria > Bacillota > Bacilli > Bacillales > Bacillaceae_J > Schinkia > Schinkia azotoformans. The sequence goes on along the minus strand of NZ_AJLR01000149.1, from coordinate 35,945 downwards.
GACTGTAAAAGAAATGCAAAAAGCCGGCGAAGAGTTTGAATATTTATTCTGGGTTGGCTCCATGGGTTCCTATGATAACCGCAGCCAAAAAATTGCTTTATCATTTGCAAAATTAATGAATGAAGCAGGCGTTTCGTTCGCGATTTTGGGAAATAAAGAAAAGAACTCTGGGGATACACCGCGCCGCCTTGGAAATGAGTTTTTATTCCAAGAACTAGCGGGCGGAAACATTGCTGAAATTGAAAAGAGCGGTGCGAAAAAAATCGTAACGATCGATCCGCATGCATACAATACATTGAAAAATGAATACATTGACTTTGGACTCGAAGTCGAAGTTTATCACCATACCGAGGTGTTGGCGCAGCTGTTGAAGGAAGGTCGTCTGCAGCCTAAATATGAATTGGATGAAACGATCACGTTCCATGATTCCTGCTATCTTGGCCGTTACAACGAAATTTATGATCAACCTCGTGAAATTTTAAAAGCGATTCCTGGTGTCAACCTTATTGAAATGGAACGCAGCCGTGATACTGCGATGTGCTGTGGTGCGGGCGGTGGATTAATGTGGATGGAAGAACATGTTGGCGACCGCATTAACGTAACACGCACAGAGCAAGCGCTTGAAGTGAATCCATCGGTCATTTCAAGTGGCTGTCCATATTGTTTAACGATGCTAAGTGATGGCACGAAAGCGAAGGAAGTGGAAGACAAAGTTAAAACATACGATGTGGCTGAATTACTAGAGATGGCAGTTTATCGGAAGGAAGAGGCGATAGTGCAATAGAGGTGGTCCACGGGGTCGGGAACTCTGTCCCAGTTGAGTCGCGTGGGAGCCAGGGGTCAGACCCTCTGGTCCCTCAAGTGATGCAGAATGACTGCTTGAAAAACTCTTGGTGCGAATACGCCAAACCGGATTTTAAAAGGGGGAAGACAAATGACAAGGACAGTGATTGTAAGCGGTGCAAGAACACCATTTGGGCGGTTTGGAGGCGGATTAAGCTCTCTGTCAGCTGCACAGCTAGGCGGTATTGCCATTAAGGAAGCGTTAGAGCGTGCTGGTATTGATGGATCACAGGTTGGGGAAGTCATTATGGGAACTGTTCTGCAGGGGGGCCAAGGACAAATTCCTTCACGCCAAGCAGCCCGCGAGGCTGGCATCCCTTGGGAGGTCCAGACGGAAACGATTAATAAAGTTTGTGCATCAGGACTTAGAAGCGTAACTCTAGCAGATCAAATTATTCGTGTTGGCGACCAAGAGGTAATTGTTGCCGGCGGGATGGAATCAATGAGCAACGCCCCTTACTTCATGCCTTCAGCCCGTTTTGGAGCACGGATGGGAGATGCCAAAATTATTGATCTAATGGTTCATGATGGTTTAACCTGCTCCTTTAAAAAAGTGCACATGGGTACATATGGAAACAGCACGGCAGAGGAATTCGGGTTGACCCGCCAGCAGCAGGACGAATGGTCATTCCGCAGTCACGAACGGGCAATCGCTGCGATTGAGGCTGGCAAATTCAAAGATGAAATCGTAGCCGTTGAGGTGCCGCAAAGAAAGGGTGACCCAATGGTTATTGATACAGATGAAGGTCCGCGTAAGGACACATCCCTTGAAAAACTAAGCAAACTGCCACCTGCGTTTGGGCCTGAAGGTACGATAACGGCAGGGAATGCACCAGGTGTTAACGACGGTGCCGGCGCCCTCATTCTGATGTCTGAAGAACGGGCACTTAAAGATGGAAAGCCAATCATGGCAACGATTGTCGGTCATGCCGCAATTGCTGTTGAAGCACATCGTTTCCCTGAAACGCCAGGGCTTGTCATCAATGAACTTTTACAAAAAACAGGGAAGTCACTGGAGGAAATCGCACTATTTGAAATTAACGAAGCCTTTGCCGCCGTTGCTTTAACAAGCGGAAAAATTGCTGGCCTTGATCCAGAAAAGGTAAATGTAAACGGCGGTGCTGTAGCCCTTGGACATCCAATCGGCGCAAGCGGCACAAGAATTATTCTAACATTAATTCATGAATTAAAACGCCGCGGAGGCGGGCTGGGTATCGCAGCGATTTGCAGCGGAGGCGGCCAAGGCGACGCCATTATGGTTGAAGTGGGGTATCAAAACTAGTTTCGGCAGTATAAAAAGTAAATTAAAACTGGGGGAATCAAATCATGAGCATTCAAAAAGTGATGGTAATTGGGGCAGGACAAATGGGGTCTGGGATTGCACAAGTATGTGCGATGGCGGGCTTCGATGTAATATTACAAGATTTAAAACAAGAATTCTTAGATCGAGGCATGGGGATAATTGATAAAAACCTGCAGCGTCAGGTTGACAAAGACCGTATGACTTCCGACGAAAAAGCTGCAATCATTGCTCGCCTGCAACCATCAACAGACATCCAATCAGCTAGTGAAGTGGACATCATTATTGAAGCAGCGGTTGAAAATATGGAAATCAAAAGCAATATCTTCAAACAGCTTGATGAGATTGCACCAGCTCATACAATTTTGGCAACTAATACCTCTTCACTGCCTATTACCGAGATTGCGGCCGTGACAAAGCGTCCAGAAAAAGTAATCGGCATGCATTTTATGAATCCGGTTCCTGTGATGAAGCTCGTTGAAATCATTCGTGGCCTTGCAACGGCGGATGAAGTATATCAGGCAATCGAAGATATGACGAAAAAGTTGAATAAAGTGCCGGTTGAAGTAAATGATTTCCCAGGCTTCGTTTCCAACCGCGTGTTAATGCCGATGATCAACGAGGCGATTTACACTGTTTATGAAGGGGTCGCAACTCCTGAAGCAGTTGACGAAGTGATGAAGCTTGGCATGAACCACCCAATGGGGCCGTTAACATTGGCTGACTTCATCGGACTTGATACTTGCTTGTATATTATGGAAGTCCTTCACACAGGATTCGGCGATGACAAATATCGTCCATGTCCGTTACTACGAAAATATGTAAAAGCAGGCTGGTTAGGTAAAAAATCAGGTCGCGGCTTTTATAAATATGAATAACATAAATTAAAAAGACTTTTGGGCGCTTTTGCGCAAAATGATCTTACAAGCACGATTAGGGTAAAAAAAGGCGGGGGAAGCGCACTTTGAAGAAGACTCCTCCCCTTTTCCACATAGTTAAAATGAGCGCACACTCATCTCAAACTAATGCTTGTTCATTCATTTTCATCAGAAAAGGCGCCAAGGAGGACAATACGATGGATCTAAAATTTACTGAAGAACAAGAAATGATGCAAAAAATGGTCCGAGATTTTGCCCAAACTGAAATTGCTCCATTTATTGAAAGAATGGAAGAGCATGATGAGTTTCCAGCAGAAATACTGAATAAGATGGCCGAGCTTGGTTTGATGGGGATCACGATTCCAGAAGAGTACGGTGGCGCCGGGATGGATTATACATCCTACGTCATCGCCATCAACGAAATTTCAAAAGTAAGTGCAACAATTGGTGTCATTTTGTCTGTTCATACATCGGTTGGAACAAATCCGATTCTTTATTTTGGAACGGAGGCGCAAAAGCAAAAGTATGTTACGAAGCTTGCTAGTGGTGAGTTTTTAGGGGCCTTTGCCTTGACAGAACCTAATGCCGGTTCAGATGCGGCGAGCCTTAAAACACGTGCTGTAAAAGATGGGGATTTTTACGTATTAAACGGTTCAAAAATTTTCATCACAAACGGTGGTGAGGCAGACACGTATATTGTTTTTGCCATTACGGATGCTGAAAAAGGCACAAAAGGCATTTCTACTTTTATAGTAGAAAAGAATACACCGGGTTTAATTATTGGTAAAAATGAACATAAAATGGGCCTTCACGGTTCCAGAACGGTACAGTTAACGTTTGAGGATTGTAAGGTGCCGGCTGAAAATCTCCTTGGCGCTGAAGGGGAAGGCTTTAAAATTGCAATGAGCAATCTCGAATATGGGCGCATCGGCATTGCGGCTCAAGCGCTTGGAATTGCTGAAGCAGCCTTAGAAGCGGCAGTCAACTATGCCAAAGATCGTAAGCAATTTGGCAAACCAATTGCCCTTCAGCAAGGAATCGGTTTTAAGCTTGCCGATATGGCAACAGCGGTTGAAGCTACGAGACTATTAGTCTATCGCGCCGCTTATTTAAAAGCGCAAGGGATTCCGTGTGGGCAGGAAGCATCGATGGCGAAACTTTTTGCATCAAGAACGGCGATGGAAGTTGCAACAGAGGCAATTCAAGTATTTGGAGGCTACGGCTATACGAAGGAATATCCTGTTGAGCGCTATTTCCGCGATGCGAAGATTTGCGAGATTTACGAAGGTACAAGCGAGATTCAGCGAATTGTGATTAATCGAAAATTAATTGCAGATTAACTTAGTTTTTCGAGCATAAGATCAAAGACTACAAATAGGGGTTATTTGCAAAATGAATATTTTTACATTAATTCAGCACATTAATCGACTGAGCCCTCAGTCGAAATTCGATGCGCATCTCTGATTTATTTTTTCAAAAAAATCACTATCAACTATTTAATTCCAATAAAAAATTGTCTAGGGGGACGTAAAAATGAATTTCCAATTATCAGAAGAACATGAAATGCTCCGCAAAATGATTCGTGAATTTGCAAATGAGGTGGTCGCTCCAACAGCGGCTGAGCGCGACGAGGAAGCACGTTTTGATCGCGAAATCTTCGACCAAATGGCGGAATTAGGTCTTACAGGGATTCCATGGCCGGAGGAGTATGGCGGCAGCGGCTTCGATTATTTAGCCTATGTAATTGCGGTTGAAGAGCTTTCCCGCGTTTGTGCATCAACAGGGGTAACGTTGTCAGCACATGTTTCATTAGCAGGCTGGCCGATTTTCAAATTCGGTTCAGAAGAGCAAAAACAAAAATATTTGCGCCCAATGGCGGAAGGCAAGAAAATCGGTGCCTACGGTTTAACCGAACCAGGTGCGGGCTCTGATGCAGGCGGCATGAAAACAACTGCGAAGCTCGTGGGCGATGAGTATATTTTAAATGGATCGAAAATCTTCATTACCAATGGCGGGGTCGCTGACACATATGTTGTGTTCGCGGTAACAGATCCGGAACAAAAAACAAAAGGCGTCAGTGCGTTTATTGTTGAAAAAGACTTCCCAGGCTTCTCTGTAGGTAAAAAAGAAAATAAACTGGGTATTCGTTCCTCACCTACAACTGAAATTATTTTCGAAGACTGCCGTGTTCCAATGGAAAATCTTCTTGGAAAAGAAGGCGACGGCTTTAAAATTGCCATGATGACTTTAGACGGCGGCCGCAATGGAATCGCAGCTCAAGCTGTTGGAATCGCGCAAGGGGCCTTAGATGCAGCAGTTGCGTATGCAAAAGACCGCAAGCAGTTCGGCAAGCCAATCGCCCTGCAGCAAGGAATCGGCTTTAAACTAGCAGATATGGCAACAGCGATTGAAGCTTCAAGACTATTAACCTATCAAGCAGCATGGAAAGAGTCAGAAGGCCTACCATACGGTCAAGCATCGGCAATGGCGAAGTTAATGGCGGGTGACACGGCAATGAAAGTGACAACTGATGCTGTTCAAGTGTTCGGAGGCTACGGCTATACAAAGGAATATCCGGTAGAACGCTTTATGCGTGACGCCAAAATTACGCAAATTTATGAAGGAACACAAGAAATTCAACGTCTAGTAATCTCAAGAATGTTGATTGCAGACTAATTTTTGTGGCGAAATATTTGTGCTTTGACACAAACTAATCCTTTTAGTGAAAATAATCGCTTTTCCCGGCTAAAGGTGGTAAATTTTTGATTACAATAGAAGAATAAAATACAAAATTAGCATAAATATTGTCGGGAAACGATTAGTTATTGTCTGGTACTGGGGTTTATTGTCCGAAAATCATACTTTTGGTCTGCAACCTGAAATATATTTATCAGAATTGGAAGTTATATTATCCGGATTTAATTCAGCAACAAAACCCAGTACCACTTGCATTTCTTTTCCCAAGAAGGAGGGAATGTTTTGACAAAACGAGAAGTACTTGCTTCTGTCAAAGACGAGAAGCTGATTCAAAAAAGACGGGACCAAATGATTAAAGGTGCTGTAAAGCTTTTTATTAAAAAAGGCTTTCACCGGAGCACAACGAGGGAGATTGCCAAAGCGGCTGGATTTAGCATCGGTACGCTTTATGAGTATATACGCACGAAAGAAGATGTTCTCTATTTAGTCTGTGACTCCATTTATGACCAGGTACAACAAAGGATGCAGCAGGTTATCGACACGGATCGCGGCAATCTTGAAAGTCTCCGCGATGCTGTAACTGCGTATTTTAAGGTTATGGACGAGATGCAGGACGAGGTGTTGGTTATGTACCAGGAGGCCAAATCGTTAACAAAGGATGCCCTTCCTTATGTATTAAAAAAAGAGTTCGAGATGGTGGGGATGTTTCAAACCGTTATCAAGGGGTGTGTTCACAATAAGGAGCTATCCTTAAGTGAACGTGAGATCGAGTTCATCGCTCATAATATTTTTGTACAAGGACAAATGTGGGCATTCCGCCGCTGGTTTTTTCAAAAAATGTATACACTTGAGGAGTATACAGAGCTGCAAATCAAGCAGTTGATTTTTGGGGTAAAGGGCAAAGAAATGTGATCAATTTAATTTCCGGGTGGTATCCGGATAGTGAGTTGATAATTAGCATAAAGGGGGAGTTGAAACGATGAGTACCGAAAAAGTGTACCGTCCGAAAAATCATGTTCGGTTTGTGACCGCATCAAGTCTTTTTGATGGTCATGATGCATCCATTAATATAATGAGAAGAATTATTCAAGGTAGTGGGGCTGAGGTGATTCACCTTGGGCATAATCGCTCTGTTGAAGAAATTGTGAACGCTGCCATTCAGGAAGATGTCCAAGGGATTGCCGTTTCTTCTTATCAAGGCGGACATGTTGAATATTTTAAATATATGTATGATCTGTTAAAAGAACGAGGGGCCTCAAATATTCGCATTTATGGCGGCGGTGGCGGTGTCATTATTCCTAGGGAAATGAAAGAGCTCCATGATTATGGGATTGCTCGAATTTTTTCACCGGATGATGGCCGCGAATTAGGCTTGCAGGGCATGATTAATGAAATGGTGGAGGAATGTGATTTTCCGACGGTTACCCAGCTTTCTGAAGAAGAGCTTGAGAAGCTTCAGGCAGGCGATCACCAGGCAATCGCTAAATGCATTACATTTGCAGAAAATGCGATAACAACAACGGATGAGGCAGCGGCTACAGCCCAAACCGTCCTTTCTAAGGTAAAAGAACTGGAGAAAAACATACCGGTTGTCGGCATTACCGGAACAGGGGGAGCAGGGAAATCCTCATTGACAGATGAATTAATCCGCCGCTTTATCCATGAGATCCCGGAGAAAAAAGTCGCAATTCTGTCCATTGACCCAACAAAACAAAAAACAGGCGGGGCCCTTCTTGGGGACCGCATTCGCATGAATTCGATTTTCAACCCGCGTATCTATATGCGAAGTCTGGCAACACGTGGTTCGAGAACGGAGCTATCCGCTGCGATTAAAGAAGCGATTCAAGTTGTAAAAGCGGCCGGCTTTGATCTGATCATCGTTGAAACAAGCGGAATCGGCCAAGGGGATGCCGGCATCACCGATGTTACGGACATTTCCATGTACGTGATGACGAGTGAATTTGGGGCGCCATCTCAGCTTGAAAAAATCGATATGATTGATTACGCTGACTTAATTGTTATAAATAAATTTGAGCGCCAAGGCTCCGAGGATGCTCTTACGCAAGTGCGCAAACAATATCAGCGCAGCCATAATCTTTTCGATAAAGAGCCAGAGGAACTGCCGGTTTATGGAACGATTGCGAGCCAATTTAATGATGAAGGCACAAACACGCTATTTGTTGCATTCCTTGAAAAAATTCAGGAAAAATTCGGTGGCGATTGGTCGACAAAGCTTCAAAAAACAGACAAAGTCGTGAAGCAAAATATTATTATTCCGAACAGTCGTCGCCATTATCTTCGAGAAATTGCTGACACTGTCCGCAACTATCATAAACAAGCGGAAGAGCAAGTGAAAATTGCCCGTCAGTTATTCCAAGTGACTGGTACACTGGAAGTTTTAAAAACAAAAGAGACGAATAATGAGGTGATCGCGTCACTTGAGGCATTGAAGGTTTCAATCGAAGAAAGGCTGACGCCGGAATCTAAGAAAATTTTACAAGAATGGCCGAGCCGTTTGAAACAATATAGTGGAAAACAATTTGTGACAAAGGTTCGCGATAAAGAAATCATTACGGAGCTGACGACCAAAAGTCTGTCTGGGCTTGATATTCCAAAGGTCAAGTTGCCTCATTACGAGGACTGGGGCGAAATTTTACGTTGGGTGTATAAAGAAAATACACCTGGATATTTCCCTTATACAGCGGGTGTGTTCCCATTCAAGCGTGAAGGAGAGGATCCGAAGCGTCAGTTTGCTGGGGAAGGTACGCCTGAACGTACAAACCGCCGTTTTCACTATCTTTCAAAGGATGATGATGCAAAACGTCTAAGTACAGCTTTTGATTCCGTTACTCTTTATGGGGAAGATCCGGATTATCGTCCTGATATTTTTGGAAAAGTCGGCGAGAGCGGCGTCAGCATTTGTACGTTAGAGGATATGAAGAAGCTCTATGCTGGCTTTGATCTTTGTGCGCCATCTACATCTGTATCAATGACAATCAATGGACCGGCACCTATCATTCTTGCCTTTTTCATGAATACAGCGATTGATCAGCAAGTTCGTAAATTTGAAGAGGAGCAGGGACGTATTCCTACTGTTGAGGAATTTGTAAAAATTAAAGAGTGGACGCTGCAAACCGTTCGTGGAACTGTTCAAGCTGATATTTTAAAAGAAGACCAAGGTCAAAATACGTGTATCTTCTCTACAGAATTTGCGCTGCGGATGATGGGGGACATCCAGCAATACTTTATCGACCATAAAGTTCGCAACTATTATTCTGTGTCCATCTCCGGCTATCATATTGCTGAAGCGGGGGCAAACCCGATTTCCCAGCTTGCGTTCACATTATCGAACGGCTTCACGTACGTCGAGTACTATCTGAGCCGCGGTATGGATATTGATGAGTTTGCACCAAACCTATCATTCTTTTTCTCAAATGGACTTGACCCTGAATACACAGTGTTAGGTCGCGTTGCCAGAAGAATTTGGTCAATAACGATGAAAAATAAATATGGGGCCAATGAGCGCAGCCAAAAGTTAAAGTACCATACCCAAACATCAGGTCGTTCATTGCATGCTCAGGAAATTGACTTCAATGATATTCGTACAACTCTGCAAGCGTTAATTGCCTTAATGGATAACTGTAATTCACTTCATACAAATGCGTATGACGAAGCGATTACAACACCGACAGAGGAATCCGTACGCCGCGCGATGGCAATTCAAATGATCATTACGAAGGAATTTGGCCTAACGAAAAATGAAAATCCATTGCAAGGCTCATTTATTGTTGAAGAACTGACAGACATTGTCGAGGAAGCGGTTCTTCAGGAATTTGAACGATTAAATGACCGCGGTGGTGTCTTAGGTGCGATGGAAACCCAATACCAGCGCAGCAAGATTCAAGAAGAGTCGATGTACTATGAACATAAAAAACATAGCGGCGAGCTGCCGATTATTGGTGTTAACACTTATTTGAATCCAAACCCGCCATCAGAAGAAGACATGAACAGCATCGAGCTAGCCCGTGCATCGTACGAAGAAAAGGAAAGCCAAATCTTGAATTTGCGCAAATTCCAAGAAGACAATGCCAGTGCATCGGAAGTAGCTTTGGCTAAATTGAAGGAAGTTGCCGTTAGCGGCGGTAATATTTTTGCAGAATTAATGGAAACCGTAAAAGTAGCCAGCCTAGGTCAAATCACAAACGCCCTATACGAAGTAGGCGGTCAGTATCGTAGAAATATGTAAGTAGGCCACAGTTCCCGACCCCGCGTCCCAACACCATATAAGGAGGAAAAACCATGGGTAAGCGGGTTTTTCCTTCTTTTTTTGCAAAAAACTCTTGATTACTCTAGCATATTATATGTAGATTTGTTTATAATGAATGGTATGATTTTCTATATAGATGGAAACCAGATGAAATCATTACATACATTTTATCCAATATCCAATTAGTAGTAGAGAGGGGTTGCCTTAATGAGTATTTCACAGTTAACAAATGATGAAATTCAAGAGCTATCAATGATGGAGCTTGCCCTAATGCTTTTGGAAGAAGAAAAGCAGGCCATTGATTTCTATGATTTATTTAATAAAGTTGCAGGAATAAAAGGTTTATCTCAGGAAGAAAAGGACGATCGCATTGCTCAGTTTTATACTGATATGAACGTGGACGGTCGCTTTTTATGCATCGGTGAAAATCGTTGGGGGCTGCGAAGCTGGTACCCATATGATCAAGTTGATGAAGAGGTTACTGTGCCGGCTAAGGCTAAGAAGAAAAAAGGCAAGAAGAAGGTTGCCAAGGATGATGACTTCGATGACTATGATGAAGAGGAAGATTACGAGGAAGAAGACGAAGATTATCTTGATGATGACGATGAACTAGAAGAAGACGATCTGCTTGATGATGAGGATGACTTCGACGATGAAGAAGAAGAAGAGGATTTAGATGAGTTCGATGACATCGATGAAGCAGAAGACGAAGAAGAGGACGAAGACCTCTTAGATGAAGATGAATTTGATCTGGACGAAGATTTTGATGATGCCGATCTAGATGATGAAGAGGAAGAAGACGAAGATTTTGACGATGAGGAAGAAGACAAAGATTAATTTATGAATAGCAGACTAGGTGGATCTCCTTTGAAGGGCCACCCTTTTCCATCTTTCCAGCAATTATGACAATCTTTTTTCCTACTTGACTTTAAAAGTCGAAATCGGTAGAATCTTTCTTGGGCTCTCATAAAACAATTTTGTTTGTTTACATTAAATGCAAAAGTGCTCCCTTCTTAAGGGCTGCACTTTTTTTGTTTTTTCCCCTTAATTAATCATTTTTGTAAAACATCACATACTAATATAGATGTTTCTTTTTATTTCAAGGTTTTCATTTTTCATTCATCAATTTTATTAAGTTTTTAGAAAGAGGGGAAAGGAATGACGAAATATATTTTCGTTACTGGAGGCGTTGTGTCTTCACTTGGTAAAGGGATCACCGCCGCTTCATTAGGTCGTTTATTAAAAAATCGCGGAGTGAATGTGACAATTCAAAAATTTGATCCATATATAAATGTGGACCCGGGAACAATGAGTCCATATCAGCACGGTGAGGTTTTTGTAACAGATGATGGCGCTGAAACGGATTTGGATTTAGGTCACTATGAGCGTTTTATCGACATCAATTTAAGTAAATACAACAATGTGACGACAGGAAAGATTTATTCTACGGTTATAAAAAAAGAGCGCCGTGGCGATTATTTAGGCGGTACTGTACAGGTTATCCCGCACATCACAAATGAAATTAAAGATCGCGTATTCCGCGCTGGTCGTGAAACAAACGCGGATGTCGTTATTACGGAAATTGGCGGTACGGTTGGGGATATCGAATCATTGCCTTTCCTAGAAGCAATTCGCCAAATTAAAAGCGATATTGGCAGCGAAAATGTTATGTACATTCACTGTACATTGATTCCATATATTAAAGCAGCTGGTGAGATGAAAACTAAGCCAACGCAGCACAGTGTTAAAGAACTGCGCAGTCTTGGTATTCAGCCAAATGTGATTGTTACTCGTAATGAAATGCCAGTCACACAAGATATGAAGGATAAAATTGCGCTTTTCTGTGATATTGATGCAAAATCAGTTATCGAATGTCGTGATGCAAAAAATCTTTACGAAATTCCATTAGCACTTCAACAACAAGGCTTTGATCAAATTGTTGTCAATCATTTAAAGCTAAATGCAAAAGATGCCGATATGGTGGAGTGGGAAGCTTTAGTTGAAAAAGTAGCGAACCTTTCTAAAGAAGTTACGATCGGATTAGTAGGAAAATACGTGGAGCTTCAAGATGCATATATTTCAGTAGTAGAAGCGATGCGCCATGCCGGCTATAACTATGATGCCGATATTAAAGTGAAATGGATTAACGCAGAACATGTAACGGCAGAAAATGTTGGCGAGCTACTTGGCGATGTTGACGGTATCCTTGTTCCAGGCGGATTTGGTGATCGTGGAATTGAAGGGAAAATCGAAGCAACACGCTTTGCTCGTGAAAATAAAGTGCCATTCCTTGGCATTTGCTTAGGAATGCAGCTTGCTACAGTTGAATTTGCACGTAACGTACTAGGCTATACTGATGCAAACTCATCAGAAATTAATTCGGATACACCATACCCAATCATTGATTTATTACCGGAGCAAAAAGATGTGGAGGATTTAGGCGGAACATTGCGCTTAGGCCTATATCCATGCGTGCTAAAGGAAGGTACAACAGCTTTTTCGGCATACGACGACGAGTTAGTATATGAGCGTCACCGTCATCGTTATGAATTCAATAATCAATATCGTCAAGCATTTGAAGACGCTGGCCTTGTATTCTCAGGAACAAGCCCTGACGGCCGTTTAGTCGAAGTTATCGAAGTAAAAGATCACCCATGGTTCGTGGCATGTCAATTCCACCCAGAATTCAGATCAAGGCCAACAAGACCACAACCACTATTCAGAGAATTTATTCATGCATCACTGAATCATAAAGAGTAGGTAAAAATAAAGGGAGGCACAGTCGCATTGGTCATTACATTGCGGCTGTGCCTTCCTTTATTTGATAAATTCACTATTATACACATAAAAGATTCACAAAACACCTGTATTGTTGCGCTATAGGAACCATTGAAAAAAACTGTCGATATTTTCTCGCTACTTTATGCAGGAATTAGATGAAAACTAGAGAATAAGTATACTATATTTTAATTTGGAACAATATGTGAACTAGACGGGGTGATATCTTGAGTAAAAAACTATTAATTGTGGATGATCAGTACGGAATTAGAATATTATTAAATGAAGTTTTTCAAAAAGAAGGATATCAAACGTTCCAAGCATCAAATGGAATGCAAGCATTACAAATTGTGGAACAAGACCGACCTGATCTTGTTTTGCTTGATATGAAAATTCCTGGAATGGATGGTATTGAAATTTTAAAAAGATTAAAAGAGATGGATCAATCGATTGAGGTCTTTATTATGACTGCTTATGGTGAGTTAGATATGATCCAGCAAGCGAAAGATTTAGGTGCACGCACTCATTTCGCTAAACCATTTGATATAGATGAAATTCGTGCAGCTGTAAAGGCACAGGCTCCTCTTGAGGCGTAGAAAAAAGAAGCATTATCAACTTAAAAAAATTTTATAATCTAAAACTTTGGGCATCCTAAATTATAGTAGGAAACATGCCCACATGCGTTCGCTTGCACATAAACTTATACAAGCCGTGTATATCAAACACATACAATAACTTTAAAGTGACAATAATTGGGCATTCAGGCATATTCATTTTAACTTTATTCTAGGGAATAAAGCTAAAGCTTCCGGTGGATGTCATAGATAAAATCTGGGCACAAATACGCCAAGGAGCATTTGATTGTGCTATACTAAATCTGTTGTACATAATAATTTTTTTGATGATTAGGGAGGACATGAAACAATGCCTTTAGTGTCAATGACTGAAATGTTGAACAAAGCGAAAAATGAAGGATATGCTGTAGGTCAGTTTAACATCAACAATCTAGAGTATACTCAAGCAATTTTACAAGCTGCTCAAGCAGAAAATTCTCCGGTAATTCTTGGTGTTTCTGAAGGTGCCGCTAAATATATGGGCGGATTTAAGACCGTTGTAGCAATGGTGAAAGGGCTTATGGAATATTATGAAATGACTGTTCCGGTTGCAATTCATCTTGACCATGGTTCTAGCTTTGAAAAATGTGTAGAAGCTATGTATGCGGGTTTTACATCTGTAATGATTGACGGCTCTCATTATCCGTTAGAAGAGAACATCGAATTAACAAAACGAGTTGTTGATGTTGCACATACAATCGGGATTTCAGTTGAGGCTGAATTAGGCCGCATCGGTGGTCAAGAAGACGATTTAGTCGTTGATGATGCTGAAGCTATGTATGCGATTCCGGCTGAGTGTGATCGATTAGTACGTGAAACAGGCGTAGATTGCTTTGCACCTGCTTTAGGTTCTGTTCATGGACCATACAAAGGCGAGCCGAAACTTGGCTTTGATCGCATGAAGGAAGTTATGGAATTAACAGGCGTGCCATTAGTATTACACGGTGGTACTGGAATTCCAACGAAAGATATTCAAAAAGCTATTTCTTTAGGAACTGCAAAAATTAACGTAAATACAGAAAACCAAATTACTTCCACAAAAACAGTTCGTAAAGTTTTAGAGGAAAAACCAGAGCTTTACGATACACGTAAATTTATGGGCCCAGCTCGCGATACAATTAAGGAAACAGTTATTGGAAAAATTCGCGAATTTGGTTCATCTAACAAAGCTTAATTTTTCCTACCCATATTTATAAAAAAATAGAAAGACATGACTTGCCGCCAATAACGGCGGTCCTCGATGTCCTTTCTTATACTATAATTCATAAAATTGTATACTTTATAGTACAAGGAAACCGCCCGGTAAAAAGGCGGTTTCAGTTTTGGCATGCATATCTGTCTGCATTTTCTTTTATATTTTTTTACCTAATAAAGTCATAAAAAAATTGGAGGGACCAAAATGAAATTTTTCATAGATACTGCTAATATTGATGAAATTCGTGAGGCGAATGCGTTAGGTGTTTTGGATGGTGTGACAACGAATCCTAGTCTAGTAGCTAAAGAGAATGTATCATTCCATGATCGTTTGAAGGAAATTGCGGCTGAGGTTACTCAAGGTTCAATCAGTGCTGAAGTCCTGTCCTTAAAAGCGGAAGAGATGATTGAAGAAGGCAAAGAGCTTGCGGCGATCGCTCCTAATATTACTATTAAGGTACCGATGACGCCGGACGGATTAAAAGCAGTAGCAGCTTTTAAAAAGCTTGGAATTAAAACAAATGTGACGCTTATTTTCTCAGCTAATCAAGCACTTTTAGCAGCAAGAGCAGGGGCTGCTTATGTTTCTCCATTTCTAGGACGTTTAGATGATATTGGTCATGATGGCTTAGCGTTAATTGAGCAAATTGCTGATATTTTTGCGATCCATGATATCGGAACGGAAGTTATTGCGGCTTCCATCCGCCATCCAATGCATATTACGGAAGCGGCATTGAAAGGCGCTCATATTGCAACGGTTCCTTTTAAGGTCATCATGCAGTTGTTTAACCATCCATTGACTGAAGCGGGGATTGAAAAATTTTTAGCTGATTGGAATAAAAATAAATAAAAAGCCGATAATTATATGACGGGTTCCCCTGTATGATCCCAAAAATAATACACATACAAAATGTTTTTTGGTGTAAACTAATAGGTAAAAGAAAAATTGTAAAGGGGGCGCAGATTGGCGAAAATGGAAAAGTTAAAAGTTGAAGGCGGTCATCGTTTAAGAGGGACTGTCCGCATAAGTGGAGCCAAAAATAGTGCTGTTGCCTTAATACCTGCTGCTATTTTAGCAGATTCAACTGTAACAATAGAAGGTTTGCCTAATATTTCTGATGTACATACATTATGTGGACTGTTGGAAGAAATAGGTGGAACGGTTTCTTTAGATGAAGATACGGTTACGATCGATCCCTCCAAGATGGTTTCAATGCCATTGCCGAACGGGAAGGTTAAAAAGCTTCGAGCTTCCTATTATTTAATGGGAGCGATGCTTGGCCGTTTTAAGCAGGCTGTGATCGGGCTGCCGGGTGGCTGTCATCTTGGTCCTCGCCCGATTGATCAGCATATTAAAGGCTTTGAAGCGCTAGGTGCAACTGTTACGAATGAACAGGGTGCGATCTATTTGCGTGCCGATGAATTAGTAGGAGCACGAATTTATCTTGATGTCGTTAGTGTGGGCGCTACGATCAATATTATGCTTGCAGCGGTAAGAGCAAAGGGTCAGACGATCATTGAAAATGCAGCCAAAGAGCCTGAAATCATTGATGTTGCCACGATTCTTACTAGTATGGGAGCTAAGATAAAAGGTGCAGGTACAGACATCATTCGGATTGATGGTGTTGATCATTTGCACGGCTGCCGTCATACGATCATTCCCGACAGGATTGAAGCCGGAACGTATATGATTATGGCTGTTGCTCAGGGTGAAGAAGTTTTGATTGATAATGTGATTCCGCATCATCTGGAATCGTTGATTGCCAAACTTCGAGAAATGGGCGCCAATATTAAAATTATGGATGACCAAGTTCTTATTACAAGAGTACCGGAACTTAAAATGGTTGATATTAAAACCCTCGTTTATCCGGGATTTCCGACGGATCTTCAACAGCCTTTTACTTCTTTATTAACAAATGCAATTGGAACGGGACTTGTAACGGATACGATTTATGGTGCCCGTTTTAAGCATATTGATGAGTTAAGAAGAATGAATGCCAATGTAAAAGTGGAAGGACGTTCTGCCATCATTACGGGCCCTGTTAGATTGCAAGGAGCAAAGGTGAAGGCTTCTGATTTAAGAGCCGGTGCAGCACTCGTTGCCGCTGGTCTTATGGCAGATGGAATTACGGAAATAACCGGGTTGGAGCATATTGACCGCGGTTACGAGGATTTAGTAGACAAGCTGACGAATTTGGGTGCCGTGATTTGGCGCGAAAATATGACGGAAACTGAAATAAATAACTTTCAAAATTCGTAGAAAAGCGTAGGCGACCGTTTAGCGACGAAAAAACTGGAGCGCATCGACTGAGATAAAGGAATCACGACGAACATAGAGAGTCGATGATGACTTATCGTAGGGAGGTGAGCGAAGTTTTACGAGTCGCTGGTCGCTGGAGCTGGACAAGTAGAAAAGCGGAAGCGCCCGTTTAGTGAAGTTTACTAGTCGCTGGGTGCTGGAGCTAGACAATAATGTGGAAATCTAAAACCATGGGAGAGGAATCGAATATGGAAAGAAGTTTAACAATGGAATTAGTGCGGGTAACAGAAGCAGCTGCCCTAGCATCAGCAAGATGGATGGGAAGAGGAAAAAAAGAAGCTGCAGACAACGCTGCAACTGAAGCAATGCGTAAAGTATTTGACACAATTCCAATGCAAGGAACTGTTGTGATCGGTGAAGGAGAAATGGACGAAGCACCAATGCTTTATATTGGTGAAGAGCTGGGCACTGGGCATGGTCCAGAAGTGGACGTAGCTGTTGACCCGCTTGAAGGTACAAATATTCTTGCAGCGGGAACTTGGGGAGCTTTTGCGGTCATTGCGATTGCTGACCGTGGCAATCTTTTACATGCACCGGATATGTATATGGATAAAATTGCTGTTGGTCCAGAATGTGCTGGCAAAATCGATATTAACGCACCAGTTATTGAAAATTTAAAGGCTGTTGCCAAAGCGAAAAATAAAGCGATCGAGGACGTTGTGGCGATTGTTTTAAACCGCCCGCGCCATGACCAAATTATTTCTGAAATTCGTGAAGCAGGTGCCCGCATTAAATTGATCACTGATGGTGACGTTGCGGCTGCATTGAATACTGCTTTTGACTTTACAGGCGTGGACATTATGTTTGGGATTGGTGGAGCTCCTGAGGGAGTTTTAGCTGCCGTTGGTTTGAAATGCTTAGGGGGAGAACTGCAAGGGAAACTTAAACCGCAAAACGATGAAGAGCTAAGACGCTGCCACGAAATGGGCATCGCAGATGTTGATAAAGTTTTAACAATGGACGACCTTGTAAAAGGCGACGACTGCATTTTCGCTGCTACTGGGATCACCGACGGAGAACTTTTGAAAGGCGTTCAGTTTAAAGAAGGAAGCATTGGCACAACCCAATCATTAGTTATGCGTGCAAAATCTGGAACTGTTCGCTTCATCGACGGCCGTCACAGCCTAAAAACAAAACCAAATCTAGTAATGAAATAAAAGTGAAGCATACAAACATCAGATGATTTTTAGGCCTCGGTTTCGGGGCCTAAGTTAAATTAAACAGAACAACTGTTTGACCAATCTGAATAGTGTATGGTATACTAATTCTAATAGTCTACCAAGATGCAATTTGTTTTATAATAGAGATAAAACTACAAAATTAACTTCACGACTATAGTTTCACCCTTCTCTCAAATTAACTTCCTTGCTTTTATTTTATTAATTCCTTATTTTGGTCTTTGAATATTTTTATTTTTCAAAAAATTAAAAGAGTGGTGTAAAAATGTCTGTATCTATTTCTCATTTAGAAAATATGAAATTAAAAGAATTGTACGAGCTTGCCCGTGAATTGAAAATTTCTTATTACAGTAAGCTGAACAAAAAAGAACTTATTTTTTCAATCTTAAAAGCAAGAGCAGAACAAGACGGTTTATTATTCATGGAAGGTGTTTTGGAAATCATCCAGTCGGAAGGTTTTGGCTTCCTGCGACCGATCAACTATTCACCAAGCTCTGAGGATATCTACATATCCGCTTCCCAAATTAGAAGATTTGACTTGCGAAATGGTGACAAAGTATCTGGTAAAGTTCGACCGCCGAAAGAAAATGAACGCTACTATGGGTTGCTCCATGTTGAAGCTGTTAATGGCGATGACCCTGAAACTGCAAAAGAAAGAGTGCACTTCCCAGCGTTAACACCTCTATATCCCGACCGCCATATGGTTCTTGAAACCGAATCCCATCATCTTTCTACAAGAATTATGGATTTATTAGCTCCAGTTGGTTTTGGTCAGCGTGGTTTAATCGTAGCACCTCCAAAGGCAGGAAAAACAGTTCTACTAAAAGAAATTGCAAATAGCATTACAACCAATCATCCCGAAGCTGAATTAATCGTATTATTAATCGACGAGCGCCCAGAGGAAGTAACCGATATTGAACGCTCTGTCGTTGGTGATGTTGTAAGTTCAACCTTTGATGAAGTGCCTGAAAATCACATCAAAGTAGCAGAACTTGTTTTAGAAAGAGCCATGCGTTTAGTTGAGCATAAAAAAGATGTTATTATTCTTATGGATAGTATTACTCGCCTTGCGAGAGCCTATAACCTAGTAATTCCACCAAGTGGAAGAACATTATCTGGAGGTATCGACCCTGCAGCTTTCCACCGTCCGAAGCGTTTCTTTGGGGCTGCCCGTAATATTGAAGAGGGTGGAAGCTTAACCATTTTAGCAACTGCGCTTGTCGATACAGGTTCAAGAATGGATGATGTTATTTACGAGGAATTTAAAGGAACAGGTAACATGGAGCTGCATCTTGACCGCAGTCTTGCAGAGCGCCGTATCTTCCCAGCCATTGACATTCGCCGTTCAGGAACACGGAAAGAAGAGTTGTTATTACCGAAGAATCATTTGGACAAACTATGGGCAATCCGTAAAACAATGACGGATACACCTGATTTTGTAGAACGCTTCTTAAAGCGCTTAAAAAATACAAAAACCAACGAGGAATTCTTCCAAAAGATGGACGAAGAAATGCGTGGAGTAACTAAAAGGTAATTAAAATAGGGACGCAAAATGCTGAAATTATATGGCATTTCTTGCCGATTAAGGGCCTTTTGTACAGGCTGATAAGGGTAGAAATGTATTCTTGCATTACGAATACATTCCTGTTATAATCTTTTCATGTGTGTTAAGTTAAACTCTGTTTCCTCAGGATTCAGGGCGGAAGGAGATGAAAATCATGAAACAAGGAATTCACCCTAACTATAAAACAGTAATGGTGACATGTGCTTGCGGAAATGAATTTGAGAGCGGATCAGTAAAGGATGCAGTAAAGGTAGAAATTTGTTCTGAATGCCATCCATTCTATACTGGACGTCAAAAGTTCGCTGATGCTGGCGGCCGTGTGGATCGCTTCAAGAAAAAATACAATCTTAAGTAATCATTTTTATTCAAAGATCAATGCATGCGCCTTAGCATGAGTACATTGATTTTGGATAATTAGAATAACTATGAGGGGCTGTTTCAAAGTGTCTATCTGCCATCCTTTATGGGTGTAGATAAATCCGCATATAGGTATGTGGTGTCGGGCACATTTGAGATAAGCCCTTTTTACTTTTAACCTGTTAATGGTAAAAACAACATGATTTACAAGGGGAGATCGTCGTGTACGTTATGAAGCAAAGCGGTTGGATCGAGGTCATTTGTGGAAGCATGTTTTCCGGAAAATCAGAGGAACTCATCAGACGCATTAGGCGGGCAGAGTACGCAAAGCTGACTGTTCAAGTTTTTAAGCCGATTATCGATAATCGGTATAGCAAATCCTCTGTTGTTTCCCATAATGGAACCTCTGTCATAGCAAAACCAGTTGAAAATTCAGCACGAATCATAGAATTAGTAAATCCTGAGACAGATGTTATCGGGATCGATGAAGTACAATTTTTTGATGATGAAATCGTTGAAGTAGCACAGCTTTTAGCAAATAAGGGCTACCGCATCATTTGCGCGGGACTTGACCAGGACTTCCGTGGGGAGCCATTTGGCTCCGTGCCAAAGTTAATGGCATTGGCAGAATCAGTCACAAAGCTTCAAGCCATTTGTGTTGTTTGTGGCTCACCAGCAAGTCGAACCCAACGATTAATCAACGGAAAACCAGCTTCTTATCATGACCCTGTTATCTTAGTTGGGGCATCAGAAGCATACGAATCACGTTGTCGCCATTGTCATCAAGTACCAGGGAAACCTGTGAGTAAAAAAACAAATATATCAGCAATTATATAGAAAAGTGTGCAATATGCAGAGGAAAAGTCCGTCTGCATTTTATTTTTGCCTTGATGGTTTTTCCTCAATGGTCTAGCTGACTTCTACGATTGAAACCGATTTTACTTATAATTACCTGTATTGATCGCTTTGTTTTTTGGCAACCTATTTTTTAGGAGGTGTAGTCAATGAATAAGGCGTTTGTTTTTTTATTGATGCTTATACTTACCGTACTTACTGCATGTGGAACAATGAACAATGGTAATCAATTTGGCTTTCAGTCTGAAACCAGTGACACATTGAGAGATAACGAAGAATCAGGGCGGAAGGATGTTTCCTATGTAGAAGGGGAAATAACGGATATTGCTGATCGAAACCCGAACTTTCTAGACCTGAACACCGAAAATGAAGCTCATAATAACCATGGGGCCTACCAACAAAAGCTACGTGAAATCGTTGAAAGCACCAATGCCTTCAACGCAGGCATGATCTATATCAATGGTCACAAAGCAATCGTTAACGTGACGCCAAAGCGCAATCTATCTAGAGACGACCTTCACTGGCGAACGGATGACCTTCAAAGAAAACTAGCCAACGCCGTCCCACGCTACAAAATCGACTTACGAGTAAACAATAATAATGCATAATAATCCTCGCAAAGTGTCTGGTACTCCTTCCCAAACAAAAGTACTGGACACTTTTCTTGACTTTGGGCACAGGCACCACTGACGTGCCAACTAATGTCCCATCCGCTGCCCCATCTTCTTTACCACAAATATAATTTCACTATAATTTTGACTAGCAATATCACTTATACTATAATTGAAATGTTATGGACTAATTAATGAGGTGACTATGTGTGTTAGACCGTTTACAAGCGATTGAAAACCGATATGAGAAATTAAATGAACTACTAAGTGACCCAGATGTCATTAGTGATACAAATAAATTACGTGAGTATTCAAAAGAACAGTCAGGAATTGAGGAGACTGTTCAGGTTTACCGTGAATATAAAGAGGTACTTGAGCAATTGAAGGATGCAAAAGCAATGCTTGAGGAAAAATTAGATGCTGAAATGCGCGAAATGGTGAAGGAAGAGGTATCGGAGCTTTCTGAACAGGAAGAACAACTTTCGGAACGGATGCGAATTTTACTTTTACCAAAAGATCCGAACGATGACAAAAACGTTATCGTTGAAATTCGTGGTGCTGCCGGTGGAGACGAAGCGGCATTGTTTGCCGGTGACCTGTTCCGTATGTACAGCCGTTATGCTGAAGCGCAAGGCTGGAAGCCGGAAGTTATTGAAGCGAACTCAACCGGAATTGGTGGCTACAAGGAAATTATTTTCATGATTAACGGTAACGGCGCTTATTCTAAAATGAAGTTTGAAAATGGCGCTCACCGCGTACAACGTGTGCCGGAAACCGAATCTGGCGGTCGCATCCATACATCGACTGCAACAGTTGCTGTACTTGCTGAAGCGGAAGAGGTTGAGGTAGAAGTTCATGAGAAAGACATCCGTGTAGACACATTTGCGTCAAGCGGACCCGGTGGACAAAGTGTTAACACAACGATGTCTGCTGTACGTTTGACCCACATCCCGACTGGTATCGTCGTTTCATGTCAAGATGAAAAGTCGCAAATCAAGAACAAAGAAAAAGCAATGAAGGTATTACGTGCCCGTATTTATGATAAATTCCAGCAGGAAGCACAGGCTGAATACGATCAAAACCGTAAATCAGCCGTTGGAACAGGAGACCGTTCTGAACGTATCCGTACGTACAACTTTCCGCAAAACCGTGTAACAGACCACCGCATTGGTTTAACAATTCAAAAGCTTGATCAAATTTTACAAGGAAAACTTGATGAAATTATTGATGCGTTAATTTTGGATGACCAAGCGAAAAAAATGGAGCAAGCTGAGTAATGAAACCAACATTTACAAAAATACACGAAGCCCTCAATTGGGCTTCTTCTTTTTTAGAAAAACAAAATAGAGAACCATTTGCGGCTGAACTTTTACTAAGACATCACCTTCAAATGTCACGGGCACAGCTCTACGCATCAATAAGAGATCAATGGATGGACGAAAAGACTAAGGAAGCTTTTATCGAAGATGTCTATCAATATGCTGGTGGCACACCTGTCCAATACTTAATGGGATATGAATTTTTTTACGGAAGAAAGTTTGAAGTGAACGAGGAAGTGTTGATCCCACGCCCGGAAACGGAAGAATTAATAGAAGGTGTTTTAAAAAGAAAAAAAGAGCACTTTAGCGGTCGTTCGGAAAAACTCAACGTTGTTGATATTGGAACAGGAAGCGGCATCATCGCGATTACATTGGCGCTTGAGGATCCAGCGCTTCGAGTAACCGCAACAGATATCGCGGAGGAATCGCTTGAAGTGGCCCATAAAAATGCACAAAATCTTGAGGCACCATCAATCTGCTTTATTCAAGGGGATTTATTGACGCCATTCTTGGAGCGTGGTGAAAAGTTCGACATAATCGTCTCCAACCCTCCCTATATTCCGGAAGGGGACATTGAGAATTTGTCCGACATTGTCAAAGACCATGAACCTATCCGAGCGCTGGTTGGCGGTACAGACGGCCTTGACCTATACCGACGCTTTATGGATCAATTGCCGCATGTTGTAGAAGACCATGCTTTGATTGCCTTCGAAATTGGGGTAGGCCAAGGAGAAAACGTTGCTGATATGCTCCAGAAAACTTTTCAGCACAAAGGCATTCATGTTGAAATCGTCCATGATATCAACGGAAAAGACAGGATGGTATTTGGGAGGTTCTGATCGGGTAGCTATTCCGAGTAAAGCATTTATATTTACGGGTAAAGCCTTGGGATTTCCGGCTGAGCTCTTGATGATCCGTGTCAACAGCCGGATTTCCGCAAGCATGCCCGCCCCGGCAGCCCAATCTACAAATCTATTAAATTATTTTTATAAAAATTTAATTCTGCTAGTTTAAGATGTTTTGTTTTTGTCCACACTGTCTTAGTAAGGACGGTGGAGATAAAATGAAAAAACAAACACAAGCAATCATATTCATGCTTTTAATTTTAATAGGTGCAAATTTAATTCAAATTTTTGATAGAGCAATCGTAGAGGCGAAGGGGCCAGTTGTAATTCCGGATGAAGCCATTAGATTACGAATTCTTGCAAATAGTGATTCAAACGAAGACCAAGCATTAAAAAGAAAAGTTCGTGATGCGGTAAACGCTGAAATCACGAAATGGGTTGAGGATTTAACTTCCATTGAGGCAGCTAGAACTTTAATTGACAACCGCGTTCCGGAAATTGAAAAAATCACTTATCAAGTATTAGAACAGGAAGGCAGCAACCAAAAGGTTCATGTTGATTTTGACAATGTAAATTTCCCAACAAAAATTTATGGCAACTTTATTTACCCGGCTGGCCAATATGAAGCAATTTTAATTTCACTTGGTAATGCTGAAGGTGCAAATTGGTGGTGCGTACTGTTCCCACCGCTATGCTTCCTAGATTTTTCAAATGGTGATGCAGTAAAGCAAGCAGATGAAGAATCTAAACCAGCTACAGCAGATTCACAGGAAAAAGTAGTAGTAAAATCATTTATCGTAGAATTAATTGAAAAATTACTAGGTGCATTCTAATGAGAATGTTAATCATAAATAAAAAATTAATAGAATTAATAGTCATGAGATCTACTTTTCGATCATAGCTTTTAGTAAATGGGTTAGGGGGCGGTGTGAGCCGCGGGGTCTGGGCCATGGGGTCGGGAACTGTGTCCCAGAAATCTGTGTCCCACTCCGCAAATCGCGTAAATACACCGCTAAAAATGAAAAGTAGGGAGTGACATTTAACATGCAAATTATTCGTAAAGCAAAACACGATGATATTAATAGAATTGAACAACTAGTAGGGCAGGCGGGCCTACAAACGCATGGAATTGAACAAAATGTGGATAACTTTTTAATTATGGAAAAAGAAACACACAGCCTGTCCACAAATGGGGATGATCAGTCTCTTGTTGCTGTGGTCGGATTTGAATTTCAGCAACAAAATGGGCTATTGAGATCTTTTGTTATCAATGAAAAGTCGGATCAACTTAGTATTTTAGAAATCATGAGGGCGGTTATTGATTATTCGAAAAAAAATAGTCTGCGGAAGCTGTTTTTATGCACAAGACATCAACGATCTGTTAAACTTTTTCACATGCTAGGGTTCCAGTTGGCTGATGAAACACCTGTGGAAATGTTAGATTTTGAGCACTATCAAAACATAAATAATGAACAACCTGTGATTATGTATTATACTTTTTAGTGATTGAAAGAGGTTCAAAACAATTTTCTATACAAAAATATTGGAATAACTAACAAAATCCACAAAGTTATCCACTTTTTTAAGAGAATTATCCACATTATGTGGATAATTTTGTTTATACCGATTAATATAAAATACAGAAAATAGCGATATAGCAAGAGAAGGGACTAAAATATGAATAATTTAGAAACACATCATTGGATTGTGGACAAAAATTCATCGGAACTCACAAGTAATCCACAAATTAAAAACGCTGCCATGTGGATAAGTAGGGGAGAAGTGGTCGCCTTTCCAACAGAAACGGTGTATGGGTTAGGGGCCAATGCCTTGTCAGATCAAGCGATTTCGAAGATTTATGAAGCAAAAGGACGCCCAAGTGATAATCCGCTAATTGTCCACATATCCAATATTAATCAATTAAATAAGTTAGTTAAAAATATTCCAGCTGTGTCTCAAAAATTAATGGATTCATTTTGGCCAGGCCCATTAACGATTATTTTTGAAAGCAATTCGGTTGTTTCTCCAAAAGTGACAGCCGGTTTACAAACAGTGGCGATTCGAATGCCTGACCATCCGGTAGCCCTCGCTTTAATAGAGGCTGCGGATGTACCAGTGGCTGCACCGAGTGCCAATCTATCTGGAAAACCGAGTCCGACCAATGCGGACCATGTTTTGCACGATTTGAACGGAAGAATTGCTGGTGTGGTGGATGGTGGTGCAACCGGTGTCGGCGTAGAATCCACAGTCATTGATTGTACATGCACTCCGCCAATAATTTTGCGCCCAGGTGGAGTAACTAGAGAAGAAATAGAAGCAGTGATTGGATCTGTAGCTGTGGATAAGGCCCTTTTGGAAAAAGACGAAGCTCCCAAATCACCGGGCATGAAATATACGCATTATGCACCAAAAGCACCGTTGTATATCGTAGACGGCCCCCGTGATTTTATCCAAAAGCTCATTGATGAAGAGCACCAAAACGGTAAAAAAGTGGGAATGTTGACAACTGAAGAAAATAAACAGAACTATAATGCGGATATCGTAATAACCTGTGGATATCGTGAAGATTTAAAAACCGTTGCCCACCATTTGTATGACAGCCTTCGCGCTTTCGACGAAGAAAAAATCGATATTATATTCAGCGAAAGCTTTCCGCAAACCGGCGTAGGCGAGGCCGTAATGAATCGCCTATCCAAAGCTGCCGGAGGAAACATAATAAAAGAATAAAATGTGGACAAGTACCACCGGTGTCACAACTGATGCCCCAATATAATTTTTTCTCAATAATTCTAAAACTCCATGGACGTGCATATGTTATACAAGCACGTCTGAGGGGGAAAGACGATGGGAATAACAGAACTAATTGGGGAGATCATAACGCTCTCCATCATGGCAATAGCTCTTGGAATGGACGCCTTTTCGTTAGGCTTGGGAATGGGTATGATTCGACTCCGTTTAAAGCAAGTGTTCTACATAGGAATCACAATCGGAATTTTTCATGTAATAATGCCGCTCTTGGGGATTGGCCTCGGGCGCATGATTTCTGTTCATTTCAGTGGCATTGCTTCCTATATTGGCGGTGCACTTTTATTAATTTTGGGTCTACAGATGGTCGTATCATCTTTTAAATCGGGGCAGCAAACTCTTGTTACACCAATTGGATTTGGTTTAATTATTTTCGCGCTAAGTGTCAGCCTGGATAGTTTTTCGGTTGGTTTAAGCCTCGGGATATTTGGTGCACGGACAGCTGTAGCCATTTTTCTTTTTGGATTTTTCAGTATGGTCCTAACATGGGTGGGCTTGCTGCTCGGCAGAAAGGTTCAGACTTGGCTTGGGTCGTATGGCGAAGCCCTTGGTGGCAGTATCCTCCTCGCATTCGGGTTGAAGCTATTATTGCCATTTTGAAATTTACATGCTTTTTTTAAAAAAATAATGCACAAGGGATTTTAGCATGGAATCCTTTGTGCGTTTTTAATTGCTTTAGGTCATGCCAATTGATGAAGCTCAACCCTAGTCCTTATTTTGAACTTTTTTCGATTATTTTAATTAAATGATATTAGAAGTGGCCGGTTTGCTTTATAATATATAAATATATGGTAAAACTTTATGAGTGAAGGAGGGAGCTGCTTGCATAAAATTCTATTTATTTGTACGGGGAATACATGCAGGAGCCCGATGGCCGAGGCTATTTTTAAGCATAAAACGAATAATCGTTTTGAAGTAAGATCAGCTGGCATTTTTGCGCACGATGGGAGTTCAGCTTCCGCTCATTCAATTGAAATTTTAAAAAATCAATCTATACCAATTGATCATAAGTCGAAGCAGCTTACAACAGAGCTTGTTGCCTGGTCAGATTTAATTTTGACAATGGGAAATAGTCACAAGCAATTGATCCAGCAGCGCTATCCGAAGGCGACCGAAAAGGTTTTTAGTTTAAAAGAGTACGCCCTGAATAGGAAAGCTGATATTGCTGACCCATATGGTGGCTCATTGAATGACTACGAAAAAACTTTCAATGAAATTGAAGAGGCTATTCTTAAGCTTATTGAAAAATTGGACAATCAGGGTGAAGCAGATCAACATTAGACTTCCCACCAAGCCCAGATTTTTTTCTTATATAAAAATAATGTTTTGTGGAGATTAAAGGAGAAACAGTTCTGTACGAATATCGGGAGGCCATAATGCAGAGAAAATACAAGTTTAGCTTACGCATGAAAGTAGTAGTTTTCATCACCATTGTTTCAATTATAACCTATTCAACAAGTGCATTTTTCATATACTTCTTATATGATTATGCGAAAGATTTTATCTCAATTAGCGAAGAGATGTTTACAATTATTACCTTGTTGTTAGGAATTATTTGGTCGGGAATTCTTGCCTATTTTGCTGCTGGTTTTATCGTCAAACCGCTGCAAATTCTTGAAGCAGCCGTCTATAAGGCCGCTGGCGGTGATATTTCTGAGGATGCGAAGGTGTCAAAATCGGACGATGAAATTCGTTCTTTAGGACTTGCTTTTAATAACATGTTAAAATCATTAAGAACAATGGTTATCAATATTGAGCAAAACTTCCAAAGTACGAACCAAAATGTGGATCGTATTTCTGAAGCGTCAAAAACAGCAGCTATTCAAGCTGAGGCTATTTCGTCAACGCTCGAGGATATTGCAAACGGTGCGGAGCGCTCAGCCAGCGCGATCACATCAACGGTTGAATCGATTAATACGGTTACGGAAATTTCTCAGGAAGTATTAAAACATGCAACTGATTCTCAAGCGGTTTCCGCAAATATGGTTGTTTCTTTGGAAAATAGTAAAAAAGTCATTCGTTCGCTAGTCCAAGAAATTGAACTACTTGCAAAAGAAAATCAAGCATCGTTGGCGGTAGTTCAACGACTGGAGAAAAATGCGAAGGAAATTGAAAATATCATTTCATTAGTCGGAGATATCGCTGAGCAGACAAATCTCTTGGCGCTCAATGCTTCGATTGAGGCTGCACGTGCGGGCGAGCATGGCAAAGGTTTTGCCGTTGTAGCCGAAGAAGTTCGTAAATTAGCTGATGAAAGTAGACAAGCTGTTCATGGAATTTCCGACTTAGTTGGGAATATTCAAGTAGAAGTTAAAAATGTCGTTACCCAGATTCTTGAGCAAGTTGACACTGCTAATAAAGGTGCCGATAAGGGTATTGAAACGAATGAAGCGATTGAACAAATGACAGTGTCTGTTCATCAAATGGAGGAAGCTGTTCAACAAATTGCTGTTTTTGCCCAAAAACAAATGAGCTATATTCAAGATACATCGGCTCAATCAGAGGAAGTGGCAGCTATTGCCGAGGAAACTTCTGCGGGGTCTCAGGAAATTTCTGCAACGACGACTGAGCAGGCAGCGATGATTGAAGATATTGCAATTATTGCAGGTCAATTATCAGACCAAGCACAAACATTGAAGCAAACAATTAACCAATTTCAATTAGGAGGCAAATAAAATGAAAGTAGCAATCGCATCAGATCATGGTGGGATCCATATTAGAGCGGAGATTATAGCCCTAATGCAAGAAATGGGGATTGAGTATGAGGATTTCGGCTGTGAATGCAGCAACTCCGTAGATTATCCCGACTATGCAATTCCGGTCGCGGAAAAAGTCGCAAGCGGGGAGTTCGACCGCGGCATTTTGATTTGCGGAACAGGAATCGGTATGTCCATTTCAGCAAATAAGGTAAGAGGCATCCGTTGTGCGCTCGTTCATGACGTATTCAGTGCAAAAGCAACACGTGAGCACAATGATAGCAACATCCTCGCAATGGGTGAACGCGTAATTGGTCCAGGCTTGGCTAGAGAAATTGCAAAAACATGGCTCACAACCGACTTCGAAGGCGGCCGTCATTTAAATCGAATTACAAAAATTACAGATTACGAAAAAAAATAACAATGTAGTAGGATGGGGACCGTCTCGTCGACGACTTCCTCTCCCTCGAACGAAACATTCAATCAGGTTAGCAGGTGTATGCAAAATACCTGCTATTTTTGTATGCGAGCTGTGCCGCGGGGGGCGGGTTCTCCGTCCCAGATTGTGTGAGGTGGACGAGCCATGGGGTCGGTCCCCGCGTCCCAGCACATATCATCCAAGAAAGGAGCCCTTAAAAGTGGAAATAGATTTAAAACTTATAAAAATACAGCTTGAAACCGTGCTCGCAGACCTTCAGGCAGTGGCAAACCTTACATCAGACCACATCCTGGTCATTGGGTGCAGCACAAGTGAAGTCATCGGCAAACGAATTGGAACATCCGGAATGGACGAAGTTGCGAAAACAATTTTCTCAGTATTTCAAAATTTTAAGCAAAAAACAGGTGTACAGCTAGCATTCCAATGCTGTGAGCATTTAAACCGTGCCCTAGTCGTTGAAAAAGAAACCGCACAGCAAAAGCGGTTCGAGCCAGTATCTGTCATTCCGGTCAAAACAGCGGGAGGGGCAATGGCAACATACGCCTATAGACATTTTCAAAACCCGCAAATGGTAGAATTCATAAAAGCTGATGCCGGCATTGATATTGGTGACACATTTATTGGAATGCATATTAAGCACGTAGCGGTTCCAGTTCGTGGTAAAATAACAGAAATTGGACAAGCTCACGTTACGATGGTTCGGACAAGACCGAAGCTTATCGGTGGAGAGCGAGCAGTTTATTCGGATATAGAAGCGAACATTTCCTGCGAAAGCTAAAATTTTTTGGGTTTTTTATTAAAAATAAATATGTTACAATGGTTTACGAACATTAATATTCGGATTTTATCAAAAATTAATATATATATCTTAGGAGGAAAACATGGAACATTTAAAATCGCAAGACCAAGAGTTATATCAAGCAATCCAAGACGAACTTGGTCGTCAACGCAATAAAATTGAATTAATTGCGTCAGAAAATTTCGTAAGTGAAGCAGTAATGGAGGCACAAGGTTCAGTTTTAACAAACAAATATGCAGAAGGCTATCCTGGTAAACGTTACTATGGCGGCTGTGAGTATGTGGACGTAGCAGAAGATATCGCAAGAAATCGTGCGAAGCAAATCTTTGGAGCAGAGCATGTCAATGTTCAGCCACACTCAGGTGCACAAGCGAACATGGCGGTTTACTTCACAATTTTACAAACAGGGGATACAGTTCTAGGAATGAACTTATCACACGGAGGACATTTAACACACGGAAGTCCTGTTAACTTCAGTGGAATTCAATACAACTTTGTTGAGTATGGAGTCGACAAAGAAACACAACAAATCGATTATGAAGATGTTTTAGCAAAAGCTAAAGAACATAAGCCGAAATTGATCGTAGCAGGCGCAAGTGCATATCCTCGTGAAATTGACTTTGCGAAATTCCGCGAAATTGCTGATGAAGTGGGAGCTTACTTAATGGTCGATATGGCTCACATCGCTGGTCTTGTGGCAGCCGGCCTGCACATGAATCCTGTACCATACGCTGATTTCGTAACAACAACTACACATAAAACATTACGTGGACCACGTGGCGGTATGATTTTATGTAAACAAGAATTTGCTCAAAAAATTGATAAAGCAATCTTCCCTGGAATCCAAGGCGGTCCATTAATGCACGTAATCGCAGCAAAAGCTGTTGCATTCGGTGAAGCACTACAAGACAGCTTTAAAGAATATGCCGGGAATATTAAAGACAACGCAAAACGTCTTGGAGAAGGCCTGCAAAAAGAAGGCTTAACACTAGTATCAGGCGGTACAGACAACCACTTATTATTAATCGATGTAAGTAAATTAGGATTAACAGGAAAAGTAGCTGAAAAAGCATTAGATGATGTCGGCATCACTGTTAACAAAAATACCATTCCATTCGACCAAGAAAGCCCATTTGTAACAAGCGGTATCCGTATTGGTACAGCTGCAGTTACAAGCCGCGGTTTTGGTCTAGAAGAAATGGACGAAATTGCATCAATCATTGGCTTAACATTAAAAAATGTAGATAACGAAGAAAAATTGGCTGAAGCGGCGAAGCGTGTAGAAGATTTAACTTCAAAATTCCAATTATATCCGAATCTATAATTAATAAGAGCCATGGGGTCGGGATCTATGTCCCGAATGAGGTCAGAGGGTCGGGACCCTCTGGCTCACCGCCCCATTGACCCACCGTCAAGGTAGCCTGACGCCCCATCAACCCTTCACTGCTTCCGAAAGACAATCATCCCGATAATCATAGGAATAATCATAAGCAGCCCCGTTGTTAAAGAGGGGATTGGTATCTTCGTAGCATAAATTGAGCCGAATTCACCTAAAAATCCGCTTATTATAAAAGGAATCGCCGTTTTTGTTTTATTTGCTCCCACCTTTGCATAAAACCAAGAATCCCATACCGCATAGACATAGAAACCCGGATAAAATAACAAACCATCGTAAATAACTGCCTCCAGTGCTTGTTGATGAAACCCGTTAAAATCAAGGTGAATGGCCTTGTTTATATTGGCAGACGCATTAACGTAATGTTCTAGTATTACAAAGAAAATCCCTTTTATAAATTGCCGATTATATATTTGGCCAAACCCTGGCATAAG
Source organism: Schinkia azotoformans LMG 9581 (assembly GCF_000307855.1). Classification (GTDB taxonomy): domain Bacteria; phylum Bacillota; class Bacilli; order Bacillales; family Bacillaceae_J; genus Schinkia; species Schinkia azotoformans. The sequence goes on along the minus strand of NZ_AJLR01000149.1, from coordinate 3,756 downwards.
CATTGAAAATAGAGCTGAAATAACCCTCATTAGCAAAGTTCCTTTATTCATTACTTCTAATTTATTATTTACAAGTAATTTACAGTTTATTCCAAGCAGTTGCAATACAGTGTAAAGGAATTTTAAACTATAAGTAAAAAACTGTGATAAAATTATAAAAATCAGGGGTCCGGGGGTGAGTATTTGAAAAAGCAGCCTTTTCTTTTTTTAATTGGAGGTATTTTTTCTTTAATGATTGCAATGGGAATCGGGAGATTTACATATACGCCAGTACTACCGTTGATGCAAAATGCGATTGGCTTCTCTGACGCCATGGCTGGGTACCTGGCAACAAGCAATTACGCTGGATATTTGGTCGGGGCATTCATTACAAGTGTCGTACCATTGAACAACAATCGGACGTTCCTTCTAAGACTAAGTCTAATTATTAGTATCTCAACAACTGCCATTATGGGTTTATCACATTCTTTTATATTCTGGTTTATCCTTCGTTTTCTATCGGGTGTGGCAAGCGCTTTTGTATTCGTGTTGGCCTCCAGTATTGTTTTAGACAAACTGGCTGCCAGAAACAAAACAAATTGGTCTGGTTTTTTTTACAGTGGTGTAGGGTTTGGAATTTTCACTACAGGATTGTTCACGCCAGCTCTAAACCGCTTTTTCCAGTGGGAAGGTGTATGGGTTGGGCTCGGAATTGTAGCAGCTATTCTAACACTCTTTGTTTGGATTCTGCTCGTAGATTATCCTAATTCGATTGAAAAAACAAATAATCAAGTAGTCAGAAACCAGGTGCCACCCGCTAAATGGCTTCCATGGTTAGTTGCGGCTTACGGTTTAGAGGGCTTGGGCTATATTGTAACAGGAACATTTATCGTTTCTTTTGCTGAAAAAATGTTGCCAACCAGCAGCGCTGCAACCTTTATCTGGATGATCGTAGGCTTGGCTGCCATCCCGTCATGTGCAATTTGGTCATTGATTGGAAAAAGGTGGGGACTTATAAAATCCTTGATTTTTGCGATGGTATTACAATCTCTCGGCATCGCACTACCGGTGATGTGGATGTCGGCAACTAGCTTAATGATCAGTGCCGCACTATTTGGTGCAACATTTATGGGTATCACCACCCTGGCAACAACTATCGCGCGTCAAATGAATCTATCCAATACGAGCCGACTTATTGGCTATATGACGGCCATTTATGCAATCGGCCAAATGATCGGACCAACAATTGCAGGTCTTTTATCATCGGTCACACATAGCTTCAACTCGGCATTAATAGGGGCGGCAGCGGTTGTATTCCTCGGAGCATGCCTAATTATGAATGGAATTAAATTTGAGAAAAAAACGGCTCAAGAAGTTGAGTGGGAGAACGTACAATCCAACAGCAACTAAAAATTTTTATATAATCAAAATTACTCCAAAGTCGATTTCTAAGTAAATCGGCTTTTATATTTTTGTTTTTGTACCAGCCCGCTACGCAGTTGCAGCGTCAGTTTTATTTTTTCGAACTATCCCAATTTTCTTTTATATCTATTTTAGCCGATGACTTTTCCCAATTCACTTGTCTCTATTACTATTTTCTTATACAATTTACTAGATAGACACAATTTGACCAAAGTAGGCAAATTTTTTAACCTTATTCGGCAATTTTTTTTATGCGACGAGTAATCGCAGGAGCAGAATTCTCTTAATTCCATAACTGGTGGCGGGATGTGCTTTTTTCGGCCATCATAGAATCCACATAATTTGTCCAAATATGTCAACTGTGCTGCCCTCATTCTTTTTTGAAATAAAAGCAATATCTTTCAAAAATATAAAAATGGGCAAAATACATAATGTGAAAATGAGAAAAGGAGACGGTAAGATGGGAAAAATTCATGTTTTTGATCATCCGTTAATTCAACATAAGCTTACAATGATTCGTGACAAAAATACGGGTACAAAAGAATTTCGCGAGCTGGTAGACGAAATTGCTAGTTTAATGGCTTTCGAAGCAACACGTGACCTTCCACTTAAGGAAGTAACCGTTGAAACACCAGTAGCAACGGCTAAAGCAAATGTGCTTGCAGGTAAAAAGCTGGGTCTAATTCCAATTTTACGTGCAGGTCTTGGAATGGTAGACGGTATTTTAAAGCTGATTCCGGCTGCAAAGGTTGGTCATGTTGGTCTATACCGTGACCCTAAAACGCTAATGCCTGTCGAATACTATGTGAAGCTTCCATCTGACATCGAAGAGCGCGAGTTCATCGTTTTAGATCCAATGCTTGCTACAGGAGGCTCAGCTGCTGCTGCGATTACTTCTTTAAAAACACGCGGTGCCACTCATATTCGTTTAATGTGTGTCATTGCTGCTCCTGAAGGTGTTGAAGTGGTTCAAAAAGAACATCCTGATGTTGATATTTATATTGCTGGATTAGATGAAAAATTGAATGACCACGGCTATATTGTTCCAGGTTTAGGAGATGCGGGAGACCGTCTTTTCGGAACAAAATAATCGCCGTTTACTATGCACATGCCACTCAATAGTAGTGGCAAGTTGCTTATTTAGCCCAAAATACCTTGGTCGCTTTGTTCGGAACAATTAATTGGAGTGAATAAAAATGTCAAAACGAATTAAAGTTTTAACGACTTTTGGAACTAGACCGGAAGCGATTAAAATGTGCCCGCTTGTGCTGGAACTGGAAAAACGCCCGGAACAGTTTGAATCCATTGTTGCGGTAACAGCTCAGCATCGCCAAATGCTCGATCAGGTTTTAGAAATTTTTAATGTAAAACCTGATTACGATCTAAACATCATGAAGGACCGCCAAACACTTATCGATGTGACAACTAGAGGGCTTGAAGGTTTGGATGCTGTTATCAAAGAGGTCAAACCGGACATCGTGCTTGTTCATGGCGATACGACAACAACGTTTATCGCGAGCCTTGCTGCGTATTATAATCAGGTTGCGGTGGGGCATGTTGAAGCCGGCTTACGGACTTGGAATAAATATTCGCCATTTCCGGAGGAGATGAACCGCCAATTAACAGGCGTGATCGCTGACCTTCATTTTTCACCGACGGAAAAAGCCTTCGAAAACCTTACGAATGAAAATAAAAAGCAAGAGGCAATCTTTATCACCGGAAATACAGCGATTGATGCTTTAAAAACTACGGTAAAAGAAGATTATACAAATGAGGTTCTTGAAAAAGTAAGCGGGGGCAGACTTGTACTTGTGACAGCACACCGTCGCGAAAACCTTGGGGAGCCGATGCGCAATATGTTCCGTGCGATTCGCCGCATCGTAGATGAGTTCACTGATGTTCAGGTCATTTACCCTGTCCATATGAATCCTGCTGTACGTGAAATTGCTGGTGAAATTTTGGGCGGACATGATCGCATTCAATTAATTGAACCGCTTGATGTGATTGACTTCCATAACTTTGCCGCTCGTGCTCATTTAATTTTGACCGATTCCGGCGGCGTTCAGGAGGAGGCGCCATCGCTTGGAGTTCCAGTTCTCGTATTACGCGACACGACGGAGCGCCCGGAAGGAATCGAAGCCGGCACATTGAAGTTGGCCGGAACAGATGAGGATACAGTCTATCGTTTAGCATCCGACTTGCTTACAGATCAGGCTGAATATGAAAAAATGGCAAAAGCTTCGAACCCATACGGAGATGGAAAAGCCAGCGAACGCATTGCTGAAGCCATCCGCTACCATTTTGGTCAAATCGAACAACGCCCAGAAGCATTTTTATAATAGAAAAGCGGAAGCG
>NZ_AJLR01000148.1 GCF_000307855.1 Schinkia azotoformans LMG 9581 | reverse complement strand
GAGCCCATCGACTGAGATAAAGGAAACACGAAGAACGAATGTGAGTCGATGTTGACTTATCGTAGGGAGGTGGGCGAAGTTTACTAGTCGCTGGGCGCTGGAGCTAGACAGTGAAACAAAGGTCGTTAGCGATGTAGCTAACGACCTTTTCTTACGCTTTCTTATTTTGAAATTTTGGTTGAAGTTTTTTTCTTTTTTTATCTCGGTAAAAAATAAAACCAGCTACAAATATTAATCCTAACAAAAATAAAAGCAGTCCGATTAAAAATTGCAGCCATAAAAATGGTATATGGAATTGTTCAATACCAAAGAGCGTATCCCGCATTAGCTTAAAGCCTAATACTGCAAGAAATCCAGGTATTGCTACTACTAATAAAGCAATCAGTCGGCTCATATCAAATTCCCTTTCAATATCAACTTCATCATGAAATAAGTATAACACGGGATAATAAAAGAATTAAGTTAAAAACCATTGATTTTTTTTCATATATTAGAGATGATAATAACAATGAAGAATTTTGCACGATTATTTCCTAAGGAGTGAAATAAAATGCAAAACCTAAACCAATCCGACGTCCATGCGAAAATGTTGGAGGCGATTATCCAATCATCGGATGAAGCAATCTCCGTCGTTGATGAGCATGGAACTGGAATTATTATCAATCCCGCTTATACCAGATTAACCGGCCTAACACGGGAACAGGTTGTCGGACAGCCGGCAACGGCAGACATTTCAGAGGGAGAAAGTATGCATTTTAAGGTGTTGCAGACAAGGAAGCCTGTTCGGGGCGTTAGGATGAAGGTTGGTCCGAATAGGAGAGATGTGCTTGTCAATGTTGCGCCCATTATTGTTGACGGGATTTTAAAAGGAAGCGTTGGTGTCATCCGCGATGTTTCTGAAATCCAAGCATTAACTGAAGAACTACATAGAGCGAGACAAATCATTCGTACATTGGAAGCGAAATATACGTTTGAAGATATTATTGGCTCTTCAGATGAGATGCATTTTGCAATTGAACAAGCCAAATTAGGTGCCAAAACACCAGCAACAGTCCTGTTAAGAGGGGAATCCGGTACAGGAAAAGAGCTTTTCGCTCACGCTATCCATAATGCAAGCAACCGCAAGTATAACAAATTTATTCGTGTCAATTGCGCAGCCATATCGTTTTCGCTATTGGAAAGTGAATTGTTCGGGTACGAAGAAGGAGCATTTTCAGGTGCAAAACGTGGCGGCAAACGGGGGTTATTTGAGGAAGCGAATAATGGAAGTATTTTTTTGGATGAAATTGGTGAATTATCTACAGAAACTCAAGCGAAACTATTAAGAGTGTTGCAAGAAAATGAAATTGTAAGGGTCGGTGGGACAAAACCGATACCCATTAATGTTCGAGTGATAGCGGCTACGAATGTCAATCTTGAAAAAGGTATGGCCGAAGGTAGAATTCGTGAAGACTTGTATTATCGAATAAATAAGCTTCCGATCCAAATCCCGCCATTGCGCGATCGCAAAGAGGATATTCCGTTATTAAGCTACCATCTTCTAAAAAAAATAAATCAAGACTTTGGGAGAAATGTTGAAGGGTTAACCGATGCTGCCCTTGAGTATTTATCAAGTTATGAATGGCCTGGGAATGTAAGAGAACTCGAGAACATTTTGGGAAGAGCGATTATTAATATGAACTTTAATGAAGTTATCGTTGATGTTCAACATATCCCGCATCTAGAGACAAAAATGCTTGATAAGAAAGAAACGAACTTCCCGATTGAAATTAATTTGGAGCATTCACGGCCACTCTCTGAAATGATAGAAGATTTTGAAGCAAAAGTAATCTATTTCGAATTAAATAAAAATAAGGGGAATAAAACAAAGACTGCAAAAGAATTAGGAATTTCTCTTAGAAACTTATATTACAAAATTGAAAAGTATAAAATTGCATATAATGGCATGCAATAGATTGCATAATTGCAAGTTTTTGCATTGTTTAAAAACTGACAAATAAAGCGCTTTCAATATTCAGTGATTGGCATGTTAATTGCATCTATAAAAATAGAACTGGGATTGGACGCGAAGGTTGTACAGTAGAAGAGAATAACAAAAGGAGGAAATAAAATGGAAATTTTCAATTACATGGAAAAATATGATTATGAGCAATTAGTTTTTTGTCAAGATAAGCAGTCAGGTTTAAAAGCAATCATATGTATTCATGATACGACCCTTGGACCGGCACTGGGTGGGACACGGATGTGGACCTATGAATCAGAGGAAGCGGCTATTGAAGATGCGTTACGCTTAGGGAAAGGGATGACGTATAAAAATGCGGCAGCCGGTTTAAATTTAGGCGGTGGAAAAACGGTCATCATCGGCGACCCAAGAAAAGATAAGAATGAAGCTATGTTTCGGGCATTCGGAAGGTATGTTCAAGGTTTAAATGGAAGATACATCACAGCTGAGGATGTGGGAACAACTGTGGCTGATATGGATTTGATTCATGAAGAAACAGATTATGTAACTGGTATTTCTCCTGCTTTTGGATCATCAGGGAATCCATCACCGGTTACAGCTTATGGTGTTTACCGCGGGATGAAAGCTGCGGCAAAAGAAGCATTTGGAACGGATTCATTGGAGGGAAAAACGATTTCTGTTCAAGGCGTGGGCAGTGTTGCCTATACGCTATGTGAGTACTTAAATAAAGAGGGTGCAAACCTGATTGTTACAGATATCAATAAAGAAGCGGTCCAGCGTGCCGTTCAGGAATTTGGTGCAAAGGCTGTCGACCCAAGCGATATATACAGTGTAGACTGTGATATTTATTCGCCATGTGCGCTTGGTGCAACGATCAACGATACTACAATCCCTCAGTTGAAAGCAAAGGTAATTGCAGGTTCCGCCAATAATCAGTTGAAGGACGAGCGACACGGCGACCGCCTTCACGAGTTAGGGATCGTTTATGCACCAGATTATGTTATAAATGCCGGCGGGGTTATAAATGTAGCAGATGAACTTTATGGATATAACAGAGATCGTGCTATGAAAAAAGTGGAAATGATCTATGATAATATTGCGAAAGTAATAGAAATTTCAAAGCGGGATGGGATTCCAACGTATAAGGCGGCAGATCGACTAGCAGAGGAACGGATCGAAAGAATGCGTCATTCCCGCAGCCAATTTCTACAAAATGGTAAACATATTTTAAGTCGTAGAAAATGATGAACAGCTATATAAGCATGTGTTGGTCAATGGTGCATTGAATATCGAATAGGGGGAGAAATAATGGCGACAGAATATGATCTCGTAATACTTGGCGGTGGAACTGGTGGTTATGTCGCAGCAATTAGAGCTGCACAGCTCGGGTTAAAAACGGCAATTGTTGAAAAAGGAAAACTAGGTGGAACCTGTCTTCATCAAGGGTGTATCCCAAGTAAAGCACTACTCCGAAGTGCAGAAGTGTATGCTACAGCAAAACGTGGTGAAGAATTTGGCGTCATATTATCTGATGTTAAGCTCGACTTTCTAAAAGTACAGGAACGTAAACAAAAAATTATTGATCAACTTGTTCGTGGTATCGAGCACTTAATGAAAAAAGGAAAAATTGACATTTACGAGGGGATTGGTCGAATTCTTGGTCCGTCTATCTTTTCGCCAACTCCAGGTACCATTTCTGTAGAAATGAAGAGTGGTGCAGAAAATGAAATGTTAATCCCTAAAAATGTAATAATAGCAACAGGGTCAAGACCAAGATCCTTGCCAGGTTTAGAAATTGACGGAAAATATGTAATGACCTCTGATGAAGCGCTGGCGATGGAAAACCTACCAAGCTCGATTATCATCGTTGGTGGTGGCGTAATTGGCATTGAGTGGGCTTCCATGCTATCAGATTTTGGCGTAGATGTTACGGTTATAGAATATGCTGACCGTATAATCCCGACTGAGGACCATGAAATTTCGAAAGAAATGCAACGAATTATGAAAAAGAAGAAAATAAAAATCGTGACAGGTGCGAAGGTTTTGCCCGAAACGCTCGTAAAAGAGAATGGCGTAACAATTGCTGCTGAAATTAAAGGCGAGCAAAAAACGTTTTCCGCTGATACAATGTTAGTTTCTGTTGGCCGGCAAGCAAATGTTGAGGATATTGGGTTACAAAACACCTCTATCGAAGTTGAAAAAGGTGCAATTTGTACGAATCCATTTTATCAAACAAAGGAATCTCATATTTACGCGATTGGGGATGTAATCGGTGGTTTACAACTGGCCCATGTTGCCTCACATGAAGGTATAGTAGCGGTTGAGCACCTAACTGGAGAAAAACCAAGCCCGATTGACTATTCATTGATTTCAAAATGTATTTATTCGAATCCGGAAGTTGCGAGCGTGGGCTACACTGAGGATGAGGCTAAGACAAAAGGTTATAATGTTAAAATAGGAAAATTCATGTTTAAAGCGATTGGCAAAGCCCTTGTTTTCGGTGAATCAGACGGTTTTGTAAAATTAGTGGCAGACCGAGATACAGATGATCTTTTAGGTGTTCATATGATCGGTCCGCATGTAACGGATATGATTTCGGAAGCTGGACTCGCTAGAGTTTTAGATGCAACACCATGGGAAATTGCTCATACCATTCATCCGCATCCAACTTTATCAGAAGCAATCGGAGAGGCAGCATTAGCGGTTGATGGAAAGGCAATCCATGGATAGAAAAGCGGAGGCCACACGATTAGCGCCGTTCGGACTGGACTGAGCCGGAGGAGATAAAGGAAACACGTCGAACGAATGTGAGACGATGTTGACTTATCGTACGGAGGTGAAGGAAGTCTCGCTAGGCGCTGGGTGGCCGGAGCTGGACAATAAGAAAAGCGGATGCGCTGGGCGCTGGAGCTAGACTACAATAAATCAATTATAAGGGGGAAACTCATATGGCGGAAAATCGTCATCAATCACTTGGCTTAAGTGACGAAACTGTTTTGGAAATGTTTGCAACGATGGTTTTGGCTCGGAAAATTGATGAACGTATGTGGTTATTAAATCGTGCCGGAAAAATCCCATTTGTTATTTCTTGTCAAGGACAGGAAGCTGCACAAGTTGGAGCTGCCTTTGCGTTGGATAAAAATAAAGATTATGTGCTGCCCTACTATCGGGACATGGGTGTCGTTCTTACATTCGGGATGACAGCAAAGGACATAATGCTTTCTGGATTTGCAAAAGCGGAAGATCCAAACTCAGGGGGACGGCAGATGCCAGGACATTTTGGAATGAAAAAAAATCGAATAGTAACTGGTTCTTCCCCGGTAACGACTCAAGTTCCGCATGCTGTAGGTATCGCTCTTGCAGGAAAGATGGAAGGAAAAGATTTAGTATCGTTTGTTACCTTTGGTGAAGGTTCTTCAAACCAAGGCGATTTTCATGAAGGTGCCAACTTTGCAGGTGTTCATAAACTGCCAGTAATTTTTATGTGTGAAAATAATAAATATGCGATTTCAGTTCCTATTGAAAAACAATTATCTTGTGAAAAAGTATCGGACCGGGCCATTGGCTATGGTATGCCTGGGGAAACAGTTGATGGAAATGATCCGCTTACAGTATACGAAGCTGTTAAACGTGCCGCCGATAGAGCAAGAAGAGGTGAGGGACCTTCCCTGATTGAAACTGTATCATATCGGTTAACGCCACATTCCAGTGATGATGACGATAGAACGTATCGTTCACGAGAAGAGGTTGAGGAATCTAAAAAAAGAGACCCGCTCCTTACTTTTTCTTCTTATTTAAAGGAGATAGGGATTTTATCAGATACGTTAGAGAAAGAGATTATCGAAAATATTCACAGTGTTGTTGATGAAGCGACTGAATATGCAGAAAAAGCTCCATATGCTAATCCGGAAGATGCTTTAAAATACGTATATGGAGAATAGGAGGGGATAATATGGCGATTAAGTCATACATCGAGGCTGTAACGACCGCGCTTTATGAAGAAATGAAACGTGATGAAAAGGTTTTTGTTTTAGGTGAAGACGTAGGGAGAAAAGGCGGCGTTTTTAAGGCAACGATCGGACTTTATGATGAATTTGGTGAAAACAGAGTCATCGATACTCCACTTGCCGAATCTGCGATCGTTGGGGTTGGCGTAGGCGCTGCCATGTACGGACATCGTCCGGTTGCTGAAATCCAATTTGCTGACTTTATTATGCCGGCTGTCAATCAAATCATTTCTGAAGCAGCTAGAATCCGCTATCGCTCTAATAATGATTGGAACTGCCCATTAGTTATACGCGCACCATATGGAGGAGGCGTCCACGGTGCTCTTTATCATTCGCAATCGGTTGAGGCCGTCTTTGCCAATCAACCTGGATTAAAAATTGTGATGCCATCAACACCTTATGATGTGAAGGGCTTATTAAAAGCTGCGATTCGTGATGATGATCCGGTCATCTTTTTTGAACATAAACGTGCATATAGACTTATAAAAGGTGAAGTTCCTGATGAGGATTATGTATTACCGATTGGCAAAGCAGATGTAAAACGTGAAGGCGATGACATTACGGTCATCACCTACGGTTTATGTGTTCACTTCGCTTTACAAGCTGCTGAAAAGCTTGCGAATGAAGGAATATCAGCACAGGTTCTGGATTTACGTACGGTCTATCCTTTAGATAAAGAAGCTATTATTGAATCCGCATCGAAAACAGGAAAAGTGTTATTAGTAACCGAAGACAATAAAGAAGGAAGCATATTAAGTGAAGTTGCAGCCATTATCGCTGAAAATTGCCTGTATGACTTAGATGCACCAATCATGCGCCTTGCTGGTCCGGATGTTCCGGCCATGCCATATGCACCAACAATGGAAAAATTCTTCATGGTTAATCCAGAAAAAGTTGAAAAAGCAATGAGAGAGCTAGCAGAGTATTAACTTTATTCAGCAGGCTGATAGAAGGAGGTTTTTTATGTGGCTTTAGAAAAAATCATAATGCCGCAATTAGGTGAAAGTGTAACCGAGGGTACCATTAGTACTTGGTTAGTTAAACCTGGCGATATTGTAAAAAAATATGACCCACTTGCAGAGGTTCAAACAGATAAAGTAAATGCAGAAATTCCTTCCTCCTTTGCGGGAGTAGTGAAAGAGCTTGTAGCAAGTGAAGGAGATACGCTTTCAGTCGGGGAGATCATCTGTTATATCGATACAGAGGACACTGGAGAAAACGGAGCGAAGATATCTGCAAATCCTCAAAAAATAGTAGATCAACATTTATCACAAACCGATATTACAAATGAGGATCAACCTAACAAATTCCGCTATTCTCCTGCTGTATTAAAAATGTCACAGGAGCATAATATTGATCTTGAACAAGTGAATGGCACCGGTAAGGGTGGTCGCATTACGAGGAAAGATCTTCAGATGATAATTGAATCTGGCAATATACCAAAAGTAGGAGAAGTTCGACCACAACAACCAATATCGGAATCTGTAGAAGTACAATCGACGGCTTTAACAGAACAATTTGCGATGAAGCAAGTAGAAACTGTTTCAGTAGCGCAGGTGCAAACATCAGCTGGAGATATTGAAATCCCGGTTTCAGGAGTAAGAAAGGTCATCGCTTCCAATATGCTGAGGTCGAAACATGAAATCCCACATGCTTGGACAATGGTCGAAGTAGACGTTACGAATCTCGTAGCATTTCGGGATTTAATAAAAGATGATTTTAAGAAAAAAGAAGGTTTCTCATTAACCTATTTTGCGTTCTTCGTGAAAGCTGTTGCATCTGCCCTTAAAGAATATCCTGCCATCAATTCTACTTGGGCTGGCGATAAAATTATCCAAAAGAAAGATATCAATATTTCAATCGCTGTCGCAACAGAGGAAGCTTTATATGTACCCGTAATTAAAAACGCTGATGAAAAGTCAATTAAAGGGATTGCTAGGGAAATAAGTGAGCTGGCTCAAAAGGTGAGAACAGGAAAACTTACCCCTGCTGATATGCAAGGTGGCACTTTCACCGTAAACAATACGGGCTCTTTTGGCTCTGTCCAATCCATGGGGATTATTAATTATCCACAGGCAGCTATTTTGCAAGTAGAATCGATCGTGAAACGCCCAGTTATTATGAATGGTGGAATGTTTGCAGCCCGTGATATGGTAAATCTTTGTATGTCCCTTGATCACCGCGTCTTAGACGGCCTTGTATGTGGACGTTTCCTTGCAAGAGTAAAGGAAATACTAGAAAACAGCTCTAAAGAAAATATATCGGTTTATTAAATACAAAAAGTCGTGGACATTCCACGACTTTTTGTATTCCAACAATACTTTGGAAAAAATCACTAACAATCATAGTGTAATTTTGATATCATTAATCCGAAAAAAGCAACGATAGCGTTAATACAAATGATTATATATCCTTACTTCTATGATAAAATATTCATTAAATAATAGCATCAAAATGGGAGGAAGCCGTATGGTAAGGTGGTTTTGGAAAGAGAATCGAAAGTCTTCTCCTGAATTGGAAGCCATTCAGCAATTAAAAGAACAAAATAGCATTTTTGAAGAACAATATAAAATATTGAGTGAGCAAGTAACCAAATTAAGCCGCTTGCAGTATAAAACAAGCAAAGATATTCAAGAAAAAATAGATGGATTGCATGAGACTATTGGATTCATTATTAAAAAGCAGGAAGATGACAACGAAGATCAAGAGCGGCGCATTTTTCAAATGGAAGCAAAAACAAACGAGATCTTGCAATCACTCATTCACTGGTTAGATGATCTTGATATGCTATGTACACGTTTGACAGGCGAGGAACAGGAAGCATGGAGTAGGATATTGAGGCAGTGGAGCGTGGATATCCTGGCTCAATTAAAAGGCTTAGGTATTCATGAGTTGCAAGTGCTTGGCACCAGCTTTGACCCAACCTTGGCAGAAGCTATGGCAACAATACCCAAAAAAGAAGCTACAATGAAATACAATGGCATATCAACATTAGAATTGACCCCTTATCAGATTGTTGAAGTGCTGCAAAGAGGATTTAAATGGGAAAATGGCAGCTTGTTGCGAAAAGCGCAAGTCATTACTTTAGAAAAGGATGATTCTTTTGACAAATAATAATTTTCGACCGATTGTTGGCATTGATCTTGGTACGACCAATTCTGCTATCGCCTATATACATAATGGAAAACCAGCAATTATTGAATCACCAGAAGGGAAAAGGATTGTTCCTTCGGTTGTTCTCATTGATCTTAAGGGAAATGTTATTGTTGGTGAAGATGCCCGAGCGGGACTTGTGGCTATGCCGGATCGTTCCATTGCCGCAGTCAAACGACAAATGGGATCGGATACACCAATTTCAATTGCGGGACAAGCTCTGCTTCCCCAAGAAGTATCGGCCCTTATTATAAAAGAATTGAAAAGAAATGTTGATGCGCTATACGGTGAAGGCGAGAAGGAAGCGGTGATTACGGTTCCGGCCTATTTTACAGATGAACAACGCCGAGCAACGAAGGAAGCTGGTGAGCTCGCCGGTTTTGTGGTCGAACGGATTATTAATGAACCTACTGCGGCAGCGCTTGCCTTTGGACTTGACCATACGAATGAGGATGGGGTTTACCTTGTTTACGATCTAGGTGGCGGAACCTTTGATGTGTCTATTATTGAGATGATGAATGGATTGCTTGAGGTTAAAGCATCAACTGGCAACCGCCAGTTAGGTGGGGAAGATTTCGATTGGAGAATCGTTGATTTTTTAGCTGAAAAAATAATAAGCAATGCAGGTGTCGACCCTCGTGAAGATATTCGAGCAAAGGCATTGTTAAAAGATGAAGCGGAAAAAATTAAAATACAATTAAGTGAAAATACTTCTGTCGCAGTTGAACTGCCATTAGTAACAGTTAAGGATAATAAACCAGTCGGTATTTCAACGGAGATTACACGTGAGCAATTTATTGCTTTAATTGATAATCAACTACAAGAAACAATCGAAAGTATATCTGCCGTTTTAAAAGATGCTGGGTCTAGTCCACAGGAAATTGACGAAATTCTATTGGTGGGCGGCTCCACAAGAATTCCTAGGGTGGCTGAGTTAATAAGGAATTTATTTGGTAAAGAGCCAAGAACAGATGTACATCCAGATGAAGCAGTTGCGTTAGGTGCTGCCGTTCAAGCGGGCTTAAAATCAGGTGCCTTATCGGAAAGTGGGCTTGTTGCTACTGATGTGGCCCCATTTTCAATGGGGATTGCTGTATTAAAAGAGTGGAAAGGCCTTACTCAACGTCCGGGAGGTTTTGCTCCGATTATTCCTAGAAATACGACGATCCCTGTTACAAGGACGGAAAAATTCGGTACATCAGCACCAGGGCAAACAGTGGTATCAATTGAAATTTATCAAGGTGAACATGAGTGGGTCAAACATAATCATCGGTTGGGTGAGTTTTTGCTGGAAGGAATACCAGAGAATTTCAATAAGCAAGAAGAGGTTGACGTGACGTTTCGCTATAATTTGAATGGAATTCTTGAGGTGTCTGCGAAATGTGTATCGACAGGCAAGGAAATGAGTGTCGTTGTGCAAGATGCATTGCGACGTGATTCAAATGAATCTTTCCAGGAAAGTGTCCAACGCCTCGAAAGTTTATGGAGAACTGCTGATTTAGATGATAATGACGAGAGCGATTATACTGACGAAGATTGGGAAATGATAGATGATTTGTTGGGTGAAGTAGACTTGGATGATAGCGATATTGATGAGGAATTTGAGGATGAAGAGTTGACCCCATCTGTTATTCAAGAAGAAGCAATCCAATTAAGGGAGCGAGCCTTGAACTTATTGGATAAAGTTGATGAAAGCAACCGAAATCAGGTGCGGCTGGTTATTGATTTACTTGATGAAGCTGTTGCTAAAAATGATGTTGAGCAATTGGAGAAAGCAATTGATGAAGCAACTGACGCTTTAATTGATCTTGAATTATAGCCTGTAAGGATGGGAGAATAAATGGATACAATAAAGACGAGAAAGAAAAGACGAAGCAAGCCAAAAGTAGAAAATCATTATAAAGTGTTAGGTCTTCGTTCAAATAGTAGACCTGAAAGAATTAAGGAAAATTATATTAAACTTGTAAAAGAATTTCCGCCAGAACAGCACCCAGAAGAATTTGAACGAATTAGAAGAGCCTATGAAGTACTGCGTGATCCGATTAAACGCCAAGAATATAACTTAATCCGGAAATTTGGGGGCTCACTCGAACAATTAGCAGAAGAAGCTAATGAATATATGCAACAGGAGAACTGGGATAAAGCAGAGGCGTTATTTTTTGATATTCTAAAAGTGGCACCTGATATGATAGGCGCCCACATGGGATTAGCGCAAATATATATTGCGAAAGAGGATTTAAAGAGCTTTGATCAACAAATACAACTTCTGTTTGAGAGTGCAACAACAGAAGAGGAAAAAGCAAGTGTACTTGCAATGAAGGCAAAAATGCTAAATGATATGGATTATTCAGAAGAGGCACTTGATGTATTGAATTTGTTAAGTGAAAAATATCCTAATAATACCGATCCATATAGAATCATTTATATTCAAGTTTATCAAGCGTTGGATCGAGAAGAAGAAGCGATGAAGCTATTTGATTTGGAAATTGCAGCTATAGAGGATGAAGAACCCGATTACATCTTCCTTTTTATCGAATGGATCAATACAATGATCTATTTAGAAAAGTGGCAACTGACTGATAAAGTTCAAAAAAGGGTGCGAAAATTTTTAAAGTCGATTACTGTTGAAGATGATAAACTTATGGTGACAAGCTCGCTTATTAATGAATGTGAAAACTATATAGAAGGCAATCATTTTAGAGCTGCTTCCTTCTATATGGATCTTCTTCGTTTTATGGATCCAAAGCATCCTTTTGTAATTGAGAACAGAGCCAACATACAGGAACTTTCGAGGGTTCAGAAAGAAATCGATCGTTTTTTTGAAGATGGAGAATTATTTCCATTGGTTGCTACTCAAGCAATGACTTGGTTTTATGAAGAAATGGGAAATGAAGAGATCGTTGCATATCATAAAAGTATGATCCCAATTGAAATATGGCATGAGCTTGAACAATTAGATGAGGAATTTGCAGCAGGAATCAAACGGATACAAAAAAAATATCCGCTCATTTATCGCCGTTATAAGAATGACTGGGATAAGTTATTTGCAGATAAAACTTCTAATCTAAACCGGGAAGCACGTAGACGATTAAAGTAAATTTTAAAAAACTCTATTCAAAATGGATAGGGTTTTTTATAGTTAACAAAATATTGGTT
The DNA here is from genome assembly GCF_000307855.1 of Schinkia azotoformans LMG 9581. GTDB lineage: Bacteria > Bacillota > Bacilli > Bacillales > Bacillaceae_J > Schinkia > Schinkia azotoformans. Next base: position 141,376 of record NZ_AJLR01000148.1, on the reverse strand, counting down.
GAAAATTTTTTGCTGTCATTTGACATTTTTCTACAAATTATTGCTGAATCACACTATTAGCTAAAGTGCATTATTGTAACATGCGGTCATTTATAATACTATATAATTAGGTTTCGACTTTTTAGAAAATTAAAACAAAGGTTTGTTTAACTTTTTTAGGAAAGGGGTGGAGGAATCTCCGCAAGGGGATGAACTTTATGAAAACAGAAAAAGAGTCAAAGTTTGATTTAAAGAAGTTTTGCGAATTTCCTTTTCCTGATGTTCAGAAATGGAAGGAAACAGCTGAAGAGTCGCTAAAAGGAAAATCATTTGAAACCCTAATGACGAAAACGTATGAAGGCATTGAACTTAAACCATTATACGTACAAAAGGATGTAGAAAATCTCTCCCATGTAAATGATCTGCCAGGCGAAGGCTCATTTGTTAGAGGTGCAGATTATCTCCGAAATTCCGCAAAAGCTTGGGATATCGCCCAAGAAATAACGGGAAGAAGTGCAAAGCAATTCAATAAGGCTATCATCGAAGATCTTAAGCGCGGTCAAACCATGGTAAATTTAGTTGTTGATGAAGCTACAAAAAGAGGATATGACGCAGATGAAGCGGAAGAAGCTTTAGTTGGCTTAAACGGAGTACCTGTTGCTTCCATTAACGATCTTCGTGACGCATTGGCAAACATTGACCTAGAAGAGCACCGCTTGTTCATGCAAACGGGCATCAGCACACTTCCGTTATATGCAAGCCTCGTTGCATATGCAAAGGACCAAAATATTAACATTAAAGATTTAGTCGCCTTTATCGGATTAGATCCTATTGGAACTGTTGTTGCTTCTGGGAAATCTAAGCTAGGTATAAAAAGACTCTATAATACAATGGCACAGTTAGCAAAATGGTCCAATCAGAATTCTCCAAACGTTAAAACGATTTATATTCAAGCTGAGCTTTACCACAATGCAGGCGGAAGTGCGACAGAAGAATTGGCGTTTGCACTGGCAACAGGGGTTGAATATATAAATGAAATGCTTGATCGTGGATTAGAAATAGATGGGATTGCTAACCAAGTGTATTTTTCATTTGCTGTTGGCTCCAATGTATTTATGGAAATTGCGAAGCTTCGTGCAGCTAGAATGTTATGGTCTAAAATTGTGGAGAGCTTTGGTGGTTCTAAACAAGCGCAAAAAATGTATATTCATGTCCGTTCCTCAAACTGGACAAAAACGGTCTATGACCCATATGTGAATATGCTTAGAACAACAACAGAGGCATTTGCCGGTGCCGTTGGTGGAGCGAATAGTATGCATGTTTCTCCATTTGATGAGGCTATTAGACCAGATGACACATTCTCACGTCGTATCGCACGAAATACACAAATCATTCTTCAAGAAGAATCATTATTGAACCAAATTGTGGACCCTGCTGGCGGTTCTTGGTATGTTGAGTCATTAACAGATGCAGTAGCTAGTAAGGCATGGGAACTGTTCCAAGAGGTTGAAAAGAACGGCGGAATGTACGAATCATTAAAAGCGGGATTGATTCAACAAAAAGTAACTGCTACAGCAAAACAAAAGAAAAATAATATTGAATATCGTAAAGATCGGATTGTTGGAACAAATATGTATCCAAATTTGGATGAGAAACCATTACAAATTAGAGAAGCGATAGAAGGTTTCAAGGCACCTCTGATTGAAAGAATTAAAGCTAAAAAAGCAGCTAAACGTGAAGACGTAATTAAAGCCCTTGAAGAAGTAAAAGTAGCTGTGACAAATGACGGACAGTTGGTTCCGGCATTTATCAATGCGGCAGCAATGGGCGCAACGATTGGTGAAATGATCGATCAATTAGCCGAAAATTGTAAAGGTGCAGAACTTGAGAAATTAACGTTCCAACGTGGTGCTGAAGGCTTTGAACAATTAAGACAGGCTTCAGAAAGCTATAAAGAAAAAAATGGACAATATCCAAAGATTTTCTTTGCTAATCTTGGATCTATTCCAAAACATAAAGCACGCGCTGATTTTTCAGCTGGATTCTTTGCCGCTGGAGGATTTGAGTCTGTAACAACATCTGGATTTGCATCAAGTGAAGAGGCTGTTAAAGCCGCCTTGGAATCCGGAATTGATATCGTTACAATTTGTGGTACGGACGAGCAATATGAAGAATTTGTACCAGCGATTGCAAAAGAGTTGAAAAATAATAATAAAGATATTTATATTTTAGTAGCTGGAAAACCATCGCCAGAGCTTGAGAGCCAATATGTTGAGGCTGGTGTTGATGAGTTTATCCATGTTAAATCAAATTGCTATCAAACTCTTGCCAGACTTCAAGAGCGTAAGGGGGTAAACTAATATGAGCAAAAGATTAGATTTTACTCAGATTTCCTATCAATCAAAACAATCTCAGGTTGATTCAGAACAATGGAAAAAACAAGTGGAAACGACAATTGACGGCTCTTTCGAAGATCTGCTTTTTACAACAAATGAACAAATCAAAGTGAAACCGATGTATTCGAAGGAAGATATTGTTGATAACGATTATATGGATTACATGCCTGGTATTCCCCCATACTTGAGGGGCCCATATCCAACGATGTATGTTGCTCGTCCTTGGACAGTGCGCCAATATGCCGGATTTTCAACAGCCGAAGAAAGTAATGCCTTTTACCGCCGGAATTTAGCAGCAGGACAAAAGGGACTTTCAGTAGCCTTTGACTTAGCGACCCACCGTGGTTATGATTCCGACCATCCGCGTGTAGTTGGAGATGTAGGAAAAGCAGGGGTTGCCATTGATTCTATTTTGGATATGAAAATACTGTTTGATGGAATTCCGCTCGATCAAATGTCAGTTTCAATGACAATGAATGGTGCTGTTTTACCGATCATGGCATTCTACATTGTAACTGCTGAAGAACAAGGGGTAAAACCAGAACAGCTTTCTGGAACAATTCAGAATGATATATTAAAAGAATATATGGTGCGTAATACTTATATTTATCCACCGGATATGTCTATGAAGATTATTGCAGATATTTTTGAGTATACATCCCAGTACATGCCTAAATTCAACTCTATTAGTATATCGGGATACCATATGCAAGAAGCTGGTGCTCCGGCTGATATTGAGCTTGCCTATACACTCGCTGACGGTGTCGAATATGTTCGCACAGGATTAAAAGCGGGTATTGATGTTGATAAGTTTGCACCGCGCCTATCTTTCTTCTGGGCTATTGGCATGAATTATTTCATGGAAGTTGCGAAGATGAGAGCTGGTCGTTTAATTTGGGCTAAATTAATGAAGCAATTCAATCCGAAAAATCAAAAATCTTTAGCCTTGCGTACACATTCGCAAACATCTGGTTGGAGCTTAACAGAGCAGGATCCATTTAATAACGTAACTCGTACTTGCGTGGAAGCAATGGCAGCAGCACTTGGTCATACGCAATCCTTGCATACGAATGCATTGGATGAAGCGATAGCCTTGCCAACAGATTTTTCAGCACGTATTGCTCGTAATACACAGCTATATTTACAAGACGAAACAGGAATATGTAATGTCATTGACCCTTGGGCTGGTTCCTACTATGTGGAATATTTGACCGGAAAACTAGTGGAGCGCGCATGGAATCATATTGAGGAAGTTGAAAAGTTAGGTGGAATGGCGAAAGCGATTGAAACTGGGCTTCCAAAAATGAGAATAGAAGAAGCTGCAGCCCGTCGTCAAGCCCGGATTGATTCAGGAGTAGAGTCCATTATTGGTGTCAATAAATACCGTCTAGATAAAGAAGAGCCAATTGATATTTTAGAGGTTGATAATACAGCTGTTCGCGAACAGCAGCTTGAAAGATTAAAACAACTTCGTGAGAATCGTGATGAAGCAAAAGTACAAGCAGCACTGGAAGCATTGACGAAAGCAGCAGAAACAGGTGAGGGAAATTTATTAGCGTTATCTGTTGAGGCAGCACGCGTCCGTGCCTCTTTAGGAGAAATTTCTGATGCAATTGAAAAGGTATCAGGTCGCCATAAAGCTGTCATTCGTTCTATAAGTGGTGTGTATTCAACTGAATTCAGTGATGAAGAAGCCATCAATAATGTAAAAGAGATGACAGATGATTTTGCAGAAAGAGAAGGCAGACGCCCACGTATTATGGTTGCGAAAATGGGACAGGATGGACATGACCGCGGAGCAAAGGTTGTCGCAACAGCATTTGCCGATTTAGGATTTGACGTCGATGTTGGTCCGCTATTCCAAACACCAGAGGAAACAGCACAGCAAGCAGTTGAAAATGACGTTCATGTTATTGGAATGAGTTCCCTTGCTGCAGGTCATAAAACATTGCTTCCTCAATTAATGGCTGAGCTAAAACGTTTAGGTCGTGAAGACATTATCGTTGTTTGTGGTGGAGTAATTCCTGCTCAAGATTATGAATATTTGTATGAGCAAGGGGCAACTGCCATCTTTGGACCGGGTACGGTTATTCCTGTATCCGCGCAAAAGGTAATGGAAGAAATCAATCGCCGTATTATTGAGTCCGAGGATGTGTTTTAATTTATGACGGAGGATATCCAAGAAAACAGACCAGAATGGGTGCCTGAAAATGCAACAAAAGGCTTTACTACGAAGGTTATGAAGGGTGTGCAAGGTGGTCATGACGGCTTTAGTACGAGTGATTCGAAACCACAAACACAGCCGGAGACACCAGTAAAACGTGGTCTGTCTCTTGATGAAGTTGTAAATGGAATTCTAAATAATGATCGCCCAATTCTGGCTCGAGCAATCACACTTGTGGAAAGCAACGCATATAAACATATCGAAAAGGCGCAACAAATTCTTAACTGCATACTCCCATATACAGGTAAGGCGCTAAGAATTGGTATTACAGGGGTTCCAGGTGCTGGTAAAAGTACGTTTATTGAAGCACTTGGCTGCTATCTATGCGATCTCGGATTACGTGTTGCTGTCTTGGCGGTAGATCCCTCAAGCAGTATCACTGGCGGTAGCGTCCTTGGTGATAAAACGCGAATGGAAAAGCTAACCCGAGAGAAAAATGCCTTTATTCGTCCATCTCCATCAGGCGGGACACTTGGTGGTGTAAACCGAAAAACAAGAGAAACGATGCTTTTATGTGAGGCTGCAGGGTATGATGTTATTTTAATTGAAACAATCGGAGTTGGCCAAAGTGAAGTTGTTGTCCGTTCAATGGTTGATATGTTTGCCTTAATTGTATTAACCGGTGCAGGTGATGAGCTTCAAGGTATGAAAAAAGGTGTTATGGAACTTGCTGATATTATCATCGTAAATAAAGCGGATGGTGATAATGAGCAGAAAGCGTTCATTGCCCAAAAAGAGTACAATCAAATCCTGCATTACCTCAGACCGGCGACAGAGGGCTGGGAAACGAAAGCCTTCACTTGTTCAGGTTATTATGGAAGGGGTATTGATACGATTTGGGAGGAGATGAAAAACTTCCAAAAAACGGTCCAAGCTTCCGGTGTCTTAGAAAAAAGAAGACAATCACAAGTTAGAGATTGGATCTATGCCATGATCAAAGACCAGCTTGAACAGAAGTTCTTTAACCATCCTGAAGTGAAAAAAGTGTTACCGGAAACCGAGCAAGCAGTCATCACTGGCCAACAACCTGTTACGCAAGCCGTAAAATATTTATTTGATCAATACGAGCAATAGTTTAGTTGAAAAATAAAAAGGTGGTTAGATGCTTACAAAGCACTCACCACCTTTTTTAGACAAAAAAGAAGGTGAGTGATGGGGGTAACTCACCTTCAAATCTAGGGAGTCTAGGGGTATGGGGCCTAGATTTATTATTATAGTACCCAGACAATTACGAAATAAACATTGAAAATGACGTTTATTTTTAAAGTGTATTAAAGTTGCTTCTAACCCTTTAAATTGCTACTATTATTTTATACTTATAGTATAAGAAATACATCGACATTTGCCATTGTGGGCAAATATCGTGTTTTTCTAATAACTTGGAAAAAGGTAGGAGTGAAATAGATGAATATGAGTTATGATATGTTCATGAATGACATTGTAAACAATGCCAGAAAGGAAGCAGTTGCTGCCGGCTTCACGGAAGCAAAGACGCCAGCGGAAGTAGAAGAAGCTTTCAAACAATCTGGTACAACGTTAGTTTTAGTTAATTCAGTTTGTGGTTGTGCGGGTGGTTTAGCACGTCCAGCTGCAGCGCATGCGATCCATTATGATAAAGTACCTGATCATATGATTACGGTATTTGCAGGCCAGGACAAAGAAGCAACGGAAAAAGCACGTGAGTATTTTGAAGGGTACCCACCATCCTCCCCTTCATTCGCGTTAATGAAGGATGGTAAATGTGTCGCAATGCTAGAACGCCATGAAATCGAAGGCTCAGAGCCAGTGGAAGTTGTACAAAAACTCCAAGGAATTTTTGAAAAACATTGTGAAGAAATTTAAAAATTGGATGAGGGGAGGACCAATACGGTCTTCCTTTTGTTAATTATTCCGAAATATTTTTATTTTGAAATTATTTAAAAACCTATTGATTCCCACGAGAAACATGATAAAATTCAATTTAACGTATAAATATTAACCCAAATTCATATTTATTAACCTTTAAACAACGTGAATTACATTATAAATTAAAAGGAGGAAGTTATTTTGAAAAAATTATTTAGTTATGCTTTAATGTCACTTTTATTAATTGGACTGTTGGCTGCTTGTGGACAAGGTGGCAGTAAAGATACTGAACAAACAGCGGATAACACAGGTAGCGATGTAGCAGAAAAGAAAATACTTAAAATGGGAACATCAGCAGATTTTCCCCCATTTGAATTTGTAGATACAGCTAAAGGCGAGGATATTATCGGCTTTGATATCGACTTAGCAAATGCCATCACTGAAAAACTTGGATATGAAATCGAAATTCAAGACATGGATTTTGCTGGATTAATTGAGGCACTAAAATCTAACCGTGTTGATATTGTATTATCAGGTATGTCTGCAACGGATGAACGTAAAGAGAGCGTTGATTTTTCTGATATTTATTATTCAGCTGACCAAATGATCGTATTTAAAAAAGACGCACCACTTACATCTGTTGAGGAATTAGCAGGAAAAACGGTTGGTGTTCAAACAGCCTCAATTCAAGAAGACAAAGCAAAAGAAATTAAAGAAACTACCGATATTAAAATTGATAGCAGAAACCGTGTTCCTGAGATTGTCCAAGAGTTAAAAGCTGGTCGTTTTGACGCAGTGATCCTAGAAGATGCTATTGCTAAAGGATATTTAGACAAAAATCAAGACTTAGCAGGCTTTACGCTTGAAGGTGACGAAGAAAATGGTTTTGCAATTGCATTTCCAAAAGGAAAGGACGAGCTTGTAGCTGAATTTAACAAAGTAATTGCTGAAATGAAAGAAAATGGGGAACTTGAGCAACTTGCTGTTAAATGGTTCGGTGGAGAACAATAATAATTTTAGTAAATAATAGAAAAAATAAACGAAAGCGGCTAATCAGTGGGTTTGCCGCTTTTCTTGTGAAAAAGAAATGAGGTGTCATTAGTTTGGATTTTGGACCAATTATGCCATCCGTCCCTTATATTGTAAAAGGGATCGGGGTCACTATACAAATTGTTGCTGTTTCGATAGCTTTAGGATTTGTTCTAGGAATTATCTTAAGTCTATTTAAAATTTCAAGAATTGGCATCCTCCAATGGTTTGGAGATGCTTATACATCTGTATTTAGAGGCACACCGTTAATTTTACAGCTATTTATCATTTACTATGGTTTACCGCAATTAATCGACTATCAAATTTCTTCTTTTTTAGCTGCTGTTTTAGCGTTCGGGTTTAATTCGGGGGCCTATGTTTCGGAAATTATCCGTGCCGGTATTGAAGCGGTTGATAAAGGACAACGGGAAGCAGCAATGGCACTTGGTGTTCCGTATGGACAAATGATGAAGGATATCATTTTACCGCAAGCGATGAAAAATATACTCCCTGCGTTAATGAATGAATTTATCACCTTAACAAAGGAGTCTGCTCTTGTCTCTGTTATTGGAGTAACAGATATTATGCGCCGCTCTTATATTGTTGGTGGTGATCACTACTCATTTTTACCGCCAATGCTAATTGCAGGTGTTATTTATTATATAATGGTTATGGGTTTAACTCTTCTTGGTAAAAAGTTTGAGAGGAGAATGAAGCGTAGTGATTAAAGTAGAAAATTTGCACAAAACATTCGGTAAATTAGACGTCTTAAAAGGAATTTCAACTACCATTGATGATGGTGCGGTTGTAGCAATTATCGGTCCGTCTGGTTCGGGAAAATCGACTTTTTTAAGATGCTTAAATAAATTAGAAAACCCAACTAAAGGGAAAATTTGGATAGATGATGATGAAATAACAAATCCAAAAACAAATATTATGAAGGTCAGACAAAAAATCGGAATGGTTTTTCAACACTTTCATCTATTTCCGCATATGACTGTGCTGGGAAACTTAACATATTCTCCAATGAAGGTAAAAGGATTATCAAAGGAAGAAGCGGAGAAGAAAGCAAAGGAATTACTTGATAAAGTAGGGTTACTCGCGAAGGCTGATGAATATCCAAACCGCTTATCAGGTGGTCAAAAGCAGCGTGTCGCGATTGCAAGGGCTTTAGCAATGGAGCCGGATGCGATGTTATTTGATGAACCGACATCAGCCCTTGACCCTGAGATGGTTAAAGAGGTTCTGGACGTTATGAAGACCTTAGCCCATACGGGGATGACAATGGCGATTGTTACCCATGAAATGGGCTTTGCAAAAGAAGTAGCCGATCGGGTTTTATTTTTAGATGATGGTGTTCTTGTTGAGGATGCACCACCACAGGAGTTTTTCTCCAATCCAAAATCCGAGCGTGCAAAAGCATTTTTAGATAAAATTCTATAAAAAATTGAAGAAATTTGAAAAAGAGGCGATTCGATTCACCTCTTTTTCGTTTATAATGGAATGGGCTTAACTAATAGTAAAAGGAGAACCTTTATGTTTAAAATTGGTTCCAGAACGTTAAAAACAGCAATTGGTGTCGTCATTGCGGTTTCTATTGCTAAATTTTTAGGATTACATAACTACGCCTCGGCTGGAATATTGACGATGCTATGTATTCAAACAACGAAAAAAAAGTCGGTTAAAACAGCCTGGGCGAGATTTGTTGCGGCTCTGATCGGTATCGGATTTTCCTTTGTATTTTTTGAAGGAATTGGCTATTATCCTATCGTCATTGGATTATTATTATTACTCTTTATCCCAACCACAGTCCGTTTAAATGTGAAAGAAGGTATCGTAACAAGTTCCGTTATTATTCTTCAGTTTTATATGCTTAAAGAAATGACTTGGGGAACGATTGCGAACGGTATTATAACTATCATTATTGGTATCGGTGTTGCGTTAATTATGAACCTCTATATGCCCAGTAATGAAGATAAACTCCTTCAACTTCAAAAACAATTGGAAGGGAAATATAAGAAAATCCTTAAGGAAATATCGATTTATTTAAAAGAAGGAGACCACCTTTGGGATGGGAAAGAAATTACGGAATCCTATAAAATAATTGAAGAGGCTAAAGCTTATGCTGTCATACATATTGAGAACCGCTTCCTTGGATATGATGATGCCTACTTCAATTATTTTAAAATGAGGGAAAAGCAATTCGAAGTAATTGAAAGAATGCTGCCGCTTGTCACATCATTAAAAATCTCAATGGTTCATTCAAAAATGATAGCTGATTTAATTGACGAAATAGCAGATGCTGTGTCTTCGAACAATACGGCCATTGTTTTTTTAGCGAAATTAGAAGACCTGCAAAGAACGTTTAGAGATATGGAGCTGCCCAAAACACGTGAGGAATTTGAAATTCGTGCTTCACTACTAAACTTTTTATGGGAGCTTGAAAAATATTTAAATATTAAAAGATATTATCGGGACAGCGATGTATGAAAACAATCGTGAGGCAGAAACTATACTCAAAAACAGTTTGAGGATGAAATCCTATGCTTTCAAATTTGCTTGTTTTTATTTTACTACTGTCTCCATTATGGCCGATAGGTGAAAATCCAATTGTTGGCGATCCTTTTCTAATCGTTAATAAAAAAATAAATGAATTAGCCTATATCAACGAAGGTCAAATCCAAAAAATTTATAAAATAGCAACTGGAAAAGAAGCTGATCTTACACCAGTAGGGAAATTTACGGTAACAGTTAAAGCTGTGAATCCGTATTATCGAAAGAAAGATATTCCGGGTGGTGCAAAAGAAAATCCACTTGGAACAAGATGGATTGGTTTTGACGCGGAAAATACAGATGGGAGAACATACGGGGTTCACGGTAATAATAATCCCGATTCGATAGGTCGCTATATCACGCAAGGCTGTATTCGACTGTACAATGAAGAGGTGGAGGAGCTATTTACTCATATACCGATAGGGACCCAAATTGTAATTGTATCGTCTGATTTAACTTTTAAGAAACTTGGGCAGGAGTACGGGGCCATTCCAAGGGAACACCCTCACGACTTAAAATATTTTCTACAATGAAGGGCTGCCACCTTTTAGGTGCAGCCCTTTTCGTTATTAAAATAAAAAACTAATTCCAGCGAATAGAGTTGTTAATAACATAGTAAACAGCATTAAATAAACCATTAGCTTCATCATTTTACGATTCATTAAAAAGCCCCCTATATCCGTATAAGCAATTATAAAATTATTGTACCCTTTATCTATAGTTTGGGACAAGGGGAAATCCGTTGTCGAATTAGATAAAAAATTGTAAATTCTTAATTTTTTTAGCAGGAATTAAGAGGGCAAAACTCGAAATTATTAAGGTGCGACATTGGCCGTCAAAAAATAAGGAGGAGAAGAAGAAGTGGCTAAAAAAATAGACCATATAGGGATTGCAGTTAAATCATTGGAAGCATCTTTACCACTTTACACAGAACATCTAAAACTTAAACTATTAGGTATTGAAGAGGTTGAATCTGAAGGTGTAAAAGTTGCATTTTTAAAGGTCGGGGAATCAAAAATAGAACTTTTAGAGCCTTTAAATAATGAAAGCCCGATTGCCAAGTTTATTGAGAAAAAGGGAGAAGGTATTCATCATATCGCACTAGGGGTAGATGATATAAAAAATAGAGTGAAAGAAATTAAAGAAAAAGGCTTAAGAATGATCAATGATGAGCCCAAATCTGGTGCTGGTGGCGCACAAATTGCCTTTATGCATCCAAAGTCCACTGGTGGAGTATTATATGAATTATGTGAGAAGCCGCAAAAGGAGGAGCAATAAACGTGGATATTTATGAAAAAATTAATGAATTATATGACCGCCGTCGCGAGGTAGAAATGGGTGGCGGGGATGACCGCATTGAGAAACAGCATGAGAAAGGGAAACTAACGGCCAGAGAGCGCATCGAACTTTTATTAGATAAAGGTACCTTTGTTGAAACAGATCCATTTATTGACCACCGTTGCGTAGACTTCGGGATGGCTGATCAAAAAGGTCCTGGCGAGGGTGTTGTAACTGGTTACGGAAAGGTAAATGGAAGACTTGTATTCGTGTTTTCACAGGATTTCACTGTGTTTGGTGGAGCCTTAGGTGAAATGCATGCAAAGAAAATTTCTAAAATTATGGACCTTGCCGTTCAAAACGGGGCGCCGATCATTGGTCTAAATGATTCAGGTGGTGCGAGAATTCAAGAGGGTGTTCTATCATTGGATGGGTATGGTCACATCTTCTATCGAAACTCCATTTATTCAGGTGTTGTACCGCAAATCTCAGTAATCATGGGACCTTGTGCCGGTGGTGCGGTGTACTCTCCGGCTATTACAGATTTTGTATTCATGGTTGATAAAACGAGTCAAATGTTTATCACTGGGCCTAAGGTAATTGAAACAGTTACTGGTGAGCAAATTTCAGCTGAAGACCTTGGCGGTGCTAAAGTTCATAATACTATTAGTGGTAATGCTCATTTTCACGCTGAAAGTGAGGAGCAAGTGTTAAATGATGTACGACGCTTGTTGAGCTATTTACCACAAAGTAATGAAGAAAAACCACCGATCACAGAATACAAAAATGAAGAAGACTATCGTCCTGATTTAACGGAAGCGATCCCGTTTGATGCTGTTCGCCCGTATGATGTAAGGGTGGTAATTGATCAAGTCGTTGATAAAGATTCATTTATGGAAATTCAGGCTGGCTTTGCTAAAAACGTTGTAATCGGTTTAGCACGAATAAAAGGTGAGGTTGTCGGATTAATATGTAATCAGCCAAAGGTCATGGCCGGTGGCTTAGATATCGATTCTTCCGATAAAGCAGCCCGTTTTATTCGATTCTGTGATTCCTTCAATATTCCGATCATTACGTTTGAGGATGTAACAGGCTTCTTCCCAGGAATTAAGCAGGAACATGGTGGTATCATTCGTCATGGTGCGAAAATTCTTTATGCATACTCAGAAGCGACAGTACCTAAGCTTACAGTCATTTTACGTAAAGCCTATGGTGGTGCCTATGTGGCTTTAAACAGTAAATCGATTGGTGCAGATATCGTCTATGCATGGCCGAATGCTGAAATCGCCGTTATGGGACCTCAAGGTGCAGCGAACATTATCTTTGCCCGGGAAATTAATGAAAGTGAAGATCCAGAAGCAAAACGCCAAGAAAAAATCAATGAATACCGCGATAAATTCGCAAATCCTTACGTAGCAGCATCCCGTGGTATGGTTGACGATGTAATCGATCCGCGTGAAACAAGGATTAAACTGATCCAAGCGCTCGAAATGCTTCGCAATAAAAAGGATACAAGACCTAAGAAAAAACACGGAAATATTCCGTTGTAAATAGAAAAGCGGAAGCGACCGTTCAGTGAAGTTTACGAGTCGCTGGTCGCTGGAGCTGGACATTGAAAAGCGATGCATCATTTTTACGATGCATCGCTTTCATTTTGTCTTTAAAAAAATTATTATTATAATAGTTGGTATAAGTTAACAGAGGAGGTTTTTTTATGATAAATAAAGACCGTATTGTCCAAGAATTTATGGAGCTTGTTCAAGTAGATTCTGAAACAAAATATGAAGCGGAAATCGCAAAAGTATTAACAAAGAAATTTCAAGAGCTTGGGTTAAATGTCGTTGAAAAAGATACTACGGCACAGACAGGGCATGGAGCAGGCAACTTAGTATGCACCCTTCAAGGTACAAAAAACGTTGATACCATTTATTTTACTTCCCATATGGATACTGTTGTCCCTGGAAAAGGTGTAAAACCTTCTATTAAAGGCGACCGTATTGTAACGGATGGGACGACCATTTTAGGTGCGGATGATAAGGCTGGTTTAGCAGCAATGCTTGAAGCCATTAAAGTATTAAAAGAACAAAATATTGAACATGGAACAATTGAATTTGTCATTACTGTTGGTGAAGAATCAGGGCTTGTAGGAGCGAAAGCACTCGATCCCGCTTTAATGACTGCGAAATTTGGCTATGCATTGGATAGCGATGGGGACGTTGGCAATATCGTTGTTGCTGCACCAACGCAAGCGAAAATAAAAACCGTCATTAAAGGGAAAACAGCTCATGCTGGTGTTGCTCCGGAAAAAGGCGTTTCCGCAATCATAATTGCTGCTAAATCGATTGCTAAAATGCCTTTAGGGAGAATCGATGAAGAGACTACTGCTAATATTGGCAGATTTGAGGGTGGAAGCCAAACGAATATCGTCTGCGATTATGTTGAAATATTAGCAGAAGCACGTTCCTTAATCGATGAAAAAATGCATGCTCAGGTTGCCAAAATGAAAGAAGCATTTGAAACAACGGCAAAGGAAATGGGTGGGGAAGCAATTGTCGACGTTGAAGTCATGTATCCTGGATTTAAATACGGTGACGGTGACCATGTTGTTGAATTAGCCAAAAAAGCGATTACAAATATTGGCCGCACACCAAAGCTTGAACATTCAGGAGGGGGCAGTGATGCCAATGTCTTTGTAGGACATGGGATCCCTACTGTAAATCTTGCTGTCGGCTACGAGGATATTCATACGACAAATGAAAAAATGAGGATTGAAGAATTAGTAAAGACGGCTGAACTTGTAGTGTCCATTATTAAAGAAGTAGCAAATGGATAACTTTTATCCCAAAAAAGGCCGGGTCATTCTTCATGTCGATATGAACAGCTTTTATGCATCGGTTGAAATGGCTTATAATCCCTCGTTAAAAGGAAAGCCACTGGCAGTGGCTGGTAATCCTGAGGAACGGCGCGGAATCATCGTTACTTGCAGTTATGAAGCAAGGGCGAAAGGTGTTAAAACAACAATGCCGCTTTGGGAAGCAAAAAAGCTATGCCCGGAGCTGATTGTTTTGCCGCCTGATTTTGAAAAATATCGAAAAGCTTCTATTTCGATGTTTCAAATTCTTGCAAAATATAGTTCCCTCATTCAACCTGTATCGATTGATGAAGGGTATATGGATATTACAGAGTGTATAAACTTAGGTTCGCCGATTGAAATAGCGAAAAAAATCCAAGCAGAAATTTTAGCTGAATTACAGTTGCCTTGCAGTATTGGAATTGCACCGAATAAATTTCTTGCCAAAACGGCTTCAGGTATGAAGAAGCCGCTTGGCATCACGATTTTACGAAAACGAGACGTCCCATCCAAGCTTTGGCCGTTAAAGGTTGAAAATATGCATGGGATCGGCAGACGAACGGCTGAGAAGTTGAACAAAATTGGGATCACGACCATTGGTGAACTCGCTAAAGCGAATGACTATCAATTAAAACAGCTGTTAGGGATTAATGGGATTCGTTTAAAAGCAAGAGCGAACGGAGAGGACTTCCGCCCGGTTGATCCTGATGCGGTTTCTGAGTTTAAGAGTATCGGGAATTCAACAACGTTAAAGGCTGATACGACGGATGAAGAAGAGATCAAAGGGGTTTTAAACCGTTTAGCCGGATCTGTTGAGCGAAGAATGCAACGACATCATGTTGTTTCCTGGAATATCCAAATTACAATTCGCTATTATAACCGTGAAACAGTGACAAGAAGTCGTAAGCTAAAATATGCGATTCATGCAAAAGAAGATATTTTTAATGCTGCATGGTATTTATTTAAAAAGCATTGGTCGGAGGAACCGATTCGCTTGCTGGGGATTACGGCACAGGACCTCGAAGAAAAGAATGATTCAACAAAGCAGCTTAATCTTTTTACATTTGAAGAAGAAGCG
Organism: Schinkia azotoformans LMG 9581; assembly: GCF_000307855.1. Taxonomy (GTDB): domain Bacteria; phylum Bacillota; class Bacilli; order Bacillales; family Bacillaceae_J; genus Schinkia; species Schinkia azotoformans. Next base: position 126,143 of record NZ_AJLR01000148.1, on the reverse strand, counting down.
AAGGACGAACCTTTAATTAATACAATGGAAAAGCTTAAGGACAAGTATGGGGATGACATTATCGTGAAAGGTTTAACAAAACCACCTCAAACTAGTACCCCGACAACAAGCTTTCAAAAGGATTTTTTACAAGATTATAAGTGGAGAAAGGAGGAGTGATGAATTTGGAGTTAACATTTTTGGGCACGGGCGCGGGTGTCCCTGCGAAGGAACGAAATGTATCGGCGATCGCGTTCGACCTCGCGCAGGAAAGAGGAACAACCTGGCTGTTCGATTGTGGGGAAGCAACCCAGCACCAAATTTTACATACAACGATTAAACCACGTAAAATTGAAAAAATATTTATTACCCATTTACATGGTGATCATGTTTTTGGTCTACCTGGTCTGTTAGGCAGTCGATCATTTCAAGATGGGACATCCTTATTAACGATTTATGGGCCAAGGGGAATTAAGGAATATGTGGAAGTATCTCTACGCATAAGTGCTACCCATTTAAAATATCCAATTGAAATTGTTGAGATTGAAGATGGGGTTATTTTTGAGGATCATCAATTCATCGTTACAGCAGGAAAGCTGGAACACGGAATCACAAGCTACGGCTATCGTATTGTTGAAAAGGATCTAAAAGGAGCACTCGAAGTAGATAAACTGAAAAAGCTGGGAATTTCACCTGGTCCAATTTATCAAAAGATAAAAGCTGGCGGGGAAATATTATTAGAAGATGGAACGAAAATCAATGGTGTGGATTTCGTTGGTCCGGATAAACCTGGTAGAAAGCTTGCGATTTTAGGGGATACACGCTTCAATCAAAAAGCGATAGAGCTTGCAGATGATGTGGATTTGCTTGTGCATGAAGCTACCTTTGGGAAAGAGGATGAAGCGATTGCTTATGATTATTTCCATTCAACGACGATCGGCGCAGCTCGGGTTGCCAAGGAAGCAAAGGCCAAAGCGCTCGTTTTAACTCATATTAGTTCCCGGTACCAAGGAAATGACATAGATGCCTTATTAGAAGAGGCCCAGGAAGTATTTTCAAATGTTAGTATTGCTCATGATTTTTATAAGCTTCAAGTTAATAGAAAACAGACGGAAGGGGAATTTCTATAATGACTACAGCACTTTTTTCTTCATTTACAATTAAAAATACGACGTTCAAAAATAGAATTGTCATGTCACCGATGTGTATGTATTCCTCACATATGGAAGATGGAAAGGTGCAAAACTTTCACATCACCCATTATACTAGTCGAGCTATTGGACAAGTGGGGCTAATCATCGTTGAGGCAACGGCAGTTACAGCGCAAGGTAGAATTTCAAAGCATGACCTCGGAATTTGGGAGGATGAACAGATTGAAGGATTAAAAACAATTGTTGACCGCTGTCATGAACATGGAGCAAAGGTAGGAATCCAATTACAGCATGCTGGCAGAAAAGCAACTGTGGATGGTGAAATTTTGGCTCCTTCAGCTATTCCTTTTAATGAGAAAATAAAAACACCAAAGGAAATGACTGAAGCAGATATTAAAGATACGATTACAGCCTTTCAAGCGGCCGCCCGCCGTGTGAAACAGGCAGGCTTTGATGCAATCGAAATTCATGCGGCTCACGGATATTTACTTCATGAATTCCTTTCACCGTTAACTAATAAAAGGAACGATGAATATGGGTCATCACCGGAAAATCGTTATCGTCTCTTAAAGGAAGTAATCGAAGCGGTGAAACAAGAATGGGATGGACCTTTATTTGTTCGAATTTCAGCTTCAGATTATCATCCCGAAGGTTTAACAGTTGAAAACTATTACGAATATGCGAAGGAAATGAAAAAACAGGGCGTTGATTTAATAGATTGCAGTTCCGGTGGCTTAATACCGGATGCAAAAATTGACGTGTATCCGGGGTATCAAGTGCAATTTGCGGATAAAATAAAAAGCAATATAGGGATCTATACAGGTGCTGTTGGTTTAATTACATCCAGTCTTCATGCTGAAGAAATATTAAAAAGTGGTAGAGCAGATCTTGTTTTTTTGGCAAGGGAACTTTTAAGAAATCCATATTGGCCTTATGTTGCAGCAAAACAATTAAATGCTCCACTTGAAGCACCAAAACAATATGACAGAGGCTGGCTTTAAACTATAAGCTTGTCTCTTTTTTTTGCACAGCAAAAGATTGAATATTTTCTATATTATTAACACACCAATGAAACAGATTAAAATAATCGTAAAAAAATAAATGTGATTCACTTTCCAGCCATCACCAATTGTTTTGTAAGCGGTTCATCCGCGCGATTACTATTGTAATAAAATTAAATCCGGAATTTAATTGTTAAAAGGTACCATTTTTAAACAACTATTTAATTCTGTTATAATACAAAACAAACACTGTAACATATGTAAATAATAACAAAAAACACTGTCATATTAAGCTATTTTTGGAATATGATATTAGTGTATCATAAATTTTTTCGAAAAAGGTGTAACATTAATCACGGAAATCATGTATAATAAAATATATAATCAATCTAGTAATCATTTTAGTGATTTTTCCTGAGGGGGGAAATAGTAATGTCAATTTTACCTAAGAAGAATGAATTAGGCTTCTTTGAAATACGACTAGAATCTATTGGAGGACTAGGTGCAAACCTAGCTGGAAAAATGTTAGCAGAGGCTGGCGTCCTTGGATTAGGATTAAATGGATCAAACTTTTCATCCTATGGTTCAGAGAAAAAAGGATCACCAGTAAAAAGCTTCATCCGTTATTGCGATGCGGATACAGAAATTCGTGACCACAGTCCGATCATGCAGCCGCATGTTGTTGGTGTGTTCCATGAGGCTTTATATAAAACAATCGACGTAGTTAGCGGATTACATGCGGATGGTATTGTGCTTGTAAACTCAACTCGTGATTTTGATGATGTAAAAAAAGATTTAAAACTTGAATATGGAACGCTTGCTATTGTAGATGGGTTAGGAATAGCCGTTGAAGAAAAGACGAAAGTAAACACGGCGATGTTAGGTGCATTATTCCGTATTTGTGATTTCTTAGACCCTGAGGCTATGAAAGCCGTTATTCGTAGAACTTTTGAAAAGAAATATCCGCATCTAGTTGAGCCCAATATCCGTACATTTGAACGTGGATATGAGAGTGTTCAATTTAAAGAGTATAAGGTTCCAGAAGGTGCTGAAGGTAAAGCATATAAAATGCCGGAACCAATGTTGGGGTATGAAACACAATTAATCGGTGGTATTATCACAGCACAAGCAAATAGTATTTTCAAAGATTTAAGTGGTTCACGTCAAGGATTCTTACCAGAATTCAAAATGGAAAAATGTATTAACTGTGCACAATGTGATACAGTTTGTCCTGATTTCTGCTTCGTTTGGGAAGAAGAGGAGGACAAGCGTGGTCGTAAGCAAATGTTCTTAAAAGGGATCGATTATCAATATTGTAAAGGCTGCCTAAAATGTGTTGAGGCTTGTCCTACTGAAGCATTACTTGATATGCGTGAAGCACTTGGCTATGCCGATGATCATCGTGTAGCGCAACGTTTTCCTAGAGTACTAGAAGGGGTGATGTAAGATGGCAATGATCGAAAAAGAATTGCAAAATGCAAATAATAAAAAGTGCGAACAAATCACAACATTTGAATCTGGTAATGAAATGGCTGCGATGGCTGCAGCACAAATAAATTATCATTTAATGGGTTACTTCCCAATAACACCATCAACAGAGGTTGCACAATTCTTGGACCAAATGAAGGCGCGCGGTGAACATGACATTAAATTAATCGCTGCCGATGGTGAACATGGTTCAGCTGGTATTTGTTACGGTGCTGCTGTTGCCGGTGCCCGTGTATTTAACGCGACTAGTGCGAACGGATTTATGTACATGCTTGAGCAGCTTCCAGTTCAATCAGGTACACGTTTTCCAATGGTTATGAATCTAGTAACTCGTGCAATTAGTGGTCCATTAGATATCCGTGGTGACCATTCAGACTTATACTTTGGTTTGAATATTGGCTGGGTTATTTTAACAGCTCCTACACCACAAGCAGTTTATGATATGAATATCATGGCGCTTAAAATTGCTGAACACTCAGATGTACGTCTACCCGTTATTGTTGCTTATGATGGCTTCTTTACATCACACCAAAAACGTAAAGTGGACTATTTTGCGGATCGTAAAGTAGTTCAACAATTCGTTGGTGAGCGTCCAACAGAATATCCTGTTGTCGTTGACCCACGTAACCCGGTTACAATTGGTGCTCATATGGACGGCCATGATTTAATGAACAATAATTATCAGCAGTCTGAAGCTTTATACAGAGCCTATGATGTTTACAAGCAAGTGGCTGAAGAATATGCAGCACTTTCTGGACGTAAATATGAAGTATTAAATACGTATAAAATGGAAGATGCAGAAGTAGCATTATTCCTTATCAACTCAGCAGCAGAAACTGCAAAAGACGCAGTTGACAGACTACGTGCTAAAGGTATCAAAGCTGGTGTTGTTAGCCCGAATATTATTCGTCCATTCCCAGCTGACGAACTTCGCAAAGCACTTAAAAATGTGAAGGCGTTACTAGTTGGTGAACGCGCTGATTCATATGGTGGTAATGGTGCGAACATGACTCATGAAATTAAGTCTGCACTTCAAGATGATAAAGAAAATAAAACAATTGTACTAAGCCGTGTATATGGTATTGGTGGTAAAGACTTCTTTACAGATGAAGCAATCCAAATGTATGAATTAGCAATCGATGCTATGGAAAAAGGCTATGCTGAAAAGCCATTTGACTATTTTGGTGTTAACCCGGGAAAGCCAGAAAATAAGATGAAACCTGCGATCAAACCAATGCATGGTGATGATTTCAAAACTGGTTTAATCGAAGTTACACCAGATCCTGAAACAAATAAATTAAAAGTAAAAATTCCGCCATTACGTCAATTGACAACTAAGCCTAAGCGTCTAGGATCAGGTCATGGAGCATGCCCAGGTTGCGGTATCTTCCCAGGACTTGAACTATTCTTCAAAGGTATTGAAGGCGACGTTATTACATTATTCCAAACTGGCTGTGGCTATGTTACAACAACAGGCTATCCGTATACTTCACACAAACAGCCAATGATGCACAACCTGTTCCAAAATGGTCCTGCGACATTATCAGGAACAGTAGAAGCATTCTATGAAATGAGACGCCGTGGTGAAATTGAATTTGATGATGATGTAACATTTGTTATGATTACTGGTGACGGCGGTATGGATATCGGTATGGGTTCAGCGATTGGTACTGCTAACCGTAATCATAAGCTTATTATTCTAGAATATGATAACGAAGGTTACATGAACACTGGTTCTCAGATGTCATACTCAACACCATTCGGTCACATGACAAGTACAACAAACGTTGGTAAAACACAACAAGGTAAAGCGTTCCACCATAAGGATACTGCTCAAATTATGGCAGCAACAAACATTCCTTATATCTTCACTGGTACTGAGGCATTCCCTCAAGACTTAGTGAAAAAAGCAGCTAAAGCACAATGGTATGCACAAAACGAAGGAATGGCTTACGGTAAGATTTTAATTACTTGTCCATTAAACTGGAAATCAGAAGACCGTTATGGCGGTACAATTATGGAAGCAGCCGTTAACTGTAACTTCTTCCCTCTTTATGAGATGGAACGTGGTGAAACTACGATCACTTACAATCCAGAGGATAAAGGTAAAACAGTTGAGCTTTCTGAATGGTTAAAATACATGGGTAAAACAAAGCATTTATTAAAACCTGAAAATGCTGACATGTATAAAGAATTCGAGCGCGAAATTGATCGTCGCTGGAATCGCCTAAAAGCAAGACACGAAAACCCATATCTATAAGAACAAAAAATCGCCCCAAAAATAAATTTGGGGCGATTTTTTCCTACATGACAATTCCTCCATCAACATGAAGAACGGTACCATTTACGTAGGAGGCTTCATCTGAGGCTAGGTATAAATAAGCGTTAGCGATATCCTCCGGTTTTCCGAGCCGTTTTAGTGGTATTTGTTGAATGATTTTTTGGATTACTTTTTCCGGGACTTGTTGCGTCATACTTGTATCGCAAAATCCTGGAGCAACAGCGTTTACAGTAATCCCTTTTCCACCTAATTCTTTTGCCCATGTTCTTGTCATCCCAAGCACACCAGCTTTAGCGGCAGCATAATTGGTTTGACCAAAATTCCCGTACACGCCGGAAACAGAGGATGTATTAATAATCCTTCCTGAGCCGTTTTCAAGCATGGATGGTATAACTGCCTTTGTACAGTTGAATACTCCTGTTAAATTTACATTAATAACCTTTTGCCATGATTCCTCAGTAAGCTTCGTTAAAAGGCCATCACTTGTAATCCCAGCATTATTTATAAGGATATCAATTTTCCCGAAGCGATTTAAAGTTGTTTGAACCATGTTTTGTGTGCTTTCATGGTTGGCAACATCAACCTTAACATATAGGGCGGTCCCACTTTGATCAAGAACCTCCTGTACAACCTTCTGCCCTTCTTCTTCATTAAAATCTGCAATGACAACCTTGGCTCCTTCAGCTGCAAAGCGATGGACGGTTTTTCTGCCAATGCCATTTGCCCCACCGGTTACAATGGCCACCTTATCATTTAATCTCACATATCTCTCCCCCTGCTCTAAGAAGTAAAATATCAAGTGCGCCTTGGCGTGTTTGCGCCCAGAGTTTTTCGAGCTTGCTCGAAAAACTACCTCTAATACCATTATATTATCAGTGTAGTAAAAATGTTTTTGTCTATACTTATCTGTATTAAAAATATATCTGTAAAATTCACATATCTGCGAAGTTAATAAAAAAACCGCACTTATGGCGGAATATTATTTCATATTAAATATCTTGCCAAGCAGTTTATCAAGAAAGCCAGGAAAAATATGATAAAAAATACTGGCAGTGTTCATCCATTTAGGAAGGTTTAGTTCCCGTTTCGGATGAATCATTAATTTGACAATTTGTTCTGCTACAAAATCGGATTTCAGCATAAATTTTTTTGCATTTTTAAGATAATTTCCCGATTTGTCAGCTATGCTGAAAAAGTTAGTTTCGATCGGTCCGGGATTTACTGCTGAAATAATAATATTAGTTTGAAACAGCTCTAATCTGAGACTATTGGTAAACCCTAAGACCGCATGCTTGGTTGCTGAATACCCACTTGATTTCGCGCTTCCAACTTTCCCTGCTTGGGAGGCAATATTGATAATATGACCACTATTGTTGTCAAGCATAGAAGGGATGACTTCCTTTGTACAGGCAATTAAGCCTAATACATTCACTTCGAACATTCGCCTAATTTCATCGATATTTGCTTCCTGTAATGATTCAAATATTCCAAAACCGGCGTTATTCAATAGGATGTCGATTTGACCAACTTCTTCATATATCTTATTAAAAACGGCCTTTACTTGTTCAAAATCACTGACATCAAGTGTATAATAAATACATTCCTTTTCTGTTTTTTGTTTAATTATTTCACAGATTTCCTTTAATTTTTCAGTAGATCTTGCTAAAAGTATTGGCCGAGCTCCAAGTTCCGCTGACAAGATCGCTACTTTTTCTCCAATACCGGAAGATGCACCAGTAATGACAATGTTTTTGTTTAATAGTTTTTTCTCCATATTCCCTCCGCATAACATCTTGTTCTGTAACTATATTATCATAATAGTGGAAAAATTAAACAGAACACAGCTCTTGACATAAGTATTTATAACATGCATAATATTTTAAAAAGTATAAAAAAATGGAACTGGCGTTGACAGGGATCAGTAGAGTATGTAATCGCAAAAGAGAGTGAAGTTCAAAGGCTGAGAGACTTCACAGCAGGATGCAATTTGAACCTACCCTTGAGCCATTAGGGAAACCTAATCGTCTTGCTCACGATACGAGCATTGAGAGGATAATAAGAAAAGTGTAGCAGATATAAACGTATTTTTCTTATTGTCAATGAAGGTGGTACCGCGGATTTAAGACCTTTCCGTCCTTTTTATAAAAGGATAGAAAGGTCTTTTTTAATTGAATTTTTACGGGAGGGAACATAAATGAATAAAAAATTAACTTACGCCTTTATTGGTGCAGGTTCAATGGCAGAGGCAATGGTGTCTGGGATGTTAAACAGCGAACTATTTGAAAAGGAGCAACTGATCGTAACAAACCGTTCAAATAAAGAAAGATTAGATTATTTCAAAGAGCAATACGGAGTGGTCGTAACACATGATCAAGGGGAAGCGATTAAAAATGCCGGCGTGATTATTTTGGCGATGAAGCCAAAGGATGTAACGACAGCGCTGGAAGGAATTAAGCCTTTCGTTTCCGAAAAACAAATGTTAATTTCAGTGATTGCTGGTGTCTCAACAAAAAGCATGGAAGAATTATTAGGGTTGAATATCGCAATTATTCGGGCAATGCCAAACACTTCAGCGACCATTGGTTATTCAGCCACAGCAATATCTAAGGGTACCTATGCTGATGATTTGCATGAAACGATTGCAGAAACTTTGTTTTTAACAATTGGAACGGTGTCAAAGGTTAATGAAGAGGATCTTCATGCGGTAACAGGTCTTTCAGGAAGCGGACCGGCTTATGTGTATTATCTAGTTGAAGCAATGGAAAAAGCTGCTGTAGATTTAGGTTTAGCAAAAGATGTGAGCAAAGAGCTGATTCTACAAACGATTATTGGAGCAGCTGAAATGTTAAAATCATCTCCGAAGCATCCATCAACACTTAGAAAAGAAATAATGAGTGCAGGGGGAACAACAGAAGCCGGTTTAAAGGTACTAGAGCAATATAAATATCAAGAAGCGATGATCCAATGTATCGAACGCGCCGCAGCCCGCTCAGCGGAAATGGGAATTGAAATAGAAAATAAAATGAATGAAACAATCGCAAAAAGTGCGAGTGCCTAAGTTATGAACACCCACTAATCCATGTTTAAAGGTTAGTGGGTATTTTTTAGTTGAAATAAGAACATACATTCTTTATAATATAAAACAGAACATAGGTTCTTTTTTATGTGGAGGGATGCGCATGATTTCTTATTCAACAGTTCCGCACCATGAAATTTTGTGTATAGATATGAAAAGCTTTTTTGCAAGCTGTGCTGCCGTGCAGCTTGGATTAGATCCAGTAACATGTTATTTGGCGGTAATTGGAGATACGGACCGGGAAGGAAGCATTGTCCTTGCTTCCTCTCCCAAAATGAAATCTGAGTTTGGAATTAAAACAGGGAACCGCTTGTTTGAAATTCCCAATGATCCTCGTATAAAAATTGTAAATACCAAGATGGGAACGTTTTTAAAAACATCAACTGAGATTACGAAACTTTTTAATCAGTTTGTGCCAAAGGAATGCATCCATATGTACAGCATTGATGAAAGCTTTTTGAAAATAGATGGGACAGAACGATTATGGGGAAGTACGCAGGAAACAGCCGAAAAGATAAGAGAAGCAATTAAACAACAATTTAATTTGCCGTGTGCAATCGGCATTGGTCCAAACATGCTGCTTTCGAAGCTTTGTTTAGATCTTGAAGCGAAAAAGTCCGGAATTGCAAAATGGACATATGAGGATGTGAAAACAAAGCTTTGGAATATTAGTCCCTTAAGTAAAATGTGGGGAATCGGCTCCCGCTTAGAGCGTACATTAAATCGAATGGGGATTATGACTGTAGGGCAGCTTGCCAATTATCCTCTGGCCTTGCTTGAAAAAAAGTTTGGGATTATGGGAAATCAGCTGTATTATCATGCCCATGGCATTGATTTTTCGGAACTAGGAGCACCCGTTATTCAGGGGCAGCTCAGCTTTGGTAAGGGTCAAATATTAATGCGGGACTATGAAGATCCAAAAGAAGTAAAGCATGTGATATTAGAGATGTGTGAAGAGGTGGCAAGACGAGCTCGAAATGCCAAAAAATGCGGCAAGACCATCAGCTTAAGTATAGGGAATAGCAAGGATGAAGGCGGCGGTGGTTTCCAGCGCTCAAGAACGATACCTGAACCAACGAATATTACAATGGATATTTACCGAACGTGCGTACAATTATTCGACGAAAATTTCAATAACAGCACAGTACGTCAAATTTCGATAACATTATCCAATGTTTGTGATGATGAACAGCTTCAGCTTAGTTTATTTGAAGAAAACAAAGTGAAGGAACGAGAACTAGGATATGTGATGGATGCCATCCGTAAAAAGCATGGTCCGAATGCGATTTTGCGTGCAGTTTCTTATACAAAAGCGGGAACATCACGCCATCGTAATAAGCTTGTAGGTGGACATAGGGCGTAAAAAAAGTGACGATAATTGTTGGAATTTTGCGAAAGAAATTCTTTTTAAAAAAAAGGAGAATATCCCCCTGATTGCGAAAATTATAGATGAGATGTACATACATAAGATGTACTAAGGACAAGGGGGAAATTAGGTTGACATTAAAAGACGTTGTAATTGTAAGTGCAGTAAGAACAGGAATTGGCAGTTTTGCGGGAAGCTTGAAGGATATTTCTGCTCCTAAGCTTGGAGCAATCGTAATTAAAGAGGCGTTAAAGCGTGCAGATGTACAAGCTGATCAAGTCGATGAGGTCATTATGGGAAATGTTCTGCAAGCGGGCTTAGGACAAAATCCAGCGAGACAAGCTTCGATTTTTGCTGAATTACCGCAAGAAACAGCAGCAATGACAATTAACAAAGTATGCGGCTCAGGATTAAAAGCTGTTCACTTAGCTACACAAGCAATTATGGTTGGCGACGCTGATATTGTTGTCGCTGGTGGATTCGAAAATATGAGTCAAGCACCGTATTTATTAAAGAATGCCCGTGATGGCTACCGCATGGGCGATCAAAAAGTTGTCGACAGCATGATCAATGACGGATTATGGTGTGCATTTAATGATTACCATATGGGTGTGACTGCTGAAAACCTATGTGAAAAATATGGAATCACTCGTGAAGAACAAGATGAATTCTCTGCAAGAAGCCAACAAAGAGCTGCAGCAGCGATTGAAGCAGGAAAATTTAAAGACGAGATCGTACCAGTTGAAATTCCACAACGTAAAGGTGAGCCTGTTATTTTTGACACAGACGAATATGTAAAAGCTGGTACAACAGCTGAAAAATTAGGGAAACTTCGTCCAGCTTTCAAAAAAGATGGATCAGTTACTGCTGGAAACGCATCAGGTATTAATGACGGGGCAGCTGCATTTGTATTAATGTGCCGTGAAAAAGCTGAAAGCCTTGGTATTAAGCCGCTTGTAGTCATCCGCGGTAATGCAAGTGCTGGTGTAGACCCAAGCATTATGGGAATTGGACCAGTACAAGCTGTTAAAAAAGTGCTTGAGAAGACAGGTCTTGGATTAGGCGACATTAACTTAATTGAAGCTAATGAAGCGTTTGCTGCACAATCACTTGCTGTTGACCGTGAGCTTCAATTTAACAAAGATATCTTAAATGTAAATGGTGGAGCAATTGCTCTTGGACACCCAATCGGAGCAAGCGGTGCACGAATTCTAGTAAGTTTAATTCATGAATTAAAGCGCCGCGGCGACCGTTACGGCTTAGCAACATTATGCATCGGCGGCGGCCAAGGTGTAGCTACAATCATTGAGAATGTAGAATAATCTGCTTAAGCCATGATATAATTTGTCCTAGAGGTGATAATCATGGCAAAAAAGAAAGTGCAAAATCAAAAGCAAAAAAATCAAAAAAATGAACAACAAGATAAGATTAGTATACTTGATCATTTAGATCAAAATGTATTTGCGAAGTTAAAAGAAAAACAATCAGAATTAAAAATGGAAGCAAAGAAACAGCAAGAATTAGAGGAAGAGCAAAAACGGCTAGAGCGGAAACAACGCGAAAAAAATAAGTCGTTTGAAGATCTTTTTAATGAAAGTAACCTAGATTGGAAAAAGTTTAAATAAAAAAGACGGGAGCCCCGTCTTTTTTATTTCTAGATGTCTAGCTTCAGCGCCCAGCGACTCGTAAACTTCTCTAAACGGGCACTTCCGCTTTTCTATTTAAGAATATCGTGGTCAACGTAGCGCTCACCGTTTAATTCACTAATAATGTTGATGGCAACTTTAGCACCGTCACCAGCAGTGATGATTGTGTGCATGCTCACGCCCGCAACCGTACCAGCAGCCCAAACACCGTCCACATTTGTTTTACCTTGTGCATCGACTTCAATTATAGATTTAACACGTGGCTCTGTACCGGGAACAGTCTTGATGCCGGATTTTTCAGCAACATCTACAAGCATACCGGTTGCTAAGATTACATGTGTACCTTCATATTTTTGATTTTCTGTTTCTACAGTTACACCAGAATCAGATTTCACAATGTTTACAACGGTATCAGTGATAATTTCAGCACCAAATTTAGCTGCCTGTTGTTTTCCAACCTCCACAAGATCTGGTCCTGAAATTTCCTTTACACCATAGTGGTTTTCCATCCAAGCACGTTTAGTAATACTTTTGTCATTATCAATAATTAATGTTTTTTTGCCTGATTTTGCTGCAAATAATGCTGCACTACCTCCAGCAGGTCCTGCTCCGACAACAATAATATCATACATATTCAAATTCCTCCTTTTGGTAATTTATAATTGTTATTAATTAGTATTTTAAATTAAATAATTTTTAATGTAAAATAAAAAGTCCTATTCTTTCATAAAAAAAAGCTGTCCCAAAAGACAGCCATTTATCTTAGACTTTTTGAACATTTGTTGCTTGCGGACCGCGCTGTCCATTTTCAATTTCGAAGGTTACTTCTTGACCTTCATCCAATGTTTTAAAGCCTTCTCCCTGTATAGCAGAAAAGTGAACGAATACATCCTCGCCACCTTCACGTTCTATAAATCCGAAGCCTTTCTCACTGTTAAACCATTTTACTTTACCATGTTCCATTTTTTTGTTGCCTCCTAAATTGTAAGAAATAAAAAGTGCAAAAATACACTTGCCTTCTTATTATGTCCAGTAAATTTTTTTTAAAACCATTAAAAGATAGTTTTCGAATATTGTCTTAGAAACACTCATAGAAATGTATATTGAATGATTATTTAAAAATGAGAGGGTGTGTTTTTGATGGACATAGTTGTAAGACAAGGTGACTCCTATTGGAAATACAGTCAATTGTTCCAGCTACCTCTCCAACTTATTCTTGATTCCAACCGTGAAATTCCTGCTAATCAACTTCACATTGGTCAAACGATAAAAATTCCCGGATTTGTCGTTACAAATTATCAAATAAGAGCTGGAGATACATTATGGGCGATTGCCCAAAGACGAAATTTATCATTAGAAAGCCTACTTTTAGTCAATCCGAATATAAACCCCGGGGCACTTCGGATTGGTCAAACGGTAAGAGTGCCATTACGAATTATTTGGCGGGTTGTCGAAGGGCGGCAAAATTACAGTTATGATTTAATGATGGAAAATCTAGTTCGCTTGAAGAGCATTTATCCTTTTATCACCATCCCATCCATTGGTCGTACAGTACTTAACCGGGCTATTCCTGAAGTCAACATCGGCGGAGGAAATAAAAAGGTTCATTATAATGCTTCTTTTCATGCGAATGAATGGATTACAACTCCTGTAGTCATGACGTTTTTAAATGATTACTTATTAGCCTTGACAAATCAAACGCCAATCCGCGGTTTATATATGTTGCCGTATTATCAACAGGTTTCCCTTTCCATTGTACCGATGGTGAATCCGGATGGTGTAAATTTAGTGTTAAATGGTCCACCAAGTGAGGAGCCTTGGAGAAGCAGGGTTGTAGAGATAAACAGAGGTAGCCGTAACTTTTCCGGATGGAAGGCCAATATTCGTGGTGTCGATTTAAATGATCAATTTCCGGCCAAATGGGAGATTGAAAAAGAAAGACGGGAGCAAGCGCCTGCACCAAGGGATTTTCCAGGAGAAAAACCATTATCAGAGCCGGAATCAATTGCCATGGCAGAATTAACACGAAGAAAGAACTTTAACCGTGTATTAGCTTTCCATACCCAAGGGGAAGTTATTTATTGGGGCTTTGAAAACCTGGAACCTCCTGAAGCTGAGACTATTGTCAATGAATTTGCCAGAGTAAGTGGATATACACCAGTGCGAACCGTTGACAGTTATGCTGGATATAAAGATTGGTTTATTCAAGATTGGCGTCGGCCAGGTTTTACGGTTGAACTCGGGTCCGGTGTAAACCCGCTTCCACTCTCCCAATTTAATGAAATTTATGAAGAAACGCTCGGAATTTTTTTAGCTGGATTATATATGTAAAAAAAATCATGTTTCCTTTTAAAACGAAGTGCTACACTACTGATATGGGTAGGTAGCATTTTTTTTGAAAGGAGCATTGCACAAATGAGAAAAATACCTTCGATTATTGTAATCATAGCTTTATTTTTTTTAATAACGGCTTTTTCAGCTAATGAGGAACAGATGTATTCCGGTACAATTGAGGGAGAAGAAATCCCGATTTTAGCTGAAGTAACAGGACCTGTACAAGCCTTTTTAGCGGATGAGGGTGATACAGTAACAAAAGGACAATCATTGGTTCAAATTGATGACCGCTTAATAAGAGCGCAAATGAAGGAAGCTAAAGCGGGTGTTCAAGCGGCAAAAGCGGCTCTTGATGAGGTAAAAGCGGGTACTCGTAATCAAGAAATTAAAAAAACATTATCGCTGCTTGAGCAAAATGATGTGAAGATTGATAGCGTAAATATACAGTTATCAAAATTAAATGATTTGTTAATTCAAAGAAAAGCAAATATCGATCAAATAAAAGCACAGCTTAAATCCGCAGAAGAAACAGAATTATTTTATAAAGACCAATTGATAAAAATTGAAAAATTATATAAAAATGGAGCGGCTTCCGAAAACGAACTAAAAGTGCAGGAAGAACAGGTAAATAAGGCTGCATCATCTGTAAATCAACTTAAAGCAAAGCTTAAGGAAGTAGAATCTTTATATGATATGGCCAAAAAAGATCAAAGCACATACGAAAACCAAATTAAAGAACTGCAAGCTAATAGTAAACTACAACAGGCCCAGCTTAGTCTTCAACAGGAAGGGGCGACAAACCATACAATTTTAAAATTGGCCAGCCAACTCGACCAAGCGGAAGCAAAACAAGAGCAAATTCAAATTCAGCTTGATAAAACAAACGTTATGGCACCAATCGATGGTGTCGTCTTAAGAAGAAATATTTCAGTAGGTGAAGTTGTCACGGCTAATTTTCAAATGTACACTTTGCTGGATCAAAATAAACTTAAAGTTAAGGTTTATGTTCCTGAAACGAGATTGAATGAAGTAGAGCTTAACGGCAAAACTGAAATTTTCGTCGATGCGTACCCGGATAAAGCTTTTAGCGGGAAAATTACATATATTTCAAGCTCTGCCGAATTTACTCCTAAAAATGTGCAAACACCAGAGGAACGAACAAAAATGGTGTTTGAAGTCATTGTCGAGCCGACAGAAGGATATGAGCAACTAAAACCAGGCATGCCGGCCGATATACGCTTCCTTAACAAGGAGACGGGAAAATGATAATGGCCATTACATGTGAAAACTTAACAAAAAAATTCGGGAATTTGGTGGCTGTTGATAATATTTCAATGAGTATTCCGAAGGGGTCGATCTACGGATTTTTAGGACCAAATGGTTCTGGCAAATCAACTACGATTCGAATGCTATGTGGCCTGATGGATCCGACGTCTGGAAGTGGAACCGTTTTAGGGTATGATATCCGGAAGGATTCTGAAAAAATAAAACACCATATTGGCTATATGTCGCAAAAGTTCAGTTTATATGAAGAGCTGACCGTATCTGAAAATCTTGATTTTTATGCAGGTATTTACGGACTGGACCCATCAAAAGCACTTCACCGGAAAAAAGAGTTAGTCGAAATGGCAGGCTTAACAGGAAGAGAAAAACAACTGGCTGGAAAATTATCGGGAGGTTGGAAGCAGCGCTTGGCTTTATCATGTGCCTTGCTCCATGAACCGGAAGTGTTGATATTAGATGAACCAACCGCGGGAGTTGATCCTGTTTCAAGACGAATTTTCTGGGATGTCATCCATCAGCTTTCAGAACAAGGAATCACGATATTAGTCAGCACCCATTATATGGATGAGGCAGAAACCTGTGATTATATTAGCTTTATATTTTTTGGGCGATTACTCGGAAATGGTACACCACAAGAGCTCAAAGATCATTATCACGTAGATAATTTAGAGGATGTTTTTATTCAATTTGTGACGAATGCCGAGTCGGGAAGTGAAAGCGATGGATGAGAGAAAAGAGCGTAAGCTGAATACTACTTTTTCATTTTTAAGATTTCGTTCGATCTTTATAAAAGAGTTTATCCAAATTCGTCGTGACCCTCCTAGCTTAGCTATTGCGATTGCAATGCCCTTAATGATGCTCTTATTATTTGGCTACGCGGTCAATACGGATATTGACCATCTGCCCACTGTCGTTTGGGACCAGGATAATAGTGAAGCAAGCCGTGATTTAGTTCAAAGCTTTGCTAATACTCAATATTTTGATATAGATTGGATTGTCTATAGCGGTGACGAGATCCAAGCTTTAATTGATGATGGCAAAGCCAAGACAGGGATTGTGATTCCACCGGATTATAGTTCCAAGCTAGATCGGCATGAAACCACTTCTGTTCAATTGTTGATCGATGGTACAGATCCAAATGCTGCAAGAATTGCCTTAAGCAATGCCCAGCTCTTAACCCAGCATGAATCACTGGCGATTCAAGAACAACTTATGGAAAAAAGGGGGCTTAGTAATATTGAACAGCCGATCGAAATATTACCGCGGGTTTTATATAACCCGAATATGGAGAGTTTGATCTTTAATATCCCAGCTCTTATCGGCTTAATCATGCAAAATGTGACGGCTATTTTAACCGCTTTTGCCCTCGTCCGTGAAAAAGAAAGAGGAACGATGGAACAGCTCGTTGTAACACCAATCCGGCCGGTAGAATTAATGCTCGGCAAACTGCTTCCCTATGTCTTTATTGGGATATTTTCTTTTACAATCGTATTAGTAACGGGTGTCGGTTGGTTTGGGGTGCCGGTGAAAGGCAGCATTACCCTATTGATCGCTCTTAGTTTTTTATTTTTGATTACAACATTGGCCGTTGGAATGTTGATTTCTACTGTTGCCAAGACACAGCTTCAGGCGATGCAAATGTCATTTGCCTTTATATTGCCAAGTGTTTTGTTGTCAGGCTTTATGTTCCCACGAGAAACAATGCCTGTTTTCATTCAGTGGATTGGAGGTATAATCCCGTTAACTTATTTTTTAGAAATATTACGAGGGATATTCTTAAAAGAAAGTACACTTGCCTCCTTATGGCAGGAAACTGTGATTCTTTCCGTTTTTGCCTTCCTAATCTGTTTACTGGCAACATTAAAATTTAAAAAGAAAATTGAGTAAAAGACTGTCTTTATGGCAGTTTTTTATTTTTTTGAGGAAACAGTAAATAATATTGCGAGCGTTTTGGCATCTTATTGGTAGAAGTAGAAACGATCGTATACGTATGATTATTTTTTTCAATCAATTCATTTACGGAAGTAAAATGCTGGCTATATTCTTTTAGCATGGCTCGAATTTCTTTTACTTTTCCTACCATTTTAAAGCTGTTGTTTTGAACATAGATCTTCATAAATAGGTCTCCTTTTCACGGTCTAGCTCCAGTCCTGTCGTGCGCTGAACGGGCGCTTTTGCTTTTCTTTTGGTATGGTAGACTTTATGATAGATTGATGAGAAGTAGAACAAGGAGTTGCAAAAATATGGAACATTTAAGAGAAAAAACATTATCATCTACAGAAATTTACAATGGTAATATTATTAAGGTTAGTTTGGATGAGGTCGAGCTCCCTAATGGGCATACAAGTAAACGAGAAATTGTAAGGCACCCCGGAGCTGTTGCGATTATTGCGTTAACAGATGAAAAAAAACTGCTATTAGTTCGCCAATATCGAAAACCGCTTGATATGATTATTTATGAAATTCCGGCGGGAAAACTTGAGCCGGGAGAAAAACCATTTGACTGCGCCCGGCGTGAATTGGAGGAGGAAACGGGTTATAAGTCGGACTCTATTAAGCATATTCAATCTTTCTATACTTCACCAGGTTTTGCAGATGAAATCGTTCATGTCTACTATACAGATCGGTTAGAAAAGCTAGAAAATTCCGCGGGTTTGGACGATGATGAATTCCTAGATTTGCTAGAGGTTACCCTTGATGAGGCCGGGACATTAATAGAAGAGAATAAAATATATGATGCTAAGACTGTTTACGCCGTTCAATATTTACAGTTGAAGCAAAGTCAGGGATTATTATGAAGCAATTTTTCGTAGACCTTCATATCCATATTGGGCGAACAAAAACTGGACGGCCCGTAAAAATTACGGGGGCGAAGTCTTTAACAATTGAAAATATTTTATATGAAGCCTCTTTTATAAAAGGAATGGATATGATCGGGGTGATTGATTGTCATGTTCCGGAGGTTCTACAGGAATTAAAGGTCTTAATAGAAGAGGAAAAAGTAGTTGAAGAAGAAGGAGGCGGCCTTCGTTTTTCAAATGTTACTTTAATTTTAGGCTCAGAGATAGAAGTTTATGATGAGACTTGCCATGGACCCATTCATGTGTTGGCGTTTTTCCCAACCTTAGCTATTATGGAGACATTTAGTGGTTGGTTACAAGAGCGGATGAAAAATATCACACTAAGTACACAGCGCATCTATGAAACAGGGCGGAATCTTCAAGAAAAAGTGAAGCAGTTAGGCGGTCTGTTTATTCCGGCTCATGTTTTTACACCGTTCAAAAGTCTATATGGTGTAGGTGTAAACGTATCACTTACGGAAATATTAGACCCGAAATTAATAGATGCAGTGGAACTTGGGCTTAGTTCCAATACCGAAATGGCCGATCAATTAATGGAACTCCATCAGTTTACGTTTTTATCTAATTCTGATGCCCATTCATTAGGGAAAATTGCTAGAGAGTACCAAGCCATTCGAATGGATCGCCCTACTTTTTCTGAATTAAAACTGGCTCTAGCGAATAAACAGGACCGGAAAATTTTTGCGAACTACGGACTGGACCCAAGGCTCGGTAAATATCATCGAACGACATGTGCGAAATGCTTGACACGATTAGAGGACAACTGGGAATGCTGTCCAGCCTGTGGACATAAAGGAATGACAAAAGGGGTATACGAACGTTTACTTGAGCTAAAAATGGTACAGGAAAAAGAGCAGGGACATTTGGTAGAGAAAATAAAAATAGAAGAACGTCCTCCCTATATCCATCAAGTCCCATTGGATTTTATCCCAAAGCTTGGACCGAAAACGTTGGAAAAACTGCGCGACCATTTTGGGACAGAAATGAATATTATTCATTTTGTTCCTAAAGAAGAGCTGCAAAAAATCGTAAGCTCATGTATTGCTGAGATGATTTTGCAGGCAAGAAAAGGGGAGTTATCAGTAACAGCTGGCGGTGGTGGACGCTACGGAAAAATAAGGATAGAATGAATGCTCAAAAAATAGAGTCATAGAATTCCCAAAACCTCATAGAATACAGTAAAGCTCTACTTATTGTTTTTTGAGGGGGATTTTTTATGAACCGCACATTAAAATCAGTCGTTATGAATCATTTTCGAGAAAACTCATCGATCTATTTATTTACGACTGTCTTATTATTAATAGGAGTCATTTTTGGGGCGATCATCGTGAACAGCTTAAGCTATTCACAAAAGGAGGACCTATACTATTACTTAAGCCGCTTCTTCGGACAAGTATCACATGGTGAATTTGCCAATGCCTCATTAATGTTTAAACAAAGCTTTATTCACTATGCCAAGTACGTTGGATTAATGTGGATTTTAGGCTTATCCATTATCGGTTTGCCAATCATATTAATTTTACTGTTCTTAAAAGGAATTGTCGTTGGTTTTACAGTTGGTTTCTTAGTGAATCAAATGGGCTGGTACGGATTTTTATTATCCTTTGTTTCGGTTATGCCGCAAAATTTGATTTTAGTTCCAGGGTTTATTTTTATCGCAACGGCTGCCATTTCCTTTTCAATTAGGATGATCCGGAAGCAGTTTGTTAAAAAGGTAAATGAACCAATATTCCCTTATTTTGTACGGTATTCCTTTGTTATGGCCGGCATTTTATTAATCATCAGTGTAGCCTCCTCTTTTGAAGCCTATGTTTCTCCAATTCTAATGAAAAATGTGATCGATGTCATTTATAATTAGATTGATTTTCTGATCAATTTAGAATAATTTTAATAAGGGAATTAAATTAACCTTTAGAATTTAGTATAATTCTAATTTGACACCCTTTTCGTATATCGACTATAATGATAATTGAGAACGAGGGAGGGGTCTTCTATGGAATCTTCTATGGAAAAAAGAATAGAAAGAATAAAAAAGCAGCTGCATTCTCAAAGTTATAAATTGACACCACAACGTGAAGCAACCGTCCGGGTCTTATTAGAGCATGAAGAAGATCATCTTAGTGCTGAAGATGTTTACCTCCTCGTGAAAGAAAAATATCCTGAAATAGGATTAGCGACAGTATATCGTACGTTGGAGTTACTAACAGAATTAAAAATAGTGGATAAAATTAATTTTGGAGACGGAGTTGCCCGTTATGATTTAAGAAAAGAGGGTGCTGCCCATTTCCACCATCACTTAGTATGCATGGAATGCGGTGCTGTGGATGAAGTTCAAGAGGATTTATTAGGTGAAGTTGAAAAAATAATTGAAAAAGATTGGAATTTTAAAATCAAAGATCACCGTCTTACCTTCCATGGTGTATGTCATCGCTGCCATGGGAAAGAAGCGAAAGAAAAATACAAAAACCTTGCCTTTGAATAGAAGGCAGGTTATTTTTTTATGGTATAATGTATTAATATACGTAAAGGGCTAGAAAAGATAAGGATGACTATAAATGACGAATCATGATAATACAAAAAAGAAATCCCATATCCCGTTTCGTTTGAACTTTTTATTTTTCTCAGTTTTTCTCCTGTTTTCGATAGTTATTTTGAGACTGGGAGTTGTTCAAATTGTTAATGGAGAGGAATATACAAAAGAGCTTGAAAGAACAGAGAATATAATTGTCGAAAATCCAGTTCCGCGCGGGAAAATTTATGACCGTAAGTGGAGAACGATTGTTGATAATGAGCCAGTAAATGCGATTGTATATTCTCGCATGCCCGGTACTTCACATGAAGAAAGATTGAAAGTCGCGACTCAATTAGCAAAATATATTGAAATGCCTATCAATGATATTTCAGAAAAGGATGAACGTGATTTAAAGGATTATTGGCTGATTAAGTTCCCTGAAAAAGCAAAAGAAAAGTATACCGAAAAGGAATTCAAGGAGCTTGAGGATAATGAACTGTATAAATTACAACTCAAACGGATAACAAAAGAGGACATATCCGTTTTTACTCCAGAGGAGCTTGAAGTTTTCAAAATCAAACGGGAATTAGACCGTGGCTATGATCTCACCTTAAATATTGTCAAGGACCATGTTTCCCAAACGGAATTTGCGGTTGTTAGTGAGCATTTAAGTGAACTCCCTGGAATCGATATTATGACAAACTGGGATCGGAAATATAATTATGGCACGACCTTTCAAACCATTTTAGGAAATGTAACCCAAGGCCTCCCAGCTGAAAAAATAGACTATTATTTAGCACGGGATTACAGCCGGAATGATAGAATCGGGGCAAGTTATATTGAACAACAATATGAGGATGTTTTAAGAGGAAGTAAAGAAAAGGTTAAGTTCATTAAAGATAAAAGCGGCAATATCCTTGACACAGAGGTTGTGTCAGAAGGCGAACGCGGCCAAGACCTTATTTTGACCCTTGATATGGAGCTTCAAAAGAAGGTTGAACAAATTATTGAAGAAGAATTAATGAAAGCGAAAAAGACGGTCGGCAACTATTTGATGGACCGTGCTTTCGTTGTCATGATGAATCCGAAAACTGGTGAGATTCTTTCATTAGCGGGTAAGCAGCTCGTTACTAATAACGGGAAACTCGAAGTTCAAGATTTTGCAATCGGAACAATGACAAGTCAATACGAAATGGGCTCTGCTGTAAAGGGGGCTACGATCCTAACGGGCTACCAAACAGGTGCGATCAAGCCTGGCACTTTTCTGTATGATGAACCGCTTCAAATTAAGGGAACGAAATTAACAGGATCTTATACAAGAATGGGTTCCATCAATGATTTAACAGCATTAAAGAAATCTTCAAACGTTTATATGTTTAAAACTACAATCAATATGGCAAATGCTGTATACCGTTACAATGAACCATTAAATATTCAACCAAAATATTTTGATATGATGCGCTATTATTTCAGCCAATTTGGCTTAGGAGTAAAAACAGGTATTGATTTGCCAAATGAGGCGAGTGGTTATATCGGAAAAGAAACTAGGCCGGGTTTGTTGCTATTTATGAGTATTGGGCAGTATGATTCCTATACACCACTACAAATGGCGCAATATGTGTCAACAATAGCTAACGGCGGTTACAGGATGAAGCCGATTATCGTGAAAGAAATCAGAAAGCCAACCAATGATACAGAAATGGGTAATGTGCAATACGAATTTAAACCAGATGTGTTAAATAAAGTGGATATGGATGAAAAATATGTGAAGCGTGTGCAGGAAGGTTTCCGTCAAGTGTATCAAGAGTCCGGTGGGACGGCCTATGCCTACTTTGGTAATGCACCATACAGTCCCGCGGGAAAAACGGGTACAGCGCAGAGTCAATATTACGGGCCAAAAAGAGAATATTATGGAGCAAGTACGTATAATTTGAGCTTAGTCGGCTATGCTCCATTCGATAATCCAGAGGTCGCTTTCTCCGTTGTAGTTCCATGGGTAAGCTCTGATAAACATCCGATTAATAAATATATTGGCCGTCGTATAATGGATGCTTATTTTGAACTGAAGAAATCAGAAGCGACACCGTCAACTGAAGATCAACAGACAGGGAATGATACATCCGGAAATACAACTGCGAATACGAACACAGAAGCAGAAAATATTCAACAATAATAAACTTGGTCTTGACGTTTCATTACCTAATTGGTATGATATCTTACAAATTCATATTTGGTTAAAACTATGAAGGACAATAGTAGCTGAACAATCTCTTTTTAGCGAGCAAGGGATGGTGAAAGCCTTGTAAAGAAATTCAGTGAAACGGCAGTCTGGAGTTAACTATTTTAAAGTGAGTGCATTGGTAAAGCTATACCGTTTTGCAATGTACTAATTAGGGTGGAACCGCGGGAATAATGCTCTCGTCCCTAAGCTGATATTTTTGGCTTAGGGATGGGAGCTTTTTTATATGTATATTTATTTAATCTAAGGAGTGCATGGTAATGGCAGTAGAAAAAACAATGGACAAAATAGTCGCAATGTCGAAGCATCGGGGCTTTGTTTTTCCAGGCTCTGAAATATACGGTGGTTTAGCAAATACATGGGATTATGGTCCACTAGGAATTGAGTTAAAAAATAATGTGAAAAAAGCATGGTGGCAAAAATTCGTGCAAGCATCTCCCTACAATGTCGGCTTAGATGCAGCGATTCTTATGAACCCAAGAACATGGGAAGCATCAGGACATATTGGCAATTTCAATGATCCGATGATCGATTGCAAACAATGTAAAGCCAGACACCGCGCTGATAAAATAATTGAAAATGCATTAGATGAAAAAGGGCTTGAACTGGTTGTTGATGGCCTGCCATTTGAAAAAATGGAGGAACTTATTAAAGAGCATGATATTGCATGTCCTGACTGCGGCAGCAAGGATTTTACATCTATTCGTCAGTTCAACCTTATGTTTAAAACACATCAAGGTGTGACTGAATCAAGTGCGAACCAAATCTTCTTACGTCCTGAAACAGCACAAGGTATTTTCGTTAACTTCAAAAACGTTCAACGCACAATGAGAAAGAAATTGCCATTCGGAATTGCTCAAATCGGTAAAAGCTTCCGCAACGAGATTACACCAGGAAACTTTACTTTCCGTACAAGAGAATTCGAACAAATGGAGTTGGAATTTTTCTGTAAACCGGGTGAAGAATTAAAATGGTATGAATACTGGCAAAAATTCTGTGAAAACTGGCTATTAGCATTAGGAATGACAAAAGAAAATATGCGTCTTCGTGAGCATTCAGAAGAAGAACTTTCTCACTATAGTAATGGAACAACGGATATTGAATATAAATTCCCATTCGGCTGGGGCGAACTTTGGGGTATTGCTTCCCGTACAGATTACGATTTGAAACAGCATATGGAATTCTCTGGTGAAGATTTCAACTATCATGATCAAGAAACGAATGAGCGTTTTATTCCATACTGTGTTGAGCCGTCACTCGGGGCAGACCGCGTAACATTAGCATTTTTAGTGGATGCTTATGATGAAGAAGAGCTAGAGGACGGCACAACTCGTTCTGTAATGCACTTCCACCCTGCTTTAGCACCATACAAAGCAGCGATCCTACCTTTATCTAAAAAATTGTCTGATGAGGCACGTGCAATTTTCGAAGATTTGGCTAACTACTTCATGGTCGACTTTGATGAATCTGGCTCCATCGGTAAACGTTACCGCCGCCATGATGAAATCGGGACACCATTCTGTATTACGTATGACTTTGATTCTAAAGAAGACAATATGGTAACGGTACGTAACCGTGACACAATGGAACAACAACGGATGCCGATCGCAGATTTAAAGAAATTTATTGAAGAAAAAACCAAATTTTAATTTCATGTAAAAAAGAGGGTGTTCAAAAATGCTTTGGACATCCTCTTTTATATCTCCTTATATTTACAAATCCTTGATTTTTCTGTAGTTTAGAATAAGGAATACTTTCTTCTTTTTTCCACAATGTATAAAATTTCTCATTGTTGACATATCTTTAAATATAGGGTTGTACACTTGACACTATTTTTATTGATTTTGGAGGAATGAGACATGTCAATTTTAAAAATTGCCTTTGATACATTAAAAGTTTTTATATTATTTACGGGCTGTACATTGCTTTTTTATTTCGGAATTATCTGGATAAATCAAGAGTACGAACAATATCACCGTTATGATGAGCCGGAGGGCGGGGCTTTAAAGGTATCTGCTCAAGCAAAAGATTTTACACCTACATGGGTTGATCGTCTTATTTATTTTTATCAAAACGGGGAGTAAGTCATTAAAGGAGAGTTCCAGTTTTTATGAATGACCACTTAGAAGAATTTTTACAATATTTATTGACTGAACATGGGGCTGCTAAAAATACGGTTGATTCTTATCGCAGGGATATAAAACAATATATAAAATATCTTGAAACAGCCGAAAAACTCCAATCATTCGATGCGGTTGGTCGAATTCACATATTCAATTATTTAGCATCTTTAAAAGAAAACGGCAAGGCATCTTCATCCATTTCCCGAACGTTATCATCAATACGGGCGTTGTATCAATTTTTACTCCGCCAAAAAATTACGATGGAAGATCCAACCCTTCATATTCAATCCCCACAACTTGAGAAAAGAATGCCTACGGTGCTGACACTAGCTGAGGTAGAGACTTTATTGAATACACCTAAAGAGGATAATGAATATGGGGTTCGCGATAAGGCCATGTTGGAGTTGCTATACGCCACCGGAATTCGAGTATCGGAATTAGTTTCTTTGAATCTGGAAGATGTGAATGTTTCCTTACAATTTGTTCGTTGCAGTGGAAAAGGGAAAAAAGAAAGGGTCATTCCATTAGGAAAAATTGCAACAACTGTATTAGTAAATTATCTTGAAAATGCACGGGGGAAGTTACTTAAAGATAAGGAAAATGAGGCTTTATTTGTAAATCACCATGGCCAAAGGCTGTCAAGGCAAGGATTTTGGAAGATTCTTAAGGGCATAGGAAAGGATGCAAATATAGAAAAAGAACTTACGCCACATACGCTGAGGCATTCCTTTGCTACTCATCTTTTGGAAAATGGCGCAGACCTTCAAGCAGTTCAAGAAATGCTCGGGCATGCCGATATTTCAACAACTCAAATATATTTACAAGCTTCAAAAGCTAGATTAACAGATATATATAAGACCTATCATCCACGGGCCTAATTTTGTGGATAGTATTCTAACACCAAAGACCTAAACTTAATCTTTGCATAAACAAAATGAGGCAAGAGTATCAAGGTCTGACGTCAGATAATAAATATAATCATAGTAATTAGTTCCATCAAAGGGAATAGTATTAAAGGTCTTAATTTTATTTAGCAGTAGTTACGTCAAGGCGATTTGATTGGAGGGAATAAAATGAAATTCAAACGGGTTTTCTTAATCGTAATGGATTCAGTTGGTATCGGAGAAGCCCCCGATGCTGAAAAATTTGGTGACAAAGGCGCAGATACACTAGGTCACATTGCCGAGCGTATGAATGGCTTAAATATGCCAAATTTAGCAAAGCTCGGTCTTAGCAATATTAGAGAAATTAAAGGTGTACCCGTTGCGGAACGCCCATTAGCTCATTATACAAAAATGCAAGAAGCTTCAGTTGGGAAGGATACAATGACTGGACACTGGGAGATTATGGGTCTTAATATTGATACGCCTTTTCAAACATTCCCACAAGGGTTTCCAAAAGAGTTAATTGATGAAATCGAAACTCGTACCGGTCGTAAGGTAATCGGGAACAAACCCGCTTCTGGGACGGAAATACTTGTTGAACTAGGGAAAGAGCATATAGAAACGGGCAGTATAATCGTCTACACATCAGCTGATTCAGTCCTACAAATTGCTGCCCATGAGGAAGTGGTACCGTTGGACGAGCTTTATAAAATATGTGAAATTGCCCGAGAGCTTACTTTAAATGAAAAGTATATGGTTGGACGCATCATTGCCCGCCCATTTATTGGGATACCTGGAAACTTCGAAAGAACAGCGAACCGCCATGATTACGCACTCAAACCATTTGACCGGACAGTCATGAATGAATTGAAGGATAATCAATTTGATGTTATTGCCGTCGGGAAAATTTCGGATATTTATGATGGCGAAGGTGTTACAAAAAGCTTGCGAACGAAATCAAACCTTGATGGAATGGACCGTCTAAATGATACATTTAAAATGGACTTTACTGGCTTAAGCTTTCTAAATTTAGTCGATTTCGATGCAAAATTTGGGCATCGCCGTGACCCAATTGGCTATGGAAAGGCATTGGAGGAATTTGACGAACGACTAGGCGAAGTTTTCGATTTAATGAATGATGATGATTTATTAATGATTACTGCTGATCATGGTAATGATCCAGTTCATCCAGGTACAGATCATACGAGGGAATATGTACCACTC
The DNA here is from genome assembly GCF_000307855.1 of Schinkia azotoformans LMG 9581. Classification (GTDB taxonomy): domain Bacteria; phylum Bacillota; class Bacilli; order Bacillales; family Bacillaceae_J; genus Schinkia; species Schinkia azotoformans. The sequence goes on along the minus strand of NZ_AJLR01000148.1, from coordinate 98,694 downwards.
CTCATCTACCATAAGGGGATTACGGAAGGAAAACAGTTGCCGATCTCAAAAACATTTGCAGATATTGGTGCAACTGTTGCCGATAATTTCGGAGTTCCACTGCCAAAGTATGGAAATAGCCTTCTCGATATTCTTTAGAGTGAATAATTAATCTAACGTTTGTTAAAGAACTGGTTCAGGTAATATAAAAAGATTAAAAACTAGGGAGTTTTTCAAATGAGAATGGTGGACTTAATTGAAAAAAAACGGGATGGTCAGGAGTTAACAAAAGAAGAAATCCGTTTTATGATTGAAGGCTATACTAATGAAACGATACCGGATTATCAAATGAGTGCCTTCGCCATGGCTGTCTATTTCAAGGGAATGACAGAGAAAGAGCGGGCAGAATTAACATTAGCGATGGTCGACTCCGGGGATAAAATAGACCTTTCTGAGATCGAAGGGATTAAGGTTGATAAACATTCAACAGGCGGTGTTGGTGATACAACGACACTTGTATTGGCCCCCCTTGTAGCCTCAGTAGGTGTCCCGGTTGCAAAAATGTCGGGACGCGGTTTAGGACACACCGGCGGTACGATTGACAAATTGGAATCAATTAAAGGCTTTCATGTTGAAATCGACAACAAACAATTCATCGATTTAGTAAACAAAAATAAAGTAGCCGTGATCGGTCAAAGCGGTAATTTAACACCAGCCGATAAGAAGCTCTATGGTCTCCGTGATGTAACCGCAACCGTTAATTCAATCCCACTTATCGCAAGTTCGATTATGAGTAAAAAAATTGCGGCAGGTGCTGATGCGATTGTTTTGGATGTTAAAACGGGAGCAGGAGCTTTCATGAAAGATATAGAAGACGCAAAAAAACTAGCAAAAGCGATGGTTGATATCGGAAACAATGTCGGCCGCATGACAATGGCCGTGATCTCGGATATGAGCCAGCCGTTAGGATATGCAATCGGCAATGTATTAGAGGTTGAAGAAGCTATCAACACGCTGAAAGGGAAGGGACCAAAGGATTTATACGAACTTTGCCTCACACTTGGCAGCTATATGGTATTTCTCGCCAAAAAAGCAAACTCCTTAGAAGAAGCACATAAAATGTTAGAAGAAGCGATCCAATCTGGAAAGGCCCTTGAGAAATTTAAGACGTTCATAGCAGCTCAAGGAGGGGATCCATCGCTTATAGATGATCCAATGAAGCTTCCAAAAGCAAAATACAAAATCGAATTAGAAGCGAAGGAAAGTGGCTGGGTTGAATCGATTATTGCTGATGAGGTCGGAAAGGCTGCGATGTTGCTTGGAGCCGGTAGGGCAACGAAAGACTCGAAGATTGATTTAGCAGTAGGGATCGTACTTCGAAAAAAAGTAGGAGACCAAGTAGAAAAAGGAGAATCAGTGGCAACGCTCCATAGCAACTTTGAAAATGTCGATGAAATAAAAAAACTGCTATATCAAAGTTTTACAATATCTCCTACTGAAACAAAGACACCACCATTAATTTACGATAAAATTTCATAATAGTGAATCAATAAAGGGCATTCCAATGGGATGCTCTCTTTTGTTGGAACAAGAGGACCGTCCCCATATTACAAAAAATAAATAAACGTAAATTTTGGTATAAAATGATAAATTATGGAAAAAATGTCGTGTATGAAGATTTTATCCTAAGGTTAGTATGTTTTCTAAAAAAAAGGAGGGAGATAACATGAAAAAACGAGGTTCAAAGATTTTAATATGCTTTATATTTTTGTTGGCACTATTTGCACCGACAGGATTTGCAGAAGAAACAAAAGTCGATTTGGCGGAAGATGCATCATCTGCGATATTAATCGAACGTGACACCGGAACCGTCCTCTTTGAAAAGGAAGCAGATAAAAAGCTGCCGCCAGCCAGTATGACAAAAATTATGACGATGTTACTGATTATGGAGGCATTGGATGAAGGGAAAATAAAAATCAATGATAAGGTAAGAACAAGTGAATTGGCAGCTTCAATGGGCGGCTCCCAAATTTTCCTTGAAGCGGGAGAAGAAATGACGGTTGATGAGATGTTAAGAGGGATTGCGATTGCATCTGGTAACGATGCGTCCGTTGCAATGGCTGAACATATTGCCGGGTCCCATGATGGTTTTATTGAAATGATGAACAACAAAGCGAAGGAACTTGGTTTACAGAATACTAGCTTCAAAAATCCTACAGGGTTGCCGGCAGCTGAACATTATAGTACAGCACGGGATATGGCCATCATGGCAAAAGAATTATTAAAGTATGATTCAATTACAAAATATACAGGTGTTTATGAGGATTATCTGCGCGAGAACACCGATAAGAAGTTTTGGTTAGTCAACACCAACCGTTTAGTAAAATTTTATCCCGGAGTTGATGGTATTAAAACAGGCTTTACCAATGAAGCTAAATATTGCTTAACGGCAACAGCGAAGAAAGACGGCATGAGAGTTATTGCTGTTGTGATGGGAGCTCCAACACCGAAGGACCGAAACAGACAGATTACAAAAATGTTAGATTTTGCATTTAGTCAGTATCGGACACACCCAATGTATGAACGCAATCAGCCGCTATCGAAGGTAAAAGTGTCAAAAGGGGATAAATCTACGATCAATGCTGTTACATCAGAGCCTATATCTCTTTTAACAAAAAAAGGCGAAAGTGTTGATGATGTAGAGCAAGAGATTATAATCAATGAAAATAGTAAGGCACCAATCAACAAAGGAGATGAACTTGGAAAGCTCATTCTAAAAAAAGGTGATAAAATCCTAGTTGAAAGCCCTCTAGTTGCAAATACCGAGGTAAAGGCCGCTACTTGGTGGAATTTACTTAAGAGAACGATTGGCGATTTTGCTAAATATTCAAATTAACATTGTAAAAATAATACGAATAAACACTTATATACACTAATAAACACTAGTTTTGTCGTGTTGCAGGAATTCCTTTAAAGAATAGCGAAAAGACTCACTTAAGACTTTCAGATTAGGAGGAAATTGAGTTGAGTCTCGTCATCAATTTAGAAACTAAAAAAGATGTACTGCTCATCCGTTTAAAAGGTGAGCTTGACCACCACACAGCAGAGAATTTACGTAATAAAGTTTCAGACGAAATTGAAAAAAATAATATTCATCACATTGTTTTAAATTTAGAAGAGCTAGCCTTTATGGATAGTTCTGGTTTGGGTGTAATCTTAGGCCGCTATAAACAGATACAAAGTCAAGGAGGGGAAATGGTTGTATGTTCCATTTCACCTGCTGTAAAAAGACTTTTTGATATGTCTGGGTTATTCAAAATCATCCGCCTAGTAGATGATGAGCAATATGCCCTAAAAACTTTGGGGGTGGCCTAAGTGAAAAATAAAATGGAATTGAAATTTTCAGCACTCAGTCAGAATGAATCTTTTGCTCGCGTTACGGTTGCAGCTTTCATTGCACAGCTAGATCCAACTTTAGATGAATTAACTGAAATTAAAACGGTTGTATCTGAAGCAGTTACGAACGCCATAATCCATGGATATGAAAACAATCCGGATGGTGAAGTGTATATTTCTGTCACGCTTGATGAAGGAGCAGTTCATATAACAATTAAAGACGATGGCATTGGAATTGCTGACCTAGATGAAGCCAGACAACCATTGTTCACAACAAAACCTGAGTTAGAACGTTCAGGGATGGGCTTCACGATTATGGAGAACTTTATGGATGATATGGTAATTGAATCGTCATTACATGAAGGAACAACGATTCATTTAACTAAATACTTAGCTAATAGTAAAGCTTTATGTAATTAAGGAGATCTGCCTATGGATGTGGAGGTCAAAAAGCAAAATAGTGAAACGTATTTAAAAGACCACGAAGTGAAGGAATTGATTGAGCGTAGTCAAGTTGGAGATCAGGAGGCTAGAGATTTAATCGTCCAAAAAAATATGCGCCTTGTTTGGTCGGTTGTTCAACGCTTTATTAACCGTGGATATGAACCAGATGATCTGTTTCAAATCGGTTGTATCGGTTTACTTAAATCAGTAGATAAGTTTGATTTATCGTATGATGTAAAGTTTTCAACCTACGCCGTTCCCATGATCATTGGGGAAATTCAAAGATTCATTCGAGATGATGGGACCGTTAAGGTAAGTCGTTCTTTAAAAGAAACTGGAAATAAGATTAGAAAAATAAAAGATGATTTAACAAAAAGGTTTGGTAGAGCACCGACCATTACAGAAATTGCGGAAGAGCTTGAAATTACTCCGGAGGAAGTTGTTCTTGCTCAGGAAGCAAGCCGTACACCATCCTCTATTCATGAAACGGTATATGAAAATGACGGTGATCCAATTACTCTCCTTGATCAGATTGCTGACCATTCGGAAGCAAAATGGTTTGACAAAATTGCTTTACAAGAAGCTATAAGGGGTTTGGATGAAAGAGAACGGTTAATAGTTTATTTGCGATACTATAAAGACCAAACACAGTCAGAAGTGGCTGGAAGATTAGGGATTTCACAAGTACAGGTTTCGCGCCTTGAGAAAAAAATTCTTCAACAAATGAAAGAGCAGATGGATATTTGACGCTAATTGTCAAATATCCTTTTTTTGTTTTTGAAACCAATTATTGGACGGATGATTTCCGAATGAGGCAACTATTCCACATCCATACTACATATACAAGGATTTAGCTTTACGAAGTGAGGTGGACCAGATGAAAGAGGATACGATATATCTCAGGATGCGGCTTAGAGTACAAACTAAACCCGATTCAATCATAAAAATAGGGGATATTACTCAAGTTATCGGTCCCGAAAATATAGTTAACCAAATCCAGAGCCTGTCGTTATACCAGATCTCCAAAAGTGACAAGAATATTGTAGTAATTGATCTTATGCATATTATCAATACGATACAAAGCTTTAATTCTGCCATTGATATTCAAACAATTGGACCAACGCAAACCATAATTGACGTAATATATAAATCTAAAAAGCCGAACATTGGATTTATAATACTCGTTTGGCTCTTATTATTTATAGGATCTGCGATTACAATTATGAACTTCCATGAGGATGTGTCCATGCAGCAGGTACATCAAAAACTTTACTATATTATAACCGGAGAAGAGCTAATAAAGCCGTTACTATTACAAATCCCTTATTCTTTAGGATTAGGAATTGGAATGATCCTATTTTTTAATCATTTGTTTAAAAAGCGAATAAATGAAGAACCAAGCCCCCTTGAAGTCGAAATGTTTAAATACCAACAAGATTTAGATCAATATGTAATTATTAAAGAAAATAAAGAAACGGTAAAAAGAGTGGGCCATGACCCTTAAAATTCTGTTGACCATATTTATTGGCTTTGCAGGGGGACTTGCTGTTGGTGCTGGTTTTGTGGCTTTTCTTACTGTACTTGGTGTAATTCCAAGATTGACACAATTAACGAAAACGATGAAATGTATTCATTTATATGAATGGGGTGTTGTTCTTGGAGCAATGGCGGGCGGGTGGATTGGCTTGAGAGAAACCATCTACCAATTTTCATCTTTGTTTGTGATTCCAATTGGATTGGCAAATGGCATCTTTGTAGGAATGTTGGCCGCTGCTTTGACGGAAGTATTAAATGTATGGCCGATTTTAGCAAAAAGGATTGGTGTCCAAGAGAAATTAATCATTTTACTATCTGCAATCTTTTTTGGGAAAATTTTCGGATCATTATTCCATTGGATCTATTTTGTTGATCTACTAAAACATTCATGAAATTAGGTGACGTGAATTGGGGGAGAAATTCTCAAAAGAAAAATACAAACAACAGATTCAATCTTTCCAACCTAAACAATCCATTTTTGTAAGCTGCATGAAAGCTTTTATCATAGGTGGTTTAATTTGTGTGGTCGGCCAAGGGATACAAAACTTTTATATTTCGTTTTTTAATTTTACAGCAACGACTGCAAGTAACCCCACGATTGCGACAATCATTCTGCTGGCAGCGCTATTTACCGGGTTAGGAGTATTTGATAAACTAGGCCAATTTGCCGGAGCCGGAACACTAATACCAGTGACAGGTTTTGCGAATTCGATGGCAAGTGCGGCACTGGAACATAAAAGTGAAGGTTTAGTTTTAGGAGTAGCCAATAATATGTTTAAAATTGCGGGAGCTGTTCTTGTATACGGAGTGGTAGCAGCAGCAATTATTGGGTTTATCCGTTATTCAATAACAACAATTTTATTGTCATAAAAGGGTGATCCTGATGGGAAGATTAGGTAAACAATCCTGGTTGTTTCAAAATGAAATTTTTGTAAACTCAACGGGTACTGCTGTCGGTCCGACTGAAGCAGAAGGTCCGCTAGGTTCAAGTTTTGATATTAAATATCCAGATCTTTATTGCGGTCAAAAGACTTGGGAACTGGCTGAAAGAAAATTAATGGAAGATTCAATTGAAGCCTGTTTGAATAAAGTCAATTTAAAACATGAAGATATTGATTTCTTTTTGGCGGGAGATTTATTAAATCAAAATGTTACCTCCAACTACGTGGCTAGAGGAAATCAAATTCCTTTTTTATGTATGTTTGGTGCCTGTTCGACATCAATGGAGACACTGGCAGTTGCTTCCTCTTTAATAGATGGTGGCTTTGCCGATAAAGTGTTAGCATCTGTTAGCAGTCATAACGCTACAGCTGAGCGCCAGTTTCGAAATCCGACAGAGTTTGGTGGCCAAAAGCCTGATACAGCAACATTTACAGTTACAGGCGCAGGTTCTATTCTAGTTGGAAAAGAAAAAGGGTTTATTAAAATAACAGGAGCAACCATTGGCCGGGTCATTGATTATGGAATTGGTAATCCTCTTGATATGGGCTCAGCGATGGCTCCGGCAGCAGCAGATACGATAATGGCCCACTTTAATGATTTTGGAAAAACACCACAGGATTATGACCTTATAGTGACTGGAGATCTGTCGGGTGTAGGAACGCCAATTTTACGAAAAATGCTGACAGATGAAGGGTATCATGTTGGCGCAAGTCTTAATGATTGTGGTCTCATGGTATATCATGCTGAACAAGCTGTATTTGCAGGTGGAAGTGGTTGTGCATGCTCTGCCGTTGTCACTTATGGTCATCTAATCAATGAACTTAAAGTAGGTAATTTAAAGAGAATATTTGTAGTTGCTACGGGTGCATTATTAAGTCCGATTATGATCCAGCAGAAGGAGACCATTCCAACCATAGCACATGGTGTTGTTTTTGAAAGGGTGGAATAAAGATGACTGAATACATGACTGCATTTCTAGTTGGCGGCATGATTTGTACGATAGGGCAGGTTCTTTTAGATAAATTCAAGCTCACGCCTGCACATGTATTAAGTTCATTCGTTGTGGCGGGAGCCATTCTTGAGGGTTTTGGGTTGTATGATAAATTAATTGACTTTGCAGGGGCCGGTGCTACTGTACCGATTTCGAGCTTTGGCCATTCTTTAATTAATGGAGCAATGGCTGGGGCGGAGGAACATGGTTTTACAGGCATTATAACGGGGATGTTCCAGCTTACATCGGTTGGCCTTTCTTCTGCCATTTTGTTTGCATTTTTAGTAGCAGTAGTCTTTCGTCCAAAAGGGTAAGGTGATATTCTTATGAAACGAAAAGTAATTTTGGTTACTGATGGTGATGAATACGCAAATAGTGCAATTAAGTATGCAGCAAAAAAGGTTGGGGGTCGCTGCATCTCGCAATCAGCAGGAAACCCTACCCGATTGTCTGGGGAAGAAATGATTAAATTAGTTCATGCCGCACCGAATGACCCGGTATTTTTAATGTTTGACGATAGCGGGATAACTGGGGAAGGAAGTGGGGAAAAAGCTTTGAAATATATTGCCACTCATCCTGACATAGAAGTATTAGGAGTAATAGCTGTTGCTGCAAGGACAAGGCATAATGAGTGGGCAAGAGTAGATGTTTCGATTGATCGTGATGGGAATTTAACGGAATATGGCGTCGACAAAAATGGTTTACCAGATATTGAAATAGGCAGAATAAATGGAGATACCGTTTATGTTTTGGATGAAATAGATGTTCCGAATATCGTTGGGGTTGGTGATATCGGAAAAATGGCCAGATATGATTCCGTCAAAAATGGCTACCCGATTACATTACAAGCCGTTGAACTGATTTTGGAAAGGAGTGGATTTTCGTGAACGACAAAAATGAAGTCAAAATACCGATTTCCCCTGCCATAGGTTCCAACGAAGAATTCTTGAAGAAGCGAATTGGTATTGGGACAAGTTTTGATTTAGGTGTCCGAAAGCTAAAAGTATTGAAAAAGGATATACAGCTTTATTATTTAAATGGACTTTGTGATTCTGCTTATATAATTGAATTATTAAAGGAATTAGTTGAAATCAATGATAATGAACGATCTTTTAAAACAAACACAAAAGAAGTAATCCACAACCGTCTAATTCACCAACAGGTTGAAGAAATTAAAGATATGGACAAGGTCGTAGATCAACTTCTTTCTGGACTCATCATAATAATGATAGATGGAGAAAATACCGCATTTGTAGTTGACGTTAGAAGCTATCCAGGGCGTAATCCCGAGGAGCCCGATACAGAAAAGGTAGTACGTGGAGCGAGGGACGGGTACACCGAAAATATTGTTGTCAATACGGCTTTAACAAGAAGACGTATTCGTGATGAACGTTTGCGCCATGAAATCATTCAAGTGGGTGAACGCTCGAAAACGGATATTTGCGTAGCCTATCTTCAAGATGTAGCTGACCCTAATCTCGTTGAAATTATAAAAAAAGAATTAAAGGAAATTGAAATTGACGGGATTCCTATGGCCGATAAAACGGTTGAGGAATTTATCGTAAAACAGGGATGGAACCCCTACCCAATGGTTCGCTATACAGAAAGGCCCGATGTAGCAGCGACCCATTTGTTGGAAGGTCATGTCGTCATTATGGTTGACACCTCACCAAGCGTTATCATTACACCGACAACTTTTTTCCATCATGTTCAGCATGCCGAAGAATATCGTCAAACTCCTTCCGTAGGAGCCTTTTTACGATGGGTTCGTTTTATTGGTATGATCGCCTCTGTTTTATTAGTTCCAGTATGGTACTTATTTGTGAAAAATGAAGAACTCCTTCCGAATTCTCTAGAATTTATTGGACTAAAAGAGGAGTTTACGATCCCGATAATCGTCCAGTTAATCCTAGCAAACTTGGGAATTGATATGTTGCGGATGGCAGCTATACATACGCCAACACCGTTATCAACAGCAATGGGTTTAATTGCAGCTGCATTAATTGGACAAATCGCCATTGATGTGGGATTGTTTTCTGCAGAGGTTATCCTTTATGTTGCTGTTGCTGCGATTGGGTCATTTGCAACCCCAAGCTATGAGTTAAGCGTCGCGAATAAGCTAGCACAAATCTTTCTATTATTTGCCGTCTTTTTCTTTGATGTGGCCGGTTTGGTTGTTGGCCTTACAATTCTCGTATTATTCATGGCATCAAAACGATCTTTAAATACACCCTATTTATGGCCGTTTCTTCCATTTGATCCAAAAGCGTTTGGACAGATCGTTATTCGAGTGGCTGTTCCTTTAACTAAAACAAGACTTAATGCAACGAATCCGCGGGATGATAAAAAACAACCTACAAGAAAGCCTTTATTAAATTAAAACCCAAACATTTGATAATAAAAAAATGTATAACTTTAATTATTGCCAATTTAAACATGTATATGGTAAAGTTTAATTTATTAATGAGAGAACAAAATTTAGAGCTGTCACAGAAAATGTCAGGCCCAAATTATAGGAAAGGAACCTATAAAGCCAGACACTTTTTCAGACAGCTTTTCTTGATATAAAGACAAGGGGGAAATGTATGTTTTTTTATGGAACAAGTCGCATTAACGCTTTAAGTCATCTTGAAATTGGCGGAGTAGACACGGTTGATTTAGCACAAAAATATGGCACTCCATTATTTGTTTATGATGTAGCTCTAATGAGAAAAAGAGCAAGAGCATTTAAAGAAACTTTTGATAAGAATCAAGTTAAGGCTCAAGTGGCCTATGCAAGTAAGGCTTTTTCAACGATAGCTATGATTAACTTAGCTGAAGAGGAGGGCCTAAGTCTTGATGTTGTTTCAGCCGGAGAGCTTTATACGGCATTGGCAGCAAATTTCCCAGTTGAACGCATCCATTTTCATGGCAATAACAAAAGTGTAGAAGAAATTACAATGGGAATTGAAGCCGGTATCGGTTGTTTTGTTGCAGACAACTTCTATGAGTTGCAAATTTTGCAGCAAATTGCAAAAGAAAAAGGCACTATTGTCTCAGTATTATTACGTATTTCTCCAGGGGTTGAGGCCCATACACATGATTATATTAGCACTGGGCAGATTGATTCAAAATTTGGTTTTGACTTAAAAAGTGGACAGGTTGAAAAAGCGATCGAGATTACAAGAAATTCAGAAAACCTTGAGCTGTTAGGAGTTCATAGCCATATCGGCTCACAAATATTTGAAACAACGGGCTTTTTAATGGCTGTAGATACTATATTTGAAGCGATTGAGAAATGGTCAAATGAATTAAGCTATGTTCCGAAGGTGTTAAACTTAGGTGGTGGCTTCGGTATACGATACACTGAAGAAGATAATCCAATACCACCTGAGAACTACGTCGTAGAAATTATTGATAAAGTAAAATCACATGTAAAACATCTTCAAATTGAGATGCCTGAAATTTGGATTGAACCAGGTCGCTCTATTGTAGGAGATGCTGGTACAACACTATATTCCATTGGCTCTAACAAAGAAATTCCTGATGTTAGGAAGTATGTGGCGGTTGATGGGGGTATGGGAGATAACCTAAGACCTGCTTTATATCAAGCTAAGTATGAAGCCATCTTGGCCAATCGCGCTAATGATATCGCTGAAGAAAAGGTTTCTATTGCGGGTAAATGCTGTGAATCCGGTGATATGCTAATTTGGGATTTACCTCTTCCAAAAGCTAATCCAGGTGATATTTTAGCAGTTTTCTGTACAGGAGCCTATGGCTATTCAATGGCTAATAATTATAATCGTATTCCAAGACCTGCTGTTGTATTTGTTGAAAATGGCGATGCACAGCTTGTTGTTAAACGTGAAAGCTATGAGGATATCATTCATTTAGATATTCCTTTAAAAAGTAAATTAAAATTAAGCTAAAGTGTCCTTATGTAGGGCACTTTTTATTTTTTAATTTTTATGTTATAACTAGAAGCATCATATACATAATCAAAAAATGGATAGAAATAGAAAGGTTGACTGTAATGGAAGAAATTAAACATACGTCCTCGAATTTTATAAAAAATATTATTATAGAGGATTTAAAGGAAGGAAAATATGAGGAAGTAATTACAAGATTTCCTCCAGAACCAAATGGTTATTTACATATTGGACATGCAAAATCCATCATACTAAATTTTGATTTAGCTGATGAATTCAACGGTAAAACAAATTTACGTTTTGATGATACAAATCCATTAAAAGAAGATACCGAATATGTTGAATCAATTAAAGAGGATGTTAAATGGCTCGGTTATGATTGGGACAGTCTTTTCTTTGCTTCAGATTATTTTGAAGAAATGTATAATCGTGCAGTCCTTTTAATTAAGAAAGGGAAAGCATATGTAGATGATTCTACACCTGAAGAAATCCGTGAAATGAGAGGGACTTTAAAGGAGCCGGGCAAGGAAAGTCCGTACCGAAATCGTTCAGTTGAGGAAAACTTGGACCTCTTTAACAAAATGAGGGATGGAGAGTTTAAGGACGGCGAGAAGGTTTTACGTGCTAAAATTGATATGACATCGCCAAATATTAATATGAGAGATCCCATTATTTACCGAATAGCTCATGCCACGCATCATAATACTGGAGATAAATGGTGTATTTATCCAATGTATGACTTTGCACATCCACTAGAAGATGCCATTGAAGGTATAACCCATTCGATTTGTACGTTGGAATTCGAGGATCACCGCCCGCTCTATGATTGGGTTGTACGAGAGTGTGAAATGGAAGCACAGCCGAAGCAAATCGAATTTGCCCGTTTAAATATAACCAACACAGTTATGAGTAAACGAAAATTAAAGCTTTTAGTTGATGAAGGCTTTGCAGATGGCTGGGATGATCCAAGAATGCCAACTATTTCAGGGCTCCGAAGAAAAGGATATACACCAGAAGCGATTCGTGCTTTTTGTAAAGAGATTGGGGTTGCAAAAGCTTATAGTGTTGTCGATGAACAAATGCTTGAGCATTTTGTAAGGGAAGACCTGAAATTAAAAGCTCCAAGAACGATGGGGATCATTCGGCCGTTAAAAGTTGTCATAACAAACTACCCTGAAGGCGAAGTGGAGTGGCTTGAGGCTGAAAATAACCCTGAAAATCCAGAGATGGGTGTACGGAAAATTCCATTTTCAAGGGAAATTTATATTGAACAAGATGATTTCATGGAAAACCCTCCAAGCAAATATTTCAGGCTCTTCCCTGGCAATGAGGTTCGCTTAAAGCATGCTTATTTTATTAAGTGCCACGACTTTATTAAGGATGAGGATGGGAATGTTGTGGAGCTCCATTGTACGTATGACCCTGAAACAAAAAGTGGGACCGGTTTTACAGGTCGCAAAGTAAAAGGTACATTACATTGGGTGGAAGCGAGTCACGGAAAACAAGCTGAATTCAGATTATATGAACCATTTATTTTAGATCAAGAAGAAAATGAAGAGGAAGGAAAAACATTTCTGGATTACGTTAACCCTAATTCTTTAGAAATATTACAAGGGTTTGTCGAACCGGAAATGATAAACGCTAAAATACAAGATAAGTTTCAATTTTTTAGACATGGGTATTTTAATGTCGATTCCAAACATACAACTCCAGAAAAACCTGTTTTTAATCGGATTGTGTCATTAAAAAGCTCATTTAAACTATAAACTTCATATTTATTTACAAAAAAGTGTCTGGTGCTAATTACTAGGCGCTTTTTTTATTTGTATCTGTAAGCAGAAATATCCTACCATTTTCCAATAATGTGAACAAAATTTGAAAAAAGTAAAAAAGATTCATTTTTTTCTAAAATGCGACAGGATTTTTTTAGTGTTTGTAGAATTAGAGATAAAGACATATTAATGTCTGGATTCATGTCGTGGGAGGTGAATTATGAGGAAGGTACTTACAGCATTTTTCTCCATGATTATCTTGCTAGCGTTTTCTTCAGGGAATGTATTTGCTGCCAATGAAGAAGATACTACAGTTGCTGAAAACATAATAGAAAGTGCGGAAAAATACATAGGCACTCCATATGGAGGCGAATTCGATTGTTCTGGATACGTTTATAAAGTATTTAGTGAAAACGGAATTGAACTACCACGTTCTTCCAGCTCGCAATATAAACATGGAGAAAGTGTAGAAAAAGAGAATTTACAAAAAGGTGATTTAGTCTTTTTTAACACCACAGGGTCTGGGATTTCGCATGTAGGTATATACATAGGTGATAATAAGTTTATACATTCTGCGTCATCAATTGGAGTATCAATTTCAAAACTAAATGATCCATATTATTGGGGTAAACGTTACGTTGGAGCAGCTAAAGTATTATAATATAGAATGATAAAAAGCAGAGCTTTAAATTTTATTTAAGTTCTGCTTTTTTGTTTGGTATTAAATTTCTTAATTTATATCAAATAGTGTAAAATAAGGAAGAATAAAATAGTAGGAGGCATACATAACATGAAAAAAGCATCCATTGAATTTGAAAATGGCGAAAAAATTGTTATTGAACTTTTTCCAAATGAAGCACCTGGGACAGTTGCAAATTTTGAAAAACTGGCAAATGAAGGGTTTTATAATGGTTTAACATTCCACCGTGTTATTCAAGGCTTTGTCGCACAAGGAGGTTGCCCGTATGGAAATGGTATGGGTGGGCCTGGCTACACTATTAAATGTGAAACAGTGGGTAATCCTCATAAACATATTCCTGGAGCATTATCAATGGCACATGCCGGTAGAGATACTGGCGGCAGTCAGTTCTTCATTGTCCATGAATCACAGCCACATTTAGATGGTGTTCATACAGTATTTGGCCAAGTAATTGAAGGAATGGATACGGTACTTAGAATTCGCCAAGGTGATGTAATGAAGGAAGTAAAAGTTTGGGAAGAATAGAAAAGTATAACTGAAATAAAAAATGCCCTCCTTACAAACGATAAGTTTGAAGGGGGGTTTTAACATTGAACAAAAAATTGATCAATGTGTTATCAACGTCTTTTCTAATTATGGGGCTTGCGACTGGCTGTGGGATGGCAAATAATGAAGCAGGGAACGATCGAGGTCGAACTAATTTAACCCCAGTGGGTTATGATAATAATACAAGATATGCACCATTAAATGTTACGGATACAGTAGAAACACCTAATGTTAATAACGGTGGTACCGTTGGAGCTAACAATAATGGAGACGGGGCTAGTCCCGATCCAGCACTTAATCCAAACGAAAATGCCGATGGTGACGGGGATGGAACAGATACTAATAATGACACACCAGGAACTGGTACAGTCACAGATCCGGGAGTAGATACTACACCGGGAACAAATGATGAAACACCGGCAACTGATGGAGAAACAGGTGAGAAAACAGAAACGCAAACACCTGGTGAAAATCAAGCGAACAAAAACAGATTTGCTGATGTTCCAGAAAATAACCCTTATAGTAATGATATCCATGCTGCAAGGGATCTTGGCTTGATGAATGGTGTCGGTAACGATAAATTTGGACTTGGAACGACTTTAACCCGCGAGCAAATGGCATCGATTATGATGAAAGCTGTTCGTCAAGGCTATCTAAATGTAGACAACACAAATAATGGCACTAAATAAAAAATCTCGAGAGGCTCACCATTTTTGGGTGCGGCCTCTTTAATTTACCCATTGATTACATAGAACGAATCGGTTATTATTTTCAATAAGGTAATACTTGCTATTGAATGATAAAAGCAAAGAGGGATTTAGCATGTTAATTCGTTATAAGAAAAATTATGAAAAAATAGCTATGGGGCTTCTTTCTTTTATGCCGTCCGAAAAAGATTTAAAACGGCTTCAAGGTACAATTAAGCTATATGAGGAAGATCAAGACTGGCAACTCTATCTTTATAAGGAAGATGATATTATTGGGGCTATTGGCGTCAAGATCAAAGATAATGAGGCAGAACTTCGTCATATCAGCGTTAATCCTTCTTATCGGGGGCAAGGGAAAGGAAAAGCGATGCTAAATGCTCTTCGTAATCAATTAGGGAATATAAAAATAAAACCATCAGAAAATACACTAGAGTTTTTCGAGAAATCCGGCGACCAATCAAAGAATTTGCGTGAAGAGTTAACAGACCCTGATTCCCATTAGGAATCGGGTCTTTTGCTTTTTCTTAACTGCAATTGTTCTTCTCTTTCTTGGATTACATTGCTTCGATCGCGTAAAGTATGTTTTTTAACAAGGGATGTATTTGATAAATCGCTTTTTTCGTTCCATGTATAACCTAGTAAATGACAGCGGCTAACGGTGGTTTCCAATAATTTTTGATCATGTATAGGAAGGTTTATACTATAATAAGAAATGCATTCGTTTATTTCTGCCAACCGCTTTCGCAGCAAAATTAATAGCTGCTCATAGTCTAAACCAAGCTTAACAATGGCTTCCTTTTTCTTTTCTATGATACCAAGGCCTTTATTCAATATACGATAAGCACCTTTCATATTTCCGGAACGTTGGTGGTACAGGGCAACTGAAATTTGAATAAGTCCTACCCAAACCGATTTTTTTCGTTCATTTTCTTCCGTCTGCTTCCAGTACTCCTCAAGAATCTCATGACATTCGAAATAATCCCGGGAACCATGAAAATGGACGAGAAAATCTATGTATGCATCTGGATACATTTAACCATCCTTCCATAAGGATTTTCTAATTCCTATAGTTTACCATAAATCAAAAAAGAAGTGCCCATATAGGCACTCCCCCTCTTTAATTGGTGTTTATAACCAAGCTGCACCTACGATAATTAAAAGAATAAACAAAACAACGATTAAGGCAAATCCGCCACCGTAACCAAATCCTACTGCTCCACTCATTATTAAATTCCTCCTTTGTTTATTTGATGCTTACGGTAATAACATATGAAAAAAGGGGAAATTTGTATAGGCGACTATCAGGGTAACGGAAAAAATCATGAAAATGGGCGAATTAAAACAAAAATTTTGCTATTATAAATCTAGTCGTTTTATTTTTTATAATACTTTGGTGGGATAATGATGGAATATAGTGTTAAAATTGATGCCTTTGAAGGTCCACTTGACCTTCTTTTACATTTAATAAATCGATATGAAATTGATATTTATGATATTCCGATGGCACAAATTACGAAGCAATATTTAAACTTTATTCATACGATGCAGCAACTTGAACTGGATGTAGCCAGCGAATATCTTGTCATGGCGGCAACACTCTTAGCAATAAAAAGTAAAATGCTCTTACCGAAAAACGAAGAAACTCTTGATGAGGAACTAGAGTTTAACGGGGATGAAATGGAAGAGGACCCTCGTGATGAGCTAATGAAACGTTTGCTTGAATATCGTAAATATAAAGAAGCTGCAACGCATTTAAAGGAATTTGAACAAGATCGGAGCCTGTTATATACAAGGCCCCCTGGAAATTTAGCGCAATATATACCGGACAATAGGGAAAATCCGATTTCCGATGTATCTTTATATGATATGTTAGGCGCTCTGCAGCAATTAATGAAGCGAAAAAAATGGAAAGAACCTAAGCTAACAACTGTTCAAAGGCAGGAAATTCCAATTCAACAAAGGATGGAACAAATTTTGGAAGAGCTCGATAAAGTAAAGGGGAGACAAAGCTTTTCATCGCTTTTTCCGGTTTTTGAAAGATCTTACATTGTAGTGACATTTTTAGCCGTTTTAGAATTAATGAAAAACAATGCGATTACGTGTGTTCAAGAAAAGAACTTCGAGGATATATATATTTACAGCATGAAAGGAGTTTACAAAGATGAAGCTTGATAAAATGAAAGCGATCGTCGAAGGGTTATTATTTATTGTTGGTGACGAAGGAATTGATAGTAAGCAAATTGCAGATGTTCTCCAAATTAGTGAAATTGTAGCGGTAGAATTGATAGAGAATTTAAAAGCAGATTACACAAAAAAATCCCGTGGCATAGATTTAGTAGAGGTTGCTGGGGTCTATCAATTAACAACAAAGAGAGAGCATGCTGAATATTTTAAACGGTTAGTGGAGTCCCCAACCACATCAACATTGTCACAGGCAGCGTTAGAAACGTTAGCGATTATCGCCTATAAACAACCGATCACTAGAGCAGAGATTGAAGAAATACGAGGTGTAAAAACAGAGCGTCCTCTTTCTACTTTAATGTCAAAATCTCTGATTAAAGAGGTCGGGCGGGCGGAAGGAACGGGAAGAGCCTATTTGTATGGCACAACGAAGGATTTTCTAGAGTATTTTGGTCTTAAGACTTTAGATGAACTTCCACCATTACCGGAAAAATTAAATGAAGAGGATATCCGACAAGAAGAAGCAGACTTGTTTTTTGAAAAATTTCAGGAAACTTTTGCTGAATAACTTGAACAGTATTTAAATGGTCTTCTATAATAATAAATGTACATATTTGGATGACCAAAATAAAAATATAAAATGGTGGGATGGAATATGCTTATTAAAGAAATTAAAGGTTATGAATTAGAAAAAGCGGCGCCTAATACATCTGAGGACTTCTTTAACCGCTCTGAGGTTACATTCATAGATAATGGAACGGAGAAAACCTTTCACTTACTGTATGTAAGATATTTTGATGAAATTTTCAATGAATTTGTCCCTTATGAAAATGATCCGGTATTTACTGCAGGCGGAAAAGAAGTACATTTCAAAGATATTATCGGATTAGTTTGTATGTTGAAAAACCCTGAATTAAAAAATCGCAAACGGGTTTATATCAATGAGAAAAGTGAATTGCAGGAGTATTGTAAAGGAATTGACTATGACAAGTTGCCAGGAATTGTAGAACAAATTTCCAAAGGTGGTTTTGAATTATAACCCCTGGAATAAACCAATAAGTAAAGCATGGTGGCATGAAACTCCATCATGCTTTTTGCTTTTTCACGTTTATCCTCCATAAACATAAAATAACCCTGAAATCAATCAATTAATAAGATGGAGTAGGGGGAACAAACGGTGAATTCCAAGGATTATCAACAATATTTGTTAGATATAAAGGATTGGTCTGATCAAGTAGAAACCATTTTAAAGGAACAACATGTTGATGAAGAGGCCTATTTGGCGTGGAAACAACAAATGGAAAATCTCATGAAGCAAATTGAAGAAAAAATCGAAAAGTCGGAAATAAAGGAAGACGATATACTAGAGCTAGAAAAAGAGGCTCGCGGGCTTTATGAGGGAGCTAAAAAAGTTAAGAGAAAATCATTTTAGAAAATGGTTGGGGTTCAAAAAGCCATTTAGCATGACTTTTTGGATAGCCCCTTTTACATATTTTTTATTTATTTTTATCCAAATACTAGAGTCACTACTATAATTGACATAATAATCGCGATGAAGTCTGCCCATAAGCCAACCTTCAAGGCATCCCCCATTTTCCTAATGCCCACGGCACCAAAATAAACGGTTAAAATATACAAGGTTGTATCTGTACTTCCTTGCATAGTGGATGCTAATCTGCCAATAAAAGAGTCAGGGCCATGGGTGGCAATTAAATCTGATGTGATTCCCAATGCAGCGTTTCCGGAGATTGGTCGGATAATGGCCAACGGAACGATATCTGCCGGAATACCTATAGCCATCAAGTAGGGCCTAATTAAATTCATAAAGAAATCAAGGGCTCCGGACTCCCGGAACACTGTGATTGCCACTAACATTCCAACAAGATAAGGGATAATTGAAAAAGCAATCTGTATTCCCTCCTTGCCACCCTCTACAAATGTTTCATATGTTGGCACTCTTTTTATCGTTCCGTAAAGTAGGATAAATCCGATGATGACCGGGATCATCCAAAGAGAGATTATATTGATTACGTTCATCATCTTCTACTCCCCCCTTTTTTTACCCTGCGATAATGATAATAGCGATCGATCATGATTGCAGCAATTGTTGAAAAGAGCGATGCAACAAGAGTTGTACCAACAATTTCAGTTGGAGCGACGGATCCATAATTCATTCTAATTGCAATAACAGTAGTGGGTATTAACGTTATGCTTGAAGTATTAATCGCCAAAAAGGTAATCATCGATCTACTCGCTGAATTCTTATTATCATTTAATATTTTTAATTGCTCCATCGCTTTTATCCCCATCGGTGTGGCGGCATTACCTAAACCAAATAAATTGGCAATCATATTAGAAAGAATAAACCCCATCGCCGGATGGTCCTTCGGTACCTCTGGAAATAACCTTGTTATTAACGGTTGAAAAAGTCTTGAAAGTCGTGTTAGTAATCCAGCCTCCTGAGCAATATTCATGAGACCGAGCCAAAAGACTAAAATACTGATTAAACCGATACAAATGGCGACGGCTTCCTTCGCTCCAGTAAAAATCGCTTTATTTACATCATCCATTGTCCCGTTAATCATAGCAAATACGATTCCAATAATAGTCATAGCTACCCAGATGATATTAACCATGACTGTGTACCCCTATCATTGATAAGAACATTTCTTTAAGGTTAGAAAACCATGTTTTTTGACTTACTTTTCCGCGCTTATCATAATATAGTGGTATTTCCCCAATGTTTTTATTATCAAGCTTGATAATCATTATTCCGCATGGAGCAGGAATATCATTGACCTTTTTCCAGTTTGAATCAGGCTTTATCAATTTTACTTCAACTTTTAAATTGTCTTTTTCCTCATCTGTAACCGGGTATAAGAAGTCGCGGCGGACGACCACTTTCCCTTTATAGAAATCATCTTTAACTGAATGAACGACCCCTTTTTTTACTACATTTTCAAGATCGTATTGGGCGAAACCCCATTCAAACATCGAAATATGGTCATTCCAATCATTGGGACCGTTTAACGTAACCGCAATCAGATCATGCCCATCTTTCTCAGCAGTGGAGACTAATGTCCGTTTGGCTCGTTTCGTGAATCCAGTTTTCCCTCCAGTTGAATATTCATATAGCCCTGTTAGCAGTTTATTCTTATTTTTCCAGCTTCTATCCCATTTTTCATCCGGGTTTGGTGCCTTATGAACCTTTGTACCGGAAATTTCCCGATAGGTTTCATTTTCCATTGCATATTTAGTAAGGATAGCCATATCATAGGCCGTGGAGAAATGATTTTCATGGTCATCTAATCCATGTGGATTGGAAAACACGGTATCCCGCATCCCAATTTCTTGAGCTTTTTGGTTCATTAAATAGACGAAGCCTTCCACACTACCACCAACATGTTCTGCAATCGCTACGGCAGAATCATTTCCCGAACGAAGCATTAAGCCATATACGAGATGCTCAAGTTTTATTTTTTCTCCCGGTTTTAAATAAACGGAAGACCCTTCAGTACGGACAGCCCTGTCACTCACTTTTACTGTTTCATCCAATTTTCCGGATTCTATCGCTAAAATCGCGGTCATGATTTTGGTGATACTAGCAATTCGCATTTTTTTATGGGCTGCCTTTTCATAAAGAACACGCCCGGATTCAAAATCCATTAAGATGGCAGTTTCAGCTGAAACATTCGAAAAAGCAGCAGCCTTATACGGTATAAAAATAGAAAACGATAAAATAATAACAATATGTAAAAATATCACTTTTTTAAAACATGACATGAAAAACTACACGTCCCTTCGCCCGGTGTTTGTACAAGTATATGAAGGACATGGGTGGATATGAATAAAAAGTAAGGCTATTAGCGAAGTCATCCTCTTAATTTAATCCAAAGGATATTCTATTTTTCATAGTTCAACAATATACTTAAAATAAAGTCGAAAAATTATTGGAGGAGATATAATGCCAAAACCATCTGTTCCAAAATCTTTTCCGAAGCCCCAAAAAATATCTGAGGAGGTTCCAGGCAGAAGAAAAGGACGCAAGTTTGAGATGGCCAATCCTGATGACAGTATTACGACAGAAACCTTCGTAGCCCCTGTTTTCTGGAAAAATGAAAAAGGTATGTGGAAAGACATTCAAAATCAATTAATCCAAACCACGGAGCATCCAAACTTCAAGTATAAAAACCAATCCAACAAGTGGTCGAGTTGGTTTTCACTTTTTCAAGACGATCAAGTGTTAAATCGATTAGAACTTGGACCCTATATAGTCAATATGAAACCCCTAAATGCTTCCAAACCCATCATTCAAACATTGAATCAATCGATCACTTACAAAAAGATTTTCCCATTTGTTGATATTACGTACCAAGTATTACCTGAAGGTATTAAAGAAAATATTATTTTACAGCATTCAAAAGCTCAAAATGAATTTTCGTTTATTCTTGATATGACGGATAATTTAATGCCATCATTGATAAATGGGGAACTTTTCATTAAAGATTCCATCACAAATGAAGCTATATTTCAAATTCCAAAAGCGATTATGACAGACAAAAATGGGGAAATTTCCGATCAGGTTGAATTGGGATTGAGGCAGACAGACGGGCAATGGGTTCTGACAATCATAGCTAATCAAGAATGGCTCAATCAAAAGGCTACAAAATATCCAATTACAATTGATCCTACCATCATTGTGACAGAAATAAAGACCAATAAGTTTGCCGAAACAAGGGATAAGACAGTTGCAAGTAAAGTAGCACTTTCTGATCAAACTTATCTGGCTGTGGGGGAAAACCTAAATGGAATTAATCGGTCCTATTTATGGTTTAAACCTCCGGTGTTAACTAGTGGTGCCCGTATTCTAAATACCCAATTAAAGTTACACCAGTACGTAAATGCAGCATCGTTTGAAACCTTTGTTGATGTTCACTCTATCTTACAACCATGGGGAGACGAGATTACATGGAGCACGAAACCAACTCATGGAGCAACGATTGCATCGGCCAATAGTACCAAGCAAGGTTCTGTTATAGGTGAGTGGGTATTTGATATAACAAGTTTAGTTCAGCAATGGTATGAGGGAGAAGTGGCGAATTATGGAATTGCGTTAATTGCCCGTGGCTCTAATGGTACGGAAAGTACAGATCGAAGAGCGTTTAATTCATCAGAGTCTGGTGGAACTATTCCTAAGTTGGAAATTACGTATGTTACAGATCAAACTGGTGTTGAAAACTTTTGGAGTTATGTTGGAAATGTCGGATTATCAAATGGGAATTTCTTCTTATCTGATATTGATGTTTATTTACCGGGTCGAGGAATTCCAATAATGGTAAGCCGCTCCTACAATTCTCGCTCCATTCCGATACCAAATAAAATCGGCACAAAAGCTCCAATCGAAGGAATGAAGAGTATTCTTGGTAGTGGATGGCTCTTTAATTTTGAGATGAGGTTAAAATACAAAGATCCTATCAACAGCAAGGTCATTCTATTTATTGATGGAGATGGATCGAAACATATTTTTACAGAACCGGAAGGTCAAATTGGAATGTGGCAGGGACCGCCAGGAATCCAATATAAATTAACATATAAAGCTGCTGAAGGGACAAATCCAGCTTATTATATTCTTACTGATCAAACAAAAACGAAATATTATTTTGACTTTATCACGGGGAAGTTGGAAGCGATATTTGATTCCAATGATAATATTTTGGATGTTGCCTATACTTCGGATGGCACACTTCAATCCATCACGGATGCATCAGGACGAACAATTAGGTTCACTTTTAGTGCAAATGGGAAACTGGATACAATCAAAGGGACAGAGATCCCAACGGTTAAATATACGTACTATTCGAATGGGCAATTACGGATGGTGCAAAAGTTAGATGCAGCAAATAATGTTAAGCAGCAGGTTTCCTGTTGATCCATATGGAAAGGCGTGTTCTTGGTTTAATGTGATAGTATCATCTTCAACAGGTTCTATCGATATGACAACCTCTTTTCCATCCTCAGTAACATAAGTAATTTCTTGTGGCTCCTTTATACTAAGATCGAATTCTATTTCTATTTCCTTTACTTCAAATTTCTCTGCAAATGCTTGAGTCGATACGCTCCCCAAAACTAACAAACTACATACCGCAAACAAAAATCCTAACAATGTTATTCTTTTTCTCATATTGTTTCCCCTTTCTATTTTTAAAATCACCTTTAATATACCGTATTTTGCCATTTTGTCTACATTGTTCACAGAAAGTTCGGTAATCTCGGAATATTGTTTTTTTTTAAATGATATACCCATCCTTTAAATATAAAAGAGTTAAATTAGATTATCCTTTATAACGTATTAGGAAATAGTTGTTTGTTAGTATTTTTTTAGATAACTAGATTTTTTCAAAGAAGCAAAAGGGATTTTATGGTAACATAGAATAAGGATAGAGTATTTTTAGAAGGGAGTGAAAATATGATTTCATATATAGGTGAAGGCGGTTTAGTCCTGTTTATAAATATTATATTTTTTATTGTTGGTCTATTAGTTATATTTTTAGTAATTTCAACAGCAGTCAGAGTTGGAATTAATAAGTCTATAATTAGTAAATGTATCGAGAAAAAGTGCGATAATCAAGATAAAAGGGATTGAATTCGGATTGGTAGAAGATATTGCTATCAAAAACCTTCTACCAATTCCTACAAATCCACTCAGTCTCCACTCATTTTTTCATCGTTTGGCATCTGGGAGCAGAGTCTGTGAAAGAGAATAGTAATTTAATTATATACCTATTCAAGTTTAATGGACAATCATATGGGTGTTTTAAATTATAATGTATTATTTTATAAAAATATATCGTACTGAAAACGGAGAAAGTCGAGTCTATTCTTAATTTTTGTTGCATACACATAGCAAGAAGTCATCATTATATATAAGTTTATTAGTGACTTCTTACAATTAGTTATTTTTAAGTTGATTTAGGGGTATCGTCAGGAAACCGCTTTTATCTTAACTACGATGTGAGAACCGTTGTTATTCCAATAGTTCTCACATCGTAGTTAAGATAACTGCATAATCCTGACGCTACCCCTATCACTAGCAAGTGCTGGAATTGCAGGGGTTTTTGTTGCGGCAGGAGCGCCAGTTTTAGGAGCAGGACTAATTGGGGCAGTGATTGTTTCGGTAGTATACGCCAGTTATACTTCTTTAACAGGTAAAACAATAGCTGATTGGTTTGATTGAAGAGGTGTAAAGATGGCATTTATTTCAGAAGTTGTTTCTTTGAATATTTTAGGAGGGCTTTGCCTATTATTGGGTATATATTTTATTTATCACACATTAACAAAACCAATTGAAAGGCCTAGAAAAGTGCTAGCGTGGTTTTTAATTGTTTTAATCTTCCTTGTAGCTTTTTCTACATTGTATATAAGTTTTTACTATGTGTAGGATTTTATAATCCTCACCTGATATCTATAAAAGAGTCTTATCATTAATGAAAGTTGGCAATAAGTGAAAAGCTTATTGTCAGTTTTTTTGGGGAGTGAACAAAATGACCGACCATTAAAAATATAATTGGAAGTTCTGTAAGAGGTTCTTCTATTTTACTATGACAACGCTTGTTTTTTTATTGTCCTATATTTACTTACACTAGTGAAAGCGTGATAATATTTTAGACTGGCAAACGTATATAGAAAATTTAATGACGAAGCAGGGTGCTTGAAAAGTCATTTGTTTAAGATGGTTCAATCATCCTAACGGGCTAACAGACCAAGATAATATATAAAATCCGCAAAAAACGGCCCTATCACATCAAGGTCCGCTACTTTTGTGCATAATAATTACATATTAAATCCAGCCGAACGCAAGGGGCCGAATAAAGATAGATTTGTTAATTGTATTGCCATAAATTTTGGGGAATATTTCATTCCATTTTCGACCCAAAAAGTAATGACTCCTAAATAAGCTGAAATAATGTAATTTAGCAATATATCCTCCGGAATTTTCACTTCTCTCTTTTGAAAAATATCTAAAAATTGATTATAGAACGTATCCATAATGACATTTAACATCCTTACCCTAAATTCATTGATACCATTATTGCCAAGCATGACTTTATAAAAGTCAAAGTGCTCCTCCACATGTTCAAATAAGGACATAAAGATCGGATGTGGTTCCTTTTCATTATATTGATAAGAAATACTGTGAAAGGACTTTGGATTAATACTTTTTAAGAAAACTTCCAATCTTTCATCAATAATTTTTTCCAATAGGTCATACTTATCCTTGTAGTGGCGATAAAAGGTTGCACGGTTAATCTCGGATTTTTTCGTAATATCTTGAACGGAAATTGCATCAAATCCATTTTCATCGATCAGTAATAAAAATGAATTACTGATCAGCTCTTTAGTTCTCTTAATCCTGGGATCAATAAATTCAGCCATCATTTGGGCACCACCTAAAAAATATACAACACATTTCCAGATTTTGTTGTTTTTGCAACAGTATAAATAATATTGTTGGTTGCAGATCACACCAATTTATTAATAATTATAAATACAGGGTGTTGCATAAGCAACTAATTGTATTAATAATTTCAACTATATAATAGCTGCTTAATTGGGGGAAAGAAAGTCATGATATCAAAAAAGACAAACGCTATTTCTGCATTTGGCTTATCGTTATTTTTATTAGTAGGCTGTAATGCAGAACCAGCCGTGACGAAGGAAGACAGTAAGGTTGTCGCGGTAGAAGCTGTGAAAAAGGAAAAAGGGGTGGAGTATTCAAGGCTATCTGGAACGCTTACAGCTAAGGAAGAAACAATAATTTCATTTGAGATTGGCGGAAACATTAAATCCCTTCAATATGATGAAGGCCAATATGTAAATATGGGAGATGTTTTGGCGAACTTGGATGGGCGCGAATATGAGCTCCAGCTTGAGAAAGCTAATGCGGCCATTCAGTCATCCAATGCCAGTTTATCGGCTGCTGAAGCGAGTTTAGAAGAGGCAAAGAACGGAGCCCGCAGTCAAGAAAGAACACAGGCCAAGCTCAATGTCGATCGGGCTGAAGAGGCTTATAGAAATGCCAGCGCAGATTATGAACGAATGAAAAACCTCTTTGAAGCGGGGGCCATTTCCGCACAGGCACTTGAAGGTGCCAAATTGAATTACATAAATGCACAAAATAGCTATGAAAGTGCTAGGCTAGCATACTCGTTAATCGAAGAAGGAGTACGTCCGGAAAAAGAAAAACAAATAAAAGCTGGGGTGAATCAAGCGCAAGCGGGTCTTACTAACGCACAAGTTTCGAAAGAACAAGCCCAATTAGCGCTTTCGAAAACGTCCTTAAAAGCACCGTTTTCAGGTGTGATCACCGCTAAACTAGCATCAACCGGACAATTAATCGGCCCGGGAGCCCCAGTCTATAAACTTTCGCAAATGGATACATTGAAGGTGCTGCTCCCGGTTCCTGATTATCAAATTGCCGACTGGGAAAAAGGGAAAGAGGTAACAGTCGATCTATATGGTGAGAAAAAACAAGGAAAAGTGATCAATGTTTTCCCGTCCACTAACCAAAACACCGGAACGATCAGTGTTGAAGTAGAGATTCCTAATCAGGATCATAAATGGTTCCCAGGTCAGGTTGTGAAAGCTGAAGCAAAACTTAAGGAACAACTCGGACTTTTTGTGCCTGTTGAAGCAGTCATCAGTACGGGAACCAATAACAAGCCTTATGTATTTTTACTCCAGGATGGAAATGCAGTAAAAACAGAAGTAACGGTAGGAAAGTTATTTGAAAATAAGTTAGAAATTACTTCAGGTCTTTCAGAACAGGACCAAGTGATCACGAAAGGTGCTGACCGTTTATTTGATGGGGATCCGGTTGTAGTTGAAGAGAACGAAGGGACGAATAAGCCATGATCGCCTATACAATTAAGAAGCAAAAAATCACCTTGCTGTTTTTTGCAATGGTTGTTGTTATTGGGTTTTTCAGTTTCTTTCAGTTGCCAAAACAAGAGATGCCGGACATCATTGTAAACGTCGCCACGGTAACAACGATTTATCCCGGAGCTTCTCCGGAAAAGGTTGAGCAAAATGTTACTAATATTCTTGAAGAAAAAATAAATGAAATTGAAGATTTAAAATCGATCGAATCAACGTCATCATTAGGACGTTCTGTACTTGTTATTGAAGCAAATGCCGACGTCGATCCAAAACAAAAATGGGATGAGCTGCGAAAAAAGGTAAAAGATGCTGAAAAAGACCTTCCCGAAGATGCCATCCTTCCATTCATCAACGATGATTTAAATAGATCGTTTATTCAATCCTTCAATATAACAGCGCCAACGATAAATGATCTTTATAGTTTGCGAGATAAAGTGGAGGATTGGAAGCAGCAATTAAGGGCGATACCAAATGTTGCCGAGGTGCAGATTCAAGGTCTTCCGGAAAAAGAAGTGCGGATTGAAATTGACCTTGAAAGGTTATCAGCCTATCATTTGTCTTGGACACAAGTATTACATGCAATCAAACAAGAAAATGAGAAGATTCCATTAGGCAACTTGGATATTAATGAGCGTACCTATCAATTAAAGCTTCCAGAATTATATCCAGTAGAGAACCTTGAAAATGTAATTATTACAAGGACCGTCCAAGGCTTTCCTGTCTATCTGCGGGATATTGGTAAAGTCGAATTAACAACTGAAAAAGCTGATTATTTTGCTTATCATAACGGAGTTCCGGCGATTTCTATTAATATCAATGGAGAAGTCGGCAGTGACGTACCATCAATACAAAGAGAAATAGATCCTCTAATCGATCGATTATCGAAGGATTTACCGGAATGGGCTGAGGTACATCCCCTATTTTCACAGAATGAGAGAGTAAAAGAACTATTCGGTGAACTTGGAAGAGAGATGGTAATTGCGATTGCTGCCGTTTTGTTTGTTTGTACGCTTGGTTTAAATTTATCATTATCTCTTGTTGTCGCTCTAGCTATACCGATCTCACTGGCACTAGGATTAATGTTTTTACCATCCTTAGGCATTACCCTTAATCAAATGTCGCTTGTCGGTTTAATCATCGTTCTCGGGATTTTAGTAGATGATGCCGTTGTGGTGAACGATAATATTGAACGAAGACTTCGGGTACTTGGCGAAAATCCGGAACAAGCAGCCGTTAATGGTGCGAAAGAGGTTTCTATTTCGATCATCACGGCCACCTTGGCTACGATCGCTTCGTTTGCACCATTATTATTTTTACAAGGAAATGTTGGGTATTTCATCAAGCCTGTTCCAACGATCATATCAATGACAATGCTGGCATCAATGGTGATGTCATTAACGATCGTTCCGATTTACCGGCGCTGGCGTGAAACTAGAAATCTTCAATTCAATAAAACTCAAAAAGAAAAGCGTTATGCAGGGTTATTAGGAAAACAATTATCCTCTTTAACGAATTGGTATTCCAAGCGGTTAATGCCGAAAATTCTTAACCGCCCGAAGCAGGCAAGTATCATCGGTGTGTTAATTGGTACATGCGCCTATGTGTTAATACCATTTATCCCGATTGATCTTTTTCCAGTTGATGACCGCCCTGAATTGCTAGTTGATATTAGGGTGCCGACAGGACAAAACATTAAGGCGACAAATGAGGTTGTTCATAATGTAACGGAATTTCTGCTAAGCAAAGAAGAGGTTAAAACTGTATCCTCCTATGCAGGTGGTAGTGCTCCTAAAATGTTCTTGGGAGACACTGGTGCCGGTGAAGGGATCGAAGTGGGCCAGCTCGTTGTCATTCTAGATAAAAATAAAAAACTGCCGATAGAAATTGAACATGAATGGTCAGAGGAGTTTAAAAAACATTTTCCAGGCATACTGATTACGCCAAAGGTTCTTGTTACTGGACCACCGGTTGGAAAGCCGATTGAAATCGAAGTATACGGTGAGGACATTGACGAACTCCGAAATTTATCGCAGCAAATTAAGGAACAAATTGCAGCACTCCAAGGAACTTACAATATCAATGATAATTTTGGTATTGATCGCTATGCGCTTGATTTTAATGTGAATAAGGAATTAATGGATCAAAAATTAGTAAGCTATAATGATTTATCGAAAACACTTCGACTTGTAGGTGAAGGGATTACCATTTCTAAATTTGACGATGGAAAAGATCTTGTCGACATGCAGTTATATGCAAATAATGGAGGGGATGATCCACTTGCTATTTTTGATAAATTATCGGTGCCCAATATAGCGGGTCAACAGATCCCATTATCTGAACTTGTTGAGATTGAACCATCTTTTGCTGCCAGGGCGATTGCCCATAAGAATATGGCTCGAGTTGTTACAATAACGAGTGAGATTCGAGACCGGACAGCAACAGAGGTCATTAAAGAAGTAAGGCCACACTTGGAAAAAATGATACTACCGGAAGGTTATAGTTGGAAAATAGGTGGGGAGACCTCTGAACAAACCGATATTTTCATTGATATGGGAAAACTCTCCGTTGCTGTTTTATTTATCATCATTATTTTAATTGCGATGCAGTTCTACTCATTGTCGTTGCCACTCTTAGTTATGAGTACGGTTTACTTAGCGTTTGCGGGCAGTTTAATCGGACTGTTCATTACGCAAACGCCACTCGGTTTTATGACGATGATGGGCGCCATTTCTTTATCGGGCATTGTAGTTCGTAATGGGATTGTTCTTATTGAATTCATTGAAGAGGCACGCCGGGAGGGTGTTGGCTTGAAAGAAGCGGTCATCAATGCCGGGGAAGCACGTTTTCGCCCAATTTTACTGACATCGGCAACTGCAGTTGCAGGTCTGTCACCATTGGCGATTTCAAGGGACCCATTATTTTCACCGATGGCTATGACAATCATATCTGGATTAATTTTTTCAACGATCTTAACCCTTGTATTAGTGCCATCACTTTATATGGTACTGGCAGGATTTAAGGAAAGAAGAGCGATCAAGAAAATGAAAAGATTAGAAAATGTAATTACTTTAGAAAAATAATAAAAATGGCGGGGGACATTCCTTCGCTATTTTTTTATTTAAGAATGGACTGTGGCGCTTTGGAGTAACGTATAATTCACATTTTGTTTAGAAATGCCAATAAAAACCGTGATATTTTTCACGGTTTACTTTATATCTTTATTAATATAATTTCTTTAACAACATTGGTATGTTGTTACATAATGTATATTTTAAGCATTTCAAAATAAGTAAAATATGCCTTTAGAGTTTTCTAGTTTTGTAAGGAGGGAGACATGGTGAAACAGATAGAAAATACGCCTGAACTTCAACAATATACAGTGTTTTCAATTGGAGAGCAGCTTTGCGCATTATTAATCGAAGAAGTCGTTGAGATTATTCGTGTTCATCCAATTACAGAGGTTCCTGGTGTTAAGGACTTTATCTCAGGAATGATTAATTTACGTGGAAGCATCATCCCGGTTATTGATCTGCGAAAACGATTTCGTATGAATGTCCCTCCATTCCATAAAAAGACACGCATAATTATCATACATAATCAGGGTGAAAATATTGGACTAATTGTCGATGGGGTAACGATGGTCACATATGTTGAGCGGAAAAATGTGGAGCCTCCTCTAGAGATGTTTAATACGCTTGAAAAAGATTGTTTTAAAGGATTTGCGAAAATAAACGAACAATTTATTGGTATTTTAAATCTAGAAAAAGTTTTATTTCCCTATGATGAGGAGGTGTAGTTAAGATGGATTTGGATTTATCTGTGTATTTAGGGGTCTTTTTAGATGAGGTGGATGAGCAGCTAGAAATTTTGGAAAAAGAAGTATTAAATCTAGAGCAGGATCCAAAAAATGCCGAAACTATTCAAAGTATTTTTCGAGCTGCCCATACCCTTAAAGGCTCCTCTGCAGCAATGGGTATTGAAAAAATGAAAGAATTAACCCATAAAATCGAAAATGTCTTCGATTCCATTCGTAATCAACAACTCCATGTAGATGCAGCGATCATTAATGTTATTTTTGAATCGATTGACCTAATAAAACGCTTAAAAGAAGCAATCATTGATGGCGCGATTGACTCTATCGATATATCCGACCTTATTGCAAAACTAGAATGGACCAAAAACAATAAACTAGATGATGGAAATCATTCAGTCCATGAAATAGAAGTGGTCAAGAACGATTCAGCTGACACGGCGGATTTCCCTGAAGTGATTCTAGATGAATACCAAAAGGATATGGTAGAAAAAGCATTCGAACTTGGCATGAATGCAATTGTTGTCTATGTTGTTTTGAATGACAAATCGCTGTTGAAATCGGTTAGGGCCTTTTTGATTCACAACAACTTAAAGGAATTAGGGGAGATTATCGCTTCCTTTCCAGCGCCAGAAGTCATTGAAGCTGAGGAAAAATTCGAGGGCAGTTTGGCCTTCATTATTGTTACTAATGCCAAAAATAAAGAGGTATTCAATGTTGTCAATAGTATCTCAGATATCCAAGCGATTCATTTAACCATACTTACTTCTTCTAATCTTGCAAGCTATTGTGTAGGAAAAAAGATGGGAATTGTTGAACAAAGTTCATTAGAAACCGAAGAGAATGGCAAAAAGTCTACATCGCAGGTGAAGGTGAACCCAACTGTTCGGATTGATGTGGAACGGTTAGAGGAATTGATGAACCTCGTTGGGGAATTGGTCATTAGTCAAACGAGACTAACGGATGTTCGAGGAAGATTAGCGGAACGATATTCAAGTGATCCTGATATTGAAGGGTTCCAAGAGGTAGAAAATAATTTTGGACAAATCATTAGTGAGCTTCAAGAAAGGATCATGAAGACAAGAATGCTGCCAATTGAGCAGCTATTCAATCGTTTTCCACGAATGGTTCGCGATCTTGCCCAAAAGTCATCAAAAGAAGTCAACTTTATAATAGAGGGAAAAGAAACAGAGCTTGACCGCAATTTAATTGAGGAAATTGCAGATCCGATCATTCATTTACTGAGAAATTCACTTGATCACGGGATCGAACCCCCAGAAGAACGAGAAGGATTGGGGAAAAATCGTCAAGGTACGGTGATGTTAAAAGCTGCTCATGAAGAAAATCATATTGTGGTCACCATTTCAGATGATGGCAAAGGCATTGATACGGAAAAAATTAAACAGTCGGCCATTAAAAAACATCTGATTAAGGAAGATGAAGCGGAACAAATGACGGAAAAGGATTTAGTTTTCCTCATTTTTAAATCAGGTGTATCAACTGCCAAAACCATTACTGACATATCCGGTCGCGGTGTTGGCATGGATATTGTACGCAGTCATATTGAAAAATTAAATGGAATGATTGACATACAAACAAAAGTCGGGGAAGGGACGACTTTTACAATCAAGCTGCCATTAACATTGGCGATTATCCGCTCACTTCTTGTCCAAATAGGTGAAAAACAATTTGCAATTCCACTTGTGAATGTTCAGGAGATTATTCGATTAAGCAAAGAGGAGATCAAAACCATTCAAAACCAAGAGGTTGGAATTGTTCGTGATCGAGTCCTCCCGCTTGTTAGACTACATAAACGGCTCGACGTAAGTGAGGATAACATCCTGAATAAAAAACGAATATTTGTTGTTGTACTTGGGTTAGCAGAAAAGAGAGTCGGAGTCATTATTGACAAAACACTTGGGAATCAAGAAATTGTCATCAAATCACTAGGGAAATATATCGGAACACCCAAATATATTGCAGGTGCCACGATTATGGGGGACGGCAATGTCACCCTTATTTTAGATGTTGGTTCCATCGTCAATGAAGAAGGTACAAAAGATGTCACTAATAATCTTCCAAGCAATGAAACAAGAAGAAATGAAAAGACATTACAGTTGACAACCTTCAGGCTGGGAGATGAAGAGTATGGAATAGTGATTGATAAAGTGAAAGATATAATAACAGTACCAACCATTACCCCTGTCATTAATTCACCGTTTTCCATTATAGGGATGATGAATTTACGGGGAAAGCTCATTCCGGTCATGGATTTACGAGAGCGGTTTGGAATATGTCAACAACAACTAACTAGAAAGTCTCGAGTGATGGTAGTTCAGGTTCAGAATGAACTGATAGGTTTATTAGTCGACCAAGTAACACAGGTATTGAAAGTAAATGAAGAGTTAATGGAACATGCTCCGAGGTACGAAAGCCAAATAGAAGAAGCCTATATACAAGGAATTTGCCATTTAGAAGAGAGACTTATTATTCTGCTTAATATTGATAGAGTGATAGGAATGGAAAGGCTACTTCAATTAAAGCAGTTGGCTGATCAATAACAACTGGAGGGAATAGAAATGAGCTGGTTAAAGAACATAACTGTAGCAAGAAAGTTTCTCTTGTTAATCATAAGTAGTTTACTATTTATTGTACTTGTCGGGGTGGTTGGCTTTTATAATTTAAACCAAATGGTCAGCCGTTCGAATGATATGTACGAAAATAATTTATTACCTATCAAATGGATCAATGACTTAAGAGCGCAAACACGTGCGAATGAGGCATTAATGAAAGAAATGATGATCACCAAGGATAAAACAAAAATCAGCGAAATGATTAGAGAGATTGAAGAACGAGGGAAAGTATCGGTTAATGACGTCAATGACTATAAAGGAACAAAACTGTCTGATTTCGAAAGTGAACGACTTCCGCAGGTTGAAGACCTTTTAAAGGAAATTCAAACAGAACGCGAACAATTATTTTCTATTATTGATAATGGAAATACTGAAGAAGCACATGAAATTTTTGAATCTAGATTAGCACAGCCTATTAATGAACTAAATGTCATGCTGCAGGAACTAGCTGATTATAATGCAAAAGTAGCAGACGAGCTGCAAAATGAAATAAATAGTCAGGAAACAACAACCACTATTTTTATGACAGTTATCATTGTTCTTGCTGCTGTCCTTTCTATCCTTTTAGGAATGGTCATTTCTCGCATTATTACAAATCCAATAAAAGGGCTTGTTGGTGAAATGGCGAAGGCCGGGGAAGGGGATTTAACGGTTCATATTGACTACACTTCAAAAGACGAAATAGGAGTATTAGTAACTTCCTTTAATCAAATGATTTCTAATATGAATAGGGCGATTGCCGAAGTAACAGAAAATGCAACGAGTCTCGCTGCTAGTGCTGAAGAAATTTCAGCAAGTACGGAAGAGATTGCGTCTGGTAGTGCTCAGCAGGCGCAAGATACTAACACTTCTATGGATATGGTGACAGAAATGACGAATGCCATTCAAGCAGTTTCAGAAAATGCACAAAATGCAGCTAGTCTGGCAGACCAAACTGTGGGAGCAGCTGAACAAGGAGGTTTAGTCCTAAATGATACCATTGTTGGCATGGAACAAATTAGTACAAGTATTCATGATTTAGCAGATAAATCTGTCCAAATAGGTGAAATTATTGAAGTGATCGATGATATTGCGGAGCAAACAAATCTACTTGCCTTAAATGCGGCAATAGAGGCTGCACGTGCAGGTGACGCAGGAAAAGGCTTTGCCGTAGTAGCTGATGAGGTGCGAAAGCTTGCCGAACGAAGCAGTAAAGCAACGAAAGAGATTTCTGAACTAATTACGATTATTCAAGAAAACACGAAACGGTCTGTAGATTCAGTTGCAATCGGAAATCAAAGAGTCGAGAAGGCTGGATCAACATTTAAAGATATTGTAAAGCTTGTAAAAGACTCCTCTGCAAAAGTAACGGAAATTGCAGCAGCAAGTGAAGAGGAAGCGGCCCAAGCACAAGAGGTACTACTTTCCGTCCAAAATATTGCATCTGTAACGGAGGAAACAGCGGCAGGCATTGAAGAAACAGCTTCAACAGCTACAGACTTGGCGGGTATGGCAGAGGCCTTAAGTCAGTTGGCATTAAGATTTAAGATTTAACAATCAAAGGGGGAGTTTCTAATATAGGAAACTCTCCCTTATGATTATGCTATTATTTTTAAGCTTCAGCTGCTCCAAAAAGTCCTTTTAACCAATTTAGAAATGCAATCAGACCATCAATAATATTTTTCATAATTCCTTGTGTTCTTTCATCCTTCATAAAATCTTGAAGGCGTTCAGATACATATACTAAATCATTTTTTACCTGATTCCAGTCGATGTTCATATTTTTCATTTTATTAAATAAATCTATTAACCCTTGTTTTTCAGCATCGGTTAGTTGGATGCCTAGTTCGGCAGCAATACGGTCAATTAATGCTGATACCTGTTCATCTGTTAAGTTCGGATTATTCGCAATCTCCTCTTTAATTCGTGTGAACAATGCCGTTGCTGCGTCCGCTCCGATACGCTCGCCTAATTGAGCTGTTTTCACCATTTCCTCATTTGCAATTTGCTTTTGCTCTTCTGGAATCACTTTTTCACCAGATACTTCATAAGCCTTGAGGATGCCTGTTAATCCGGCTGTTCCTGAAACTTCAAAAGGTGCTGTTACATAGATGTCTGCATCTTTTACACCAGCGGTAATCAATGAATTGGAGTACATATCCTCTGTAACCCAACTGATATTTTTGGTTTCTACATTAAGACCTGAACCAGCCTCTTTTAAAGTAATTTTGGCTGATGAAATGGCTTTTGAGCCAATTTGGGCTTTACTTATGTATTGACCTAAGTATTTGTGTTCTTCTGCATTGCTGACCGTGACAATGGTATCTCCTTCTTGATAGCCCATCTCCTGTTTTATCGCTTCTTGTTGTTCAGGCGTTAAATTTTCTCCAAGCGTAATAATGACATCACCAGGCTGAGCGTCGGCATAACTTATTTGCGCCGGAAGTGCAAAACTAAACAGTAATAGCAACCATCCAACGATGATTTGTTTTTTCATTTGTAAAAAATCCTCCTTCGATTCTGAACACAAAATCTATTGCAATTCATAATAAACCATTTTAGCACAGAAACCTAATTTGAAAAGAAAAAAGAAGCCCTTTACATATAGGGCTCCTAGGTATTTGTGCATTATTGTCTAACTCCAGCGCCCAGTAAACTTCGCTAAACGGGCGCTTCCGCTTTTCTATGTCCAGCTCCAGCGCCCCGCGACTCGTAAACTTCGCCCACCTCCCTACGATAAGTCAACATCGAATCGCTATTGCTCTTCGTGTTTCCTTTATCTCAGTCGATGGGCTCCAGTTTATACGTCGCTAAACGGGCGCTTCCGCTTTTCTTATTTCAATGCTTGTGCTAAATCTTCGATTAAATCCTCTACATCTTCCAGTCCGACAGAGATACGAACAAGGCCGTCGGTAATGCCAAGTTCTGCACGGCGTTCAGCAGGGATGGAGGCATGAGTCATTTTGGCAGGAAGTGAAATCAAGCTTTCAACTGCACCTAAGCTTTCTGCAAGTGTAAAGTATTTCGTACGGCGCAAAAGGTCTTCGGCTTTTTCAGTACTGCCGACATCAAAGGAGATCATGCCACCAAAGCCTCTAGCTTGTTTTTTATGAATATCATGACCTTTATGGTTAACGAGTCCTGGGTAGTAAACTTTAGAAACAGCATCATGCTGTAGTAAAAAGTCAACAATGTGCTTCGTGTTTTCTTCAATTTCTTCCATGCGGATACCTAAAGTTCTTATCCCTCTAATTAATAACCAAGAATCCTGTGGACCAAGAATGCCACCAACAGAGTTTTGAATAAAATGAAGC
Organism: Schinkia azotoformans LMG 9581; assembly: GCF_000307855.1. Taxonomy (GTDB): domain Bacteria; phylum Bacillota; class Bacilli; order Bacillales; family Bacillaceae_J; genus Schinkia; species Schinkia azotoformans. Next base: position 61,919 of record NZ_AJLR01000148.1, on the reverse strand, counting down.
TGCTGGCCAAGCTCTTCTGAATCAACAACTACTAAGCCGGCTACAACATCACTGTGTCCCCCAAGATATTTTGTTGCACTGTGGAGGACAATATTGGCACCAAGTTCAATCGGATTTTGCCAGTATGGTGTGCTGAACGTGTTGTCGACGATAAATAAAAGTTCATACGCCTTAGCTAATGTAGAAACAGCTTCGATATCTGTAATTTTTAATAATGGATTCGTTGGAGTTTCAACGTAAATCGCTTTTGTATTCGGTTGAATTGCTTTTTCAATATCTTCAATTGAACTTGTATTTACAAATGTAAATTCAAGATTGAAGCGAGTTAGTACTTTAGACATTACACGGAAAGTTCCACCGTATACGTCATCTGTAATAATGACATGATCACCAGCAGATAAAAGCATCATCACAGAAGTAATGGCAGCCATTCCGGAACCAAAAGCAAAGCCACGATAGCCACCCTCGATATCACCGATCAAAGCTTCAACCGCCTCACGTGTCGGATTTCCTGTTCTTGCGTATTCATAAACGAAGTTTCCTACGCCTTCTTGTTTAAACGTACTTGAATGATAAATGGGTACTGACACTGCTCCTGTGTGTTTGTCTCTAGCTATGCCACCATGAATGAGTTGAGTTTTTTTACGCATATTTTTCACTCCAAAATTCTTGTTTTTTATATATACCTGAACTTAAATAACGTTCACTGCTATCTGGAAAGATTGTAACAATATTTGTACCAGGTTTTGCCGCTTGTGCTTCACGCAAGCTTGCTTCAAACGCTGCTCCTGAAGAACTTCCCACTAACAGACCGCATTTTTGTGATAGTTCACTCACACGATTAAAAGCAGCATCATCACTTATCGTATGAATCGCATCAAAAAGATTAGTGTTCACAAAAAGCGGGATAAATTCCATGCCGATACCTTCGGTTCGATGCGGCCCTGATTCACCGCCGTTTAGAATTGAGCCTTCAGGCTCAACAATTACGGTTTTAATAGCAGGATTTTGTTCTTTTAAATATTGTGCTGTGCCCGTGAAGGTACCACCTGACCCAGCTCCTGCAACAAAGACGTTAACTTGGCCCTCTAATGCATTCCAAATTTCAGGACCTAATGTTTCAAAATAGGTTTCCGGATTAGCCGGATTTTCAAATTGCTGGGGGCAATAAGAATTGGGGATTTCATTTAAAAGTTCCTTTGTTTTAGCGATGGCTCCTGTCATCCCATCCTTTGTTGGCGTGTTGACTACAGTAGCTCCTAGAGCACGCATGAGCTCCTGCTTTTCAACGCTGAATTTCTCTGGAACGACAAACATAACGTTAATCCCTGTACCAACAGCTGCTAGGGCAAGTCCAATTCCGGTATTACCCGCGGTAGGTTCAATAATCGTACCGCCAGCAGCAATATAGCCTTTTTCAAGGGCTGTTTGCAACAGCTTTTTACCAAGACGATCTTTAACGCTTCCGCCTGGATTTAAATATTCAAGCTTTGCAAAAAGGCGGACACCTTCAGGTAGTTCAAATTGTGTTATTTCAACTAAAGGTGTATTCCCTATTAGTTCATGCACATGTTTATAATATTTCATTTATAGCACCTCAAGAATTTAAGTTGAATGCACCTTACAATTATAGTGTTTTCCGAGATGAATAGTTGGTTTTGATGAAGTTTTTTGGCGTTGCCTATATACGGCAACGCCTTTAAAGGATATTTTACGCGAACACTTCTGTCCATTCCTCTTTATGGGCAAGCATGTTTTTAGCAACTTCCTTCGCACCTTCTAAGCTGTGGCTCGCAGCCCATCCACATTGGATTTCATTGCAAGCAGGCACCTCTGTTGCCGTTAAAACATCATTTAATGTTTTTTCTAATACATCTAGGATTTCTTCATAATTTGAATGGTTGATCACTTGAAGATAAAAACCAGTTTGGCATCCCATTGGTCCAATATCTAGAACACAGTCCAAGTGATTACGAATAAATTCAGCCATCATATGCTCCAAAGAGTGAAGAGAAGGCATCTCCATATGCTCTTTATTAGGCTGGCAAAAACGAATATCGTATTTGTATACTTTATCGCCATTAACACCTTCGGTTGTTCCGACTAATCGTACATAGGGTGCTTTCACTTTTGTGTGATCAAGATTAAAGCTTTCCACATTCATTTTTTGCATCTAAAACAGACCTCCAACTTATTGTTTTTCGGCCTCTATTAACCAAACGAATTTGTTTAATTGTTTGAAAGTTACATAGAAACCGTGCTCGGTAAATTGTTCACGGAGTACATCTTGCATTGTATAATATTCGCGATTTAAGTCATCAACCAAATTCTTGTAGCCTTTTTGTTCCGCGTCCTCTATTATAGCATGTTTTGCATCTGAATTTTCATATACAGTATCTGCAAATACAACTTTTCCACCTTTTTCAAGTAAGTGGCTGTACTTTCCAATCGCTACGTTTTTTTCTTCATCAGTAAGGTGGTGGAAAGCCCAAGTACTTACAATTGCATCAATTTTAATATTTAATTCTGGTAAGTTTAAAAAATCGCCGTCAAGCAGGGAAAGAGTTGGCACTTTTTGCTTTGCCATTGCTCGCATTTCTTTAGATGGCTCGATACCTATTACATTATGACCTTTTTCAAGCAGTTTTTTAGACAGGTTGCCTGTCCCAACACCAAATTCAATGACCGTTCCGTTCACTTTAGAAGCAACCTCTTCTAAAATTTCATCGTAGCCTTCAAATACTTCTTTATATTCTTCATCATGACCTACTACTGTATTGTCATAGCTTTCTGCCCATTCATCAAATAACTCAATAAATTCACGTCCCATATGGTACACTCTCCCTAAATCGAATAAAAATACATAATTCCTATCAGTATACTATGTTTAATTTGATTTAATGACACTATATCATGATTATCAATGAAAAACAATGAAAAATTGTTACTTTGTTTAGTGTATTAGGCATAAATTAAAATGAAGGGAAGGATCATTTCAATGGAAAAAATCAGGCCATTAATTATTGCACATCGCGGAGCATCGGGGGAGGCACCGGAAAATACATTGGCTGCCTTTCAATTAGGTTTAGAGCAGGGATGCGAAGGCATTGAATTGGATATTCATTTAACAAAAGATGGACATTTAGCCGTTATCCACGATGAAAATATTAAAAGGACTACAAACGGCGAAGGGATCATTGGTGAAATGACAACGGCAGAGCTAAAAAAGTATGATGCAGGCAGCTGGTTTTCAAATAAATATAAAGGTGAGAAAATACCACTTTTAGAGGAAGTTCTCGATCTTGTACCGAAAGAGATAGTAATCAATATTGAAATAAAAAACATTCCCTCCTTCTATGTGGGAATTGAAGAAAAACTGTTAGATTTACTGCAGCGATATGACCGAATTGATCAAGTAATTGTCTCTTCTTTTGACCATCAGTGCTTGTATCGCTTAAAAAAACAAAACGGAAATATTAAAATCGGCTTGTTATATTTTGAGAATGTAGTGGATCATGTAGGTTTTGCAAAACTGTTCGGACTTCCGGTGGAGTCATTACACCCTGACCAGAGAGCGCTTCGAGCCGATGATGTCCGGAAAGCAATTGAAAATGGATTAAAGGTGTTCGCCTGGACATGTAATTCGGAAGAATGTATGAAAAGAATGATTGATTATGGGGTTAGCGGGATTATTACAAATTACCCAGCCAGATTAAAATCGTTAATCGAAGGAAAACAAAAGGTTAAAAAGAAAAAGTGGGGCTTGTTTTAACCCCCACTTTTGGCTTGATTTTGAATAGCTGTGATAGGTGTTTTTCTAATAAATATACCTGTTGTAATTAAAACTCCGAATATCGTTATCGCACCGCCAATTAATTGGGCGGATGTAAGTGTTTCTCCGATAAATGAAATTGCAAATATAGATGCAAAAACAGGGATTAGGTTTAAAAATGGGGCAGCCTTCCCTGGACCAAGATCAGCCACCGCTTTATTCCAGCTTAAAAATGCACCAATGGAAGCAAAAATCCCAATATATAGAAATCCTAAAATGGAGGTAAAGGTTATCGTCATTGGTTTATCTACGATCCATTCATATACAGCAAATGGTGCCAGAATTATCATGCCGATGATAATTGTAACTAGGAACGAACCAGCAGCCGGTAGCCTGCCTGTATTTTTCTTAACGATGACTGAATAAATGGACCAGGAAGTAATCGCAACAAGCATCCAAAGCTCTCCTTTATTAATGGAGAAGGATAGAAGCGCTTCAAGTGAACCACGGCTAACGATCCAAGTTACACCAATAATCGAAAAAACAATCCCGATCATATGTCTTGTATAGACTTTTTCTTTTAAAAATAAAAATGACAGGAGTCCGATTAAGGCTGGTGTTGGCGCGTTAATAAGAGCTGCATTAATAGATGTTGTATAGTGGACGGCAATATACAAAAGCGTGTTGAACCCAACGATTCCTGTTAGTGACATCCAAAACAATGTTTTCCATTCCCTTTTCCATAAAGGAATGTTCGCCACGAGCTCGTTTTTGGCGAAGGGCAAAAAGAATAAAAAAGCGACTACCCAGCGGATAAAAGCTAATGTAAAGGGCGGCATTGTGGCAGCAAATCCTCTTCCAATCACAAAGTTACCGCCCCATAATAAGGCTGCAATGACTAGTAATATATATGGTGATCTCCAGTTCAATTTAGTTAATCCTCCTGCAGTAAAAATATTCAGAACATACCGCTTATTTAAGACCTAAGTATACCATCTAAAAAATTCCTTGTGAATTTATTGTTAAAAATAAAGAAATTAAAAGGAGAATGAAGTGAGAAAATATAAATACTATTAGGAGAGGTAAAGTAAAAAATGGGAGGAAGTTGAATGAACTGGAAAGAGCAGTATGAACGATGGGCTACCTATGAAAATTTAGAAGAGGAGCTAAAACTAATTTTACAAGATAAAAAAGACGATGAAAAATGGCTAGAGGATAGCTTTTATAAAAATTTAGAATTTGGAACCGGTGGAATGCGCGGGGAGATGGGACCTGGTACAAATCGGATGAATGTGTATACAATTCGAAAAGCTGCAGAGGGACTGGCAAAATACATAGAAGCAAATGGTGAGGAAGCGAAAGCCCGAGGAGTGGTGATTGCATATGACTGTCGCCATAAATCACCTGAATTTGCGATGGAGGCTGCCAAAACTTTAGGTTTCCACGGTATTCAAACCTATATTTTCGATGAATTAAGACCTACTCCGGAGCTCTCATTTGCAGTGCGATACTTACATGCTTATTCCGGAATCGTCATTACGGCTAGCCATAACCCGCCAGAATATAACGGTTTTAAAGTGTACGGAAACGATGGATGTCAATTACCACCGGCTGCTGCTGATAGAGTGATCGAAAAAGTCAATGAAGTTGAAAATGAATTAACGATTGAAGTGGCAAGGGAAGAAGATTTAAAGGCGAAAGGTCTGTTACATATCATTGGTGAAAATATCGATAAAGCTTATATTGAGCAAGTGAAGACCATTTCCCTTAATCCACAATTGTTTGAAGAAAATAATGTCAAGGTTGTCTTTACACCTTTACATGGTACTGCCAACAAACCTGTGCGTGCGGGACTGGAAGCATTAGGCTTTAAAAATGTGACAATTGTGAAAGAGCAGGAGCTCCCCGACCCTAATTTTTCAACTGTGAAATCTCCAAATCCGGAAGAGCATGCGGCCTTTGAATTAGCGATTAAAGAAGGTATGAAGGTTGATGCTGATTTGTTAATTGGAACCGACCCGGATGCCGACCGCCTTGGAATTGCAGTGAGAAACGGCTCTGGTGATTATGAGATTTTAACGGGAAATCAAACTGGAGGAATCCTTCTTCATTATTTGTTATCAGCGAAGAAAACAAAGGGTATCTTACCTTCCAACGGTGTAGTCTTGAAAACGATCGTAACGTCTGAATTCGGTCGTGCGATTGCAGAAGATTTTGGTTTGGATACAATTGATACGTTAACCGGATTTAAATTCATCGGTGAAAAAATTAAAGAATATGAACAAAGCGGAGAATACATATTCCAATTTGGCTACGAAGAAAGCTATGGCTATTTAATCGGTGATTTTGCAAGGGATAAGGATGCTGTTCAAGCAGCAATATTGGCAGTAGAAGTTGCTGCATACTATAAAAAACAAGGCATGACATTATATGATGCTCTTCTTGATCTGTATGCCAAGTATGGTTTTTACCGTGAAGGATTAAAATCATTGACGTTAAAAGGAAAAGAAGGGGCCGAGAAAATTCAAGAAATATTAACGATATTCCGCAAGAATCCGCCAGCAGAAATGGGCCATTTACAGGTTGTTCAAATTGAGGATTATTTAACAAGCGAGAAAAAGAGTGTGGCAAATGAAAAGTCCGGGAAGGCTGAAAAAATCGATTTGCCAAAATCAAATGTACTAAAATACATTCTTGAAGACGGTTCTTGGTTCTGCTTACGTCCATCCGGCACCGAACCAAAAGTGAAATTCTATTTTGGTGTTAGAGGCAACTCACTTGACAACAGTATCGCAAAATTAGATGAAATCAGCACAGATCTAATGAATAAAATTGATCAATTGCTTAATTAACAAAAAGCCCACATTGTGGGCTTTATTGCTTTGGTGCCTGTCCCCATACTGCGGTTTTTAATGGTACGTAATCGTATATGTGCCGTCCTCCGTTTTGATCGATATATGGTTTGGCTGTACATGAGTATGGAGTTTATTCGTTAAAGGAATTTCGTATATCTCATAGGGTATTTGTTCGTATTGGGCGGACGATGTACCGATTCTTCCTTTTCCATGTATCTGTAAAACGTAAGGTGATACATAACCGTCAATTGTGGGAGGCCGTTCATGCAGGTTAGCCCTAGATAGAGTCATCGTTGTTTCATCCGTATCACGATTCAGCTCCTTTGTAATGTGAATTAATTTTCCATTTAAATTATTTAACGTATCTTGCAGTTGAATATCATCTTCAGTTGGTCTAATGTCCATTTTCTTTCACCTCAGGTACTATGTTTTCCAAAAAGGAAGGCTGTCAGAAATGACACCTTCCTTAATTTTACTCGTATATATTAAAATTTATTTAATCATACTAACAATTAGCCATAAACGGAAGCGGAAGACGGAACAGATGATAAGGCATGGTCCACATACGTAAGAAGATGATACGCTTTATTCTCGATGACTGAATAATCTCGACTGAAATTACAGGCATGGAGGAATTGTTCAATCTTTTTTGATAAAAAATCATCCTTTGTACGCACCATTAATATCAGTAAATTATCCCATTCTCCCCTATTCATATAAAACAATGCTTTGTCATAATCCACAGCACTCATATTCACATTCCCCTTTCGAAGAATTGAATATAGTTTATGATAAAAAAAAAGTTTTACACTCCGACGATTTCAGTAAATGTTGACATGGGAATACAAAACTAATCAAATAAGAAATATAAATAATTCATTATGGTTAAAATAATCGACAGGACAATGAATCAATAAAGGTGGTAATTTCATGGGTGCGATTGAACGAGAAGGCTACGTTTTTCATGTTGAATATAGCCAAATTGCCAAAACAGTGGCAATACATGTAACTAAAAAAGGACAGTTCGTTAGAGAATTGACATTCCCATTTGCAGGCATAGAACCAACCCAAGAGCAAATTGAGAACAAAATTGAAGAATATTTAGGTATGCCAACTAAAGATGAAGAACCAGAGTCCACCTGTTAACCAGTAGGCTCTTTTTCTTTTTTCTGAGTGAACGTATTTAATATTGGAATACTTTTACTATTCATCACAAACCAAATTAGCAAAGGGCCTAAAAAATTAAAGGTAAATACTGCAATTACCACTGTCCACAAAAACGGGGTTGTATTTAAAACATTTACATATATCCAAGAATGATACAAATCCACACTAATAACGCCCTTTCATAAAAAAATTATTCGGAATTTCACTCACTATTTTTTCCGTCCCGTACTAGATTTAACCAAAAATTGAATAAAACCTTGTCGAAAAGGAAAGAAAATAATAGGCATGCCGTGTGAAGGGGTACTTATATGGACAACAATTCAATTAAAGAAAAACTCCAGCAACAATTTGCAGAAAATATAGATGAGAATGTAAAGATTATTAAAGACATTCTAGAAGACAGTGTCGATCTCGCAAAAAGGGAATTCATTTTTCATGCACATACTGATATTCGGATGGTCTGTTTTTATACGGATGGTCTTGTCAATACACAAGAAATTCAAAACGTTATAGAAGTGATGTTTTTCAAAACCTCAGAATTAATTGTAAATAGTGAAGTTGGTCCTATTAAAGATGAAATTACAAAAAAAATGATTGAAAATTTGATTCTACATCCTTCAACAAAGCCTTTAACAAAGCTAGAAGAGGCTATTGATGAAATCTTAAGCGGTAATACCGTTTTTTTTATAAATGGTAGTAAAGAAGCTTTTACTGTTTCAACAAGAGGTTGGAATACGCGCTCCGTAGATGAACCTGTCGCAGAACAGGTTGTTAGAGGACCACGTGATGGGTTTACTGAAAATGTCCGTTCGAATACGGCCTTAGTTCGTCGCCGTATACGTGACCCGTTATTCAGAATAGAGGCAATGAAAATCGGAACAAAAACTAAAACAGATATAAATATCGCTTATTTGAAAGGTACTGTAAAAGAGGAAGTATTAAAAGAGATAAGGAGCAGACTGCAAAAGATAAAAATTGATTCAGTTTTAGAAAGTGGCTATATAGAAGAATTGATTGAGGACGCACCGCTCTCACCATTCCCAACGATTCAAAGCACAGAACGACCTGATAAGGTAGCAGCATCTATTCTTGAGGGCAGAGTTGCCATCTTTGTTGATAATTCACCATTTGTGTTGGTTGCACCGACCTACTTTTGGCAATTCTTACAGGCAAGTGATGATTATTATTCCAGATACTATACAGCTACTTTTTATAGAATAGTTCGCTACATTGCTTTTCTGATAAGCCTAACTTTGCCATCGTTCTATGTTATGTTGGCAAGCTTCCATCAAGAGATGATTCCTACTTCGTTGGCGTTAACAATTGCTTCTGGTCGTGAGATTGTACCATATCCAGTATTGTTAGAGGCCCTTATTATGGAAACGGCTTTCGAACTCATGCGCGAAGCTGGTTTACGAATGCCTAAGCCAGTTGGGCAGGCTGTAAGTATCGTTGGATCATTAATTATAGGACAGGCTGCTGTTCAAGCAGGACTAGTGTCACCTTTTATGGTCATTGTTGTAGCGTTGACTGGTATTGCCTCATTTGCAATTCCAAACTATGCGGCATCCTTTTCCATTCGGCTTATCCGATTTCCACTGCTAATTGCGTCAGGAACGATGGGGTTGTTAGGATTTGCTGCTTGCTTTTCCCTACTGGCCATCCATGCCATTTCCATTCGTTCCTTTGGTGAACCTTATTTAGCACCTGCCACGCCCTTTAAACCATCAGATCAAAAAGATGCACTCATCCGTTTCCCATGGTGGAAAATGATAAGTCAACCTGAACTAGCTGAAGGGCAGGAAGACCGGGTAAAAGAGAACCAAATACCGCAGCCACCGGAAATTCAACCAGGTAAAAAGAACGAAAAAACGGATGATAAGGCTGATAAGGCTGATAAAGACGTTCAAGAATCTAAGAAAGGCTTTAGAAAACCAAAAAAACTGAAAGGAGAGAAAAATGAATGACAAAGCCGATCTACTTATCATTTGTTATTCTGATCATTATCCTTTCAGGTTGCAGTGGGAAAAGAGAAATTAATGATTTGGCAATAGTTATGGCCGTAGGCATTGATAAAATTGAGAACCCTACAGAGGGAAATTCTGAAGATAAAGGGTATGAAGTAACGATAGAAGTTGCCCGCCCTGCAGATTCAAGGGGACAAACGGGAGCACCTTCTGGTGGTACAGGTGATCCAATTTGGTCCGCATCTTCCCAAGGTGAAACATTATTTGAAGCAATTCGGCATTTGGCATCATTTTCAACACGGAGGGTGTTTTGGGCCCATAACTATATCATCGTAATAAATGAAGATGTAGCAAGGGAAGGAATTAAGGATGTTATTGATTTTTTTACAAGAAATCCCGAGCTGCGTATGCGGACTTGGGTAGCCATAACACCGAATAAGGCAAAAGACGTAATTTCTACTGTGACTGGGTTGGAGGTTATTCCCGGGGAAGCACTTGACAAGCTTTATCGTTACACAGATATTTCAGGGGCATCCCCAAGGACGGAATTACTTGACGTCCAATCGGCCTACTTAAGTGAAACAACCCAGCCGGTTATTGCAAGAGTTCGTTTGATTGAACGCGGGGTTTCTAATAAAAAAGTAGGTCAAGCAGGGGCCTATAAACAAGTTGAGTTAGAAGGAGCCGGTGTATTTAAGGGAGACAAACTTGTTGGTATTTTGGACAGGGATGATTCTAAAGCAGCTGTATTATTTATTGAAAAGGTAAGATCGCAAATAGTTGTACTATCATGTCCGAAAAATCCAGAGGATGTACTAACAGCGGAAATTGTTCATGATAGATTCGATGTGACTCCAGCGTATAAAAATGGGAAGCCTTCTTTTACTGTTAATTTTAAAGCATTTGTGAATGTTGTCGAAGCAGGTTGTCCTTTTACCATTGAAGATGAGGAAGATGTAAGAACGATAGAAAAAGAACTAGAGAGAACCGTTAAGGGGAATATCGAAAAATTACTAACAAAAGCTCAAAAAGAGTATAAATCGGATTTTCTAGAATTGGGTCAAAGATTTAATAATAAGTTTCCCAGTGAGTGGAAAACCATTAAAAAGTCATGGAATTCAACTTTTTCAGATGTGGAGTTTACAGTAAATGTCGACGCAAAGGTAAAAGGTGGAGTTTTATTATACAGTCCAACCCGTTCCGGAAAATGATGAGGGATGAGCGATGAGAGTTCAAATTACAAATGGAATGTTAATGGGATTAATCATTAACATGGTTTATGCAAAAGCGATTGGTCTAACACAGGGAAGTATGGCACGTGAAGTTGGGCGGGATATTTGGCTTTCAACCATTATTGCGAATATGGTCGCTGCCGCTTTTATAGTTTTCGTTGTTTTGGTTATACAGCGGATGCCAAAGGGAGACCTAATTGAACAAGGTAAAAAGATGATTGGAGCTTGGTTTGGAAAGTTGTTGGCGATTATCTTTTTTATTTATTTTCTTTGTTCAATGGGACCCATTATGGCAACATTTGTCTACCATTTAAAAGACTACTTTTTGCCTGATGCACATACAATGGTATTTATTATTGTTGCGATGGTAGTCGGGTGTTATGCAATATATTTTGGCATAGAGGTCATTGCAAGAATGGCACTAGTTGGTGTTTTTTCAGTCCTAAGCTTAAATATATTATTGCTGCTTGGATCGATAGCGAAGTTTGATATACGCGAGCTTTTACCAATTTTCGAATCAGGTGTAGTAAATACAGCATGGGCGGGGCGCCATTTATTTGCTGACTGGACAATGGTGTTTATGATGATTGCGCTGATCTTGCCAAATGTTAAGCAAATCAAGGTATGGAAACGGTCAAATCTGGCCGGTGTTTTATATGGAGCAGGATTTATATTAATGTGGCCAATTGTTGAAACGGGTGTACTGTCAGCACGTGTGGCCGGAGAATATATTGTTTCTTGTATGCAGATGGCGAGAAGTGCACAAATTGGAGTTTACATACATCGATATGAAATGATTATGGTTGCATTTTTCGCAGTATCACTTTTAACACAAAGTATGATGAGTCTATATTGTGCTTCGATTTCCCTACAAAAAGTCTTTGGACTTAAAAGCTATCGCCCGCTAATAATCCCGGTCGGGCTTTTGTTTGGTGGATTCGGCTATTGGATCGTTTTTGACCATGCACGGGCAATGCGATTTATTGAACACGAATGGATCGGCATTTCCCTATCGATTGCAATTTGTGTGCCGCTATTTATTTGGCTTGTTGGTTTTGCTTTAAAGGATAAATTAAAGAATGAATAATGCTAATCGCAGGTGAGTTTTTATTACACCTGTTTTTTTCTTGCTAATCTTTTTCATTAAAACTAGGTATAACACATAAATTTACATAAAGAGAAGTTGTTTTCAAGTTTTTTGAACATACAGAGTAAAACAGCTTGACTAAAAGGGGAGATGAAAATGGCAAGAAATGAACATCAAGCATTACAATATGCTATAGAGGAAATTACCGAAATTGCGAAAGGCTTTGGTCTAGACTTTTATCCAATGCGTTATGAAATATGTCCTGCCGATATTATATATACATTCGGTTCTTACGGTATGCCAACACGATTTTCGCATTGGAGCTTCGGAAAGCAATTTCATAAAATGAAGCTTCATTATGACTTAGGATTAAGTAAAATATATGAACTCGTTATTAACTCCAACCCATGTTATGCTTTTTTGCTCAATACTAACAGTTTAATTCAAAATAAATTAATCGTTGCTCATGTTTTAGCACATTGTGATTTTTTCAAAAACAATGTTCGCTTTAGTAATACGAAGCGGGATATGGTTGAAAGCATGGCGGCAACAGCTGATCGAATTAAGAAATATGAACATGATCATGGGAAGCTTGAGGTTGAGAAATTTTTAGATGCGGTGCTTGCGATTCAAGAGCATATTGATCCTTCAATATTAAGACCACAGCTTTCTTGGTCGATTGAGGATATATTTGTTGATGAAGAAGAGGATGAACAGACCAATGTCACACCATATGATGATTTGTGGCGGATGGATGATCGGAATGTAAAAAAAGATCAGCCCAAAAAGAAAAGAAAAAGATTTCCACCGCAGCCTGAAAAAGATATCCTCTTATTTATTCAAGAATACAGCCGTGAACTAGATGAATGGCAAAGGGATATTTTAACGATGATGCGTGAGGAAATGTTGTATTTCTGGCCACAGTTGGAAACGAAAATCATGAACGAAGGCTGGGCTTCCTTCTCTGTAGGAGCTTATACGGAAAGGAAGGCTAAAATTGAATATTCAAATAACCTCTTTCTTTTATAAGGTTATATGGTGTATTATAGAAAAAATGAATAAGAGGAGGAAAAATAAATTGGTACCTCTTTCTGTTATACAAGTTGCTGATTATTTTATAGCCAAAAGTTCTCCAAACACTAAATATTCTGTTACACACTTAAAGTTACAGAAGTTAGTTTATTATGCACAAGGATGGTATCTAGCATTAACAAATGAACCGCTTTTTGATGAGCAGCTAGAGGCATGGGTACACGGTCCTGTTTCACCTGATTTATATGGAGTTTATAGTCAAAATGGCTATCTTGATATAGAAAAAAATGGTTCCGAGCTAAATATAGATGTAAAAGCAAAAGAAATATTAGATTTTATTTGGGAAAATTTTGGTCACTATACTGGCAAGCAATTGGAGAATTTTACACATGAAGAGAAACCTTGGATTATAGCCAGAGGAGATTTACTTCCGTTCCAGTCTTCAAATAATGTAATAACAAAAGAAAGTATGAGAGAGTATTTCAAATCAATTATTTTTGAAGAGTGATGTTGTTATGTCACTCTATTTTTGTTAGGAGTAGATTTCCAATGAAAGATGTATATGTAGCTTTGTTTACTGGACTTATAACAGTATTAGTATTAATAATAAAACATTGGAAAGAATTTATAGATAGTATTGATAAGATAATACCACCAGGATGGAAAGAAAACTTTTATTATAAATTAATATTTTTTGTAATAAAATTAATAACGCAAATTGTACTTGTTGTATTTTTTACGATTAAACATTATCTCAGGATTTTAGTAGGATGGTTTTTAAGAAGACCATTAATTTTCATGATGATTGTTTTGATTATTTATTTTTCATTAATTGTTAAGGTTTTTCAGAGGGATGAAATAGTAAATATTTTAATAGGTATTTACAAATATTTTAATATAATTACATTTCAACATATACCGAATCTAGATCCGGTAAATATTGGAGAGATAAATAGAATAATAGAAAAAAAACTATTAAATAAAGTAACATTTCTAGATTTATTATGGAAAATATTGTCTGTAATCTTACCGACAAGTATCACTATTTATATCTTTACATATAGAGAACAAAAATTAACTTCATTATCCTCAATGAATAAAAATCAAACTGACTTATTGATGTTACATTTTTTGTTATTTTCATTATTTACGATAATTTTATCTCGTTATCAGGTATTTTTGATTCAAAGGGCTAATGCCATTAACGGGGAAGCGAATCTCTATATAATTAATGATGGTCTTGTTAACGTTACTGTTACATTTATCTTTTTTATTATTTCTATAATTTTAGCTTATTCGAGCTTCAAAAGTCTATGGAGAAGATTGAATTTAGGAGCCCAGTTAAAAAAGTCGATTAAAGAAACTAAACAACTTATTTTAGAAATGTCTTTTTCGTCTACGTTATTTACTATTAGATCAAATGATAATACTTATTTATGTAGGAAGCTTCTTTATGATAGTCTACATACAAAAGTAGAGTCTATTTATCAAATGTTTACTATAACTGTAAATAATAACATGAATGAATTATTTGTAAGTAATTATAAGTCGTGGAAAATAACCATGGATTACATACATAATGATCACAGATTATATTATTTAATAAACGAAGATAGGTATTTATTCTTTCTTAGGAGAGATAAACAACATTATATTTCACTTTATAGATCTTTGTTAAAAAACCATATTGGATTAGTCTTCTTGTTATTTGAAAAAAATAAGTTAGATGAGGGTCATGATTGTTTACTCCAGTTTTTTAATATGGGACCAAAAGGGTTTAATTATTCTCTACAATCTCATGACGCTAGAGTGCTAAAGGAATTAAAGCTAAATTACTATGAAATAGTTGCTGAATTTTTGCAATCAATTTATGAACTTTCGATGGGACTATATATTAAGAACCATAGTTCATTAAATTTGGTTTTTAAAAAAATAAGCGGATTAATTGATGACAAATTGATAGAAAAAGAGGATTTACTTATTGTTTATAAGGCATTATTGATTAATGCAATTGAAAGAAATGATTTGAAATTTTTAACATCTGTCTTAAGATATGTGAGTGAATTTGATAAATTCAAAAGTGAAAATTTTTTAGGGATTAATACAAATAGAACTGAATTACTTGGAATTAAAATAGATATAAAAAAGCTTAATAACAAATTTTTAAATCGAAATAAAGAACAAGCTAAACCGACTAATTTTAAGGAAATCACTATATATTTACTTTTACAATCATTGATAAAAAGTGCAGAGCTCTCCCATTATGAAGTAACTGGTTTACTTTTAAAAGTTTTAGTTACTAATTATAGTGGTGAGGAAATAAGTGATTTTTTATGTAAAGTTGAAGAAAATAGAGTATTAATAGACGAATTATTAGGAAAAAGACCCATATCAAATAAATTAAAATATGATTTTGATTTCAATAAATCAATATATGAATATAATTTTAATAAAATTGTTCTGCTAATTTACTTACACCAAAAATGGAGCTTAGAATATAACTTAAGATTAACTGAATCTGCTAAAAGAACTGACTTTTTATTACCGATCAACCTGTCTATACATTTAGGTAAATGTTCATATAAATTACACTTACTTGAAAAAATTTGCAATGATTCAGATAGGTTTGATTTAATTTGTTTAAAAAATATCGATTTTATTAATAAACTCAAAAATGACCCATTTTTCACAAAAATAATTTTGTAGATCAAAATTACGAATTAATAAAAAGGGGATTAAAAAATAGAAAGTTTTATTTCAATTTCTTTTTCCCCTTTAATTACTACTTTTTCCACAAGTGTAGAAATCAAAGCCTTAGCATCTTCAATAGGCAAGGTGTCAATAGTATTCACAACATTTCCTATTTTTGACTCAATACTTTTCTGCACTTTTTCTAAATCAATTTCTTGATGTTTTTCCTCACTTTGTAATGCTTCGATAATCTGATCCATCCGCTGCTTTTCTTCAGTTAAATCATTTAATTCTATGAGCCCAGCTGTATAAGCCTCGACTTTTCTGTTATACCTTGCTTTTGCTGATCTAATTTTTTGTTCGTTGTTAATGTTCCGGTTATCTGTTGTTTGTTCAGAAAGTTTTAATAGTATTTCTGAGCTAAAGTTTTTTGTTAATTGGAGCAATCCCTGTTTAAACCAAGCTTCAACTTCATCGGCTTTAAATTGCTTACTGGTACACGTTCCTTTATTTTTATTATTCGAACAACGATAGACCCGGTATCTGTTGTTTTTGGAACCTGACCACGATATGCTCATGCCACCGCCACAGTTGCCACACTTTAATAAACCTCCGAGTAGGTGTGGACTTGATTGTGCACGTGACGGTATTTGTTTTTTATTTAATCTATTTTGCACTGCTTCCCAAGTTTCTTTATCAATAATGGTAGGCAAGCAATCATCAACAATGACCCATTCTTCTTCTTCCTTTTCTTGTCGTTTCTTTTTGCTTGAATTTACTCGATTCCATACGAGTGTTCCTTTATATACTGGATTAGAAAGCAGGAGTTTTATGGATCTAAGAGACCATTCTTTGTTGAATCTAGAAGGGATATTTTCTTCATTGAGCTGCTTAGCAATCGCAAAATAGCCTTTCCCCTCATGCAGGTACGAGTTGAATATTCTTCTGACGATGGCTGCTTCTGATTCATTGATAACCAAATTTTTCTCCACTAATTGATATCCGTATGGACTTTGGGTTAACCATTTTCCATTGCTGGCTGCATGAAGCATATTATCAAAAACACGTTCACGAATCCGTTCACGTTCAAATTCGGCAACAGCTCCTAATACTTGTAAGGTAAGCCGTCCGGACGGCGTGTTAGTGTCAAAGGATTCACTAATCGAAATAAATGAAACCTCATGTTCTTGAAATAAGTCAATTAGATTTAATAAGTCTAATAATTTACGACTCATTCGATCTAATTTGGTTACCATGACTTTTGAAATTTGGCCTATCTTCACTGAGTTTAAGAGTTTCCTTAACTGAGGTCTTTCCGTATTTTTAGCGGAATAACCATCGTCAATGAAAAGCTCGATTTCATGATTCCATCCCATGGCACGACAGTATGCTTTTAGCCGTTCTTGTTGTTCATCTAAAGAAACACCTTCACGTGCTTGTTCATCTGTTGATACTCGACAATACAAAGCGATTGAACGTACTCCGTTAAATTCTGATTCTCTTAGCATCTAAAAGTCCCCTTTAAATGGCTTGTCACAGTATATGAGACCTATGGCAAAAACATGATTTTTGGTTTATCCCTTCTTGACGCTGCATAGGGTGTAATAGGGAGGGATTTGATTGGCTGATGTTAAAATTGAATTTTCATATCAGGATAACGATAGGACCATTTCGTTTTTCGATTTGAAGGATATTGTTAATGACGAGACCTTCGATATGATAAAAAATCAGATTCTTACCTTTGATAAAAAAATAAAAGAAGCAGCTATCGTACATCTTTTGAATCAAGAAGTCGGTAAAGAAAATGCAAAACAAATAGCAGTCGACGTAAAGGTATTCGAACAAAAAAGAGAGCTATCCGTCATGGAATAGGCTCTCTTTTTTGTTCGGAATTATTCACGAAATGAAATGACTGTTTATTTTCAGGAATAGTTATTTATGTTTTGGCTAATGATATTTTTGAAGGTCATTGGTTTCCAGATCTGGTTGATTATGAAACAGGTTCACTCCTTGTTCAACCATTTGCAATAAGTAGTTCGCTATCGTAGGATTTTGCTTTTCTAGACTAATCAGCATGGAGCTTGCCCTGTTTATACGATATTGAAATTCACTAAATTCAGACGTATCGATGTTGTCATTTTCAGCTGAAAGGATATTTAGTTCCATTTCAAGACTATGTAAGAAAGAAGTTTCGATTTTTTTTGTTTTTCCTGTTTCAAGATTACTTAAATAAGCTGGTGATACCTTTAGTTGTCTAGCCAATTGATTCAATCCAATTCCTTTATGTTGTCTAATCGTTCTGATTTTTTGACCAAAATTTTCAAACATGAAAATTCCTCCTTGAAAGGTTGAGTTAGATGAAGAAAAAAAGTGAACTATTTATTCAATCTATAAGTTATGTGCATGATCCATGCGCTGCCCAGAAGTGGTTTGAAATCTATATAGATATTGTGAAAAAACAGTTGCTTGAGAATGTCAAAAAACAATTGGACTAGGCTTTTAAATCAGTGCATAAATTTTTACAAATCTTAGCGTTAGGAGGTTAACATGAAAACCGTTGCCTATTATCGCCGATCTACCAATATTCAAGAGAACTCCATAGAAATGCAAAGACAGATGGCTCGAAATCTGTCCTATCAAAAAGCTCTTTTGATCGACGAAGAGTATGTCGATGATGCTGTATCTAGCCGTAAAAAGACAATAAAAGAACGTCAGGCTCTGCAAAGGCTACTTATTGAAATTGAAAAAGAAAAGATCCAGACGCTTTTTGTTTATAAAAGAGACCGGCTTGCTCGGAACGCTCTTGAGTATCTTGAAATTTATCATCTACTGCGAGAAAAAAAGATTAATGTCATTTTTACAGCTGAGAATGAAGTCCCTATTCAATATTCTCCTGCTGGAGAATTGATTGAGTTGCTGATGGCTGGTGTGATTCAACGTGAAGGCGAGCAAATAGTTGAGAGAATTCAGGAAACGATTAAAGCTAACTTTCAAAGAGGTATTACACCGGGAAATCTTCCATATGGGTACTGCTATGATCGCAATACGAAAACGGTCCATCGTAATGAAGAACAGCTTTCCGTTGTGAAGTTTTTATTCGACCAAGCTGCCACGGATACGATCAGCTCTATAAAGGAGCTAAAAAATTTATTGGATATCCAAAATGAAATTCCTCAAGACAAAAAATGGTCTACACAAATGATTAAAAAGGTTTTAGCCAACCCCACTTATATGGGGGAGCGAGTACTTAATATTTCGGGTGAAGTATTAAAAAGTCATTATCAACAATTAGCCATTGTAGATGAAAAACTATGGCTCAAGGCACAACAATTTCTTGAACAAACAGCAAAACCGAGGTTAATAAATGAACAACCTGCAATTATCTATTCGTTAGCTGGACTACTTATTTGCAAAGAATGCAAGCAACCCTTAACACCATTCACGAGCAATAGAAATAATCAGCAAACCTTTTTCTATCGATGCAAAGAACACTCAATAAAAATTGAAAAAAACTTGATTGAAGCTAAAGTGCTAGATGCTTGCAAAGAATTTTTTCAAACTTTGCTTAAATCGAATTTACAGAAGCTATTTGACCGCTACCAGCAGGCTAATGAACAAAAGTTGCAGCAAGAGAAAAATAACATTGAAAATGAGTTTGATGCCATAGAGCGACAATTGATAACCAAAACTGAAAAATGGTTTCAAGAAACAAGTGAGCCCGAAAAAGAAAAATTACAGATACAGTTACTTACCTTGTACGACAAGCAAGAAAATCTCCGGAAGCAAATCGAGAAAATTAATCAAGAAATAGCAGAGTTACAAACACTAAAACATCTAATGAAATCCAAATTATCATTATTGGTTTATGATGAGCCCTCCTACGTTGAAACCAATTTAAAATCATTATTTCAAGATATTGTAAAAGAAGTCGTACTCAATTCATATACCATGCACATCACATTTAAACATCCTTTCCTAACTGTAAAGGAGGCTGTTGTAGATGAAGTTAGCTGAGATAATTCATCCTGGGATGAAAGGCGTTTTCTATGGTAGACATTCTACTGACAAGCAAGAAATGGTAATGCAGCAGCATTCAGTTGCAAATTTAATGACTAAATATGGGTGTGATATCGTTGATGAATATTTAGATGCAGGGGTATCAGCTGTAAAAAAGAATCTTGATCAAAGAAAACAACTACAACGATTAATCAATGACGCTTCATCAAATAAATTTGATTTTGTTGTCGTTTACAAAGGTGATCGTTTGGCAAGAGATCCAATCGAACATCATTTTATCCGAACGACAATGGAGCTTTATGACATTCCGATTATTGAAAGCTCTACTGAAACCTTATATACCCACGGTGAAAATATTATTGTTCAATTGCTTCAAGACGGCTTATCTAAATTTGAAGCAGATAATATTCGCCAACGAACACGTAATGGTCTTGAATCAAGAGCCCAAAAAGGCCACTGGACAGGTGGGAATGCACCATTCGGGTATCTTTATGATAGGAAAACCCATCAATTTATCCCATATCCGGAGGAATTAGTATTAGTAAAACAGATTTTTGACTTATACAAAAAGGCCGAAGGGTTTGATTCCATTTCTAAGAAGCTATCCCAAACACATAGCAATGGGAAAGAATGGACAAAGGAAAAAGTGAAACGAATTGTAACAAACCCCTTTTATTCTGGATACCTAGCCTGGGGAAAGACAAAGCCAGATTCCAAAAATTCATTATCTGACAGGGAAACATGGATTTATGCGAAATGTGATTTTATTGATCCGGTTATTTCAAAAGAAGATTGGGAGTTTTGTTGGAAACTTTATCAACAAAAGCGTCAACGAAAAGTATCTCCAAAGCATTATAAAACTAGCTTTTTACTGAAAGACCTAGTCCATTGTAAGAATTGTAATCAGTTACTCGATTGTAAAAACCAACAAACAACAGGGAATAATGGTAAGAAATATGGTGATAAGATCTACTTTTGTTCATCATGTCAGATACGAATTGAAGCTGATACGCTACATGTCATTATCGACTCCCTTCTAAATGATATTAGGACAAACCAGCCTGAACAAATTTTTTTAGGTGTCATAGAAGGGATTTATAAAGACATTCAAAAAATAGAATCAGAAATTATTGAACTTGAGTCTGCGTTAGGAACATACTCGATTCAAAGTAATCAAGTGAAAAATGAAATTCAATCAAGGCTAAAACAAGAGTTATCCGATCAAAATAAAAAAATGCTTAATATTATGACTACATACAGATTAACTTTGAAGAATCGGGTTGAGCAGACAAAAATTCTAATCAATGAGAAAAGAAAACAGATTGAGCAATTTAAACAAGTGGATGCGGCAAAAGAATCATGGAATATCATCCTTCAAGATGCCTTTAATAACAGGAATGATATCAACCCAAGTGATCTTCGCAGACTGTTAATTTATTTAGTATCAACGATCACTATTGATAAAGAATTAAGGATCGAGTATCAGTTACGGCATAACTTGATTAAGCAAACATCAAATAACCAAATGGAATTACTTTTCTAAGAAACCTCCTAGCGATAGGAGGCTTTATTTTTGAATAAAACTCGGTTTTTAGGTGTAGAATTTTATGTTGGAACAGAAGTTTCTCTGCCATAAGGTAGGGGCGGTATACCGCCCCTACCTTTATACCGAGCTTGATATTACTGGATAAAGGTTTATACCTTGGAAATATTGGTCAAGTCTATATTTATAAGTATGGACAGTAATTTCGAAAAATAAACATGTTCGGTGATTAGGTGAGCTGAGTACACTTCGGTATCCATATTTCTCGGTTATTAGGTGTTGGGAAATTAATAATGATTTAACTGTTCCATAGTATTAATCCTGCATAATTCATTGCAAGAAAATGGTATAATGGTACTAAGAAAAGATTTGTGTTAGGGAGGTTTTATCATGGCAATGGAAGAATCAAAAGCAAGGGTTGAGATCAATCCGGAATTCTTACCCTTTTTAAAAAGAATTAATGATGATTCAATTGATGAAGATGTTAATTTGTCGCTTGCAATTTACTTATTCACAGCTAAAAAGGTTACACTTGCACGAGCAGCTGAACTAGCAGGCATAAGTATAGCTGATTTTATTCAAATATTAATCAATCACAACATTCATTGGGCTGAATATACGGAGGAGCACAAGAAGCAAGACGATGAAACCATTGAATTTCTTTTAAAAGAAGTTGAAAAGCATGATTAAAGCGATAAGTAATACAAGCCCTATTATTGGTTTATCTATGATTGGCCAACTTGAATTATTATGGGAATTATTTGATCTTTATATTCCACAAGAGGTATACAATGAGGTTGTGATCGAAAGTAGCGATCATGCAATTGGTAAATATGAATTACGGAACGCTGTGGCAGAAGGATATATAAAAATTTATCAAATTCAAGACCAAGACTTTGTTTCAAAAGCTTATGGACGGTTGCATAGAGGGGAACTTGAAGTAATCGTGGGTGCTAAAGAATTAGGAATAAGCGTTGTTATTATTGATGAAATTTCGGCTAGAAATTTTGCGGAGGCACTCATGCTTAAGCCACTTGGTATACTTGGAATTTTAAAACTTGCTAAAGCTAAGGGGAAAATTCAAGAGATTAAACCCTTATTAGATTTACTTATTTCAAAGAAGTTTAGAATATCGAAAAAAATGATACAACAGATACTACAAGAAGTTGATGAGGAATAAGGGAGGATTTATCTATCATAAAAATGATGAAAACTTCTATAAAGTTATTGGTAAAAGGGAAATATCTCAAATTCTGAAAGCCCCTTTCTTGTTTTCTGTTTATATTAATCTCAATATTGGAATTTGAAGGTATTTTTAGCAATTATGACAACCTCTGTGATTTTGAAGATAGGTTCATCTTAGCGGGTGAATTATGTCATCAATCTCAGAGGTTTTTTTATGGACATCAAAACGGAATGTGAAAGGGGAATTCATCATTTTAAATTACAAGAATTTTATAAAAATATAAGCTTAATCACTATTGAAAAAATTACTATTTGTTACAAAATTTTCAATAATTTTTGTGTTTTATAGGGGGTTTTGGGACATTCTTGTCGAATTAAATTAAATTATGCAAAAAATGTTATTAACACGAAAGTATGGGAAGTACAACACGCTGTTTATCAAAATATGGAGGTGTAGAAATGCACATCAAGTTTGTTGAAATCCAAAATTTTAGAAAGTTAAAATCATGTCGGGTTGAATTTACTAATGAAACAACTTTATTTGTTGGGGCTAACAATAGTGGGAAAACAACTGCAATGGATGCTCTAATAAAATTTTTAGATGTAAAAGATTTTACTATTAATGACGTTACATTATCAAATTGGTTAGGGATAAACAAAATAGGTGAAAGATGGTTAAAATGTAATGGGGAAAATCTTGAACTTGATAAAGATGAAATTGGAAACTTTTTACCGACTATGGATATATGGTTACATGTACAAGATGATCAAATTCATTATGTAACTCATCTAATACCTTCTCTAGATTGGTCTGGAGGATTGCTAGGAGTTAGATTAACGCTTGAACCCAAAGATATAGAATCTCTTTACAAGGATTTTCTTAATTCTGTTAAATCAACACAAGGAATTTTATTAGCAGTGAACCCGAATAATAAAGAGAACGACATATCATTATGGCCTAAAGATTTAAGGGATTATTTGAGCAGAAAATTTCAAAACCATCTTGCAATTAAGTCTTATTTACTTGATCCAACTAAGTGTTTACCGATAAATAAAGGACAAGCTCAGCCCCAAATATTACCGATTGGAAATGAGCCTATTGATGGAGATCCTTTTAAAAGTTTATTTTTAGTACATCATATTAATGCCCAACGAGGGTTCTCTGATCCTGCTAATAAAAAAACTGACGATGATGAATCAGCAAAAAGAATAGTTGGTAATCTCTCTACACAGCTAAGAAAATATTATAATACACATTTAAATCCAACAAAGTCTCCTGATCCAACTGACATAGATGCATTACAGGCTATAGAAAAAGCTCAAAGTACGTTTGATATAAAACTTCGTGAAGGTTTTAAAAATGCATTAGATGAACTGGAGAATTTAGGGTACCCTGGATTTTCTAATCCTAAAATAAGTATTTCCACTAGATTAGAACCTATGGACGGGCTTAATCATGAATCAGCAGTCCAATTTGACTTAATTGATGGATATAATGGGAACGAATTAAGATTACCTGAACAGTATAATGGCTTGGGTTATCAAAATTTAATATCTATAATCTTTAAATTAATGAGATTTAGAGATGAATGGATGAAGGTAGGGAAAGTAGCAAAGAATGCCCCTAAAAACCAAGAGGATTTTATCATTCCTCCATTGCATATAGTGTTAGTAGAGGAACCAGAAGCACATCTTCATATACAAGTTCAACAGGTCTTTATCCGTAAAGCTTATGAAGTATTATGTAATCATCCCAATCTAAAAAAACAAACGAATTTTACAACTCAATTAATTGTTAGTACACATTCAGGTCACATTGCCCATGAAATGCCATTTTCATCTTTAAGGTATTTTCGAAGAATACCTCCTAAAAACAAAGGTGAAGTTCCAACTTCTATTGTTGTAAATCTATCAGATGTGTTTGGGCAAGGGGATGAAACAGAGCGTTTTGTAACCAGATATCTTCAATCTACACATTGTGATTTATTTTTTGCGGATGCTGCTATTCTCGTTGAAGGACCAGCTGAAAGAATGTTGGTTCCGCATTTTATTCGTCATAAATTTTCTGATTTAAATAATAAGTATATTTCATTATTGGAGATTGGTGGTAGTCACGCTCATACTTTAAAGCCCTTAATAGATTATTTAGGATTAACGAGTTTAATAATTACTGATTTAGATTCAGTCGATCCCAATAATAATAATACTGCAATTCCACCTGCAAGAAACCAAAGCTATGTTACTGGAAACTACACATTAAAAACATGGTTACCTAATAAGAAAAATATTGATGATTTATTAAATTTACAAGAAGAAGATAAAGTTAAGACATCTGAAGAACATTTTTATTCAGTTAGAGTTGCATATCAAAGCCCAATAAAAGTAAAAATTGTGAATGATGGTTTAGAAGAGGAGGCGCTTCCATATACTTTTGAAGATGCATTGGTATTTCAAAATTTAAATCTTTTTAAAAATATTGAAGGAAATGGGTTAGTAAAGAAATTTAGAAATGCTATTAATGAGAAAGGTACAATGACGGAGTTAGGTAAGCAATTTTTTGAAGCTTTAAGGAATGGAAAAAAGGCCGAATTTGCTCTTGAACTCATTTTTAAAATTGACCCTAATGAGCTTGAAGTACCAAAGTATATTTATGAGGGTCTACATTGGTTAGAGGAACAATTACAGGTGAAGCCCAGTTTTAATGTTGATGCAGGTGAAACCATAGGTGAAACAGTGGATGAAACGGCGGGTGTCCTATGATTGATATTGAAAAATGTAATGATGATCATATAGATGACCATGTAGATGAAGAGATATTTAATTGCTTAAACCTTAAAAACCTAAAAAGTTTTTTCTTATTTGCAGGCGCTGGATCCGGTAAAACCAGAACGTTAGTTTCAGTTTTAGAAAGATTTCGAGATCAAAATTATCAACAGTTACAACTGAATGGTCAAAGGATAGCTATTATTACTTTTACTAATGCAGCATGTGAAGAAATACAGCGTCGACTTGACTATGATCCATTATTCTCTGTATCTACAATTCATTCGTTTATATGGGAGTTAATTAGAGAATTCGATAAAGATATTAGAGAATGGTTAGATGCTAATCTGAATAATCAAATAGATGATTTAAAATTACAGCTTTCAAAAGGGCGTAAAGGAACCAAAACTTATGTCGATAGAGTGAAGAGTTTAGAAATAAAGGAAAAACGAATTAATAATCTAGAAAATATTAAACATTTCACATATAATCCATCTGGGCTTAATCAAAGTAAAGAATCATTAAGTCATAGTGAGGTAATAAGTATCGGAGCATATTTTTTAACTAATAAGCCTTTGATGGGAAAAATATTAGTTAGAAAATTTCCTATTCTTTTGATCGATGAGAGCCAGGACACGAATAAAGAATTAATTAATGCTTTTTTTGAAGTTGAAAGGAAGAACAACAATATTTTCTCATTAGGATTATTCGGAGACACAATGCAAAGAATTTATTCTGATGGTGAAGTAAACTTGGGGAATAGTTTACCGGACAGCTGGTCAAAACCAGTAAAAAAAATGAATCATCGATGTCCCCCCCGAGTTATTAAGTTAATTAATAAAATTCGCTCTACTGTCGATGGTCAAGAACAGAGAGAAAGAACTGATAAGAATGAGGGATTTGTACATATGTTTATCCTTCATTCTAAAACGGATAAAAGAAATGCAGAAAAGAAAGTTGTACAACGAATGGCTGAAATTACTGGTGATCCAAAGTGGGAAATTGTAGATGCTGATTATACAACACTTATTCTTGAGCACCATATGGCTGCAAATAGACTAGGCTTCATTGATATGTTCGAACCCCTATACAAAAATGATAAATTAAAAACAGGATTATTAGATGGCTCACTTTCAGGATTGCAGTTTTTTACGAGGATAATATTACCAATAGTAGAAGCCGATGAAATTGGAGATAAGTTAAAGATTACCAATATTACAAGGGAGTATTCTAATTTATTAAAATTCCAGAAAGGTGAAAGAGACCAACTATTAAGAATTAGTAAGGCCCGTGGTGCAGTAGATAAGTTATTATCACTATGGGATGATTCCAAAGATCCAACTTGTATTGATATATTACAATGCGTAGCAGAATTAAATTTATTTGAAATACCGGATAGTATTTTTCCTCTTTCAGTAAAAGAAAAAAAAGAGGAATTAATTAGTGAGGAAATAACTGCGGATGGGAAAAGTGATGTATTAATTGCTTGGTTTGAATCATTAAATGCACCATTTAGCCAAATTAGAGCTTATGATTCATATATTAATGATAAATCAAGGTTTATGACACATCAGGGAGTAAAAGGACTTGAATTTCCAAGAGTGATGGTTATTATTGATGACAGCGAAGCACGTGGATTCTTATTTAGCTATGAGAAGTTGTTTGGTGTAAAAGACAAAACTGAAGCAGATAAAAAGAATGAAAATGAAGGAAAAGATACAAGTATAGATCGAACAAGACGTTTATTTTATGTCACGTGTAGCCGTGCAGAAGAGAGTTTAGCCATAGTAGCTTATTCAACAGAACCAGAATTAGTTAAAAAACATGTTATACAAGAAGGATGGTTTAATGAATCAGAGGTAGAAATATTAAATGTCCAATGAAATCTTTAGATCATTCCTTGATTTAGAATAAATAACTTTAAATAAGAAATTTTTTTATAAGTATTACATGGTTTAGTAATAAGAGCTTACTCAAAAAAACACTAGGATGTGGAATGGTGAAATTTTTTAAGAATTCAAAACCAACTAATGCTTCTCTCCCGTGTGTTGTGCTTATTTATTCTAATTGGGATGATTATTCTTATAAAACCTCACACAATTTAATTTATTATGATGCTAATGGATATGAAATATCAATTGGAATTGTTAAGATCTTAGAAAACGGTTCGTTTAATAGTAATATTCCAGATGAATTTGAACAACTAGGAGAAAGGTTTTTTTCATTAGGTCAAGAAATAGAATTTTATGAAAAATTAAAAGAGTTAAGCGTAGATGATTATGAACAAATATTAACTACATTAAATGATGTTGTGTTTAATGAAGACCTTAGATATATCGTACAAAGTTTAGAAGGATTTGAAACCTCTTTGCTTAGAAATAGTGAAGCTAGGAAAACCTTAAAAGAAGCACCTTACATTTTTAGTGATTCGGGCGAAATAAAGCCAAATAATTTATACAATTTTAGTTTTAGAACTAAAGTTGAAGGTGCTAAGGATTTACATGAATTAAATTTTGATTTTTTAAGTGATAAGATTCCCTATAGAATAAATGCTTTAATTGGAAAAAATGGTACAGGGAAAACTCAACTTTTAGCTAACTTAGCAAATAGCCTAGGAGGATTAACAAGTAAAGATAGTGAATTTCACCCTAATATTCCAGTATTCAGCAGAGTAATTGCTATCTCATATAGCTATTTCGATAATTTTAGAAAACCTAAATCAACAAGATTCTACAGTTATAGATATTGTGGTTTAAGGACTAAGACAGGGCTTATGTCATTAAGGCAAATGGAAAGAAGATTTGAAGAATCTATTAATCACATAAGACATAATTATCCTGAAAGGATTATAGATTGGAAGAACATTCTAAGTACAATGATTGATGTAAATATGTTGGAATATCTCGAGAGATCTCCTTTGTATTTATCCGAACTCAGTTCTGGTCAAAACATGATATTAACTACTATTACAGACGTATTAGCAAATATAAAAAAAGAATCTTTACTATTATTTGACGAACCAGAGCTTTTTCTTCATCCTAATGCTATTTCAAATTATATTTATATGCTTTATAAAATTCTCGATACTTATGACTCTTATGCAATTGTCTCAACACATTCACCAATAATTATACAATCTGTGCCTTCAAAAAGAGTACATGTGTTAGATAGAGTAGGTGATTACCCAATTGTTAAAAAACTTGGAATTGAATGTTTTGGCGCAGATTATTCACAAATAACAGAAGAAATTTTTGGTACAATTAATACAAATAACACCTATTCTGAAACCTTTAAATCCTTGGTTAAACAAGAAAAGAGTTATAATCACATACTTGAGAATATTTTCAATAATAAACTAAGTTTTAATGCCAAAATATACCTAAAAACTTTATTAGAGCAATCAATAAGTGAGGATTAATAATGCGTAATTTATTACCATATTCTTTGAATCATAATAATTCACTAATAGACATAATTGACTCTAAGCAAGAACCAAGAAAAGGAATATTAGTTAATGCATTGAATGAAGTTAGTAGAGATTATAGTAATTATTTATCAAATGTAAATAACTTAGAGATGATGAATAATCATGTCAAAGACTACGAAAGAAGTGAGGATTTAAAAAAGCTTAAGGAAGCTTTAATACATTGTTATGACTCTACAACTTCACCGCTTGATAAGTTAAAAGCTAACATAAAAAAAGCACAGCCTGACGACTATGCTGCTTTTTGTCAATACTGTGGTATAGGTATACCTAGTACTTTTGATCATTATCTCCCAAAGTCAAACTTTCCTGAGTTTAGTGTATTAGGTATCAATTTATTTCCTTGTTGCTCGGATTGTAATAGGGAAAAAAATGATAGATGGATCAATGATAATGGTATTAGGGAATTTTTAAATTTATACTATGATTCCATAGATAATTATAGTCAATTTCTATATTGTGAAATAACCGTGAAAACCAATATCCCAGTTGCAAGATTTTTCTTAGAAAAACCTACAATGATTAATCAACAAGATTATCAAGTAATTGAGAAGCATTATAATAATTTAGGTTTACTTAGCAAATATTCTTTATTATCAAATGGAGAAATAAAAAAAGCAATAAGCAATTTAAGAAGAAAATATCAACGAAATGGCACCTTTGATATTAAATTAGAGTTAACGGATCATTCAGATGATGAAGCTGAAATATATGGAGTGAACTATTGGAAAGCAAGTTTATACCAAGGAATGGCGAATAGCACATCGCTAATTCAGTTAATTAAATCTAATTAGAATTGATAATTGATACAAGGAAATTTAATTTGTATTAAAGATTTTAACAGAATAAAAGTTTTCTAATATATTGGAAGAGGTTTTACTCTTAATATTGGGTAAACTTTTTGATATAACTTTAAACAAAAAGCACCTTAGCAGAACGAAGGCTGGGCATCCTACTGGCATGCCCGCATTATCCGGGAATTGGAACTTACTTCGGATGAAGCAATTGAATTTGCGAAACTGAATGCAGGTGTTGTTCAGCCTTCCAGGACATCAATTAATCCGTATTACCTCGGTTTGAAAATATTCGAAGACATTGAGGAGCGTTACAATAACCCGACAGATGAAATGAAAAAGCTCGGTGTGGAATCTGGTTCAGGGCGTGAAAAATTATTCGAGGTTCGAGAAGTCGAATCGGATATTTCGTTTATTCGTAACTATCTAACAAAAGACTTAGTTTACCGTGAGGATATGTATTTGTTCCAAAAACAAGGGAAAGACTATAAAATTATTGATAAAGAATGGGAGAGCGTCCGTGATCAACTAGTAAATATGCGTGTAAATGGCGGGTTTCCGTATATTACCGTAAATGACGGTGATTATTTAAAAAATGGGGAATTGTATCTGAAGCATTGGTACGAAGGAATTGAACTTGATATTAAATATCTGGAAAAAGTAATGCCGTACATTTATCAGCTATGGGGACGCCCTGTCCATATGGAAACGATTGTTGAGAGTAAAGGTGCATTATTTACCTATGATGGAAAGGCAATGCATCGGAAGTATATATAGTGTTTTTTGGGGGAGCTGCTGGGTGTTCAGTAGCTCCTTTATTTTAAAGGAAGGATTATTTTTTGAAACAGCTTGAATATGGTTTATTAGGGCAAAAAGTGAATAAGTAGAAGGTGATGAAAAATGAGGATCAAGCTAATAGTAGTAGGTGTCATCATACTCTTTTTCCTAACGGGGTGTGTGAGTGGTGTATTTCATGTCACAGTAAATAAAGATGGCAGCGGTGAATTAAATTATCGGTTAGCGATCGATTCCGATTTATTATCCACTTTTAATGATAAAAACAATCCCCTTGAGAAATTTAGAGAAATTGCTCAAAAGGATGGATTCATAGTTTCCAATTTTAAAGATAACGGATATTTTGGTGTTGAAGCGAAAAAGCATGTTAATAAAATCTCTGAAGGGATTGGCGGGGAGTTAATTACATACATATCATCCGTTAATTCTTCGAAGGATCATTTAAATTTTATTGTTGACAAAGGCTTCTTTTTTAATATTTATACTATAGAAACTAATGTTGATTTAACGAGTTTTGCTAAAGGTAATAATGCTTTGTTTCAGATGTTTTTAGATAAAATGGATTTGCGGATATTATTGACACTTCCTTTTGATGTAGAGGGGCATAATGCCAGTAGGGTGATTGATGGGGAAACTGATGATATCAAAACTTTTGAGTGGGATCTTTTGCCTGGACAAAATAATGAAATATACTTGCAGGCTAAAGTGTTAAATGTTTTGAATGTTGTTACGTTGGTATTACTTGCTGTTGGGCTAATTGTTTTTGTAACGGTATTTATGGCAATTAAGCGGAGGAAAAGTGCCGATGTAAAAGAGGATTAGTTTGTATGATAATTTGGAAACGGGCTTCACCAACAGGTTGAAGCCCGGAAAATCGGTAAGCTATTTCTTCGGTATTTCACAACCGTTTTCGTCGCATACCAAGCTTTCATCCGAACCGGTAGCTACAACTTTATCCGTGTTAACATTCGAATCTTCACTTGCATCTATCTTATATGGCCCATCCTGCGAATAGACCTGTTGAAGGGCTTGCACGAATACATCTGTCGGTTGGGCCCCTGTCAGCGAATATTTTCTATTGATTAGGAAGAACGGAACGCTTCTAATTCCAAGCGTGACAGCTTCTTGTTGATCAGCCCGAACTTCATCGCTCCTATCATCACTAGCAAGCATTGCTGCAACTTCATCATGATTTAACCCAACTTCCACCGCTAACTCAGTTAAAGTGGCATGGTCACCAATATGCTTTGATTCTGAAAAATAAGCACGCAAAATTCGTTCTGTCATATCCTGCATTAATCCATGCGATTTAGCAAGCATTGTGAGTCGGTGTGCATCAAATGTATTTGTTAAAATGAGTGTATCGAATTGATAGTCCAAGCCAATCTCTGCCGCCATTCGTTCGATATTTCGGCAATTTGATTTTGCTTGTTCTAAGCTCATTCCATACTTTTCAGCCAGTTTTTCATACATATTTTGGTCAACTTCACGTTCCATCGTAGGGTCTAGCTCAAAACTACGGTATTCTACCTTAACAGGATGATCGATCTTCTGAAGAGCGTCCTCCAGACGCTTTTTACCAATGTAGCAAAATGGTCAAGCAAAATCGGTCCACATTTCAATTAACATTCATGAAAACCTCCTCTTCTTTTTAGTATATCGATAGCAACTTCACCTAGTCTATTTTTCAGCTCATTATTTTCAATACACTTGCTATCTACGACACTAAATGAGTAAATTATAAAGAACTTAAGAAGAACAATTAATTAGTGATTGATCGTTCAAAATGATAAAATTGACAAAGCAAATATGAAGGTTGTGTTAAATCATGTGTTTAATTTTATTCGCCTATAATGTCCATCCAACATACAAGTTGATTGTTGCAGCCAATCGCGATGAATTTTACAGAAGAAAGACGGCACCTGCTCATTTTTGGGAGGATCATCCTGAAATATTGGCAGGCCGGGATTTAGAAAAAATGGGAACATGGATGGGGGTAACAAAAAACGGCCGATTTGCAGCCGTTACGAACTATCGTGATCCTAAAGAGGTTACCGACGGAAAACTTTCACGTGGAGAGCTTATATTAAACTATTTAAAAAGTAGTAAGATGCCAGAAAATTATATGAAGGTAATGGAGGAAAACTCCGAATTGTATCCTGGCTATAATTTGTTAGTTGGGAGCCCTGATGAGCTTTACTACTTTTCAAACATTACAAAAAAATCCATGAAAATAGAGCCAGGCATTCATGGTGTCAGCAATCATCTGCTTAATACTGAATGGCCCAAGGTTGTACATGGTAAAGAAAGCCTATTCAACATTTTGACTCAAAAAGATGATGCAATGATTGAATCACTTTTCAAAATTCTCCAAAATAATGATGTTGCTCCAGACGACAGACTGCCTAAAACAGGTGTAACCATCGAATTGGAGCGGTTGCTATCATCCATTTTTATTAAAAGCGAAGGCTATGGCACAAGAAGCTCAACAGTTTTATTCATGAATGATGATGAAATTATTTTTAACGAACGTGTTTATAACGGAGCGGATAGTAAAGACCAGCAATTTATTATCGAAATAAGCTAATTAAATCGGCTCCACATGAACATGCACATTAAATACATCATGTTCCACCATTAAAATGTTTTCTACTGCTGTAGAAATATCATGGGCTTTTTTTAGCGGCAGATTAGAGTCTACTAGGATGACAATATCAACAACGGTATTATTACCGTAATTCCTTGCTCTAATCTCCTTTACATCCTTTACGCCTAAAACATGTACAATCGTGTCTTTATAGTCTTCAATCAGCTTTTCGTCAAAGCCATCTGTTAAGCTATGGGATGCCGTACAGAAAATATCCCAAGCCGTTTTACAAATAAGGAAACCAACAACGATAGCTGCAACTGGGTCCAACCAAGGAAGGTTAAATTGAGAGCCGATAATACCAACAGCTGCACCAATACTCACCCAGGCATCTGATAAATTATCCTTCGCGGCAGCCATAACCGCTTGACTATTGATTTTCTTTGCCAACTTCCTATTGTAAAAATAAACGATAAACATAACGGCAGCACAGAAAATTCCAGTCCAAGCAGAGATGATATCCGGGGGTTCTTCCTTTCCCCCAAAGGCAGATGTAATGGCAGCAAATAATACTTGAAGACCGACTGCCATCATAATAAAGGAAGCAACCATGGAGGCAACATTCTCGGATTTCCAATGTCCGTATAGATGGTCTTTGTCTGCTGGTTTTTGAGATATTTTTAATCCGATTAAAACAGCGACGGAGGAGATGATATCGGTACTATTATTAAATCCGTCTGCTTTCAAGGCTTCTGAGTTTGTCATAAATCCTATGAACAACTTCAATACAGCTAAAATAATATAAGCGAAAATACTAATATATGCGCCGCGTTCTCCTAATTTTAAGTCGTCATATCTTTGTTGGCTTAGCTGCTCCATAATGAACCCTCCAGTATGCATTCATTAATAATAGTACATTTTTTGATAGTAATGGTCTAGCCGAATTAAAAATTCAGACAAAAGTTGTCGATTGAATGATAGACAATTCGCATAAATAGGTGTAATATGATTTTTAATAATTAAAAAAGTTTTGATTAGGCGCAAATTAGTTGCTTAATAGGGAAGTTCGGTGAAAATCCGATACGGTCCCGCCACTGTAAATGCTAAGAATCTCACATTCTAGTAAAGCCACTGTTAAGAAATGGGAAGGCTATGAGATTCGTTTGAGGCATGAGTCAGGAGACCTACCTAATCGAGAACACCCAATACCCCTACGAGGAATAGGGAGGTGTAGTGAGCGAATAAAAATGTGTTTTTGATTATATTTTTGTTACCAGCAACCACCTTCCCAATTAGGGCGAGGTGGTTTTTTGTTGGATAAAAAGACAGGAGGAGAAGCATGAAGAAGTTTTTGAGAATGACAGTTTTGATAGTTGTGTTGATGGCGCAGTTGTTGGCTGGGGTTAATGTTGGAGTTTCTGCAGAAACGATACAAGATACAGTTGACAAGATAACGGCTTTAACGCTCATTGATGCGGCAGAAAAAGTTGAAATTGATGAAACAGACTGGGGCCCAATGATTACTTCAATTAATGGGCTTGCCGCTGAAGGTACATACTATTGGGCTTTTTACGTTAATGGTGAAGAGGCATCAGAAGGAGCAGGCACATATATACCAAAAGTTGATGATACTCTTTCATATAGGTATATATCATGGGAAGACGATTCAAAAACATTTACAACCGAGGAAACAAT
The DNA here is from genome assembly GCF_000307855.1 of Schinkia azotoformans LMG 9581. Lineage (GTDB taxonomy): Bacteria > Bacillota > Bacilli > Bacillales > Bacillaceae_J > Schinkia > Schinkia azotoformans. The sequence continues at coordinate 27,253 of NZ_AJLR01000148.1, read as the reverse complement.
AAAAATAGTAGGGTTGACATCTGAATCAACTGCCTTATCATTGCTACAAGAATCTGAAACAATAGAGATAGAGGAAACAGACTGGGGTCCAATGCTCACTTCAATTAATGGTCTTGCCGCTAAAGGAACCTTTTATTGGGCTTTTTATGTTAACGGTGAGGAAGCATCGGTAGGAGCAGGAGCTTATAAACCAAAAGCGGGTGATGCTCTAACCTTCATATATAAGTCTTGGGCAGAGGAGTCAGATGAAATACTACCTGGCGGTAAATACACAATTGCAGGGATACCAATAAGCAATAATCCACCAGATGGAGGGACTACGCCTGAAAAACCAGATGAGCAATTTCCTGAAGGAACTCCTGTAGAAAAAGCGGTCCAATGGATTCAAAACAATGACGAGCCTCCGACATTTGAGGGAGCACTTGCTTTAAGACAAATAGGAAAAGTGATTCCTAAAGCATATATTGCTAGTCTTGAAAAGAGTGTCGGAGCAAATAGCGGTAATTTTACTAAGGTCACGGACCTTGAAAAGTCTGTCATTGGCTTAATTATTGTAGACAAAGACCCATCGAATTTTAATGAAATTAATTTAATAGAAAAAATCTATAACCATGGCAATTTAACTATGCAAGGGTTGAATGGGGTAGTTTATGGATTACTTGCACTTGATAGCAAGAACTATAGTATTCCAGAAACTGCAAAATGGACAAGAGAAAAATTAATTCAATACATTTTAGATAATCAATTAAGCAGTGGTGGTTGGTCATTAGACAATTCTACATCTGACGTAGATATGACAGCAATGACCCTAAGCAGCTTAGTTAAGTATCAAGATCAACCAAAAGTAAAACTCGCCATTGATAAAGCAATGGCTTGGCTAAGACATTCACAGCAACCTAGCGGTGGGTTTTTGTCAATTAAGGGAGAAGAAAATAGTCAGAGTATCGCACAGGTCATTATCGCCTTATCTACACTTGGTATAAATCCTGAAGAAGCAGGGTTTATAAATGAAAATAAAGATATATTCGATGCCTTACTATCATTTCAAAATAAAGATGGCGGCTTCTTAAATCTCAAAGACAGAAACTCAGAGTTAGTTCCTACGGGTCAGAGTTTACTTGCGCTTGTTTCATATGAGCGATTTTTAGAAGGAAAAGGCTCGATTTATGACTTATCGAATTTACCACCATTAGTTATAGATGAAACAGGAGGAAACGATAATAATCAAGGTGGCTCTACTACTCCCGGAGAAAATAAGAAACAATCGATTACAATTTCAGTTAGAACTCATGAATCAACTATTCTATCTTCAAAAACATTGGAAGTTAATGAAGGTGCAACTGCATTAAGTGCTTTAGTGGATGAACTGGGAGGTAGGGTTGAAACAAGTGGCTCTGGATCATCAGGATATGTAATCGCAATTGACGGATTAGCCGAATTTGACCATGGTCCAACAAGTGGTTGGAAGTATTCGGTTAATGGTTATTTTCCAAGTGGTGGTGCTGGATCATACAAATTAAGCAATGGAGACCAACTTGAATGGGTTTATGTAACAGAGGATAAGGATGCGGCGAAAGAAAAAGCGGCTATGGGGGGCAGCGCAGCAACTGCTAAGCCGGATGGAGTTACTGTTGCAGTCTTTGAATCTTTTGAAAAAATAAAATCAGATTCACAAAAACAAAATGCAGTTTTAAATAAAGAACAAAAAATGTCATCTATAGAAGCACAAAAATTAAAAGAGGCCCTTAACGCAAATGCTGTTAAGATCGAAAGGACGGTCGTACCAACTGAAGAAACAGTAATTGCTAGTCCTAAGGTTGATGAAGCAAAAATCGTCATTCCAAAAGACGCACTAAAAGAGCAAAAAACAATCAAAATAGAAGAATTAGCTCCTTCTACTACAAATATAGAAGGAAATCTTAAGTCTTCTGTTTATCAATTTTTGCCAAAGGGTACGAAATTTGAGAAGCCAGTCTATATTTCTATCAATATCCCAATTGAAGATGATGATTTAGACCATCTTGTAATGGCATGGTTTGACGAAGCGAAAAATCAATGGATTCCAATTCCGACTGTTATTGATGCCAAGACTGGAACGATAACTGGTCAAGTAGACCACTTTACGAAATTTGCAGTAATTGCTAATAAACAGCAAAATAAGTTAGATATGACGGTTGAGTTGGAAAAACTAGTTCAACACCTTCAAACTGATAAAACTCAGTCTGAATGGGAAGACTTTGGTATGGCGCGTCTTGGAAAAGCTGATAACCAAGCTGTATTAAATGAGATTAGTAAGGTAATAAAAGAAGCAAACGGATATTTCCGTAAAATCACTGATTATGAACGCTATGTGTTAACAGTTAAAGCGCTTGGTGGTGATCCAATGAATATTGGCGGTTATGATTTAATCGAAAAAATCTACAACAATGAACGAATGACAATGCAAGGAACGAATGGTTTGATTTTCGCACTGATTGCCTTAGATAGTGGAAATTATCAAGTTCCAAGCACTGCAAAATGGAATCGAGAAAAAATCTTGGCTGATATTTTAACAAACCAAAACAAAGATGGCGGATTTTCATTAGTAAATGGTGATGCTTCAGATGTTGACATTACAGCGATGGCTATTAGCAGTTTAGTAAACTACAAAGACATCCGGCCAGAAGTAAAAACTGCCATTGGCAAAGCTGTCAATTGGTTAAGCAGTGTTCAACAGGCTAGTGGGGGCTTTATTGCAGATGGAAAAGAAAATAGTGAAAGTGCCTCACAAGTCATTATTGCCTTAGCTTCTGCTGGTATTGATCCACAAGGCCCATCATTTACAAAAGCTAATGGTAATGTAGTCGATAATTTACTTTCATATCAGTCAAAAGATGGCGGATTCGCAAATCTGAAAAATGAAAAGTCAAACCAAATTGCGTCAGAGCAGGCATTGTTAGCTTTGTTGGCACTAGATCATGATAGTAAAAACTTACCGTCCATTTATCAATTTGCAAATCAAGAGATTGAGAAGGAAGTCGCAACTAGTATTCCTGATTTTGCTGACGTTGATCAAATCTCAGATTATGCCCTTCAATCTATTTATGATGTATTTGATAAAGGGGTTATGGTTGGTGTAGAGAAAAGTCCACTTCGTTTTGCGCCAAAACAAAATTTAACAAGAGCACAATTTACAGCGATCTTAGTTCATTTATTGGAAGGGGAAGTTTCCGAACAGAGTAACATTGTATTTAAGGATGTTTTGCCTGGACAATGGTATTACAACGTTGTAATGAAGGCGAATGAGCTTGGAATCGTGAGAGGTACATCCGATACGACCTTTAGTCCGAACGATCCAATTACAAGAGAGCAGGTTGCGGTTATCCTTGCCCGAGCGTTTGATTTAATGGCAAACGAGAATGAACCGAAGACAGCGGTCTATAACGATATCGCAAGTTTGAGTCCATATAATCAGGCTGCAATTCAAGCCCTTTACGATCATAATCTTATGAAGGGCTATGAAGGTGGTCAATTTAAACCGAAAAATTATGTAACGCGAGAAATGGGTGCAGTTATTGCCGTCCGCTTAAGTGAAAAAGCTAATTGATGGCAGAATCAAGCAGTCATAAAATAGGTAATGGAGAACGGTATTTTCGTTCTCCTTTAGCTGTTCATGGGAGGCGTTTTTTTATGAAAAAAATGATGAGATTACTAGTTACTATGATAATAATAACGGCGTTTCTTGTAGGCTGTGGAGCAAACAATGCCAGTCAGTCTAATAGCAATAGTGAAAATACCGAGCAGGAACTATCTAAGGAAGATCTTCTCCAGGTAGAGGGTAAAACAGACAATAGTCAGAATTCAACAACTGAAAAAGCAGCTTCACCAACGGATGAAGCTGCAGGTAAGGAAGAGCCGCAAAAACCAACAGATACGAAAGAAGCTGTAGTAACAAAGCAACAAAGTGAACCACAAGTAAAAAAACAACAGGAAGCTGTGACTAATCCTAAAAATGATACACCAAAACAAGCAAATGAAACGGCTGATAAACCACAAGAAAAAGAACAGACAAAACAAGTAGCAACGAACAATCCAAGCAATGTGCCAACCACTAGTCAAAAGGTTGAGCAGGAATTAAAACCAAATACGCCAATAACTGAGGCGATCATTGTAATTAGAGCTGATGCTGAAACAGGGGTCATTTTGAAAGCAACAAAGGTTTCGATTAATGAGGGCGATACAGTCCTAGACGTACTGAAAAAAGTGACAAAACAAAATCGAATCCAAATGGAATATAGAGGCAGCGGTGCCACTGCCTACATCGAAGGAATTCAGAATCTATATGAATTTGATAAAGGGCCGAAAAGTGGATGGATGTACAGTGTTAATGGCGCTTTTATGAAAAAAGGTGCAGGGACTACTGAAGTAAAACCCGGAGATAAAATTGAATGGGCTTATACGCTAGACCTTGGAAAAGATTTAGGGGCTACTGTGAATGAATAATTCCTTTGGGTTTAATAGTCTACACCCAGCTATATGTTTTTTATATTACATTGGATTATTTTTAATCAGCATGCTGTTTATACACCCTTATTTTTTACTTGCAGCCTTAGTATCTGTAATCCTATTAAATTTTTTCCATAATCGTGGAAAAGAAATACGAAAAGGTGCTAAATTTTATATTTTTATTGGTGTTGTCATCTTACTCATAAATCCTTTGTTTTCACACCGCGGGGCTACTATTTTATTTTACTTATTTGATCAGCCCATCACTTTAGAAAGTATGATGTTTGGCTTTTTAATGATGTTATCGATCGTTACGATTATAATTACTTTTTTATCTTTTAATTTCATCATTACAGAGGATAAATTTATTTATTTATTTTCATCCTTTGCACCGAAAACAGCGCTTTTAATTATGATGGCATTTCGTTTCGTGCCATTATTAAAACGAAGATTAATAGAAATTGCAAATGTCCAAAAAACTAGAGGAATCAGTATAAAGTCAGGCACAATTAAACAAAGGGCGAAAGCCGGAATGAGCATCCTGTTTATATTGATGACATGGTCAATGGAAGAAGCGTTGCAAACAGCTGATTCGATGAAGGCGCGAGGATATGGACTAGGAAAACGAAGTTCATTTAATGTATATCGTTTCTATAAGCAGGATGTTTTTTTTCTTATTTGGTTCAGTCTGCTTATGGTTATTTTCATTATCCAAGGAATATCAGGCTATGGGAAACTGGAAATCTACCCACAGCTAGAAGCACTGCCCCTTTCAAATCGTGAAAATAATTTATTTGTTTTAGTTCTATTGTTTTTATTCACACCTCATTTTATTGAAGGGAGAGAGTACTGTAAATGGCGCTTATCGAAATAAGAAACTTTTCCTTTACGTATGCGGGTGAGGATAAGCGATTATTAAAAGATATATCCCTACTAGTTGAAGAAGGTGAAATGGTGTTACTTTGCGGTCCAACGGGATGTGGAAAGACTACCCTTCTAAGGCAAATGAAAAAAGAGATTGCCCCTATTGGAACGAGATCTGGCAGTATTTATTTTGATCAAAAAGAAATGGACTCCATTCCATCCGTTATTACCGCAAAAGAAATCGGGATTGTTTTTCAAGACCCGGAAAATCAAATTGTGACTAGTACAGTTTGGCATGAGCTTGCTTTTTCATTAGAGAACTTTGGTTATTCAACCTTTGATATTCGAAAAAAAGTGGCAGAAATGGCTTCGTTTTTTGGCATTGAAGCTTGGTTGAACCTATCCATTCATGAGCTCTCTGGCGGACAAAAGCAGCTTGTAAATTTAGCTTCAGTCTTGCTTTTACAGCCACGGGTTTTGCTCTTAGATGAACCAACAGCTCAGCTTGATCCAATTGCTGCGCGGGAATTTTTGCAAATGATTCATCGCATCAATCAGGAGTTTAATACGACCATTGTCATTATTGAACATCGATTAGAGGAAGTTTTTCCGATTGTTGACCGTGTTGTCATTTTAGAGGATGGAAAAATAAAGCTACAGGGCACACCACAACAAGTTATTAAGCAAATTGACAAAAATGATGCTTACTTTCAATATTTACCTGAAATTACGAAGCTATTTCTGATCAGTGACGAAAACTGGCTGTTACAGGATCAAGTTCCGATTACTGTTAGAGAGGGGCGAAAATGGCTTTCAAAGCAAAATGATCGGCATTTTCCAAAAGGGGTGCAAGGGAATTTATTAATTAATAAAAAAGAAGTAACAGGGACTTCGATTCTTGAATGTAAGGATGTTTTTTTTCAATATGATCGAAGTGGCAAGATGGTGCTGGAAGGTGTTCAGTATGGAATGACGAAGGGGATGTTTTCAGCGATTATCGGTGGAAATGGTGCTGGGAAGTCGACGTTGCTTAAGATTTTAGCCGGTATAGAGAATCCGAGACGTGGAAAGGTTTTGATCGAGGGTCACCCCCTACATAAAATGAAAGTACGAGAACGTTATAACAAAATAGGCTATCTATCACAAAATCCACTGGCCCTTTTTACGCAAGACACCGTAAAAGAAGAGTTAACTGTTGCTGAAGAATTGGTTGATGGAAAACGTTCCACTAATGCTTTGGCCGAAGCGATTGAATTTTTTGGGTTAGAGAGGGCGTTGCATAAACACCCTTATGATTTGAGCGGGGGAGAAAGACAAAAGCTGGCGCTGGCTAGTGTTTTATTGAAAAATCCAGAGATTTTATTAATTGATGAGCCGACAAAGGGACTTGACCCGATATTGAAGTTGGATGTTGGTAATTTATTAAAGGAGCTGCAACGAAAGGGGATCTCCATATTAATGGTTACACATGATATTGAATTTGCTGCAAAATACGCGGATCATTGTTCACTTTTGTTTGCAGGTTCGATTGTGGCCGAAGGTACGGCGAAAGAGATGTTTAGCGACAATTATTTTTATACAACAGCTATTAATCGGCTGGTGCGAGGCGATCTCCCTCAAGCACTAAATTATGAGGATGTGTTAAAGGCATGGGACGCAGTAGGCTGCTATTAATTATTTCCACATTATTAGTCGTTCTTTTATTGTTTGTAATGGTGCTCCTAGAAGGAGACCATTATATGCTTCTTAGTTTTTTGACCTTGTTTGTTATCATGTTTCCTTTTTTTGCTCGGTTTGAAAGGAAAGAGCTTGATTCAAGAGGAATTGTGTTAATTGCCATTTTAGCTGCAATTGCTGCTGTTAGCCGTGTCCCCTTTGCCGCCATACCTAGCGTTCAGCCCACTTCGTTTGTAATTATTATCGCGGCTATTGTATTTGGTGCAGAAACGGGCTTCTTAGTTGGGGCAATTGCAGCGTTAGTATCTAATTTATTTCTTGGGCAAGGGCCGTGGACGCCTTGGCAAATGTTTTCATGGGGGATGATGGGGCTTTCGGCTGGACTATTAAAGGATTGGCTCTGGCCTCGGAGAAGGCTATTATTACTCCCATTTGGCTTTATCTGGGGCTTTCTATTCGGCTGGATTATGGATTTATGGTATCTTGTCGGGTTTGGGGAGAATATAACGCTGGGTATGGTGGTAGCTGGTATGGTATCAAGCTTTTATTTTGATTTAGCCCATGCCCTATCCAATCTATTTTTCCTGTACGTCTTTAGTACAAGGTGGAAAACCATCCTTGAGCGCTTTAAAGTGAAGTACGGACTGCTGGGTGGTGCCTGTCCCCATGTCGCAAAAATAAAATAGCTGTCAACGATTTGACAGCTATTTAATAACTAACTCTCTATACCGATGGCTGGGCCTTTTTCCGTAAGGCTTCCGGTATATAGACACAGAAAGGTTCGCTTTCTAAGTAATCACCGGTGATTGCATATGTTCTGGAACGGGAGCCACCACATACATTTCGGAACTCACATACACCGCATTTTCCTTTATAAAGGTCTGGATTCCGCAATTCTTTTAATATTGGTGCTTCACGATAAATTTCCTTTAAAGAAGTTTCCCGCACATTTCCCACCACAAGCGGCAATAATCCACTTGGCATAACATCGCCGGTATGAGAAACAAAGATGAAGCCATTACCGTCATTTACCCCTTTAGGTGCACGTTTTAGGCCATCTACTAGAGAGGCAGCATCTGTCGTAATACTATCTTCATAGTGAATTTCACCTTTGGCAATTTTATGTTCTTTTGCTTTTTGTTGAATAACTACGCGACGATAATGTTGGGCAGCGGTAGTCTTAATATCATAGGGTGCTGTTTTACTCAATTCATATAGCCATAAAAATACCTTTTCATGTTCAGCCGATGTTAGGCAATCTTCGAGTTGACCTCGACCAGTCGGAACAAGTAAGAATATATACCACATCACTGCTTTTAAATCTTTGACAAGCTCGGCCATTTGTTCGAGATGATGATAATTGTAGCGGGAAATGACCGTATTTATTTGCAGTGGCATTTCAAGTTCATTTAAATATTTAATTTTTTCTAAAGTAAGCTTGAATGAACCAGGTGTGCCTCGGAAATGGTCATGGATTTCAGGTGTTGGTCCATCGAGGCTGAAGCCCCAGCGGGAAAGACCGACAGATTTTGCCTTTTCCATTTTTTCCTTAGTAACATTATCAGTGGCACTAGGTACCATAGAAACTCGCATTCCTTTTTTAACTGCATAATCAGCAAGCTCAAATAGGTCCTCCCGCATCATACAGTCTCCACCTGTAAATACAAGCATTGGATTATCCATTTCATAAATTTGATCAATTAGTTTAATTCCTTCATTATGACTTAATTCATTCGGGTCTGGTGTCGTTTGTGCATCAGCACGGCAATGAACACATTTTAATTGGCAGGCCCTTGTAACCTCCCAAATTACTATAAATGGATTCAAATTATAATCGATCATCGTTCCATGTCCCATTCCATGTGGATGTCCTTTTTTTTCCACTCTTAATCACCTATCCTGTCCCATAATCAAATGCAATCCATTATTATAATTATAAAATTTTGAAAGGCTTAATGATTAGGCAGTCTGTTACAAATTAAGGAACAAAGAATAAAAGTATTATATAGAGACAAATCTTATATTAAAATGTAAAGAAGGATATTTTTCTCAAAAGTGGAGTCTTCCAAAAGGAGCGAGAATGAAATGGAATTTAATTTTTTAAATGCATCTCCAGTTCCAATGGTTTTATATAAAGAAAAATTCATATATGCGAATGAAGCATTTTTTACAATGAGCGGATATAACGAGGAAGATCTTGAAAATAAATACGTTTGGGATTTCTTTGAAGAGGATGCAAAAGAGCCTTTTATGACCGGCATTCATAATAGATTGATAAATAAAATGCCTACTAAAGAGTATACGTATAAATTTTATACAAAAAGTAATGAAGTTCGTTGGCTAAAAGTAGGAACAACCACTGTTAATCAAAATGGTGAGTATATTGGTTTTGCTACATTATTCGATATAACGAGTACTAAGCTTTTTGAAGAGGCATTACTATACAAAAATGATCTATGGACCGATATCTTTAACTCCCATAGTGCGATCATGCTATTAATTGACCCTGAAAATGACGGAAGAATAATAGACGCCAATCCGGCGGCTAGCAAATTTTATGGTTACCCAATTGAAATTTTAAAAGAAATGAAAATAAAGGATATAAATAGTTTAACCAATGGGGAGCTGTTCAAAAGAATGGAGCAAGTTCAACGTGGTGAAAATAAAGAATTTATATTTAAACATAGATTAGTTGACGGAACAATTAGGGATGTAGGAGTATTTTCATCGGTTGTTAATATTAGAGGAAGAAAACTATTATTCTCAATCATAACCGATAAAACGAATGAAATTAATTTTAAGGATCAATTAATCAAGCTAAATACGGAATTAAAAGAAAGTAAGCTACGCTATCAATCATTATTTGAGAATAATCCAGAAATTTGCTTTTCATTAGATCTTTATGGGCATTTTCATAAGTTAAATAAAGTTACGGAAACAGTTTCTGGTTATAAGGTAGTGGACCTTATTGGAAAACCAATCTATAGTTTTATTGATAAAAACCAATATCCCATTATTAATGAGCAATTTTCAAAAGTACTACAAGGGAATTCCGTTAGTTTTTACACGAAGATTGTTCATAAGGATGGGCATTTACTCGATATGAATGTAACGGCTGTTCCAATCATTGTTGATCATGTGGTAGTCGGAATTATTGGATATGCGATCGATATTACAAAACAAAAACAGGTTGAGATGGATTTGATTGAAAGCGAAAAACGTTATCGATTTATCACAGAAAACTCAACAGATATCATTTCACGCCATAACGCAGACGGTTCGATTGTGTATATTTCGCCTATAGTTGAAAACATCCTCGGCTATACACCCAATGAATTAATGAAAAGCTTCGTTGAAAATCCGCCGAAAACAAGAAGCATTATTAATTTAGTGGATCATCGGGTGTTAAATTTGAAAAAAGGTGAAATATATACCTTTAGCTATGAAATGCAAACGAAAAATGGGAACTTTATTTTTTTGGAAAGCACGATAAAAGCCTTTTATGACCAAGAAGAAAATAAAATTGCTGGATTCATCGCTGTTTCCCGAGATATTACAGAGCGAAAATTATTTGAAGAAAAGCTTCAGCGAACCAATGAATTCCTTAAACAGTTATCAACAATGGATGGGCTGACGGGAATTGCGAACCGACGGAGGTTCGATGAGTTCATGGAAGTTGAATGTGCGCGATCCATAGATAGCGGTCTGCCCATCTCACTTATTTTATTCGATATTGATTTCTTTAAATTATACAATGATACGTATGGTCATCAGGCAGGCGATGATTGTTTGAAGCTTATTGCCAGCACGATAAGCCCGAAAATTAATCGTTCAAGTGATTTGTTTGCAAGATATGGGGGAGAAGAATTCGCCATTGTTCTTCCTGGAACAGACCTGAAAGGTGCTGCCAAGGTCGCTGAGAAAGTTAGAAAGGCCGTTGAAGATATAAAGATCCTTCATAGCCAATCAAAAGTTAGTAAATATGTAACCATTAGTGTCGGGGTTGTGTCCAGTGAAACTGTAAATCCGGAGCCCAAATTAATGATTGTAAAAGCAGATGATGCTCTATATTGTGCGAAAAATTTAGGAAGAAACCGCACGGTTAAGGTTGAAAAGGTTTAACTTCATTGGCGTATTTGATTAAAGAATTCCGATAATTCCATGTTATTATTTTACTTCCACGAATAATAAGAGTATAATGGTAATAGTCTGGTAATGGGGTGATCAATTTGAATTCAGATGCTAGTCTAATAGATGGTTTTGAAGAATGGCTATTTCATCAAGAGAAATCTCCTAATACAATTCATACTTACAAAAGTGCTATTCAAAAATTGAGTTATTGGTTGGAAGAAAGAAATTTAAGTTTAGGGAAGCTTAATCATAGCAGTATTCAAAACTATATGAATGAGCTTGAGGCAGAAGGAAAAAGTGCATCAACAATTGACAAAATTTATGCTACTATTCGTGTATTTGCCCAATTCCTGGAGCATCCTGCAATGGCGGATAATATTAAACGTAAGGAAAAAGAAAAAAATATTTATCAAACTATCCCTGAGTTTTTAAAAGAAGATGAACGGATAAAGCTTTTAAAAGATGTAGAAAAAGATAAAGATATTCGAAATACTACAATCGTGCACATGCTTTTGTATACGGGGGTACGGTTAACTGAATTATGTAATTTAGATCGCAGTGATATTAATATAAATGGACAAATAGGAACAGTAACGATTACGAATCCCCAGGGGGATAAGAAACGAATAGTCCCGATTCCAAAGGATGCGCTGAAAGTTTTGAAGAATTATTTGGAAACGCTACCGAAGGATTATGAAGGACCGTTATTTATTTCAAAACAGAATAATCGATTAACGACAAGATCTATTCAATATATGTTAGAAAAATATGAAATTAATCCTCATAAATTGCGTCATACATTTTGCAGGGATTTAATTGAAAAAGGGTTAGATATTGCAGTAGTGGCCCAGCTTGCTGGACATAATGATATTAATATAACAAAAAGATATCTAATAAATGTTGAGTAATTTTTATTATAAGCGATACGCACGGTTGCATTGTCTTATAATTTGTGAATATTATAACATTATATAGCGTCTCCAATTTTTAAAATTGAGACGCTTTTTTGCTTGTTTTTAACTCATTTTTCTGAAAATATATTATAATAATAAATATAAAAGATGAAAGCAGAATTGGTGAGCCATCATGAGATCAATCTTTATTTTAACAAAGGATCAAAGAAGAGCCCTATTATTAGACGTTTTAATAGTCTTTTTAGTATTAATTATCGTTGTAACCGGGGTATCGGTATATACAGGTTATAAGGTCATGAACCCGATGAAACTTGCCATCTTGCAGCTACCTTCTAAATATGATTTAGAATATGAGAATGTAACCTTTCCTAATATTTATGATGATGTCCGATTAAAAGGTTGGTGGATTCCAAGTACTAATCATGATTTTATTAGCCAGAAGGCTGTGATTTTTTCCCACAGCTATGGAGATAACAGAGAAAATATGCCGATTGATACGCTTAAACTTGCAAAAAGGTTTTCAACTGAAGGCTTTCATGTGTTTATGTATGATTTCCGCAATAGCGGTGAGTCGGAGAAAAGCTACACAACGATCGGAGCAAAAGAAAGAACGGATTTAATGTCAGCTATTCAATATGTAAAAGAAACAAAAGGAATTCATAATATTGCCCTTATCGGTTGGTCAATGGGAGCAGCCACTTCGATCATAGTCGGAAGCGAGTCAGATGATGTGAAGGCTGTTATCGCTGACAGCCCATTCGCGGACTTGGAGGAATACACGAAGAAAAACTTTACGTACTGGACAGGTCTTCCCAATCCGATTGGCAAGTATATGATCGATATTGCGGAAAATGTTTTTCTTGATTTAGATTTAAAAGAGGTTAAACCGTACGTTGCAGCTAAAGCCTATAAGGACAAGGGCTTAATGCTCATTCATAGCAAAAAGGACGGGGCTATTTCGTACAAAGAAAGTGAGCAAATCTATCATAATGCTCCTAATGCGGAATTATGGATTACAAAAAAAGGTGGACATATTCGAAATTACAAACATCAAAAGAAAGCTTATGAGGACCGAATTATTCACTTTATAGGTAAGTATATAAAAGATGATTATAGGTTTGACAGAGCTTAAAACGGGGTGAATGAATTGGATATTCGGCATTTAGAATACTTTGCTGAGGTAGCCAAACACTTAAGCTTTACAAAGGCAGCATCAACACTACATGTATCCCAGCCATCTTTAAGTAAGGCAATTCAAAATTTAGAAGGTGAGTTGGGGGTTCCTTTATTTTATCGTTCGCCAAAACAACTTGAGCTTACAGATGCTGGGAAGGCTGTCTTAATTAATACAAAAAATGTATTAGATGCCTTTCATAATTTGACATCGGAATTGAATAATATTGCTGAATTAAAGAAAGGTGAAGTTAAAATTGGGATCCCACCAATCATGGGAGCGGCTTTTTTCTCCGCTTTAATCAGTCAATATAAAGAAACTTACCCTTTAATTGACATACATCTTACTGAAGTTGGTTCAAAGGTAATAAAAGAGGGAGTAGAGGATGGAAATTTAGATATTGGATTAATTTGTAATATCCCGATTAAAAATGATAGCTTTGAAGTTATTAAACTTTTAAAAGATCCCTTAATGGTTATCGTTCACAAAGAAAACCCGTTAGCCGCTAATCAAGTTATCAGTTTTTCTCAGTTAGAAAACGAACCGTTTATCCTATATCGAAAAGATTTTTCACTTCATGATCGAATCCTAGATGTTTGTTTGAAAAATGAATTTACACCAAATGTTGTCTGTGAAACCTCTCAGAAGGACTTTATTGTTGAGATGGTCGGAGCAAAACTAGGGATTGCATTGTTGCCAAGCAAGATTTGTCAGGAATTAAAAAATGATATTGTTGCCATCCCTTTTGAACATCCGGAAATTTATTTAGAGCTAGGGATGATTTGGAAGAAAAATAAATACCAGTCCTTTGCTGTTCAAGAATTTATAGATATAGCAAAAAAGTTTACGGGTAATCAACATTAATTGGACATGAAGGCACTTAAATGCCCTCATGTCTTTTTTACTTGTCTAGCTCCAGCCCCCAGCGGGTGCTTCCGCTTTTCTTAATTTTGAACGGCAAATTTAGCTTTTGCCTCCGCACGTCTTTGATGTAGAATCGGCTCAGTGTAACCGCTTGGTTGATCATAGCCTTTAAAGATAAGGTCATAAGCAGCTTGAAAGCCTACAGAGCTGTCATAATCAGGTGCCATTGGACGATAGGCAGAATCGCCTGCATTTTGCTCATCAACAACTTTTGCCATTCGCTTCAATGTTTCTTCCACCTGTTCCTTCGTACAAATTCCATGGTGTAACCAGTTCGCAACATGTTGGCTGGAAATACGAAGTGTTGCTCTGTCTTCCATTAATCCGATATTGTTGATATCCGGTACTTTAGAACACCCAACACCTTGTTCTACCCAACGAATAACATAGCCGAGAATACCCTGGCAGTTATTATCAAGCTCTTGTTGGATTTCCTCAGGTGACCAATTTGGATTTTCTGCGACAGGCAATTGTAGAATATCATCACGCAGGTCCGTAATGTTTTTAGCAATTTCATTTTGAATATCAATTACATTTACTTGATGATAGTGCAATGCATGTAGTGTGGCAGCCGTTGGTGATGGTACCCATGCTGTATTACCGCCTGCTTTTAGATGGCCGATCTTTTGCTTTAGCATTTCGGCCATTAAATCTGGCATAGCCCACATTCCTTTACCGATTTGGGCGTGGCCTTGAAGTCCACAAGTTAAGCCCACATTTACATTTGATTTTTCATAAGAGCCAAGCCATGTAGCAGACTTCATATCACCTTTACGAATCATTGGACCAGCTTCCATTGATGTATGCATTTCATCACCTGTACGGTCAAGGAATCCTGTATTAATGAATACGATCCGGTCTTTAACTTCATAAATGCAATTTTTCAAATTTAATGAAGTGCGGCGCTCTTCGTCCATAACACCGATTTTAATGGTGTTGCGTTCCAGCTGAAGGATATCTTCAACACGTTCAAACAGCTTGTTGGCAAAGGCAACTTCCTCGGAACCGTGCATTTTTGGTTTAACGATATAGATTGAACCCTTTTGTGAATTTACATGTTTAGAATTTCCGATCAACTCATGTGTTGAAATTAAACTGCTAATCGCTGCATCTAAAATTCCTTCTGGAACTTCTTCTCCATTTTGATCTAAAACAGCATTGCTTGTCATCAAATGTCCTACATTACGGCAAAACATTAATGATCTTCCAGACAGCGTAATAGTATCACCAGTTAGGGATGTATAAGTGCGGTCAGAATTCATAACCCGTGTCATTGTTTTAGTGCCTTTTTGGAAAGTAGCTGCGAGGTCTCCTTTAATAAGACCCAACCAATTGCGATACACGCCTACTTTATCTTCAGCATCAACAGCTGCGATGGAATCTTCAAAATCCATAATCGTTGTCGTTGCAGCTTCCATAAGCACATCTTTTACGCCTGCTTGATCGGTTTTACCAATGGGATGCTCTCGATCGATTTGAATTTCAAAATGAAGGCGGTTATTTTTAAATAATACTGCGGAAGGGTTTTGGGCTTCCCCTTGATACCCAATCACTTTTTCTTTGTCTTTAAGAGTTGTAGTTTCTCCATTAGTAAGAAGCACATATAATTGATTATCTACGATTTGGTATGCTGCAGCTTCCTTATGGGACCCATTGTTTAAAGGAATTGTTTGATCAAGGAAATCTTTAGCGAAATTAATAACAAGCTCACCACGTAGAGGGTTATAAGCACCGCTTCTATCTGCTCCATTTTCTTCACTAATGGCATCTGTCCCATAAAGCGCATCATAAAGACTTCCCCAACGTGCATTGGCTGCATTGATTGCATAGCGGGCATTATCAACTGGCACTACAAGCTGAGGGCCGCCCTGGATAGCAATCTCATCATCTACATTTTGAGTAGCAATCTCGAAATCTTCCACGTCTTGTTCAAGATAATTAATTTCTTGTAAAAAGGATTTGTACTTTTCAAATTCAAACGAATCCTTATTTTTCAAATGCCATTCATTAATTCTTCTTTGCAGCTCGTCCCGACGGGATAACAATGCTTTATTTTCGGGTGATAAATCCTTTATTAGTGATTCTAAGCCGTTCCAAAATTGTTCAGAGGTGACCCGTGTTCCAGGAAGGGCCTCATGATTAATAAAGTCTTGAAGGATCGAAGCTACCTGTAAATTACCGATTTTTACATATTTAGTCATTTTCTATTTCCTCCTAAATTAAATCGTTTCTAAATAAGATAGTTCTCTCCTGAACATAAAAATATTTTTTTATCTCTATTTTTCTTTAATATTTTCATTATAAGAGTTGTCAGCCTATTTTGAAAATATATATTTTGAATAATGGGTATGCAATAATGTTATAGACGAAAAAAGAGACCGTTCTTATTGAACAGCCCCCGAAAATATCATGTTATTAAAGTTCGTGTTGTAAATCTGTATTATCGCGCTTGGACAACCATTGTTTGATGTCTGTCAAAATCGCGAAAGCCAATAAAGAATTAATAACCCACACAGTTAAGAATTGCCCAATAGTACCCAGTCTGACCGCACTGTAATCTTTAATGACCATAACAATATACGCTTCAACTAAAATTAAACCTAACCCAAGTAATAAAGCAGTCCCAGCACGATACAAATCCAAATACTTCCCTTCTGTTTCATCTTATCTGAATATTTTAATTATAACATCTCTGTGTCTATTTTTAAACAACTTTGTGTCTAGTTCGGTTTTTTATATTAGTCAATAACCTTAGTCCAAAGCTTAGCTTTGTCGTAAATTTCAGGAAATTTTTGCTCCAGTTCGTCGGCTGGAAGTGGATGACCGAAATAATAACCTTGGACTTCATCACAATTTATTTTTTGAAGGAAGTCCACTTGATTTTCCTCCTCAACACCTTCAGCAATAACATCCAATTTCAAGTTATAAGCCATCGTTAAGATCGTCGAGACAATGGCAGCATTTTCAGCATTTGTCGTAATATCACTAATGAAAGAACGATCAATTTTTAGGCGGTCGATTGGCAGCATTCTTAAATAATTAAGCGAGCTATAGCCTGTACCGAAATCATCAACACTAATTTGGATCCCTAATTGTTTTAAATGATTAAGTGTAGTAATGGCTTGATTAAAGTCCACTGTCATACTCTCTGTTATTTCAAGCTCAAGCTGGCTCGGGGCAAGTCCGGTTTCATATAAGATTTCTTCGACCATTTTAACCAGATTTGTTTGTAAAAACTGTTTGGTCGATAAATTGACTGAGACAATGATAGGATGCATTCCATTCTTCTGCCACTCTACCACTTGCCTACAGGCAGTTCTTAGAACAAATTCTCCGATTTGAATAATCAGCCCAGTTTCTTCTGCAATGGAGATGAATTTGCCAGGAGGGATAATTCCTTTTTCCGGATGAATCCATCTAACAAGTGCTTCAATGCCACTAATTTTTCCAGTTTGGATATTCACCTTTGGCTGATAATAGACTGTAAATTCATTTCGCTCCAATGCTTTTCTTAAATCATTTTCGAAAATAAGCTGTTCATAAGTGGAGTCCTTTTCCAATGGCGAATAAATACTATAATTATTTCGTCCTAACTCCTTCACCCTGTACATCGCAATATCAGCATGCTTGATAAGTGTATCGGCATCCTCGCCGTCAGTCGGATAGATAGCAATACCGATACTGCATGTAATGTGCACTTCATACCCCGATATCGTAATCGGATGATTGATCACATTGGTAATTGTTTCAGCAAGCTGTATCGCTTCATTGCCATCTTTAATTTTAGGCAGGAGGATAATAAATTCATCTCCGCCAATTCTACCAACAGTATGATCAGGTTCAACACATGAATCAATAAGATGAGCAACATGTTTTAATAGAAGGTCGCCAAATTCATGTCCAAGTGAATCATTAATAATTTTAAAACGATCTAGGTCTAGAAACATGACTCCAAGCATATAGGAATTACTTTGATTTTTAATCGACGTTAAAGCTCTGTTCAAACTTGCTTTAAAATAGCGATAGTTTGGCAAATCTGTTAGATAATCGTGATAAGCAGAAATTTTTAATGATTCATATGCTGAAACTCGATCTATCGCAATTGCAATCTGATTTGCGAAAACGGTGAGTGTATCTTCCTTGCCATTTTCGTTAAAAAAGTTTTTTTGTAGGCTTCCTATATTTAATGTTCCGATAACTCTTTCGTTAATAATTAATGGCAATGAAATCGTTGATTTGATGCCCTGTCTTAATGGAACTTGTTCACAAGGTAATATTTTGTTCATTGAAAGGTCATTCCGAACAAAGGGCTTGTGTGTTTTTGCTACGATTTCAAAGGGGGTATCAGTATACGGGACTTCACCTATCGTAATACTGTTATTATGTGTAATATAGTAAATATAAACAATATCTTTATTGTCCTCGAATAATGAGATTGAAAGTCTGTCAGGATTAATAAACGCTTTTATTTCTTTTAATATAATACTTACAACATCATAGTGACTTAAATTTTGTTTTAGTACAGCTTGAGAAATATTACCGAGCGTTTTTAATTGCTTCACTTTTTCAGAGAGTCTAGTAGTCGCCCGTAATACTTCCTTTTTCAAATTATCCTCATTTTGCTCAATCGTTGTTGCCATTTGATTGAAGACGACAGATAAGGAATGGACTTCATTCGTACCCACTTCTTTTACCTGTATATGGCGTTTTCCTTCACTCATAGCTTTTGTTGCAGCCATGAGTTCCTTTAATGGTAAAGTCAATTTTCTGCTCAAAATAATGGAAATGAACATGGAACAAGCAGAAACAATTAACATAATCAAGATTGTATATGTGTATAAATCCCTTTGTTTTGACAATAAATTATCTTTTTTAAGGGCGATTTCAATTTCACCCAAATCCGAATTAAAATAAACTAATGGCACGGTTTCAATAAATAGTTCCTTATTTGTAAATGTTTCTCCTTTTTGATTGACAACTGTCCCAGCCTGATCTCTTACGATAACATACTGAATATTTGGCTGATCCAATAGTGAGTAAGCAAGGGGAGAGATGCTGCTATAATCTTCATTAAGCATTGAAAGAGAAATGGCTGAACGTAAAGTAGTTGCTGCTGTACGTCCTTCACTTCTTAACCCATCTTCTAAGTTATCGGCTTCATGATAAAGATACATGGAGCCAAGTGAAACAATACATATTAGAAGAAGGGCGTTCATCGTTAGCCATATTCGAAATGTAATGCTATTTCTCTTTGCTAACATTTTTTATTTCCTCCAGTTTTTGTAACCATTCTTTATAAAATCTTTTTTGTTCTTCTCGACCGAACTTGTCGGTAATTTTCTCCCACTCACCAGCTGTACTTTGAAGTGCTTCTTCTGGAGTAATTTTACCAATCATCGCAAGATTTAAGTAGTGGTCTAACACTTGCATATACTCCCAACCGCCTGGGATCATTAAATCGACATTCGGATTTTCTAGGCTTTCTTTTACCGTATCCAGAAAGTTTTGATTCATTTTTTCACTAGGGAAAGGGCCCTTCCCATTTGCTGTTAAATGACTATTAAGATAAGGGTCATTGATTGTTTCAAATGATCCAATTGCATCCTTACTAGCATCAAATGATGTGATATGTTCAATAACCTGCCAAGCTTGATCCGGGTGTTTGGAGTCTTTTGATATGGAAAGGACACGACCGATCCAGGTACCACCTCTAGATGATTCTGGGGTTTCTCCTGGAACTAATGACCATCCAACCTTACCGGGTATTTTTGAATTCCAAGTTTCTTCATGTTCATCAAATGAAAACCTTGCCGTATCACTGAACTGAACAACCATAGCAATATTGCCCTGAAGAAAAGCGTTGTTCAGATCGACCCAGTCAAACATCGATTGCGGTGGTGTTGCTCCACTGTTTTCTAATGCCATCTGCTCCTCGATGGAACGAATCCCTTCTTTAGATGTGATTAGCGGATGCATGTCTTCATCGAAATATTTGCCGCCCATTGAAATGAAACGTTCAGCAAACCAAATGTACCGCTTCGAATCGGCATTAAGCGTTGCCGTACCATATATATCTATTTTTCCATCCCCATCGATGTCACGGGTTAGAAATTTTGCAACCTGTTCATATTCCTCCCATGTCTCAGGAGGAGTAAGGTCAACTCCAAATTGTTGTTTATATTCATTATTATACTTCTCAAATAAGTCTTTTCGATAAAACAGTAGGCGGGTGTCGCCGTCATAAACCACGCCATAATCATGGTTGTCATAATTCATATAAAGTTTTCGATATACAGGGATAATTTCATTATCGAATTCTTTGTTTTTAGCCATATATGAATCTAGTGGGAGGAGCATATTTCTTTCAATATATAAAGGTATTTTCGCTGGAAAAACAACAAATATATCATACGTATCGTCTGTTGAGAAAAGATAGTCTTCTAAACGATCTGTAATCCTTTGCGGATAATTATAAACGAGCTTAATATGATACTTTTCTAAAATTTCTTGTTCTTCCATCCGAAATAAAGTGATTGCTTCAGGAGATTCCGCAATGATGTGAATAGTCGTTAAATCTGGGTTACTTTGTTCAACTTTCTTGTTTGTTTGCTCAGAAGTACAACCAAGTAGTGATAATAAAAGAGAAGCTGAAATTATAGTATTTACCACAAATCTTCCTTTTTTCACAAAAATCACCCACCTTATATGACAAGTTTCACCATTATTATACCTTATATTGCCAAACAAATATTGATTAAAAAATAAAAAAAGCGAAATAGATCAGTACCTATTTCGCTTTTTTCATAAATTGTTCATTTTTTAACAAAGTAGGCAAATAGTCTACTTGGAATACATCATCTGGATATTGAATTCCATAATCATCATGATCTTCATAAAGTATAGTTTGAACGAGTTCATTTAAAGCTTCTATATAATAGTCACGTAAAAATTCGTAGCTAAAAGGTTCACTTGGAATGAAATCATCTTTACAAACGATAGGGTTACAATAATTTAAATATGTTCGACAAGGTAGTGGACGAATTTCATAAGCGATACATTCATTCGTTTCCACATTCAGCAAAGGGCATGGCAGCTGACTTGAAATATATTGAAGCTTAAAGTCGCTTATTTCTTCAAAATTAATAGAACAAAGTTTATTAATAGCATCATGATGTTTGGTAAAATATGTTTGTAAATGGTTCATGATTTGGTTTCTTCGTTCATCAGGCATACGATTAATCACGCCAATCATAAGCTTAGCCTCTAATTTTGTCGTAATAATTGGGAAATAACAGCAATTGGCGCAGCCTTTTTCGCAGCTTGGAGAAATATTCACTTTCTTTTCTATATTATTGATCTCAGAATCGACGACCTTTAACAATTCTTTGAAGGAGTAAAGAATTAGCTCCTTTCCTTCTAAATTTGTATGTTCGAATAACTCATCAATTTTATTTAAAAAAGCATCCTCGGCTGGAATATGTTGTTCATTTATTTCGTTGCAAATATCAACCATATCTTTGTAGTTAAGATAGTTTTTCAAGCCTCTCCACTCCTTACATGAATTAGAGCCTACCTTTTTATATTTTATAGAAATAATTTAAACTAGCAATAACTAAACAGCAGTCATATAATTACTTTATTATTTTTTTTTTTGGAATCGGAGGATTTTAAATGGAAGAGGAACAAAAACAACAAACGATAGGTGTGTTAAATGGGGTTTTTGCCTATATGATTTGGGGGGTCCTCCCAATATACTGGAAAGCATTAGATACTATCGTTGCAGAAGAAATATTAGCCCACCGTATTTTTTGGTCGTTTGCCCTTATGATCTTAGTATTACTATGTTTCAAAAAGGGGAAGCAGTTTCTAACAGAATTAAAAGTTATTATTTCAAAGCCTATATTGGCATTATCTGTTATTATGTCTGGGATTCTTATAAGCGGCAACTGGCTTATTTATATTTGGGCTGTAAATAACAATCATGTCCTTGAAACTAGCCTTGGATACTATATTAATCCATTAATTAGTGTGTTATTAGGGGTCATTGTTCTTAAAGAGAGGCTTAGCTTCATTCAAGTGCTATCTTTTATCTTGGCGGCAATTGGTGTCTTGGTGCTGATGTTCCAATACGGGAAAATTCCTTGGGCTGCATTATTATTGGCATTAAGCTTTGGCTTATATGGTTTAGTTAAAAAGAAAGCAAACTTAAGTTCAACTACTGGATTGACAGTTGAAACTATGGTAGTAACTCCAATAGCCGTAGTTTATTTAATTAGTCTTTATTTAGATGGAAAAGGAGAATTTGCACTTCTCTCTTTTAATACTACTAATTTATTATTAATTGGCACAGGAATTGTGACTGCTATCCCACTATTATTATTTGCGGAAGCTGCAAAAAGGGTACCTTTATCAATGATTGGTTTTATTCAGTACATTTCACCAACGATAACATTGTGTTTAGGCATATTTGTTTACCATGAACAATTTACGAAGATCGACTTTATTGCTTTTGCTTTTATTTGGCTTGCACTTGTCATTTATTCTTTATCTAATGCGAAACGAATTAGAATATTTCAACCAAAGCTGCGTAAACATAATACAAGCGTGTAAGGAGTATAGGGGGGATTATAATTATTTTTAGAAATCGATTCGGATTAGTACGGTCGGGGTGGCTTATATTTTTAGCTAGTCTGATGCTAATTGTTTTTCAAGTGCTTTTCTCCTTGCCGGGGATATTTTTGCATAGGGAGATTTTCGATCCAGGATATTACCCATGGATCGAGCTTTTAATGAATGGCGGTGGGGTAGTAGGTGCTATTTTTAGCAGTTTGCTAATTTGGAGATATATTAATAAAAAGAAAATTGTAGCGCTTGGTTTAGAACTTAATAGTTTAAATATGAAGGATTTTGTGTTCGGGTTATTTTTAGGTGGGGCCTCGATGACGCTTATTTTTATCCTATTGTTATTGACGGGGCAGCTATCGTTAAAAGTGAGTCTATTTGCACCAGACTTTTCTATTTATTCGTTAACTTTTCTAATTTTATTTATTGCCGTCGGCTTTTCCGAGGAAATATTTTTTCGCGGCTATATCATGAAAACGATGGAAGATCGTCATAATTCGAAATGGCTCCTATATGTAATGTCAGCTCTAATTTTCTCTTTATTCCATGGTATGAATCCCAATGTCTCGGTTTTTGGATTGATTAACATTGGTCTTGTAGGGCTGTTATTTTCTTATATGTATGATGCTACAAAAAGTCTATGGATGCCAATTGGGTATCATATTACATGGAATTATTTTCAAGGGAATGTGTTTGGTTTTCCGGTTAGCGGTACAGACCCGCATGGGCTATATCAAATAACTACAGAAAGTAGTGCGAAGCTCTTGACAGGGGGAAACTTTGGTCCTGAAGGTGGATTATTAGTAACGTTTTTTATCATTGCAGGTGTATTTGCTACTAATATGTACTCTAAAAAAAGAGGGTCTGGCTCCTTTGAATCGAAATATTAGAAAGATTCTAACATTTTAATTCGTAGTAAGGTGCCTGACCCTTACTTTATCTTCTTGATGTAGCTGCAACTAGTTGTTTTTCGCGTTTCTTTTCTAATTTCATTTCAATGCGATCTATTTCTTTTTCATCACGCATTAATTCTAATTTGTTCTCCCTTACTAGCTCCTCGAAAGATGGAATTCTTTTTTTCATTATTCATGATCCTCCATAGTAATTTATTCTAATTTCTTTATACTATCAGAATTTATATTTTTATTTGTCGATAGTATAAGAAAATACATCGCAATTTGCCATTGTGGGCAAATTACGTGTTTTTCTAATATTTTGTTTATGCCTTTATTATAATGTCTGCTTAATTCGACAATATATGATATTTATCACATTTTCAACTATTTTGGTGATAATTTCACAATATCTTAACAATTTTCTGAAAAATATTCATAATTCTGTCTTTAAATGGATATTTACGGAAGCCTGAGCGATTCAGTTGAATGAAGTTAAAACTTGTCGAGGTGTATTAAATATGGTAAATTATTTCTTGAAAACTGACCAAAAAACTAAAACGGTCAATCGGTGGTGAGAAAGTGGATAAAAGAGAAAAAATCATGCAAGCGGCAACTCAATCTTTTTCAATGTTTGGTTTTAAAGGGACTACGGTAGACCATATAGCTAAGATTGCAGGGGTAGGTAAAGGTACGATTTATACATATTTTGAAAATAAAGAGGTCATTCTTCAGGAAATCATCCAAGCCCTTATTCGCGAAATGAAGGAAAATGCCGAAAACGCTATAAGAATAGATCGAACAGCATTTGAAAATTTACATGAAGTGCTTTACAGTGTTTTACTTTACCGGAAAGAACATGTATTAATGATTAAGCTTTCTCAAGAGGTTAAAGAATTTGGGACAGAAGTGGCGAAACAAGTCCTTGTTCAAATTGAGAAAGAATTACTTTCCTACATACAGGTCTTCATTGAAAAAGCAATCGTTAATAAAAAATTCAAAGAATGTAACCCGGAAATAACAGCATTTGTCATTTATAAAATGTATGTTTCGTTGGTTGTAGAATTGAATGATATTCGGCATGGGATGCTTACGAATGAAGAGGTTTTTGAATTGTTTAAGCTTTATTTAATGGAAGGATTAGTGATGGCGAGATGAAGAATTTACGGTGGATCATATTTATTGGGATGTTCATTTTAATTGCTGGTGGTTTTGGGGTACTACTAACAAGTCAAGCCTCAGATGGAGGTCTAACTACCGCTAGTCCGACAGCCTATATTGAGGGGACTACCATTAATGCCAGCTTTAAAATTGGAGGAAGAATAACTGAGTTATTAGTGGAAGAAGGAGAAGTTGTAAAGAAAGGTCAAGTTATAGCTCGCTTGGAAAGCAAAGAATTAGAAAATAAAGTAGCGCAGGCAGAAGCGGCAGTTCAATTAGCGGAAGGAAAAATAACGGAAGCCAGCAGCGCGAAAAAAGCGGCTACCGTTAAAGAAGCACAGGGTAATCAAGCTGTTACGGTTACTGAACAGTCAATTGAAAGTCAAATTCAACAAGCGGAAGCTGCAGTAAAGGCAGCTGAGGCAAATGTTCAAGCACTGGATGCTAAAATTAATTCTGCTAAAGA
Organism: Schinkia azotoformans LMG 9581; assembly: GCF_000307855.1. Lineage (GTDB taxonomy): Bacteria > Bacillota > Bacilli > Bacillales > Bacillaceae_J > Schinkia > Schinkia azotoformans. The sequence goes on along the minus strand of NZ_AJLR01000148.1, from coordinate 1,942 downwards.
GCTCTACGAAATTTCAACAACTAATTATGACCGGATGAAAGAATTGCAAAAAGCTGGTGCAGTAGCACAAATTCAAGTAGATGAAGCAAAAGCAAAAATGGAGCAAGCAAAGGCTGAATACTTCGCTTCCCAAGAACAGAAAAAGTCAGCAGCTGCACAAATTGATCAAGCACAGGCAACATTAAAAAATGCGATTGCCAACCGTGGCAAAGTAGATGTAAGTAAAAAAGATGTGGAATTGGCAAATGCCTCAATCGGTCAAGCAGAAGGTGCTATTGCTTCAGCCCAAGGCGGAAAAAGTCAAGCCCAAGCAGCTTTGGATGAGGCTAAAACATACCTTTCCTATACAGAATTAGTTGCTCCTGCAGATGGCGTGATTGTAACCAAATCAACGCAAATAGGAGAGCTCGTAAACACAGGTTTTCCTATTTTTACAATCGAAACGAATGATACGAGGTATGCACAGTTTTATTTTGATGAATCGGAAATTGTAAATTTAAAAACAGGTGATCCTGTTATTGTTGAATTAGTGGCATCCCATCAAAAATTGGCCGGAAAAATTAAAACGATTTCTCCTGCCGGTGATTTTGCGATAAAAAAGGCTACGCAAAGTATTGGTGAAACTGATATCCGTTCATTTGCGCTTAAGGTTGAGTTACCGGACCTACCTGCTGAAATCCCAACAGGCATGACTGTAAAATGGGTTGGAGATGGTGAGCTAAAATGAAATTAAGCATTGGTCATATCATTAATGAAGAGTGGAGAAATATTTTTAGGGACAAGCGTTTATTTGCTGTGCTTTTCCTTATACCAATATTATATACAGCCATGTTTGGTTATCTCTACTCCCATCATCGTGTAACCGAAATGGATACCGTTATAGTCGATCGAGACCGCAGTCAATTAAGTCAAAAAATAGTCCAGGCTTTTGATGAAACAGAAAGCTTTAATGTTATTAAACTAGTGAATTCGGAAGCGGAGATCCAGCCATTGCTTGAAGCGGGAAAAGCAAAGGTTGCTATCGTTATTCCGAACAATATGTTTAACAAAGTATTGCGCGGGGAAGAAGCGCCTATTTTAACAATGATTGATGGAAGTAATATGCTTATTTCAAACTCAGCCACGAAAGCAGCAAATGAGGTTATTGCTAATTTCAATTTTGGAACAGCAGCGAAAAAACTCGCGCAAAACAAATTTAATTCAGAGCAAATACAATTAACCTTTCAATCCATCCCTTTTCGCTCAAGGGTTCTTTATAATGGAACATTTAATTACAGCACTTTTCTAGTCTACGGCTTAATAGGGGTTGCCTTGCAACAAGTATTGTTGTTGGGCTTATCATTAACGATTACCCGTGATAAAGAACAAGGTAATTGGAACAGATTTAAAGAATGGCGTGAATGTCCTTGGCGGATTGCTTACGCAAAATCTGCACCATACTTTTTAATTGGAATCTTTAATTTTATAACAACGTTTTTAGTTGCCATTTACGGCTTTGACTTACCGTCAAATGGAAATCTCTTTGCTGCCATTGGATTAGCCGTTTCCTTTACGTTTGCTTTATTAGGGATCGGTTATCTTGCAAGTTTGTTTTCTGCAAACCAAGTCGGGGCAACACAAATTACGATGTTAATTGCCGTTCCATCATTTTTACTGTCTGGTTTTACTTGGCCATTTGAGGCAATGCCTAAATTGTTAAGTGTCATTGGTCACTTATTACCATTAACCTATTTTCTTGATGGAGTACGAAATATTTTTATTAAAGGTGTTGGCTTTGAATTAATTTGGAAGGATTGCTTAGTCCTTTTATTAATGGGGTTGTGCACATTTTTAGTTGCTTTTATCGCCTCGAGCCTCAGGGTGTTTTGGAAAAAGAGAGAAGACACACAAAACGATATTGAAATAGTGGGCTGACTTTTGTCAGTCTTTTTGTGCGACGGGC